>JANRKD010000001.1:0-192297 GCA_033763655.1 Alphaproteobacteria bacterium
CCCCACCGAAACGCTTAAGAAGCGTTTCGACTCCCCCGCGAGGGGGGAGTTGGAGGAAGTGCCTCAGGCGCGGGGAGTGAAGGTGGGTTGCTTCGGCCTTTCACCGTGAGGGTGCGTAGTGCGGTTCCGCCCGCGCCTCGCAACGACGCGGGGCGGGGGTGGTGCCCTGCGCAGGCTGACCGCCATCAGCCGCTTCCCCATCGCTTGTCATGCCAGCTTCAAGCTGGCATCCAGCCTCTTCGCAAAAATCTCCGGCGCCGACTTAGCTGTGATGGATGCCAAATCACGTTTGGCATGACAAACGGTGGGGTTGGGCGCTGGAGGCTGTGGGTTGAGTGTGGGGTGTAAACCGTGGGTGGCGCCACTCACTTTTTTACTACGCGACTCTTCTCTTGCCGCTTCCCTCACCCCAACCCTCTCCCGCCTGCGGGAGAGGGGGCGACTCCCCTCGTCAGCCACCATCCTCTATTCACTTCTTTCCTTCACTTCTTTCCTTCACTGGCTACTGACTACTGGCTACTGGCTACCGGCAACTGGCTACTCCCTAAAACCCTGCCTCGGCCATCACCGGGTCGGCACCGGCGGTGATGCTGGCCAGCAGCGAGATCGTGCCGGGCAGGATTTTGGCGTAATAGAACCGCGCCGTCGCCAGCTTCGCCTGCATGAACTCGGGGTCGGAATCCTTCAGCGCTAGTGCCAGTTTCGCCTGTTTCGCCCAGATATAGGCAAAGACCACGAGGCTGAACATCTTCTGGTATTCCACCGCTCCGGCCCCGGCATGGTTCGGATTCACAAACCCCATCGTACCGATCCACATCGTCGCCTGTTGCAGGTATTTCAGGTGCGCTTTGAGCGGTTTGGTGAATTCGGCCATCGCCGGGTCGTTGCGATTTTCAGCGATAAACGCATCCACCGGGTGGAAGAAGCGGCTTAAATAACGCCCCGTATCAAACGGCAGTTTACGGCCGACCAGATCCATCGCCTGCACGCCGTTGGTGCCTTCGTAAATCATGGCGATGCGGGCGTCGCGCAGGTATTGGCTGGCACCGTACTCCTCGATATAGCCATAGCCGCCGAAGCATTGCATGGCGGTGGAGGCGGTTTCAAAGCCACCGTCGGTCAGCGAGGATTTGAGGATGGGCGTCACGAGCTGCACAAAATCATCTGCTGCCGCACGCGCGTCGGCATCCGGGTGGCGGTGGGCGATATCGACCTCACGCGCCGTCCACAAGGCCAGCGCCCGCGCACCTTCGGTAAAGGCTTTCATCGTGTGCAGCATCCGCCGCACATCCGGGTGGACGGTGATCGGGTCGGCCACCTTGTCGGGGAACTTCGCTCCGGTCAGTGCGCGACCCTGCAAGCGTTCCCGCGTGTAGGCCAGCGCGTTCTGGTACGCCGCTTCGGCAACGCCCAGCCCCTGCACGCCGACATACAGCCGCGCGGTGTTCATCATCGTGAACATGGCAGGCAGGCCGCGATGCGCCTCACCGACCAGCCAGCCTGTTGCACCGTCATAGTTCATGACGCAGGTCGGCGAGGCATGAATGCCGAGTTTATGCTCGATACTGCCGCAGGCAAAACCGTTGCGCGCACCGATGCTGCCATCCGCATTCACCAGAAATTTTGGGCAGACAAACAGTGAAATACCCTTGCTGCCTTTGGGCGCATCGGGCAGGCGCGCGAGCACGAGATGGATGATGTTTTCAGTCTGATCCTGCTCGCCCGCCGAAATAAAAATCTTGGTACCGGTAATGTTGTAGCTGCCATCCGTATTTGGTTCAGCGCGGGTTTTGAGCAAGCCCAGATCGGTGCCCGCTGTCGGCTCGGTCAGGCACATCACGCCCGACCACGCACCCGAAATCATCTTTGGCAGGTATATCTTTTTCAGCTCCTCACTCGCATGCAGCAGCAGCGCGTGAATCGCCCCATGCGTCAGCCCCGGCGTGAGGCCGAACGAGAGGTTGCTCGAACAGACCATCTCAAGCATCGGCATGTTGAGAAACTCCGGCATGCCCTGCCCGCCGAATTCGGCCGGCCAGGTCAGGGTCGGCCAGCCACCTTCGACATAAGCCGCGTAGGCCTCCTTGAAACCGGCGGGGGTGATGACGCTGCCTTTATCGAACTTCAGGCCCTGTCTGTCACCCACCACGTTGAGCGGGAACAGCACCTCCTCGCACAGCTTGGCCGATTCGGCGAGCAGCGGCTCGACCAGGTCGCGCGCTTCGCTGAAGCCCTCAATATCGGCATGTTTGTCGAGTTCGAGGAAATGATTGATGAGGAATTGATAGTCTTTCAACGGCGCGGTGTAGGTGGGCATAATCTTACTCCTCGTAATGTGCGAGAATATTGCGCAGAACACCTGCAAGTGCTTGCACTTCCTGTGCGGCCATCGCCTCTAACTCCGCAAGCGTATGTTCGTCATACCCATGCGAGATGACATTGCGAAGATCAATAATATCCTTCCACAAAATCTGCGGATAGACCGATTGCAAATCACGCGGTATTTTTTTGGCGGCCTCCCCGATTATCACCAACGCCCGTTCGAGCGCCAGCTTGCGCAGCCTGTCATTTCCTTGGGCCTGAGCTATCTGCGTTGCTTCTGTAGCAAAGCTGAACATCTCTTCAAAATACAACCGATATACCTTCATAGCGGCACCGCCTCGCGCAGAATATAAGGCGCTAATTGCTGTTTCAGGCATTCATCATTCGCCATATCGACAGGGCATCCAATAATCTGCGCTATTTCCCGCCGCACGCCCACCCCTGCCCACGGCAAACGCCGCGTATAATGCACCAGCAGATCCACGTCGCTATCCGGCCGCGACTCCCCGCGCACGACCGAACCAAACACGCGGATGTTCGTGATGCCATGCTTGAAGGCAATCGCCTCAATCTGCGGTTTGTAACGGCGCAGTTCGTCGAGGTTCATGGCGCTAATTCCTCAGCGGTTTACTGGTGTTGAGCATATGCGCGATGCGGTCACGCGTGGCGGTGGTTTTGCAAAGCTCCATGAAAATATCATGTTCGAGGTCGAGCAGGTGCTGCTCGCTTACCTCCTGCGTGATATCGGTATCGCCGCCGGTCAGCACGCGGGCGAGCGCGAGGCTGACCACTTCGTCATGCGGCGTCGCCTTGCCGGACGCACGGAAATTATCGACCGCAAGTTTCAGTGCCGTATAGCCCGACGCTCCCGGCAACCGCACCGTGCGTGGCACGGGGGGCGCGTAATCCACCGCCAGTTCGAGGGCACGCGATTTCGCATCGGCCAGCACACGGCGGCGGTTCATGCTGATGCGCGAGGCGGCATTCATAATCAGCATGTCCTGCGCTTCGGCGGCACTGCCTGCGACTTTTGCCATCGAGATATACTCGAACACTTTTGAAATCGCCGGCATTGGCCCACCGCCGATGAACGGGTCGGGTTTTTTGCCCGCCATGATGGCTTTTTGTGCGGCTTCGCCCGCTGCAATATGCCGCAGCAAAAGCTCCTTACAGCCGCCCCAGCCGGGGATGACCCCAATGCCTGCCTCGACCAGCCCGATATAGGACTCCAGATGCGCCTGCACTGCATCCGCATGCAGGTTCAGCTCGCAGCCGCCGCCCAGCGCCATGCCCGACAGCGAGGTGACCACCGGGAAGGGCGCGTATTTCAGGCCCATGAAAGCGTCCTGCCCTTGCTTAATCATATCCGAAATTGCCCACCAGCTCGCCGTGTTACACGCGAGCAGGAAGTAGCCGATATTGGCGCCAAAACTGAAATGATCGTTATCCGTTCCGACGACCAGCGCCTTAAAATTGCTGCGCACAATCTCGGGCAACTGCGCGACCATTTTCAGGTTCTCAGGGTCCCAGGTGTTCTGCTTGCTGGTCAGTTCGAGGCAGGCGACGCCGTCGCCCAGATCCCACAGCTGCGCCGAGGCATTTTTGTGCACGGGTTTGCGCGTGAGCTTGATGTCTTCGAGCATCAGCGAGCCATCCGGAATCGGCACCGGCGCAAACTGGCCGCCAATGCTGAATTGCCGCCGTTTGCCATCGACCACATCGTAGAGTTTTTTGCCGAGGCTTTGCGCAATAATCGGCGGCACCTCCATCCCGGCCTGCTGCAACGCCGCCGCAAAAATCTCGGTGCCGGATTTACCCTGTGCGGCGAGTTTATCAATCATCGCGAAGGGGCCGTATTTCCAGTTGTAGCCCATCTGCATCGCCGCATCGACGGAGTAAATATCGTCCGAGATTTCGGGAATCAGGCTGGCCGCATAATGCAGGGTTTGGAGCATGACCGCGCGGGCGTACTGGCCGCCGACATCGGGATGCGTAAACAACGCCGCGATGCCTGCTTTTGCCGCATCGAGCGATTCGAGCTTCGGTTTTTTCTGCGGTGCATATTCGCCGGTTTTGAGGTCGATGGCTTCGAGCGTTTTTTTGCCACCCGCGCCTTTGTTCATGCGGTAGAAGCCGCCCTTGCCTTTACGCCCCGTATAGCCATCCGCAATCATTTTCTGCACCAGCGGCGGTAATTCATACAGCGTGCGGAACGCGTCGCCCTCGGGCAGCGTCGCCAGCATCGCTTTGGCGATCAGCGGCATCAGATCGATCCCGATTAAATCGTACAACCCGAACATCCCCGTTTTCGGGAAGCCCAGCGGCTTGCCCATCACTGCATCCGCCGCCTCGACCGTAATGCCGGTACGCAATGCCTCGACCAGCCCTGCCGTCATCCAGTAGACGCCAATACGGTTAGCAAGAAAGCCCGGCGTGTCCTTGCACGGCACCACGCCTTTGCCAAGAGCGCGGTCGGCGAAGTCGCAGAATGCTGCAAAACGATCCGCTGCAAAATGTGGCGACTTGGCCACCTCGAGCAGGCGCATGAAACGCGGCGGATTGAAAAAATGGGTAATCAGGAAATCATCCGCAAAACTTTGCGGCATGCCGTTGATGAGCACATGCAGCGGCAATGTCGAGGTATTCGAGGAAACAATGGAGCCTTTTTTGCGTACCGCTTCGATCTTGCGGTAGACTTCCTGCTTCACGTCGAGTTTTTCGACCACCACTTCGATAATCCAGTCGCACGCGGCGAGTTTGGCCAGATCATCCTCGAAATTACCCGCCGTTACCCGCCGCGCATATTTTTTATGCGCAAACCCAGGCGTGCCGCCCTTTAACTGCTTTTCAATCGCGCCTTCGGCCAGCGCATTCCTCGGCCCTTCTTTGGGGACAATATCGAGCAGCAGCACGGGAATACCTGCATTGGCGAGCACCGCCGCAATCCCCGAACCCATGACCCCCGAACCAAGAACCGCTACCTGTTTGATGTCTGTCATTTCAGATCCCCTTTGTATTGGCTCAGCACCGCCTCAAGCTCCGGCAACCGCTTCTCTATCACCTGCCATACTTTATCGGCATCAATTGTACCAAGATATTCATGGACGAGAATGTGGCGAAAGGCCGCAATCGCCTGCCACGGAATTTCAGGATGCGCCTGTGTAATCCCTTCAGGCAGATGCACGGTCGCCTCGGCCAGCGTATGCAAACGGCGAATGACCGCATCGTAGGTTTTGCTGTCCTCTAAAAAGACGGCCTTGCCCCCACGAACATACTCCCGGATCAGCGCGACTGACTCCAGAATATGTGCGATATAAGGAGTGGCAATTTTGGCTTTCATAGCGGTGTTGCATCCTTGAGAATGTAGGGTGCGATATATTTGTTAAGGTGGCTATCCAACAGCACATCGGTATGGCGGTTGAGAATTTCCGCACTGCGATGCTGAAACCCGCCAAGATCAATGTAATCGCGATTATCCGCCAGATGCACCAGAAAATCCACGTCACTGTCTGCACGCTCCTCTCCGCGCGCCACCGACCCAAAAATGCGGATATCGCTCACGCCGTAATGCCCTGCCGCTTCAAGCAGCTGCGTCCTTTTTGCGCGCACTTCATCCAGCAATGCCATTATTTCTTCTCCGCCGCACGGTCCTGCCGGGTGATGGTCTGGCAGCCGCCAAGATAGCAGCGCGCCACCACGTCGTTGCTTTTCCAGAACGGTTGCGGCGCGCATGTGCCACGGGCGGCCTCCTGCCGGTAGTAGGCGACCGCCTCACCCTCAAACGCCGCATTGACTGAGGTTTTGCTGCACGCGCCTTCCACCACCACACATTGCGCATCGACCTCGCAATTGCGCCAGAATTTTCCCTCATGCAGCAGTTCCGCAGCCAGCGCTGCCACCGGCAGGCCCAGCGCCAGCACCGCCGCTGTCAGCGCAGCGCGCATCAGATGCGCTCCAGAATGGTGGCAATACCTTGGCCGCCGCCGATACAGGCTGTCGCCAGCGCATACTTGCCTTTGCCGCGACTCAACAGCAGCGCTGCCTTACCGGTGATGCGTGCGCCCGATGCCCCGAGTGGGTGGCCAAGTGCCAGCGCCCCGCCCTCGACATTCACCCGCGCCGCATCGCAGCCGAGTTCGGCAATGCACGGCAGCGACTGCGCGGCGAACGCTTCGTTGAGTTCAATAACGTCCATATCCTTGATGGCCAGCCCTGCCCGCGCGAGCGCCTTTTTCGACGCCGTAATCGGCCCAAGCCCCATAAGCCCCGGCTCCAGCCCTGCGACCGCCATCGACTTCACCGCCGCCAACATCGGCAGCTTGTGCTTTTTGGCATACGCCTCGCTGGCGACAATCACCGCCGCCGCCCCATCCGTCAACGGACTGCTGGTGCCTGCTGTCACCGTCCCGCGCGCATCGAACACCGGATTCAGCTTCGCCAAATCCTCGGGCGTCGAGTTGGCGCGAATCGTGCCATCCGTATCCACCACCCCGGCTTTGGTGGTGATAGGAGTGATTTCGTCCGCAAAGTTCGCCGCCGCCGCCTTACGGTGCGAGGCCAGCGCGAAATCTTCCTGCGCCTTGCGTTCGATATGGAATTTTTTGGCAACATTTTCTGCCGTCATCCCCATGCCGATATAGGCGTCGGGCATGGTCGCATAAAGCGCAGGGTTGGGCAGTGGGTTGAAGCCGCCCATGGGGATACGGCTCATGGATTCGACCCCGGCGGCGACGAACAGCTCGCCTTTACCGGTGGCGATATTGCCCGCCGCGATATGAATTGCCTCCATGCTCGACCCACACCAGCGGTTGACGGTCAGCCCCGCCGTAGTGACGGGCAAGCCCGCCAGCAACCCGACCATCCGCGCGAGGTTGAAGCCCTGCTCGCCCTCGGGGAAGGCGCAGCCGAGAATCACGTCCTCGACATCCTCGGCCTTCACACCTGTCTTGGCAATCAGCGCCCGGATGATCGTCGCCGCCAGATCGTCGGGGCGTACGCCGGCCAGCTGGCCTTTGTAAGCGGGAGTGAAAGGGGAACGGGTATAGCCGACAATAACAGCGCGTGACATAGAGGCTCCAGTCAGTGATAGCGAACTTCGCGGGCAAGGCGCTTTGCACGTGTTGCCGTTGCTGTTCGCACCTTACCACGCATGTACCTTAAGTAGCGATGCCTGACAGGTGGGTAACCGCGACGTCAACGAGCGAAAGGGGAAATGCCCTACACCCCACCATGCCATAAAAATCATGGTGATAGAAGCACCTTACTGTGCAATGCCTGCAAAGATTGTCATTGATTTTTGCGCTGTGGCAGATTTACGCGGCGAAATGCTGGATGAGCGCACGCAGCAACGGTGGTTGCCAGAACAGCAGCCCGGCCTGAACCGCCGTCAGCGCCCAGAACTTGAACTGAAAGCTGCCTTTGCGCGTTTTATGGCGCAAGCGCCGCTGCGCCGTCAACGCCGCCGGGGTGCCGCCCAGAAACCCGCCCAGCAGCAGGCTGGCCTCGGGGATGCGCCAGCCGCCGCGCATTGCCGCGCGCTTATCGTGCCAGTAGAGCGCGAAGGTCAGCAGGTTGATGAGAAGAAGGTAAGCCACCAGATGCATCACCTAAGGATAGGCGAAACCGCCCACCGGCACAACGCAGATTCGCCCTTCAGCCTAAAAACGCGCGCAGGCCTTCAGCTTTTTCAATAAATCCGCGTGACGGCGGCGGGCGGTTTCGCTATGCAGGGGCGATGCGCAAACCACCCCAAAAACCGCCCGCTTTCCTCGGCAAACCGATGGCCGAAATGAGCGAGGCCGAGTGGGAATCGCTCTGCGATGGCTGCGGCCTGTGCTGCCAGATTCGCGTCGAGGACGAAGACACCGGCGAGATTGCGCTGAGCAATGCCGCCTGCCGCTATTTATGCCTCAAATCCCACCAATGCAGCGATTACGCCAACCGCCAGCAAAACGTGCCGGATTGCATTAAGGTGACGCCTGAGAATGTGCTGGAACTCGACTGGCTACCGCATAGCTGCGCCTACCGCCTCGTCGCGTTCGGCCAGCCCCTGCCCCGCTGGCACCACCTCATCAGCGGCGACCGCGCGCGCGTCCACCGCTATGGCCCGTCGATGAAAGGCGCGCTCATCAGCGAGGATGACGCCGATTGGGAGTAAGCTAAGGCGCTGTCCAACGACACTTTGAATGGTAAATGGATAAGTGCCGGGATTAACCGGCGTTAAGTGGGACAAGGTGGGACGAGACCAACAGTGGCCGGGCGCTTCGGCGTTTCTGAAATTGGTGCATCGCTCGTCTGTGTAAAAATCGCTGTGCGACACTTTGACCCCCCATTTTCGGACGATGCGACACTTGGTTTGATAGTGGCCTATACCTGACGGAGAGCATGAAGCACCTTGCCAAGGATTCTGAAATCGATGCCGTCGTTTATGGTCACTTCAAACGGCTCGTAACGGGGGTTTTCCGAGAAGACGCGCACCTTGTTTCGGGGTAGGCGCTGCAAGTGTTTGACGAGTATCTCTCCTTCCAAGCGCAACAGGTAAATACCGTCACCTGCCTTCAAATGGCGTTCGGCGCTGCTGCAAACCAGCAGTTCTCCGCCTTTAATCACGGGCTCCATGCTCTCGCCGCGCGCATAAACAACGAAGGCCTCGCCCCGCGTAAGGCCAAGCGAGCGCACCACTGAGCGGCTCAGGCTCATATATTCGGCGACCTCTTCTTTGATAACCGCCGCGCCGTCGCCGGCGCTGGCCTCGACATTCATCACCGGCAGGCGGAAGGAATCCTCGCTCACAGGCTCCTGAGCTATTGCTGCGCGCTCAACCGCTCGCGGCTGAGGCATGTTCATGCCCTGAATACGCTCCATCGAACCTTTGCCGGAAATGAGCCAGCCCGCATCAAGGTTTGCGACCTGGGCAATCAAATTAAGCTGCTCAATTGTCGGCTCTTCTTTGCCCGCCATGAAGGCATCGATTAGCTTATCATCGATTCTGGTTGTCAGTGAAATAGGCATGACGCCGCCCATCTCCTTGACGACCCACTTCATCCGGTCAGGCAGGCTTTCCGCCATATTGCGGATGATATCACTCTCCTGAAGTGGGGCTGGTTTTCCATCCGGAGTGCCTTCGCCTACTCCAAGCCACAAAAAGGAAACGCTGGCTGCACGTGCCATTGCCACCACCCGCTCTCTTGATGGATCAGAACCTGCCATATAATCAGCGATAGTCGGCGCACTGATGCCCGAGGCGCGGGCTAGAGCCGCTACGCTGCCCACCTTGTCCACGCAAAAATTCAGCCTCTCGATGAAAGCGATGCGATCAGAAGTAAGGTTTGCCGATTTTTTTGCAGGTTTAATCTGCTTTTGCATCTTGGCGTTTTTCCCTAATAATTCAATGTTTTAGAATTGTTATAAAAGGCAATCCTTCCAACCTGAACCCGCAAAATAATGTTTTCCGTTGACTAAACATCGGCAAACCTTATTATGGGTGCATTAGTCGAATCAACCACACCAAAAAAAACCGGCTCCACCCGGTCTTCAAAGGAGAGATATGGCACGTACCAAAAACTGGCATGCGGAAGATATCAAGGCCGCTGTACGAAAGCGTGGAAAAACGCTGATCGATATCGGGTTGGAGGCTGGGCTTCACCGCACCGCAGGTAGCCACGCTCTCAGAGCCCCTTTTCCATCCGCGCAAATTGCTATCGCAAACTTCCTTGGCCTATCCGTGCATGACATCTGGCCGCTTTGGTATGATCAAAGTGGCCAGCGCATTGGACTGCTAAAATCTAAGCGTAACCCTAACCCTAATGCGGGGCTCTGTCACCGCAAAAAAAGCCCCTCTGAATTAGCAGCCATTTTCGGCTCTACGGAATCTCCCCACCATCCTGACAGAAGCGCACGGCAAGCGCGGGGGGAGGGCGTGGCGGTTTTCTCCGCCGCCACGCCTGCAAAAAGCGACGGGGCGCATCATGCATAGCCGCGCCTACACAGATAGCGAGAACGACATCATTCACTACCAACCGCTCCGCTCCGAAGTGGCGCCGGCAATCTATTCCCGACCCGAGCGCTCAATGACGCCGGCGCAGATGCGCGAAATCGGCAAGACCCGCCGCGCCGCCGTCCATGGCAGAACGGTTGCCTTCATGCGCCTGTCGCCGACATGCAAAGTCACCCCTATCTGGAACACCTGCTGGCATGAAGAATACCTGACCGAGGATGAGGCACATCAGGCCGCTGCGGTCTGGGAACGGCGCGTCATGATCATGCAGCCCGGTTTCTCGGCGAGGCAGGCATGAGTGCACATTTTTTACATCTCCCCGCCGAACATCTGATTGCTGCTGAAATGCGCCTGGCACGGCGCGCCACCCTGCCTTCGGACAATGGCGCGTTGCCGTTTGCCAACTGGCTGCTCGGCCATGTGAGCGCAGGTCGCATCAGCATCGAAATGGCCGAGGCCATCTGCCGCTATCAGGAGAACGTCGCATGAGAATGATCCGCACCATCGTCGACGTCTTTATCTCGCCTGCCGTGCTGATGCTGTTTTTCCTCTGTGTTCTGTTCAGTGGAGGTGATGATGACGCATAGTTCCAAACTCACGCCGCCCTGCCGCACATGCGGGAAGGGCAACGGCTTCTGCTTTGTCTGCGGCCGTAAACCTGCCGACATGCCGATGGAAGAAGGCTTCACATTCAATGCGCACGCAGGCATCTGCCTGACATGCCTGCGTACCCTTCTCAAGCGCCTGGTCACACATATGGATACATCATCCGGCGGAGGGCGCAATGGTTAGCCTTCATCGCGCATTAAATGTCACTTTAATTGCTATCCTGCTGGCCTTGCCTTTCGTGCTGCGCGACGGCTACCACAAATGGACGAAGATGGAAGACGCGCGGAGGGGCCAATGAGCAACCTCGCCAGGGCACAGCTTTACAGCGTCATCCAGAAGGCGCTGCCGAACTGGCTGCATGATGACATCTGCCTCGTCGCCGGTCGCTGGTATGCTGCGAGCAAAGGCGATCCAATCTACCCGCTGAGCGATGCGCTTGAGCACCAGCTGCACCTGCAGCCCATGTGGAAACGCGAAGCACAAGAGCGCGAGCAGGAAATCGCCTGGCGCAAGGGACTGTCAGAAAAAACCGCGAAGGAGGTGGAGGCCATGTGCCGCCGCCTGCTGCGTGGCAATCCAAGAAACCGATTCGTGCGCGAGCAGTACCCGCAACTCTACGCGGTAATCACTGCCGAACAGCAGGCGGCAACCATGCACCGGGGGAAAGAACATGCCGCGTAAAAAGTCCGGTGCCGCCGCAAAAAACCAGCTCACCTTCTCATTTGAGGTGTCGGTGGATGATGTGTTTACGCTCGAGGGCGGATCGCCTGCCGGGCTTTCCGACTTTGATTTCCATCTGCGCAACACGCTCAAGGAGCTGCTCGACGACGCGGCCAGACGCCCCGTTAACCCGCTCGACCGCGAAGAAATAGCCGCACGCATGACCGATAAGCTGGGCCGCAGAATCACCAAAACACACCTCGACGAGTGGACAGCCAAGGCCACCATCAATCGCCGCATCCATGTGGATGCGTTGCGTGGGCTTTGCGAGGTCACCGGCGACATGCGGCCCATCCATTATTTCGTCGAGAGCTGCGGGTTGCGGGCATTAACGCCCGACCTTGCCCGCTGCGCGGAATGGGGCGCATCGGAAGTGATTCGCCGCAATCTGGCCAACAAACAGAAGTCGCTGGGTATCGAGCTTGAGAACCCGACCGTTATTAACGCGCTAACTAATCGCCTATTAAATGGGGGAAACCATGACTAAAATTGTTCTGCCGGGCTTTCCTCATACTAAAGAGAGAATTAAAGAACTGGCGCAAAAAAATTGGCCATTTCACTTTAGCGCGCAAACCGATCTCGACGAAAAGGAGATCGTGCATGATTAAGGTAGCATATACTGCGCGGGAACTGGCGGAGATGACGCTATCGGGCTGGCCCAATACTCGGCAAGGTATAGAATACCTTGCGAAAAAGGGACGGTGGCCCAGCAAACCTAGAGAAGCACGCGGCGGCGGGTCTGAGTACCCGCTTGCCACGCTGCCTGCTGCATTACAAAAGGCAATCATCGGGCGCATGGTAGAGGCTTCTAAGTGCGTGAACCTGCTCGCTCCTATCGAGGGGCTGAGCGCGGCTATTCCGCACGTCGGCAGGATCGAGCGGCAGGCCGCCAAGCTGATGATCGTCCAGTATTTCGAGAAGTATTGCCGCACCACCGGCCAGTGCATCACGCGCGCCGAGCAACTGTTCCTGGCGAACTACAAGCTTCAGGCGGCGCAGACGCCCAACGATCTGCCCTTCAATGTCTATGCGGACTTCTCCCTGGCAAGCCTCCACCGCTGGCGTGCAATAGCGGTGACCGCGCCAGAAGCACTTGGCGGCAAGTATGGTGGCCGCAAGGGAACGGGTGTTCTCAAACGCGCCAATGGCGGTCAGGTTGCCACATACATCGCCGCGCTGATGTCGGAGAATCGCCACTATAAGGGCGGGCACTTGCGCGATATGACGCGCGCCCGCTTCGGCAATCAGCTCGATGTCGCCGGCAAGAAGGTTGCGTTGCCGTCGCTTCGCGCTTTCGAGCGCCATATCGTCGAATGGAAAACCGAGAACGCCCAGCTGTTCACCGCCATCACCGCGCCCGGCACGTTCAAAAACCAGATGCGCGTCGCCGCCGGCGACGCGACCGGCAGCATCGAGCGGCTCAACCAGCAATGGCAGATCGACGCCAGCCCGGCCGACGCGCTTTGCAAGGACGGACGCTACAGCATCTACGCCATTATCGACGTATGGAGCCGCCGCGCTTTGTTTAGCGTCAGCAAGACCGCCAAGACCGAGGGATCGCTGCTGCTGGTGCGCAAGGCTGTCATGGCATGGGGATTCCCGGAAAGCATCAAGACCGACAACGGCGCCGACTTTATCTCGCGCCGGTTCAAGATCGCACTGGCGGCGCTCGGCATCCAGCAGGAGATCAGCCCTCCTTACTCGCCCGAGAAGAAAGCCTTCGTCGAGCGCGTGATTGGGACGATGCAGCGCGACCTGATGGCGATCCTGCCGGGCTTCTCCGGACATAACGTCGCCGACCGGCAACGCATCCGCGATCAAAAGGATTTCGCATCGCGCCTGGGCGAATCCGCAGACTCGATGTTCTCTGTCGAGCTGACTTCCACGGAGCTGCAGGTGATGCTGGATAAATGGGCCGATGGCAAATATGGCCGCGCCGTGCATGAAGGCATCGGCACTTCACCGATGGAGAAAGCCGCGAGCTGGCCGGAAGCGGTGCGTAAGCCCAACGACATCCGCGCACTCGACCTGCTGCTGGCGCCTATCGCCGGTGGCAACGGCATGCGGTCGGTGACCAAGTCGGGCCTGCGCATCGATGGCCGCCAATATCTCAGCGAAGCGTTGCTGCCTTACATCGGCAAGCAGGTGATGGTGCGTCACGACCCTGCCGATCTGGGCCGCATTTATGCGTTCAGCGATGATGAAGAGTTCCTCTTCGAGGCAATCAACCCGGAAACGCTGGGCATCAACCCAGCCGCCTTCGCCCGTCAGCTGCAGGCTGCACAGGCCGCGCTCATTGGCGAAAAGAAGAAAGAGTTGAACGCGGTGCGCCGTAAGCTCAACCGGAAGGATCTGGCCGATCAGATCCTTTCGATGCATTCCGCCGGCACCGTTGAGGCCTTCCCGCGCCCGGCCGAGGGATATACCTCGCCGGCGCTGGAAGCGGCGGCGCGTGCAATGACCGCCACTCCCATCGTGCCGGACTCGCCTGAGCTTAAAATCCGCATGAAGCATGTCGCTGCGCGCATGAAAAATGCACCAGTCGAAGAAGACCTGGACGCTGCCAAGCACCAGCGACTGGATGAATGTGACCGCCTGGTCGCCGAAGGCAAGCCATTGCCACCCGAACAGATTGCATGGCTTGAGCGCGTTGATGGCCAAGCCTGGCTGCAATCGCGCCGATTTCAGCGTGAACGTCAGGCACAAGCGGATGCGCTTTACGCCAAACGCCGAGCGGAGCTGGGTTTGGATATCCCAACTGTCCCCACTATTCCGACTGCCCCAAACGACAAGAATAACAACAACCAACCACTTGTAGGAGAGTGATTATGCCGACCATAAAAACCATTCCAGCCCGCGTACACGGAGCTGCACCCCTTCGCAATATCGGGCTTTTGGAGGAGCTGCTATTGCGGGCAATTAATCGTGAGTCGCATCTGCCCGGCATCGTGACTTTCTCAGGCCCAAGCGGCTTTGGAAAGTCTACAGCGGTTGGTTTTGTGACGGCGCAGTACCAAGCCATTTATGTGGAGGTACGCAGCGTTTGGACGAAAAAGGCATTTCTCGAGAATATCCTTGCGCGCGGCATGGGCATTAAACCCGCTCCCACAATAGCGGCCATGGCAGATCAGGTATCCGAAGAGCTGGCTACTTCGCAGCGGCCTTTAATGCTTGATGAAGCGGACAACCTGATTGAGCGCAATCTGATTGAGTTGGTGCGTGACCTCTACGAGCAAAGCAAGGCGCCGGTCGTGCTGATCGGTGAGGAGCTATTGCCGCAAAAGCTCAAACGCTGGGAGCGTTTCCACGGACGCGTGATGGACTGGGCACAGGCACTGCCTGCCAATGGCAATGATGTCCGCACGCTGGTTCGCCACTATGCGCCTGACATCGAGTTGCGTGACGATTTTGTGAATCGCCTGGTGCAGGAGGCCAATGGTTCAGTGCGCCGAATCGTCACCAACATCGACAAGATTGCCTACGTCGCGCGCGGCGAAGGCTGGAAAACGGTTGGCTTGGCAGAATGGGGGAATCGCCCGCTTCATTCCTCGACGCCGCCGCAAGCACGGAAGTTCTAGCCATGGCAAAACGCAAATCACTCGACCGCGATGCCATGTGGGAAGCGATCCGCAAGAAGCGGTCGTTTACCCTCAATGACATCAGCCTCCACACCGATCACAGATGCTGCTCGATCAAGGATTTTCTGCAGCCATTGATCCTCGCCGGATATGTTGTCAAGACATCTGGCCAGAAGCCGGCGATCTTTAAGCTGGTGCGCGATTGCGGGAAGCAGTATCCGCGCCTGGATAAGAAGGGCAATCCTGCGCCGCCTTCCGACACGCAGCGCATGTGGGCCGCTTTGAAAGTGACGGGCTACACACCGTTCGATTGCCGCGACCTTGCTTTCGTGGCGAAGACCGAGATCGAGATGGCACGCAAGTATGTCCGCTTTCTGGCGCTGGCCGGGTATCTGCGCATCATCGAAAAGGAAACGAAGAGGGCGCTGACCAAGTACCTGTTCGTGCGTGCTCGCGATAGTGGCCCGCGTGCGCCTGAACTTCGTGCCCGCCATACGGAGGTCTATGATCCCAACATCCGCGAGGTGGTCTGGAAGAAGGGCCATGTCCGCGCGCTCGATGTGAAGTCCGGCAAGATGGTCTGGGCAAAGGCAGGTGCAAAATGAGCAAACCCATCCAGCTCACCGCCCTGCAGATTGCGCAGGCGCACTGGACGCCGGTGCCGGATTGGGTGCGCCTGCTCGCGGAATACAGCGACAAGCACACTCAGGCAGCCGCGTCGAGGAAGATTGGCCGCTCGGCCAGTCTGGTCAACCAGGTTTTGAAGCAGAAATATCCCGGCGATCTGCAGGCCGTTCAAGCCCGTGTTGAAACGGCCTTAAAAATTGAGATGGTGCGCTGCCCGATCATGGGGCCAATTGCTGGTAGCGAGTGCCTCAAGCATCAAGGCGTGCCGTATAATCCTGGTAATCACATGGCGGTTGCGTTGTTTCGTCAATGCCGCCGCTGCCCGAATGCATGTGGGAGAAAACCCCATGGATAATACTCTGCACACGGATCTCACCTATCTCGCGGAAGACTTAGAAATTTACATTCAAGGCATGCAGCGCAACGCGCCAGTGGTGGCTAACTATGACGAGATAAATGACCGCGTCTCTATCCTGCGTATGGAATGGCACTCTTACATTTATTTCTTACAGGATTGCAAAAAGCGGGCGGAAGAGTTTGCGCGCCTGGTGAAGCCCGCTGACCAAGCAGAATTCCTCAATAATCCAAAATTAATCAGTCTCAAACTTGAGCGCATTAAGCGCCGCAATAAAAACCCTGAAAGGATGAAGCCGCTATGAACAACGAAACGATGACCAACGAGAAAGGCCATCTGGTGCCAATGGCACTGGTGAAGGCAGAACATAAGCTTGAAAATGACCTGGTGCTGGATCTGTTTGATAAAGCGCGCCGGATGAACGCCGAAATAGCGCGCTTCAAAATCACCGCCACCGATGACATCGAGGCCTTCCTCGCTCTGGTAGGTGAAAAATACGGTGTTAGGAAAGGTGGCCAGAAAGGCAACATCACACTGCTGTCCTACGACGGGCTGACCAAGGTGCAGGTGGCGGTTGCCGAAAGCATTGCCTTTGGCCCGCAGTTACAAGTGGCCAAGACTCTGGTTGATGAGTTCATCAAGGAAAGTATCGAAGGCGTGAACGAGAACATTTGCGCGTTGGTGAATCATGCTTTCGCGGTCGATAGGGAAGGTAAGGTCAATCGGTCGAACATCCTTAGCCTGCGCCGTCTCGACATCAAGGCGGAGAAGTGGAAACAGGCAATGGCGGCCATCGCGGACTCGATGCGCGTCACCTCGACCAAGCAATACATCCGCTTCTATCAGCGCCGCGATCCGGTCGCGCCGTGGGTGGCGATGCCTCTCGATTTCGCAGCGGTGTAATGATGGCCAAGCAAACCCTCATCCACCACACCGCCCATTGCTTCGATTGCGGCAAGCAAGTCGATGCGCGGAATGCGCTGGCATGGGCCCATAACCACGCCAATCGGTATGGACACGCTGTTGAACTGCAACTGGGATACCGCATTAAACCGGAGAACAAATAATGAAAAAAGTCATTTCCTTCAAAGCCCGATCCGGCGGGAAAACATTCGACGCTCGGCGCGGCCTAATCGCCAAGGTGCATGTGGCGAAGAAGCAGCTGGCGATGGAAGACGAAAGCTATCGTTCGCTGCTGCGTCGCATTACCGGGAAAGACAGCGCAGCTGATCTGACGAAGGGGCAGCTGGAATCGGTGCTCAGGGAGTTCGAGCGCCTGGGATTCAGCGGCACCGTGCGCCGCACGAAACCGGGCGGACTGCCGAGTGAGCCGCAGGCGAAGCTGATCCGGGCGCTTTGGTTCAATCTCTATCACCTTGGCGAATTAGATAATCCGGCCGAGGATGCGCTGGTTGCTTACTGCCACCGGATGAGTGGCGTGGCGCGCATTGAATGGATGCACTCTGAACAGTTCGATAACGTTATTCGCGGCCTGCGCGGTTGGCTCCAGCGGATTGGCTGGGAAAACCCGACGAGCGAGGATATACGCGCTCTCACCATTTTACGCCTCCAGCATGGGGTGCAGGACTCCCCCACCGATTATAGCAGCCTTGCTGCAAAGGTGGCTACCATCCGGGCGCAGTGCAACCGCATCGATCAGCCGATGGATAAACTTATGGATCTGTGGAGCGCCGAGGAACTGGACGAGATAATCCGCATTCTTGGCCAAACATGTCGCTCCGTCAAGGCGCAGCAGAGGGAGTCGAAGTAATGCGCCACCGCCGCTACGATCATCTGATCTTGAGCGACTCGCCCAACACGGCGAGCCTCTTGGCGTTGATCGGCGATGAAAAGCTGGCGCAACTCTCGCTCGACTTTGGCGGAGCGGTCATTTCAATCCCGCTTAAAGTAGGAGAGAATAGTCCTATCGCCTACAGTATTGGCCTGCCAGCGGCGCAGATGCTGTCAGATATCTGGGGCGGCATGCAATTCACGGTGCCTTTGGGCGTGGGCAAAACCGAACGTATCCTGCGACTGATCAGTGAAGGAAGGCCCATTAACAAGATTACCCGAATCGTCGGCGTGTCACGTTCGACCATCTATCGCATTATCGCCGCCGAAGAAGAAAAAAACCAGCTCGACCTGTTCTAATGTAACAGGCGGTACAATGCCAGAACCTCGCGCCTGCGCGTAACCTCGCGTTTATGCTGCGCTTATTACAGAATTACATGAATCGTTTTTTCCCGTTGGTGCGTGCGGATGACGGCAGAGTTTTTATGAAAACTGCTGCCGTCGGCGGGGCGCTCGGCATGGTGTTACTGCTCGTCCCGCAGCTTGAAGGCTTGCGTCTTGGCGCCTATCTCGACTCGGCAGGCATCCCAACCATCTGCTATGGCCACACTGCCAGCGTCCGCATGGGGCAGACCCGCAGCGAGGCCGAGTGCGCCGAACTGCTGAAAGGCGATCTGGGGGTTGCACTCGCCGCAGTGCGCCGGAACGTGCATCAACCCATCCCGGAGTCGATGGAAGCCGCGCTGGCAAGCTTCACCTACAACGTCGGCGTGACGGCATTCGAGCATTCTACGCTGCTCCGTTTGGTCAATCAGGGCCAGTTCAGGGATGCATGCGCGCAGATGAAGCGCTGGAACTGTGAGAAAGCTCCGGCCGGCCTGGGCGACAAGACGGGCAATTGCAAGACCGCAAAGCGTAACAAGCGCTTCAACAAAGGGTTGGCGAAACGGCGCGATATGGAGGTTGCCGTATGCTTGCGCGATATTTGATCACAGCTGCTACCGCCTTCCTGCTCGGCTTTGGCATCGCCGTCTATTGGCAATCGACGCTGCGTGAACTCGACACGGCAAAGCGCGACGCCGGCGATGCAAAGGCTACCGTGCAGGCGCATGAGAAGAATGTCCGGCTCGGCAGCACCATCAATTCCATCGAAGCAACCAGCATGAAGGAGATACACAATGCAACGAACGAAGCAGATCGTATTCGCCACGATCTCACTGCTGGCGCTATCCGCCTGCAGCTCAACGCGACCTGTCCCGAGCTGCCCGCAGTTGCCACCGGTGCCCGCCTACCTAATGGATCCGGAGCCCGATTTGCTACCGCACCTCGACAACATCGTGAAACCCAATCGCTCGCCCACCTGAGACGCGTCGCTGAGCCGGATTATCTCGCATTGCGTCAGGGCATCCAGCGCTGCCACAGTAAAGTCACCGCCTTACAAGCTATACTGAAAGAGGAGCGCGATGTTGGAAATTCTAAGTGATTACGGGGGGATCATCCAATGGGTGCTCACGATCTTCTGTGGCTGGGTATGGTGGAGCCTGCAGCGGCGCTTCACGACCAAAGAAGACCACAACCTGCTGAAGGACGACCACAGCGCGCTGGAGAAGCGCGTTACGTCGGTTGAGACCGCGATCAAGAACCTGCCGACGATCAGCAACCACAACGAGCTGCTGGTGAAGGTGATTGAGATCGGCGGCAACGTGAAGAACACCGAGGAGAAAGTTATGCGCACCCAGCGCCAGACCGACCGCATCGAGGATTTCCTGTTTAAGGGGGTATTTAATCAATGACCAACGTGCCTGACTTCAAAGAGCATCTGGCGAAAGACCGTCGGCTCTGCATCTTGCGGGTGCTGACCGAAACCGGCGGCACAGCCAACGACTCAGTGCTGCACACCGCGCTGGAAGCGTTCGGTTTCCGCCGCCACCCGCGCACGACCGTCCACGAAGACATCCGCTTCCTGAAAAGCATCGGCCTGGTGGTCGAGGAGTGGGTGCGCAGCGTGCAGATCGTCACCATCACCACGCGCGGCGTCGATGTCGCTGAAGGCCGCGAAATCGTCGAGGGCGTCAAGAAACTTTCCATTGGGGTGTAGCATGAGCAAAAACCGCCCCAGCTCCATCGACCGTCTGCCGGACGAAGTGCGTGAGGAGATCGCGCGCCTGCGCAACAGTGGACGCACCATCAACGAGATCATGGCCGTATTGCGTAGCCTCGACGGCATCGAGCAGGTGCCTTCTCGCTCGGCGCTCGGCCGGCACCTGAAGCATCAGGAAAAGGTGATGGAGCGCATCCGCGAAAGCCGCCAGTTGGCTGAGGCGCTCTCAAAGAACTTCGGGGACAAGCAGACCAGCGACGTGACGCGCATGAACCTGGAACTGCTCCAGGACATCATCCTGCGCGCGACGATGGCCGGCGACGACGAAGGCAATGCGGCAGCGTTCGAGCCAAAGGACATTATGTTCCTGGCCACCGCGCTGGAGAAGGCAGCGAAAGCAGGCAAGACGGACTTCGACCAGCAACTGTCCGCCGCGCGCGAGATCGAGCGTCGGGCCGCGACCGAGAAGGCTGCGGACTCCGCTGTCGCCGCCGCGAAAAAGCAAGGTCTGTCGGCCGACACCATCAAAGCGATCAAGCAAAGCATCCTGGGGGTTAAGTGATGGCCGAAACAGATGACAGCGAACTGGACGACGCCGAGATGTGGATTCGTAGCGAAAGCCTGCGCGCGGCCGTGCGCGCCAAGTCACATCTGCCAACCGAAAAGATTATCGAAACCGCAATGGTGTTTGAATGGTATCTGCGCGGCGAGATCCCGCCCGAGGGCATGAGCAAGGAGTTCCATTAATCATGCTGCCTGACATCCTCCTTGGTTACCAGAAGAAAGCCATCAGCCTTATGGCGACCACGGCGGTCGGCTTCGTGGAGAAGTCGCGCCGTGTTGGTCTGACCTGGGCAATTGCAGCCGACGCCGTTCTCAACGCCTCGGCCAACAAATCGGCCGGCGGCATGGACGTGTTCTATATCGGCTTCAATCTCGACATGACGAAGGAGTTCATCGACACCTGCGCCAACTGGGCCAAGCAGTTCAGCTATGCCGCGACCGAGGTAGAGGAATTCGTGTTCCGCGATGGCAACGGAAAAGACACGAAAGAGATACAGGCATTCCGCATCAACTTCGATTCCGGTTTCGAAATCGTCGCCCTCACCAGCCGTCCACGTTCGCTGCGCGGTCGCCAGGGCTATGTGATTATCGATGAGGCCGCGTTCCATGACGACTTGAAGGAGTTGATGAAGGCGGCGCTGGCGCTGCTGATGTGGGGCGGTAAGGTGCTGGTGATCTCAACCCATGACGGTCAGGACAACGCCTTTAACCAATACATTCAGGACATCCGCGCCGGGCGGCTGAAGTATGGGCTGCTGCGCATCGATTTCGATGACGCGCTACGCGATGGCCTTTACCAGCGCATCTGCCTCACACTCGGCCGGGAATGGTCACCAGCGGCGGAAACTGCTTGGCGGCAGGAGATCATCGAGTTCTATGGCGATGGCGCCGACGAGGAACTGTTCTGCCAGCCGCGCCAGGGCGGCGGCAAGTTTCTGCCCGGCACGCTGATCGAGTCGCGCATGATCGATGCGCCGGTGCTGCGCTACGCCTGCACCAACGAGTTCGTATTCGAAAGCGAAATCACCCGCCAACGCACCGTTGAGGAATGGTGCGAGGAGAACTTACAGCTGCTGTTAAAGGCGCTCGATCCACGTCTGCAGCACTTCTTCGGTGAAGACTTCGGCCGCAATGGTGACTTGACCTCGCTATTTCCCATGCAGATGACCCAAAGCCTGATGCGCCGCGTCCCGTTCGTGGTGGAGCTGCGCAACGTGCCCTTCGCCCAGCAGCGGCAGATTGTATGGTATATCCTCGACCGCCTGCCGCGCTTTGCCGGCGGTGCGTTCGATGCGCGTGGCAACGGCTCGCAGCTGGCCGAGGAAACCATGCAGCGCTATGGCAGCGGGCGCATTCATCAGGTGATGATTTCACAAGCCTGGTATCTCGAAGCGTTGCCGAAATACAAGGCGGCCTTCGAGGACGGCACGGTGCTGCTGCCGCGCGATGCCGACATTCTTGCCGATCACCGGGCGGCCGAGCTGGTGAAGGGTATCCCTCAAATCCCTGAGAAACGCAGCAAGGGCAAGGATGGCAGTCAGCGGCACGGCGACTCGCTGATCGCGGGCGCGATGGCATTCTGGGCGAGTCTTCAAGACCCGGTTCAATATGGGTATCAGCCCATCAAACGTGAGCAGCAGGCGCAGCCTGGCAAGCTTTCGATGCGGGCACAGGACGACGATTACACATACAACGCCGCCGGCCGCAATGGCATGGCGCGCGGGCAGAGCTGGTGAAGGAGCGGAAAGTGGCAACATTACTCGATCAATATGGACGGCCGATTCAGCGCGAAGCGTTGCTGCAGGAGCAGGCTGCGCCGCGCCTGACATCGGTGCGCAACGTACAGCACCAGTATTCAAGCGCGGGGCTGATCCCCCAGCAGCTCGCCTCCTACATGCGCCAGGCCGACGAAGGCGATGCGCAGGCCTATCTGGAACTGGCCGAGCAGATCGAAGAAAAGGACGGCCATTATGTCGGCGTCCTTGGCCAGCGCAAGCGCGCCGTGACCGGACTGGCGATTACCGTTGAGGCGGCCTCTGAAGAAGAGCGCGACCAGAACATCGCACAGCTGGTGCGCGACTGGGTTGAACGCGATGAGTTGCGCACCGACCTGTTCGACATCATGGACGCTGTGGGCAAGGGGTTCTCCGTCAGCGAGATCATCTGGAACAACAGCAATCCTGCCGTCTGGACTATCGACCGCATCGAATGGCGCGACCCTCGCTGGTTCGGGTTCGACCGTGCCGACGGCCGCACCGTGATGCTAAAGGCCGATGGCGGGCAACTCATGCCACTGACACCCTACAAATACATTGTTCATCAGGTGAAGGCAAAATCTGGCATTCCAATCAGAGGTGGCGTTGTCCGGCCATGCGCATGGTATTGGCTCTATAAGAACTTCTCGCTGCGCGACTGGGTCATCTTTGCCGAGACCTACGGCCAGCCGCTACGCATCGGCAAATATGGCGCGGGTAGCACCGAGGAAGATCGTCGGGTTCTGTTGCGCGCCGTTGCCAATCTTGGCAGCGATGCCGGTGCGATTATCCCGGATTCGATGATGATCGAGTTCGTGAAGGATGCAAACCCCACAGGTTCCGTGGATCTTTTTGAGCGCCTGAGTAAGTATTGCGATGAGCAGATGAGTAAGGCCGTGCTGGGCCAGACGACAACGGCCGACTCACTCTCTGGCGGTGGCCTGGCCGGCAACCAGTCGCATAACGACGTGCGCGGCGACATTGCCGACGACGATGCAGCCTCTCTCTCCGCGACGCTGAATCGTCAACTGGTCAAGCCATTGGTCGATATTAATTTCGGCCCGCAGAAGAAATACCCGCGCATTCGCATCCGCCGGCCGGAGTCGGTTGATGCGACCGCCCTTGGCGCATCGATCACGACCATCGTTAACCTTGGCGGAAAAGTCAGCGCCAAGCGCGCGGCTGACATGCTCGGCGTGCCACTGGCCGAGAAGGACGAGGAAACGCTGACGCCACAGGCACCGGCCGCCGGGCCTGTCATGATGTCACACCAAGTGAAAACAACCGCTGCAGCAGGCGTGCCTGCAGGCGACGCCATTTATCATCTGGCCGGGCAGATGGCGGAAGGATGGCAGGAGATTTTAACCCCGCTTCAACAGGCCGTTGAAACCGCCATGAAGGAATCGTCGAGCTTTGACGAACTGAGCGACAAGCTACTGGCCATTGCCAGCCAGGCGGGCAGCGAAGAGCTGGCATCGCTCCTGGCGAAGGCGATGTTCACGGCGCGCGTCGCCGGCAACGTCGGAGCCAACCTGGAGCGGTAAATGGTCGATCTACGCGCATTGCCGCCCGAGGAGGCGCTCGATTTCTTTCGCAAGAAGGGCTTCAAGACGACCTTCGATCACCGGGAGATGATGGGCGAAGCGCACGCCTATTCATTTACGGTGGCCAAAGCCATGCGACGGGATGTGCTGCAGGATATTCGCGCGGCAATGGATGATGCCATTGCCAAAGGGCAGACGCTCGATGCATTCAGGAAGAACCTGAAACCGACGCTGCAGGAAAAAGGATGGTGGGGAACCAAGACGATGGTCGATCCCCAGACCGGGAAGGAGAAGGAAGTTCAACTCGGCAGTTCGCGCCGGCTGCGGACAATTTTTGAAACGAACATGCGAGCTTCCTATGCTGCCGGTCGCTGGGATGCCGTGCAACGTACCAAGAAGACATTTCCCTATTTGCGTTATGTCACTGTCGGTGACGGGCATGTGCGGGCGGAGCATAAGAACTGGCACAATGTCGTAAAACCGGTTGATGATCCGTTCTGGGAAAAGCATTACCCGCCGAATGACTGGGGTTGCCGTTGCTGGGCGCAGCAGGTCTCGGAGGAAGATATTAAGAAGCTCGGCCTGTCGATTACCGATTACGATCCGGTTGGCTTGCCACGCACCTATTTTAACACCCGCACCGGCGAGACGAAGTCGGTGCCGCAGGGCATCGCACCCGGCTTCGACTACAATGTCGGCCGGGCACGGATGCGGGCCATGACACCGCCGCCACTCGATGAGCCGCTGGGCGTGCCTTATCAAGGCCCAGCCGCCAAAGTGCCGATGCCACCCCCGCGCACCCTGCGGGATGACATTGAGCTGCCGGACGGCTTAAGCGATGCGGAGTATGCGAGCCGTTTTCTGGAGGAGTTCGACGCGGGTATCGGATCGCCCAAGTTGTTTCAAGACGTCACTGGCGAGCAGTTGGTGATCTCCGATGATCTGTTCAAGGACAGTCAGGGCGGCTGGAAGGTGCAGAAAAACAACCGCCACAAATACCTGCTGTTGCTGGCTCAAGCGCTGAAGCAGCCCGACGAGGTCTGGGAATACTGGGAGGAACTGAAGGATGGCAGCAAGCGCTTGCGCCGGCGCTACCTCACCCGCGTCCGTCTGGGCGATCAGGCGAAAGACGCGCTGATCGCGTTCGAAACCGGCAAGGACGGATGGCATGGCGTGACCACCTTTCAATCGCAGGACAAGAGCTACCTGGAGAAACAGCGCAGGGGGGCGATGGTCTATCGCAAGCCGGACAAAAAATAAAAGGCCGCTTCGGTGCTACCCACCAAGCGGCCGGAGTTGCTCTGGGGCGTCGGAATAGCGGCATCGAGCAACTGAGGAGATACTACGCCAACCAGGGGGATAAATCAAGAGCCGGTTTTTTTCCATTCTAAGGGGGTTAGGGGGTTGCGGGCTATCACCCGCCCATTCCGAACCGAGAAGGGCAAAATTGAACGCGCTATAGAGGAATTAAACGCGGGTATCCACCCAAGGCACCCGGAGGATTCGGGCATGGGTCGCGCGCACGATGGGGTGGGCGAATGGAGATGCGACATTGTAACGCCTGATACAATGCCCCGGGGCGCCGTTGCTTGTTACGGTGCCTGGCATGACGACGAAATCAACATGTTCCGCAATGCTGCTCCCGGTCAACGCTGAGGAGTGGATCCAGATTTTCCCCGCCGGCACAACCGTCGGCAGAGATGGGCGTGGCCCGTATCTGCTTGCCGACCCGGAAGCGGTGATCACTGCCTCTAGGTCGACTGTGGATTTGTTTATCGACCGCGATCACGCCGCCGATCTGGCCGCCAAGGGCACCGAAGTAAAAGCCGCCGGCTGGATCAAGGAGCTGAAAGTGGAGGCTGGGGCAATCTTCGCCCGCATCGAATGGACGCCGCCCGCCCAGGAGCAGCTCAAAAACCGGGAATACCGTTACATCTCGCCGACCTTTCTTCATGAGCCGGGCGGCCGCGTCACGCGCATTCTGCGCGCTTCCCTCACCAACGATCCGAACTTCGAGATGAAAGCTGTCGCGGCGGCGGATCGTGAATTTTCACCACCAACAAAGGACTCTACCATGGAAAAACTCGCTCAAGACCTTGCGGCCCTGCTCGGGCTGGAGGGTGACAATATCAGCCCTGACGCCATCATCGACGCGGCGAAGAGCCTCCAGACGATCATCGCCGCTATTAAAGCTGACTTTGAAGTGCCGGCTGAAGCCGTCACCGCCGAAGCGATCATCGAGGCCATTAAGGCTAAAACCGATGCTGCGGTAAAAACTGAAGTCGCAAGTCAGGTAAAAAAAGCCACCGCTGCAATCAGCAAAGGGGAACCCGACCCAACCAAGTATGTTTCCGTCAGCATCATGCAGGAGCTGCAGACCAAAGTGGCGAATCTTGAAAACGAGCACGCTGCCGAGAAGGCGACCGCCTCGGTTGATGCCGCGCTTAAGGCAGGCAAGCTGATGCCGGTTCAAAAAGACTGGGCGCTGTCGCTCGCATCGAAGGATCCAAAAGCCTTCGCCGACTACGTCGAGAAAACCCCGTCACTTATTCGAGACAGCGGACTGGCCAGCTACTCAGCTGAAACTGCTGCCGCACAAGCCGGCCTCAGCCCGCTCGAATCGACCATCGCGCACCAGCTCGGCGTGAAGCCGGATGCCCTGAAGGCCGAACTGAAGAAAACCGCATAACACACAACCGAGAAAGGAAACCAGACAATGACTGCACTTGCCGCAGAACGTTCCACGGTGAAGAAGGAGGGCGAATTTCGCGTCTTCCAGCTCGCCGCCGACACCAAAATCTATCAGGGGGCGCTCGTCGCCATCGACGCAAACGGTCGAGCCGTGCCCGGCTCTACCGCGACCACGCTGAAGGGCGTCGGCCGCGCCGAAGAAACTATCGATAACATCGGGGGCGCCGCCGGCGACAAATCGATTTCGGTGCGTCGCGGCATCTTCCAGTACGTCAATTCCGCAGGCGGCGACTTAATTGCCGCCAAAGACATCGGTGCCAGCTGCTACATGGTGGACGACCAGACCGTTGCCCTCACCAGCGCAGCCGGCACCCGCAGCGTTGCGGGCATTATTCACGATGTGGACGCCAACGGCGTCTGGGTCAAATTCTAGGAAAGGAATACCAGAACCATGATTATCAAAAGCGCAACGCTCAAAACCCTGCTCGCAGGGTTCACCAGCCTCTACAGTGCCTCGCTGACGGCCGCCACGGTTAACTATGAAAAAGTGGCCATGGTCGTGCCCAGCACTACCAGCGAGCAGAAGTATGGTTGGCTCGGTCAGTTCCCACGCTTTCGTGAATGGATCGGCGATCGGGTCATTAATAACTTGAAGGAACATGGCTATGCCATTGTCAACAAAACCTTCGAAACCACCATCGCCGTGAAGCGTGAAGACATCGAGGACGATAACATCGGCCAGTATTCTCCGCTGTTCCAAACCCTCGGTGATGATTCGGCGAAGCATCCCGATCAGCTTGTGTTTGAATTGTTAAAGGCAGGCTTTGCCACGAAGTGTTATGATGGCCAGTTCTTCTTTGACACCGATCATCCGGTTATTGACGAGAACGGCGTCGAGCAATCCGTATCGAATAGCGGTGGTGGCGCGGGTAATGCCTGGTTCCTGCTCGACGTTTCGAAGCCGATCAAGCCTGTTATCCTGCAGAAGCGCCGCGATTACGCGTTGACGGCCAAGGATAATCCTGAGGATGAAAACGTCTTCATGCGCAACGAGTTCGTCTATGGCGTTGATGCGCGTGTCAACGTTGGTTTCGGCCTCTGGCAGCTGGCTTATGGTTCCAGACAGCCGCTCGACGTTGCGGCTTACGAAGCTGCCCGCGCTTCCGTTCTGTCGCGCACTGGCGATCACGGCAAGAAGCTGGCTCTCAACCCGAACCTTCTGGTGGTTGGCCCCTCGAACGAGGGCAAGGCGCGCCGCCTGGTGAAGGCTGAGAAGGATGCCAACGGTGCCGATAATGTTTGGTACGGCACCGCTGAGGTTCTTGTTGTTTCATGGCTCGATTAAGTGAGGTTCACATGGCAATCGCATTTAAAGTGAAGGCTAAAATTCAAGGGTTCCGCCGTGCGGGCTTCAAGTTCAGTTCCACGGAAGAAACCGTCCTCCTGCTCGATCAACTCTCTAAGGCCCAGGTGGAGGCGCTCAAGGCTGAGCCCAACCTCCTGGTGTCGGAGATTGAAATCGAAAAGGAAAAGTCGCCGAAGGGCGATGACAAGAAAGCCGCTGGCGAGGGCAAAGCTTCCGCCGACGACAAGAAGACCGCTGGCGGCAAAACTGCCGGCACCAAGGCTTAATCAGCTCCTACCTGGTTAGCAACGGGTGGCGGTCGGGTAACACCGGCCGCCACCTCAATCAAAAGAGAGATCGATGGCATACGCAACACAGGCAGACATGGAGAAGCGCTACGGCGAGCATCTGCTCGTCGAGCTGACCGACCGTGCGCCCGAGCCCGCCGGTGCCATCGACACAGCCATTCTAAGCGCTGCCCTGGATGATGCCTCGGCCCTGATCGATTCCTACGCGGGCAGGCGCTATCAACTGCCGATTATCCCTGCACCAATCGTGCTGCGCAATGTGTGTTGTGCCCTGGCATTCTTCGACCTGCATCGCGGCCGCTACGCTGAAGAGACCCGCGTGGCCTATGACGACGCCCTGCGCACCCTAACCAATATCTCGACCGGCACCATCAAGCTCGATGTCGCCGGCACCGAGCCGCAATCCGCAGGCGCGCAGATCGGCTACTCCGAAGCACCCCGCCAATTCAGTCGCAAGAAGGGGGAGTGGTAATGGACGGCGCAAGCATTCGCTACCATGGCGATAAAAAGATTCTCAAGCTGCTCGACAAACTGGTCTCGCCACAGATGCGCCAGCAACTGCTCGACGCCATCGCCGCTTACGGCGTCAGCAGCACCCATCAGCGCTTCCTCGACCAGACTGGGCCGGATGGCGTGAAGTGGAAGAAAAGTCGCCGCGCCGAATCGACCGGCGGCCAGACCTTGCGTCTGACCGCGCGGCTGTTCCAATCGTTGGTCTCCGAGGCGACGCCGACCAGCGCCGCATGGGGCACTAACGTTGCCTATGCCGGCATCCACCAGCTCGGCGGTGTGATCAAGGCGAAGAGTGCCGAGTTTCTGACCTTCCGAGGTCTCAATGGCGGCTTCACCCGCGTGAAGCAAGTCGTCATACCTGCGCGTCCCTATCTGGGAATCAGCGCCATGGACAGTGATCGCATCGACCGCATCGCCGGCGACTGGGTGGAAGGGATGGCGCAATGATCACCAACATCGAGAACGCCATTATCGCCCGTATTCAGGCCGCGCAAGACGCGCCGGGCGTAAGCGGCCTGGGCTACAAGCTCAGAAAGCTTGCCACCTATGGCGGTGAATTCGCCGACGGCATCGACCGTATTGTCACCGATTTTCCGGCTATTCTGGTGGCCTTTAACGGCGCACAGCTGCAGCAGGAGGCCCGTGTCTCTTTTGCGCTGAAGGCAACCTTCGGCCTGATCTGTTGCTCCACCTCACTACGCAACGAAAAGACCGCCCGCCACGGCGTCGCCGGTAAAGTCGGCAGCTACCAGCTGGTGATGGACGTGATTGCGCTCCTTGCCGGTCAGAAGCTCGGCCTGGACATTATGCCACTCAAACCGGCAGCGATCCGTCCCCTGATTAATGACAAAGCCGGCGCTCAGCTGGCCAGTGTCTATGCCGTGGATTTCGACACCATCTTCCGCGTCGAGCCAAGTGACGCATCGAGCATCGACGATTTCCGCACCTTCGCCCCGGCTTGGGACATCCCGCCGCACGGCAACGTCCAGCCGCCGCTGCCAGCCGCAGAAGCTGACGCCCACGATCACATCACCTTACCCATTCAAGGAGAATAGCATGAGCGAACCTAAATCCATTTTTGTCCGACCGAATGCTGGCGTGAAGGTATTCGACCCCGCCACCAAGGGCTTCCTGCCGGAGGAAGGCCTCCATGTCGTAGCCAGCACTTACTGGCTGCGCCGCATCAACGATGGCGACGTCAGCGTTGTCACTTCGGCTGCCCTTAAATCGACCGTTAAACCCAGCAACAAGAAGGACGCTTAACCATGGCAATCCAGTTCAACCAGATCCCGGTCAACCTGCGTGTGCCCGGCACCTACATCGAGATTTCCAACGAGAAGGCAAATCGCGGCCTGAGCCAGTATCCGACGAAGGCGCTCGTGGTCGGCCAGAAGCTGGTGAGCGGCACCGCGACTCCGCTGACGCCGTACCTGATCACCAACATTGACACCGCCAAGACGCTGTTTGGCGCAGGCTCGCAGTTAACCCACATGCTGGAGAAGTTCAAGGAAGCCGATAACTTCCTGGAAGTTTGGGGCATTGCCCAGATCGATAATGCCATCGGCGTCCAGGCGACCGGCAAACTGTCAATCACTGGCCCGGCAACCGGCGCTGGCACCATCGAGTTGTACGTCGCTGGTCGCAAGGTGCAGATCGGCGTCGCTGCCGCTGCCACCGCATCGACCATCGCCACCGCAGTGGCCGACGCAATCAACGCGCTGACCAGCCTGCCCGTCACAGCAGCGGTCAACGGCATCAACAACTACGAAGTCGATGTCACCGCGCGCCATAAAGGCGTGAACGGCAATGCCATTGATCTGCGCGTCAACTTCTATCAGGACGAGATTCTGCCCGCCGGTGTCGGCGTGGCAATCACCGACATGGCGAACGGCGCAACGAACCCCGATCTGTCGGTCGTATTCGCGGCGCTCGGCGACGACTGGTACACCGATATCATCAGCGCCTACAACGACACGGCCAACCTGGTCGTGCTCGAGAATGCGTTGTCGGATCGTTTTGGCCCGCTCAAGATGCTTGAAGGCCATGGCTACATCGCCTATAGCGACACCCATTCCAATCTGGTCACGAAAGGTCAGGGCCGCAACTCGCCGCATGTCTCCGCCATCGGCGCTAAAGGCTCGCCAACGCCCACCTACGAATGGGCGGCTTCACTCGGCGCCGTGTGCGCATCGAGCAGCAACAACGATGCAGCTCGCCCGGTGCAACGTCTGGTGATGCCCGGCATCCTCGCACCAAAGATCGCGGATCGCTTCGACCTGGACGAGCGCAACATCCTTTTGTTCAACGGCATCAGCACCTGGTATGCTCAGGTGGATGGCACCGTGATCACCGAGCGTGTCATCACTGGCTACCGCCTCAACATCGCCGGCGCGGCCGATCCGTCGTATCTCGACATTGAGACACTGAAAACGCTCTCCTACCTGCGCTACGACACCCGCACCCTGATCAACCAGCGTTTCCCGCGTTACAAGCTGGCGGATGATGGCACCAACTTCGGCGAAGGCCAGGCCATCGTTACGCCGCGTATCATCCGTAACACGCTGATTGGCCGCTTCTTGCAGTGGGAAGAGAATGGCCTAGTCGAAGGGCGCGAGCAGTTCAAGAAGGATCTGCTCGTTGAGCGCGATGGCAGCGACCGCAACCGCGTCAACGCCATCATCCCGCCCGACATCATCAACCAGTTCCGTGTCTTCGCCGGCAAGGTCGAATTTTACCTCTAATCGCAATGAGAAAGGCAACATCCTATGTCCAACCGTAAAATCTTCGGCCGCGCACAGATCGTGATCGATGGTCAGTTCTACGACACGTTACCTGGCGCACAGCTCGAAGTTGGCGGCCTGCGCAACGTTTCGCGGGCTTTCACCAACAGCATTAAATACAGCCAGAATCTCCAGCCATCGCGGGTGATTTGCTCAGTGCCCGTGACCGAGAACACCTCCATCATCGCTCTGGCACAAATGACGGAAGTTGAGATCCACTTCACGTCGGATGCCGGCAAATCCTACATCGTCCGCAATGCGGTGCAGACCGGCGCGGTGACAGTTGCCGACGGCGATTCGGGCGGCGTCGCTCCGCTTGAGTTCAGCGGCGACCCGGCCGAGGAGGTAGCCAATGGATAAGGATGACATCTACAATCTGGACGATAACGCTGCCGGTGTTGCTGCTACCGCTCCTGACGAGATGCGTCATGAAAATGCCGATGGCTCGGTGACGCTCACCCTCAAATACCCTCCACGCGTAAAGTTCAGGCGTGAGGGAGAAGAGCGCGACGAAACCATCAGAGAGCTGCGCATTCGCCGCGCCAATGGCGGCGATCTACGGCAAGTGATCCGATTCCAGAAGGACGAAGAAAAAGTCGTAATGCTGCTGTTTGTGCGACTGACGGGCTATCCCGATCCGGTTTTTGACAAGTTGGATGCAGAAGACGCCATGCGTTTCTTTGCCGAGGTGCAGGATTTTTTGGAACGTGCCCTGCCAACTGGGAAGAAATAATTGCGGCAGTCGCCCACTATTTCGGTTTTTCCGCAGCCGAGGTGATGGAGATGGATGTCGAAACACTCCTTTGGTGGAACGGGCAAGCAAGGAAGCATTATGAGCGGGCTGAATCTCAAACTGATACTGGAGGCGGTTGATCGGATCACCGCGCCGGTGCGCGCCATCAAAGCCAAACTGGTCGAGACGTTCAAGTCGGCGACCGCCGGTGCGCGGGCGCTCGCCGAACAGATGGACAAGGCCGGCAAGAAAGCGGCCGAGGTCGGCGGCTTCATGACGAGTCGCTTCTCGCTGCCCATACTGGGGATAGGAGCGCTATCGATCCGCTCGGCCGGACAGGTCGAAGAACTGACCATGCAGATGGAACATCTCGCTGGTGGCGCAGAAAAAGCCCGTGAGTTTGTGGGATCGTTACAGGGCTACATCGATAAATTCGGCACCGAGGAGTTGAGCAAGTCGGTGCAGTTAATGGAGACTGCCGGCTACAGCATGGATGAAATCAAGAAGCGCATCGCCACTCTGGGTGATGTTGCTGCCGGCAGCCGCACCCCCCTTTCCGCGCTCACCGAGCAATACATCGATCTGCGCAAGGCCGGCAAAGTGAGCGATGGCGATCTGACCGCGATGATGAAAGCCAATATCCCTATCGTCGCTGAGTTGGCAAAGCAGCTTGGAAAAACAGATAAGCAAATCATCAACATGGCGGCGAATGGCAAGATTTCGTTCGAGCAGTATCGCAAGGCGATGCAGGGATTGACTGAAGAAGGCGGCCGTTTCAACGGCGCAATAGAGCGGCAGGGCAAGAGCATTTTTGGCGTATTCAGGGAAATGGGATTTGCGCTGCGCAACTCGCTCGCCGATCTTGGCTTTGACCTGTGGAAGGATCTTAACATCGCCGATAGAATCACATCGATTACTTCTGCGGTGCGTGGGCTAATCGAAGGCTTCATGAGCTTGCCGAAATGGCTCAAGAGCAGCATCACCTGGTTCGTGCTGATTCTGGCGGTGATCGGCCCGGTACTGATGATCGTCGGCCAACTGACGGTCGGCGTAGCTGGTCTTCTGTTCGCCTTCGGCAAACTGCCTTTGATGCTAATGGCAGTCACTCAAGGGTTACGCACGCTAATGCTGATTAACACGGTCGGGGCGGCAATCGGCAACTTCATCACCGCATTGCGCGCAGGCTATACAGTTATGGAGGCCTTCAATCTGGTCTTAGCGGCCAATCCTATTGTCATGATAGTGATAGCAATTACCGCATTGGCGGCGGCCGGGTATATGCTTTGGAAGCGTTGGGACAAGGTTAAAGCCTTCTTCAGTCGCCTTTGGAGTGTGGTTCGAAGCCACTTTATGGGCGGGATAAAGATCGCACTGGCAGTGCTTGCTCCATTCCTGTCTGTTCCCACGATACTTGTAAAACACTGGGGCGCAATCAGCGGATTTTTTGGCAGTCTATGGGGTGGCATCAAGGAAATATTCAAAGACGCTATCGACGGTGTTCTGGAATACCTGCAGCCCCTGATTGACGCGGTTAATATCGTGGTAGGTGGTCTGGCACAGATTGGAAAAAATGTTGCTGGCCGTATTGGCGGGGTGTGGAGACACGTCTCGGGCGATGCTCAGGCTGCATCGGCCGACAGCGGCGCTCATAATATCATCACCCCTGCGACACCGCACAGCGCACGCACCAGCAGGGTTGATGCCGGCGGCACCATCAATATCGCCATCGATCAGAACAACCGCGCCCGTGTCACCGAGGCGCGAAGCAACGACCGCCGTGTCAAATACCAGACACCGGATACTGGCGCGCTGATGGGAGGCATCTGATGGTCGATTTCCGCTCAGAACTGCGGTCTTCCAGTTTCCGTGGGATAGCCTTCGAGATGGTCGATGATGATGCCGCCGGCGGCCGCCGGATCGTCACGCACGAATTTCCCGGCCGGGATGATCCTTTCCATGAAGATCTGGGCGCTGCGGTACGCGCGTTCTCTTTCCGCGCGGTCATCATCGGCTCTGGTTATGTCGCGCGCGCCGATGCGCTCGAGCAGGCTCTTCTGCAGGCGGGCGCTGCGACGCTCGTCCATCCGCATTATGGCGAGATTCAAGTGGTCGTCAAAGACACCCGCCGGTCACACACAAATACCACCATCGGTTCGGTCGAGTTCAGCGTATCGGTCGAACGCTACAGCGCCACGGGTGGCATTACTGTCCTCGGCGATACAGCCCGCAAACTCACCTTCGCATCCAGCTCGATGGCTGATCTGGCAACCACGGATTTCCTCAGCGGCCTCGCAGAAGGGCCCTTCCCCAGCTTTGTCATGGCCGACGGCATCGTGCGCCTGAGCAGCTTCCTCTCCCTCGCACGCGACATGTTCCGCTTCAATAGCCTTGCCGGCATGCCAGCCTTGCCTACCTTCGGCGCGCTTGATGCCGGCGCAGCCGACCAGATTGCCACCCTGTTCAAGGGCGTGGTCGCCACCGCCCGGCCGCAAGAGATTCCGATTGTTGGCTCCGCGCCTGCCGTGGTGGCGGCGAACTCTGAGCCGATTAAGCTCATGCGCACTCTGGCCAAGATCGCCGATAGCAGTATCGATTCGTCCATCACGCCTTCCAGCCCGAGTCGGCAGGCGATGGTTGCCAACGCCACGGCGATCACCACCTTGGTTAAGACCCACGCCCTGGCTGCGGCCGCCGGCGTCGCGCGCTACGCCACTTACGACAGCCGCAATCAGGCAATCGAAACCCGCGATCTGCTCGCCGACAGTCTTGTATCCTTGCGCGATCGCCAGCTTACGGCCGGTCTCATCCCCGCCTGGCGCGCGACAACCGGTGTTCTGGTTGCCGTGACGGAAGACATCAACGATCGCATCGGCCGGTTGCCGCGCACGGTGAAAGTGCAAGGCAGCGCGGTGCGACCGTCTCTTGCGGTAGCCAATCGTCTCTATGGTAACGACAGCTCGATCATCTTTGACCGCGCGGCCGACATCGTAAAACGCAACAATATCCCGCACCCAGGCTTCATCGGGGCCAAGCCGCTGGAGGTGCTGATCAATGGCTAACAGAACCCCGAGCTTCGGACTGCGCCTGGGCGGCGATCTTTACACCGGTTGGACAGAGGTTTCTGTGACCCGCGACCTGACCCGCATGTCGGGCGATTTTTCGCTGCAGCTGTCGCGCAAAACCTCGGATGGCCAGACGCCGCAGGTTGAGCCCGGCCGGGCCGTCATTGTCGAGATTAACGACACTCCGGTGCTGAAGGGCTGGATCGACGTAAAAGCTGTGGCCTATGACAAATCGCGTATCGACCTCACCATCTCCGGCCGCGACAAGATCGGCGATCTTATCGACTGCGCGGCTACGGTCGACGGGCCATTTGAATACAACAACATGCCGCTCGACACGGTAGTCGCGCGTATCTGCAAGCCCTACGCCATCGAGATCAAGAACGACCTGAAAAAAACGCCGACGGTGAAGCGGCTGGCAATTCAACCAGGCGAGAGTGCCTTCGATTTCATCGAGCGCGCTTGCCGCGCCTACGGTGTCATGCCGGTATCGGATGGCATCGGGGGGCTGGTGCTGACGACGCCGGCATCCGAGCGCAGCATCGGGGCACTGGTTTATGGGCAGAACATTCTATCGGCCGACATCAATATCGATGCGACCGAGCGGCATAGCCTCTATGTCGTCAAAGGTCAGGGCGAAGCGGTGGACGCCGATAACACCGACTCCAGGCATATCGCCGGCGGTGAAGGGCGCGTAAGCGATTCTGAAGTGACACGCTACCGGCCGAAAGTGCTGGTCGGCGAGAATCAAGGCTACAGCGGCACCCTGACCGACCGCGCCATCTGGGAGCGCAAGGTCGACCGCGCGCGCGGCATGCGCGCCAGCTACATGGTGCAAGGCTGGTTCGCTGACGGCAGTTCACTTTGGAAATCCAACACGCTGGTGCAGGTGACCGACCCGGTCGCCGATATTAACCGCGATCTGCTGATCACTGGCATGACCTTCGCGCGCGGCGCGCAGGGTACCACGACCCGACTGGAATGCGCGATGCCGGAAGCCTTCGACATCGATACTAAGGCGGCCGCTAAATCCGGCGGTAAAGATGGAACCGGCACATTATGGGCGGATGACAATGGCTAGTGTGCGCGAAAGAGCAAAGAGCGTTGCCTCGGCCGTCCAACTGGTGATCGGCCGCGCCGTGCTGTCGGCTGTCAATGACGCGACTAAGCGCCAGCTGGTTCAATTCGAAGCGCTTAAAGGAGAGATTAAAGACGGCGTTGAACGGATGCAGCAATATGGCTTCAGCAGCGTTCCGCTGGCCGGCGCGCAGGTGCTGTTCGTATGCCTGGGTGGCAACCGCGATCATCCGGTGGTCGTCAGCGTCGACGATCCGCGCTTCCGCAAAAGCGGCATGGAGCCGGGCGAGGTGGCCATCTACACCGACGAGGGAGATTACATCCTGCTCAAGCGCGGCCGCACCATCGAAATCGAAACAGTCAATCTGCTGGTGAAATGCAGTGAATCTGCGCGTTTTGAAACACCCATCCTTGAAGTCACCGGAGAAATTATTGATCATGCCGACACCGACGGCGTCAGCATGAACGGCATGCGCAATATCTACGACACGCACACGCATCCCGAAAACAACTCTGGAAGCACCAATTCGCCAAACCAGCCAATGGGGACGCCATGAAGATGGTCACCTTAGAGAATGGGCTGGTGGATATCGGCCGTAACAGCGCAGGCGCACTGTTATCAGAATCCACGCTGCAAACCGCCGTCCTTATCAGTCTGCTCACCGAGCGGCGTGCCGAGCCAGACGACCGCTTGCCGACGCCTGCCAGAGCGGATCGGCTCATCCCACCCGACCGCAAGGGCTGGGCAGGCGATGGCTTTGATGGCCGTCGCATCGGATCGCGCCTCTGGCTTTTGCAGCGTGAGAAGCAGACCCCGGAAACGCTGCGCCGCGCAATCTCCTATGCGCGTGAGGCGTTGCAATGGCTGATCGATGACGCGCATGTCAACAGCATTGATGTTCAGGCTGCGTGGAGCAGCATCGGTCGTTTAGATATGAAAATCCGTGCTCAACTGCCCGGCGGCGGCACCTTTGAAACCTCCATTTCCTCGGGAATTGTTTATGCCTTATAGACGCTCCTTACCTGCTGAAACCCTCGCCCGTCTTGAAGCGGAAATTCGTCTGCAACTGCCCGGCGCCGATCCGCAACTTCGTTACTCGGCCGAGCGCGTTCTAGCGCGCGTGATTGCCATGGCCTCCTACGAAATGGAAGGCTATATCGAATATGTCTCAAGGCAAATTCTGCCGACAACCTGCGATCCTGATTTTCTGCCAGTGCATGCCTACCTCTGGAACGTGCCACAACGAGCCGCAAGCTTTGCCGTCGGTCAGGCTGCATTCACCGGAACGAATGGCGTTACCGTGCCTGCCGGCACGTCCCTGCGCCGTCAGGATGGGCAGGAATATACGCTCGACGCGGATGCAATAACTGCCGGGGGCGCCGCGATTGGTTCCATCACCGCCGTCACTGCAGGCGCTGCTGGAAATGCCCCATCTGCAACGCAGTTGACGCTCACTTCTCCCGTCGCTGGCATTCAGTCGGCCGCGACCGTTGTCACGCCGGGCGCGAGCGGTGGCGTGGACATCGAAGACGTTGAAGTCTGGCGTGAACGCATCGTCGCACGCATCCAGCGGCCACCCCATGGTGGTAACCATGCGGACTATGAAGCCTGGGCGAAGGAGGTCGCCGGCGTCACGCGCGTCTGGGTTTACCCTAACCGGCTTGGCCGGGGTTCAGTCTATCTGCTTTTTGTAATGGATGAAAAAGAAGAGACAATTATTCCGTCACCCGTTGAGGTTGAAACCGTCAATAATTACATCAATTTACCAAGCATTCGGCCAGTGACCGCAGATGTGACGGTGGCCGCGCCAACGCCGGTGGCCGTGGATTTCACCATCAACATCTCGCCGAACAGCGTCGTGGTACAGAATGCCATTGCCATCGAACTGGCAGATCTGATCCGCCGCGAATCGACGCCAGGAGGAACATTGCTGCTGTCACATATTCATGAGGCAATCTCTGTCGCGGCAGGCGAGGTCGATCATGTGCTGGTGATGCCATCAGCCAATATCTCACGCGCTTTCGGCGAGATCTCCGTCGTCGGCAATATCACCTTTGGCAGCATCTGATGAACCGTGAAGCTTACATGCAACAGTTGATCGGTCTCCTGCCCACCGGGCAGGTATGGAATACCGAGATCGCATCGAACACGATGAAGCTGGTCAGCGTCATCGCGTCCGAGTTGGAATATATCGACAGCCGCGCGCAAAGCCTGCTGCGTGAAGCGTTGCCCAGCACGACCATCGATCTGCTGGAAGACTGGGAGAAAGTGGCGGGTCTGCCCGACAGCTGCTCACTTCTGGCGGATACCCACTCAGAACGCGTCGAAGCGCTGGTGTCGAAAATTACGCGCATCGGCGGTCAATCACGGCAATTCTTCATCGATCTGGCTGAGAGTCTTGGCTACCACATCGAGATCACCGAACTGACACCCTTCATGTGCGGCATCAGCCCTGTCGGCACCGACCATCTGACGGAAGATCATGATGTTCGCTTCGTCTGGTATGTCACGGTTCTCGATGCGAAACTCGTTTACCTCCGGTGTGGCCAGTCCACCATCGATCGCCGTCTGCTCGATTTCCGTCAGGCCGACGATCTGGCCTGCATCTTCCTGAAGCTCAAGCCCGCCCACACAGAATTAATCATTGGTTACGAAGGAGTTTAATGCCATGAAATACGTTGCCCCCTACGGTTCACTCGACCCGAACGCCTCTTACACCAACGGCAATGCCGGCGCTGGTATCCCGGGTTCCATTCCCGATGCGCGCGCTATCGAACATCCGCAGCGTGAAATCGTGGACGTCATCGCTTCTGCAGGACTGACACCCATGGAAGGGTCGCTGACCCAGCTGCGTCAGGCGATCTCCGCCATGATCGCGGATGGCGCGGTTACGCTAGACATTGACGGCACCATGGCTGCCAACAGCGATCTGGTCGCGCCATCCCAGAAAGCGGCCCGTACCTATATTGCCGCGCAGATTGCCGCATTAGTGGCTGCTGCCCCCGCCGCTCTGGATACTCTGAGCGAACTCTCCGCCGCGCTCGGGAATGACGCATCTTTCGCTGCGACCGTTACTGCGCTCATCGCCACAAAAGCAGCCAATGGTGCGAATGCGGATATCACCTCTCTGGAGACGGTTAACACGGTAACACAGCCGATAAATGACAGTTCAACAAAAATTGCGACGACCGCGTTTGCAAACCCCGCCAACTCATTGGGGGCGAGTGGTTACATTAAGTTGGCAAGCGGCCTTATCATGCAATGGATGCCCTTCGGCGCGATGGGCGTTGGATCGACGGTCAACGTTACTTTTCCGATTGCCTTTCCAACCGCTGTTTACAGTCTCAGTGGCACCCCAATTGGGGTAACACAAGGAACGCTTGAGGTCGTCTCTAACTCGCTTTCCGGTGCTCTGTTGGGGGAAGGCTCCAATCAACGCGCGATTTCTGGCGGCACCCTCATCGCAATTGGCAAATAAGGAGAACATCATGTCAATCTTTTATGCAAAATCAACAAACGGTTTTTACGATTCTGAGATTCACGGCAATGACATACCTGTCGATGCAGTTGCAATTACTGCCGAAGAATATGCCGCAGTCTTTGAAGCGCAGGCAGTGGGAAAAATGATTGCGGCGGATGCCAATGGCAATCCTGTTGCCATTGTGCCGCCACCACCACCGCCGCCAACGATACTGGAACAAATTGTGGCCATCGAAAGAACAATCACCGATCGCCGACGGGATGAGGCCATTCTTGGCGAGGATGGTGGCTGGCTCGCCGCCAGACGTAACGAGATAGCCCTGCTGCGCAGTCAACTTTAAGACACGCAGCGCCAGTAGTTGCCTGCCGAGCAACTTGGCCCCGGCTCCGGCCGGGGCTCTTTCTGCCCGGCAATCTACCCCCGCCTCAGGGCGGGGTTCAGGGTGCAGAAACACCCCGAACCGCGAGCTGACACTCGCATGATCTGAACCGGCCGATTCAGGCCATCCCACCACCCTGACAGGGTGTGGCGAATTATGAGGACATGCGTTATGAAGGCAAGAAAAGAAATCATCGGGGATTGCACTTTATATCTGGGCGACTGTATCGAGCGGCTGCCGAAGATTGAGCGCGTCGATTGCGTCATCACCGATCCGCCTTATGGCGACGGCGCAGAAGCGGCCTATGGCCAGTTCGACAAGACTATCGCTGGCAACGAAGATCCGCTGCTCAACTGCACCATGCTGCGCCTAGCCTATCATTGCCTCCGCAAGAACGGGACGATCTACAATTTTACGACCTGGAAGCACGAGGATTTCCTGCGGGTTTATGTCGGCCGCTATACCCGACTGGACGTCCGCCACAGCGTCGTCTGGGACAAAGGCATGAAAATGGGTGCGGATTTCCGCACTGCGCATGAGCGCATCCTGGTGCTGGAAAAGGGCAAACCGGGCTACCGGCGGAAGGATTATGCCGACGTGCAGCGTTACGCTATGCCGCAGCACACGGTCAACACCCATCCACATGAAAAGCCGCTATCGCTCCTGCGCGGGATGCTGGCCCATTCGACCAATCCCGGCGACACCGTTCTCGACCCCTTCATGGGTTCGGGCAGCACGGGCGTCGCCTGTGCCCTGATGGGCCGGAAATTCATCGGCATCGAGCTGGATAATGGCTACTTCGATATGGCCTGCCGCCGCATTGAAAATGCCTATCGCCAGGGCGACCTTTTCGGGGGTGTTGAAGAACCGTTAAAGCAGGCAGGAATGGAGGTTTAAGATGTTCCCTCGCGCCCACTTTGTTTTGCTCCTGGCTGCCGTTCTTATCCTACTGGCACTTGCGCGCCCGGCCATGCATGAACCCGGTTTATTTTTCCCCGAAACAGCCGTGAAAGGGCAGACCACAATCAGACAGTTAGGAGGGCTGGAACAGTGAGAAATACTTTGGGCAATCATTACAGAGGGTAACATGAAAAAGCTTTACGAAACACTCAAACCTAGCATCTTTTTGACCTGCGCTTTTTTAGCGATCTACATTGCCGCTTTTGCAGCGGGCAAAGGCTGGAGGGGCGGGTATGGGCAGCACCGACAAATTCTTCACATCGTGATGCACAGCGGCGAGACTAAATAGGTGTTGTAAAAATCGCACTGCAGTAGTTTGATGCAGAAATCGCTTACTAGCAAACTATCTGTCGTGATAAATCAAACCATCTGCCGCGCTACAGGCGCACGAGAAGCGGGCTTGCATCTTCGCGAAATACTGCTAAAAACCGCCCCGATGCGGGCGTAGTTCAATGGTAGAACGGCAGCTTCCCAAGCTTCATACGAGGGTTCGATTCCCTTCGCCCGCTCCAATCCCTTCGCCCGTTTCATTTACTCGCGATACCCGTATGACTGCAAACCCTGCCATTTCCCTACCTACCGCCCTCCTGCGTGGCCTGCGTGGGCGCTGCCCGCATTGCGGCACCGGGCGGATGTTTGCCCGCTTCCTGAAGGTGGCGGAGCGTTGCCCCACCTGTGGCGAGGAATTGCACCACCACCGCGCGGACGACCTGCCCGCCTACCTCGTCATCCTGCTGCTTGGCCACATTCTCATTCCGGGCATTGTGTTTCTCGAAGTGAATTACAGCCCTTCCTACTGGGTGCATGCCGCCATCTGGCTGCCGCTGGTGCCGCTGCTTGCGCTCGGGCTGCTGTCGCCATGTAAGGGTCTGGTGGTCGCGGTCGAATGGTTTTTCGGGATGCGCGGTTTTTTCCCCGCACGGCAACAGCGACTGGCGGCCGTCGCCGCCTATACCGCCCAGCACGACGACCTCCCCCCTTCCACCTCATCCTAGAAGGAGCCGCCTATGTTCCACGAGTTTAAAGCATTCATCGCCAAGGGTAACGTCCTCGATATGGCCGTCGGCATCATTATCGGCGCCGCGTTTACGGCTATTGTCGGCTCGCTGGTAGCCGACATTATCAACCCCATCATCGGCATGATTATCGGCGGCATCGATTTCTCGAACTATTACCTCGATTTGTCGATGGGTGGCTACGAAACGCTCGAAGCGGCAAAGAAAGCAGGCGCACCACTGATTATGTACGGGCTGTTCATCAATGCCATCATCAAGTTCCTGATTGTTGCGTTTGTGGTCTTCGTGCTGGTGAAAAACGTCAACAAACTGAAAGACCGGATCGTCGCCAAAGAAGCCCAGACCCCAACCGCACCTGCGGAAGACATCCTCCTGCTACGCGAAATCCGCGACGCGCTGAAGAAATAGCTGCCCGCGACTAATCCCTGTAGCGCCCTTCATGGTGGTCGTTGCGCGCCGTGCTATAGGGGCGCATGTGGCGGTGGTGACGATGGTGGTGCCTGCGCCCATACTCGGCTCCGACGCCATAGCCGTAGCCATACACCACCGGCGGCGCGTAATAAGCATACTGCACGGGCGGGTAATACACCACCGGCGGCGGCGCATAATACACAGGCGCGGGGGCATAAAACCCAAAGCTGACATGCGTGCCTGCCTGCGCGGGCGTGGCCGCCAATGCCGCCAGCGAGACGACAGCGAGTGTGAGTGTTTTCATAACTTCCTCCTACGTGGGTGGTACAGCGCTGCGTATCCGTGCCTTCAGTAGTGACGCCGTATCTGGATGACTCCAGCACCCCCCTCGTAGCAGCACAGTGTGATGTCAACCTGAGGGTAAGCTGAGGTGAAACTGAGGAAGGGAGAGTCGAGTGAATAGCGCCTTGTAGCTAGTGTTGGCCACCGTCCTCTATTCACTTCACTTCCTTCGCTGGCTACTTAGCGACTGCCAACAGCTAACACCTACCCCACCTTCTGATAAATCTCGCTGCCTTCGGCTTTGAATTTTTCGCTCATTTTATCCATCTCTTTTTGTGCGGTCGCGTCATCCATCACGGGTGCAGCATTTTGGCCGAGGGCGCGCTCGGTTTTCGCGAACTCACGCACTTCCTGCGAGATTTTCATGCTGCAGAATTTTGGGCCACACATGCTGCAAAAATGCGCAACTTTTGCACCGTCAGCCGGAAGCGTTTCGTCGTGGTATTCCCGCGCGGTATCGGGGTCTAAGCTCAAGTTGAACTGATCCTCCCAGCGGAAATCGAACCGTGCGCGGCTGAGCGCATTGTCACGCAATTGTGCGGATGGATGCCCCTTGGCCAGATCCGCTGCGTGTGCCGCAATTTTATAGGCAATGACACCTTCTTTTACATCGTCGCGGTTCGGTAAACCCAGATGCTCCTTGGGCGTCACGTAGCACAGCATGGCAGTGCCGAACCAGCCGATCATTGCCGCGCCAATGGCACTGGTGATATGGTCGTAGCCCGGCGCGATATCCGTCGTCAGCGGCCCGAGCGTGTAGAAGGGCGCTTCGTGGCAGGCCTCCAGCTGCTTGTCCATATTCTCTTTAATCAAATGCATCGGCACATGGCCGGGGCCTTCGATCATCGCCTGCACATCGTGCTTCCAGGCGATTTGGGTGAGTTCGCCAAGCGTTTTCAACTCCGCGAATTGCGCGGCGTCGTTCGCATCCATAATGCTGCCGGGACGCAAGCCGTCGCCCAGCGAGAAGGAAACGTCGTACGCCTTCATGATCTCGCAGATTTCTTCGAAATGGGTGTAGGTAAAATTCTCCTGATGGTGCGCCATACACCATTTGGCGTGGATGGAGCCGCCGCGCGAAACAATCCCCGTGACGCGTTTTTCGGTCAGCGGAATAAACGGCAACCGTACACCCGCATGGATGGTGAAATAATCGACCCCCTGCTCGGCCTGCTCGATGAGCGTGTCGCGGAAAATATCCCAGGTCAGGTTTTCTGCCACGCCGCCGACTTTTTCGAGTGCGTGGTAAATCGGCACGGTGCCGATCGGCACCGCCGCGTTGCGGATAATCCATTCGCGGGTGGCATGGATGTTTTTGCCGGTGCTTAAATCCATGATGGTATCGGCGCCCCAGCGTGTCGCCCAGACCATTTTCTCGACCTCTTCCGCGATGCTCGACGTCACCGCCGAGTTCCCGATATTGCCGTTGATCTTGACCTTGAAGTTGCGGCCGATTGCCATCGGTTCCAGCTCGGTGTGGTTGATATTCGCCGGGATAATCGCCCGCCCGCGCGCCACTTCACTCCGCACGAATTCAGGGGTGACAAGGCGCGGAATGGCCGCCCCGAAACTCTCGCCACCCTTCATGGCATCGGCGGCCTGTTCACGGCCTTCATTCTCGCGAATGGCGACATATTCCATCTCGGCGGTAATGATGCCTTTTTTGGCATAATGCATCTGCGTCACATTGCCGCCCGCTTTGGCGCGGCGCGGCTGGCGCTGGTGATGGGGAAATTGCATCACTTCGATTTTCTGGGTTTCCTTGTAGCCGTTATCCTCAGGCCGCACGGGGCGACCCACATAAGCCTCGCTGTCGTCACGCGCCGCGACCCAGACGGCGCGAATCGGTGCTAACCCTTTCGCAATATCCACCGTTTCACCAATGTCGGTATAGGGCCCCGAAGGATCATAGACTACGACCGGCGGCTCCCCCGCTTTAGGAGAAATGCTGATAGCCCGCATGGCGACATTCACCCCTTGTAGCAAGGCACTTCCCTGCGCATAAATCTTCTGCGAACCGGGCAACGCGCCAGTGGTAACCGTGAATGGCTCACCGGAAACACCGGCGCTATTATTCGGCACACCCGCGCGGCTGGGGGAAGCCCTCTCTCCCAAAGGGGGAGAGGGTTGGGTGAGGGGGTGCTGATTACTGGTGAGCGCGTTTTCGTTATGCGGCAAAGATTCGAGTAACACGGTAAACACTCCATCGGTATTTTGTAACACATCGTTGTTCCAGAAACGCAGCACGCGCCAACCCGCCTGTTCAAGCATTCCGGTGCGCTTCGCGTCGCGTGCAATGCCTTTATCGGTATTATGCTGGCCGCCATCAAGCTCGATAATCAGCCGCTGTTCGGTGCACGCGAAATCAGCGACATAGCCGAGCACACGGTGTTGACGGCGGAATTTATACCCCAGCACTTGCCGGTTGCGCAGCACGCTCCACATCAGTTTCTCGGCATCGGTGGCGGTAACACGCAGATCGCGGGCAAATTTCAGCAACCGCGATTGCGGCGAGTCCCCCTCACCCAACCCTCTCCCCCCCTGGGGGAGAGGGTTTTTGATGGCGGCGGGGGGGATGTTCGATGTCGATGTCATGGGGTTGCTCATTCCTCGTGGGCTGATTATAGTCGCTTGAATTTAGAGGTCAGCGATGACGCGTACACTTAGCACCCGCGCGAAGGACTCGCAAATAAAACCGACAGATTTAGTCAGGTTTCATCAGGCGCTCGCGCAATGGTATAAAATCCATGGCCGCCACGACCTGCCATGGCGCAACACGATCGACCCCTACCACATCTGGCTTTCCGAGGTGATGCTGCAACAGACGCAGGTGCAAACGGTGCTGACACGCTTCTACGCGCCCTTTCTGAAAATATTCCCGACCGTCGAAGCGCTCGCCGCCGCCCCACGGGATGCGGTGCTCAAAGCGTGGGAGGGGTTAGGATATTATCGCCGTGCGGCGCATCTGCATGAAGCGGCGAAGAGGTTGGCTATTGAAGGAGGGCTTGCCCCCTACCCTTTGCTGACCCCTGCCGCAAGCGGCTCGCCTTCGGCTGCGCACGACCTCATCGACCGGCTTCTTGCCCTCCCCGGCATTGGGCGCAACACCGCCCATGCGATTCTCGCCTTTGCCTATCACCAACCTGTTGCGATTCTGGAGGCCAATGTGAAGCGTGTCGTCGCGCGCATCTTTGCCCTCAGTCAGCCGGGCGATGCCATGCTCTGGGCAGGAGCAGAGGCCCTGCTCAACCGCGCCACACCGTTCGATTACAATCAGGCGATGATGGATCTGGGGTCGCTCATCTGCACGCCGAAAAACCCGAAATGCAGTGCCTGCCCCGCCCGCGCGCTGTGCGCGGGAAAAACCAATCCCACTGCCTACCCCGCACCCCGGGCGAAAAAGAAAGTCCCCACGCGGGAAGTCACCATCCATGTACGCGAAAACGCTGCCGGGCAGATTTTTCTCGAACGCCGCGACCAAGCCTTGCTGGGGGGGCTGTACGGCTTTCCGCAAGTCAGCGGCGTCGCTCAGACGACCCAAGGCGCCATCGGCACCGTCACCCATCTCTATTCGCACTTCAAGCTCATCGGTCACGTCATCTATGCGCGGACACGCGGCAAAACGAACGCCGCCGACTGGTATGGCCGCACGCAAATCGCGGCCTTACCCCTCTCGACGCTCGACCATAAAGTACTCGCACTGCTTGATAACTGCCACACTCGCGCGCCGAAAAAATTAAAAGCACCTGCGCAGCCTCGTAAACATTGACGCACAGGCGCAGAATGTCTAGCCTCGCCGGATTGTTGATTCGACATTTTATAGGGAGATTCTTATGGCTAAAGCAGCACTCAAATCAAAAGGCAAAGCCAAGCCCGCCAAGAAGAAAATCTCGAAAAGGGCCCGCGTGGATAACACGCCGCAGCGCCCGATTAAACTGCAAGCCGCGCGCAAAGATCAGGCCACCCGCTTCAAGCGCACCGGCACAGCGCAGCTTTCGGTCGCCGGCGGCGCGCCGGTTGAGTTCCCGATTTATAAGGCGGTTGAGGGCCCGAGCGTTATCGACATCAGCAAGCTCTACGCCGCTACCGGGCATTTCACCTTCGACCCCGGCTTTCTTTCCACCGCCAGTTGTGATTCGGAAATCACCTATATCGATGGCGACAAGGGCATCCTGCGCTACCGTGGCTACGACATTGCCGATCTGGCCGGCAAATCGAACTTCCTTGAAACCGCCTACCTGCTCAATTACGGCGACCTGCCGAACGCCGCGCAGAAAACCTGGTTCGAGCACACCATCACCCGCCACACTATGGTGCATGAACAATTGCAGTTCCTGTATCGCGGCTTCCCACGCCGCGCGCACCCGATGGCGATTATGGTCGGCGCGGTGGCCTCGCTCTCGGCATTTTACCATGATTCACTCGACATCCATAACCCCGCCGAACGCGAACTGGCCATGATGCGCATGATTGCCAAAATGCCGACGCTCGCCGCCATGTGCTACAAATACTCGGTGGGCCAACCGTTCATGTACCCCAACAACGAACTGGGTTTCTGCGAGAATTTCCTGCACATGATGTTCGCCACCCCATGTGAACCCTACAAGGTCAACCCGGTGATTGCGGATGCGATGGAGAAAATTTTCATCCTGCATGCCGACCACGAACAGAACGCCTCGACTTCAACCGTGCGCCTCTCGGGCAGCTCGGGTGCCAACCCGTTCGCCTGCATCGGCGCGGGCATTGCCTCACTGTGGGGCCCGGCCCATGGCGGCGCGAACGAAGCGGTCATCCAGCAGTTGCAGGAAATCGGCGACATTAAAAATATCCCGCATTTCATCAAGCGCGCCAAGGACAAGAACGATTCCTTCCGCCTGATGGGCTTCGGCCACCGCGTCTATAAAAACTACGACCCGCGCGCGGCGGTGCTGCGTAAATCCTGCCATGACGTGCTAAGCGAACTTGGCCAGCAGGACGAACCGCTGCTCAAAATCGCGATGGAGCTGGAAAAAATCGCGCTGAACGACGAGTATTTCGTCGCCCGCAAACTCTACCCGAACGTCGATTTCTATTCGGGCATCATCTACCGCGCGCTTGGTATCCCAACCAGCATGTTTACTGTGCTGTTCGCCGTCGCCCGCACCGCCGGCTGGGTCGCGCAGTGGAAAGAGATGATCGAGGATCCGAACATGAAAATCGGCCGCCCGCGCCAGCTATTCATCGGCGCGACACCGCGTAAATTCGTCGCCGTCGGCAAACGCAAATAATACCAATTTGCAATCAAAGGATTGCAAATTGGTTCGCGTTCAAGCGCCACGCAAGCTTCGCGCACCCTTGGTGCTTGCCGATTCGCATAGGTTCTTTATCTCACCCATCGAATGCGAATCGGTATAACGTAAATAGCGCTACTCGGCGAGCAGTTCAAGGAACGAGGGCGGCAGGCGGTTGGTCTGCGTGCCAAGCGCCTCACGGCCAATGGGCAGGCTGGCCGTGCTCTCCTCCAGCCCGAAGAGCTGGCTGGTGAAGTCGGCTTCGCTGAAGGTCGAATTCGCCGCCTCCTGATTCTGGATGGCGCTTTGCAGCGTGCTGGCCGCGAGGTCCAACCCTTCCTGCAACACCTGGATATTGGCCCGCTGGCCCGCCGCATAATCAACCGCCGCTTTCACGGTGGCTTCCGCCACTTTGGCGCCGCTTACGGTCGCGATGTCGGGCTGGGTGCCTTTGAATAAAGTGGCATCGGTAAAGCTGCCGACCGAGAGATTTTTCTGGTCACCACTGTCGGTGGCAATTTTCAACTGCGGCGACGAGCCATCAAGCAGACGCTCGTTCTGAAACCGGGTGGATTGGGCAAGCTGGTCAATCTGTCCGCGCACCGCCTGAAACTCGTGGTTCAGCGTCGCCCGCTCCTCGGCGGTAACGGCAGGGGCGCTGGCGCGGGCGGCCAGTTCGCGCAGGCGGTCGAGCTTCTGGCTGATTTGCTGCGCGCCGTTTTCAGCGGTGCTGAGCAGCGCGCCCGCCTGAGCCACCGCCCGCGAGGCAATACGCAGCTGCGCAATCTGGTTCTGCAGGCCGATGGCGGCGGTGAGATTCGCGCTGTCACCCGCCTTTTCACGCGGGGAAGCGGCCAGCAACGTGTTAAATACCGCCGCCGCCCGGGCGTTAACCCCGCCGGACGTGCGCGTAAGACCCGCTGCAATGGTTGCAATCGTCGAGACCGTCATGGTGTTCACTCCTCGTTTAGATTACATTCTAAACGTCTATTATGCATCAACGGCACCTCTTGGCGGGTACCGCGCGCGCATGAGGCTTGCCCCATATTCGCAATTGCATTATACATGGAACCCCGAACAATTCAACAGGAAAAACACCATGCTCAACCCCTTCATCGACCTCATCAGCAACATTATTTTTCTTATTAATCTGGCGCTTATTGGGTGGATGCTCCTCGGGCTGCTCATCCATTTCGATATTGTCAACCGCACCAGCCCCATCGTCGCCACCCTCTACAGCACGCTGGGCCGCCTGATTGAGCCGCTGCTGCGCCGCCTGCGCCGCGCCTTCGGCAAATTCCTACCCGACCTGAACGGCATCGATTTGTCGCCCATCCTGCTGTTTCTGTTGCTGCATTTCCTCGACAACGCGCTCTATAGCTGGTTCTACCGGATTTAGCCCGCGCCGTTGGGTAGGGGATGACAAATGGCACCGGCCTCATGGGTGGGGGCGTAGGCCACCACCCGCGCCACACACAATTGCGAGCGAAGCGCGGCAATCCAGTTTGGCCACCTTGACCTCTCCCCTCGTCATGCCGTCGTAGGACGGCATCCATCTTTAAGGTAGACCCCGCAATCCATGCGGGGTGGTTGGGGTAGGTTGGGATGACAGGTGGGGTTGGGGTGAGGGTATCGGCTGTGGGCTGCGGCTGGCCGCCACCGGCCACTTCCCCATCCCTTTGTCGTGCCAGCGCAGGCTGGCATCCAGCCCCTTTAAGAGAATCTCGCGGCGCAGACGCGCCGTGATGGATGCTGAAGCAAGTTCAGCATGACACATGGTGGGGCTGGTGGCTGTCGGCTGTAAGCTGGGATTGGTGCCACATGCTTTTTCACTCGACTCTAGCTACGCGACTCTTCTCTTGCTACCCAGCCCTCACCCCGGCCCTCTCCCGCAGGCGGGAGAGGGGGGCGACTCCCCTCGTCAGCCACCGTCCTCTATTCACTTCACTTTCTTTCTTCACTGGCTACCGGCTACTGGCTACCGGCTACCGGAACACCACCGTTTTACTGCCGTTGAGCAGCACGCGGTGTTCGAGCTGGTATTTCAGCGAGCGCGTCAGCACCTGCGCCTCGATATCCTGCCCCATGGCGGCCAGCGCCTCGGGCGAGTAGCTGTGATCCACCCGGGTGACTTCCTGATCGATAATCGGGCCTTCATCGAGCGCATCGGTGACATAATGCGCAGTGGCCCCAATCAGCTTCACACCACGCTCATAGGCCTGATGGTACGGTTTCGCGCCCTTGAAGCTCGGCAGGAACGAATGGTGGATATTGATCGCCCTGCCCCGCAGATGCGCTGAAAGCCCGGGGCTGAGAATCTGCATGTAGCGCGCCAGCACCACGGTATCAATCTGCTCATCGGCGATAAGCGCGCTGATTCGCTGTTCCTGCGCCGCCTTGTCGCCGTTTTCAATCGGCAGGTGGTGAAACGGGATGCCGTGCCACTCGACAATGCCGCGCGCGTCGGGATGGTTGCTGATGACAGCGGGAATCTCCATCGCCAGTTGCCCGGTGCGGTAGCGATGCAGCAAGTCGTTCAGGCAATGCAGCTGCCTGCTGACCAGAATCAGCACGCGGGCCTTGGCCGCCGCATCGTCGAGCCGCCACTCCATCGCAAAAGGCGCCGCCACCTCGGCAGCAAACTGCGCCTGCAGAACGTCACTGCCCGGGGTGGCCGCACCGCCGGCAAACTGCACCCGCATGAAAAACCGCCGGGTGGAGGGATCGCCAAACTGCGTCGATTCAATAATGAAGCCGTCCTGCCGGGCGAGAAAGCCCGATACCGCCGCAACGATGCCGCGCGTGTCGTGGCAGGAAAGGGTGAGGATGTAGGTGGTGGTCATGGAAAAGCCCGATAGGTTGTCATGCGTGGCCGAAGCCGGGCGGCTGTCGTAACCGGAAAGCGGCCCCGTTGCAACAGGCGCACGCTTATGCCTGCGGCGGCGCAAAAAGGCAGCAGATCCGGGTGCCGTGGCCCGGTTCCGATTCGACATGGATTTCACCGCCATGCAGATCCATGAAGCGTTTGACCAGGCTGAGCGACAGCACCGAATCCGCCCCGGAAACATGGGCGCCACGGAAGAACGGGTCGAACAGGGTGTCGCGCCGTTCAGCATCCAGCCCCGGCCCGTCGTCGCGCACCGAGAGGCGGCGGCGGCCATCCTTCAGAATATCCACCAGCACCTCGATATTGCCTTTTGATTTGGTCACCCGCACGGCGTTGGAGAGCAGGTTGGCGAGAATCTGCTTCACCCGCATTTCATCGGCCACCAGCGTTACTATTTCAGGCGCAATTTTCACGTCGATGGTTACATCCTGCAGGGTCATTCGCGCCCGCAGCAGCGCAATGACCGCCGCCACCGCCGCGCGGATATCGAAGGGTTTCACCTCAAGTTTGAGGAACCCGGCCTCGATGGTGGCCAGGTCGATAATGTCGCCAATCAACCCGCCGAGATGCTGCGACGACTGGAAAATCCCCGAGACATAATCCTTCTGCGTTGCGTTCAGCGCCCCCGCATATTCATGCATCAGCATTTCCGAGAAACCCGAAATCGAGGTCAGCGGCGAGCGCAACTCATACGACATGTTGGCAAGGAACTCCGTTTTCATACGGTCGGCGGTTTCGAGCGCCGCCGCCCGGTCGCGCAGCGAACGCTCGACCAGCGTCGAATCCGTCACGTCGATAAAGCTGAGCAGCGTCGCCCCGTCGGGCAGCGGCACCACGGAGCAATCGACCACCGTGCCATCCGCGCGCTCGAACCGCAGCGACAAATGCCGCCGCTGCTGGAAGCGTGACACCAGACTGTCGAGGTAGCGCGCCCAGTCGTCGGTGGTGAAGAACCCACGGGCGCGGTTAAACACCTCGCGGATATGCGGTTCGCTCGCCGTGAACTCGCCCTCAAGCTTCCACAGCTTGTTGAAGGTCGGGTTGCTCAGGGTCAGCCGCCCGGTTTCGGCAAACACGGCGATACCCTCATGCAGGTTGTCGAGCGTTTCGCGCTGCACGGCGATCAGCGTGTTGTAGGAACGCTCAAGCGCGAGGCGGTCGGTCACGTCCTCGTAGGCGAACAGGATGCCGCCCAGCGCATGCGGGATGGCAATCACCCGCAGCGTGCGCCCGTCGGGCAGGTAGAAGAATTCCTCCTGCGGCTCGATAAGGGTGGTGAACAGCCGCGTCTGCGCCTGCTTGAAGGCCTTGAAATTCGCCTGCTCGGGCAATTTGCGTTTTTCGCGCATCACTTCGAGCACTTCGCCGTAGCTCGGTTCGCTGTCGAGCCAGGCCTCGTCCATCTTCCATAAATTGACGAAAGCGAAGTTATAGAATTTCAGCTTGCTGTCGCGCCCGTAAATCGCCATCGCCGAAGTGCTGCTTTCGAGCAGGTCGCGCAGTGCCGAAACATGGCGCTGGATTTCCTCCTGCGCCTGCTCCAGCTCGCCGATATGGGTGGCATAACCGATCACCCCCTCGCCCTTGAGCGGCAGCTCGCGGATCATGTAGAGGCGACGTTCGCCGCCGACGATAATATGGCGCCGCTCGAACTGCTCCTGCCCGGTTTCGAGTGCTTTTCTCGCGAGATTGCGGTGGCCGCGATACAGCTCCATATCGCCGACCGCCAGCACCGCCTCCGAGGTTTCCTCGGCGACTTCGGTGAAGGCGAGGTTGCAAAAGACGATTTTGAGGTCAAGGTCGCGCTGCCAGATCGGGTTGATCGAACTGTTGATGATATTCGCGTAGCGCCGCGCCTCGGTCTTGAGGCGGCCGTTCTCGGCCACCAGCCGCTCCAGCTCAGATGGTGTAACGGCAGGCTGCTGCGCCGCTTCAGGCGCAGCCCGGGTGAAGTATTTTGCAAGGCGGGTGGTAATCATGGCGCCTATAGTATCGCCAAACACACACTTGTCACGCAAATCTAAGGCTGCGTCCCACCCGAAAAAATGCTCTTACCTTTTTTGAATCGACTTTAGTGCGGCGGGAGGCTCGGATCTGAAAGGGCAATCTTTCTTAACGCTTGTGACATAGCTTGATTACCAGATTGGGCTACAGCTTGCACCATTGCATCACGTACAACAATCACCTGATTCCCCAGCACTCTCTTGGCCTGCGCAAGAAATTCCGTAGGGTTAGGTTCCGGAAAAAGTGAGGCCCGCGCCGCAAGGGCTAGTTCAGTAATTTGACTCTCATTAAGTGTCGAGAGAATCAGCTTTGCAACCGGCGAGTGCTGCGTATCACCGCCATTGATCTGATGACGCCCATTCACTGCATTGAACGCCAGTTGACGCACTTCGCTTGCATTCTCAGGCGGCCTGAGTTTAAGCAACACATCAATACCTGAAACCAAGTCGCCCTGCTTTACCTTAGTCGGCTCTGTTGCATCGCCCCCCGCTGCCGCCAAAGAATAGACAAGCGCTTGCGAAATAAGGCGCGCATACTCAGTCAACCGCACCGGCTCGTTATTGAGATAAGCCAGATGACTGGCTTTTTTTACCCAATCCTGTGGCGGATAGATATTGCCAGCACTCAATCGGGTCTCAAAGAAGATATTGTCGATGGACTGCGTTTCCGAATTCCCCTTCAGCACCAGTTGATAAAGCCCTGCGCGTCTCAGGCGCGCCTTCAAAAAATCGGCAGGGGTATAATCCCCTAGCGGTGTTTCGGGTGACTTATTGCGCACACGCATTGACGGCACTTCTTCAGGATTGAGCATGTCGCCACCGCGAATGGTCTCTAGCACGCTTTGTATGCTAGGCGCGGTATCGTTATGCACATCCAACCCACCGATAAAACCGCTCACATCCTTATTAGCAAGATAGGTCGCAGCAATCATCATTTCGTCAATGGCATTTGCGTTAAGGTCTAGCCCTTCGCTGCGAGACGCTGCCTCAAGCCGCCCGCGCAGCTGATCCATACGATCCGGTTTACCGAATGGCACGGTCGCCTGAATACCGGCAATGACAGCAGCAATAAATGCTTCGTCCTTGTGCGACTGTTTCAGTTCGCCAACCGCAACAGCGGCAGAATAAAATTCATTCATGCCCGCAACGGGAGATAATGTGTCTCCCTCAGCAAAACCAAAAATCGCATAGAGCAGGCGGCCGACACGGTCATCCTCAGCCAGTGGTTTGAGTTTGTTTTTACTGCGATCGATATAGGTATCAATAAAACGGCAGCTAGTATCGTTTGTTTCTTCACCGATGCTGGGATATTCGATGTCATGAAAAAAGCCACTGACCATCGCATAATTCGGAGCGCTGCCTGGAAGCGAATGATCACGCTCGGCCATTGCATAAAGATGCATTGCACCATGAAAAAGTCTACCCTCTCTGTTCCATTGACTGACTAGCCGATTAAACCGCTCAGAATCAAAGCTTTCGCCGAACACATCGCGTAAATTCGTGAACAGTTCGGAGTGAACTCTTGTAAGATCATTGGCATCGAAGCGTGCGTGCATAGGGGTGCTCCAGATAGTTTGAACCCTATCCATAACATCCTAATGCACCCTATTTATGACGGATTTATTAAGATTTTATGACAACCATCTGCCGGTTTTTTCACGCCGCCGCCACGCCACTTAGTAGCGGTACCAGTCCTTCTTAAACGGGCCGTTGGCGCTGACCCCGAGATACTCCGCCTGCTCCTTGCTGAGTTTGCTCAGCTTCGCGCCGACGCGGGCGAGGTGCAGCTCGGCCACTTTCTCGTCGAGATGCTTGGGCAGGACATAGACTTTTTTCTCGTATTTCGTGTGGTTGTTCCACAGCTCGATCTGCGCCAACGTCTGGTTGGTGAACGAGGCCGACATGATAAAGCTCGGGTGGCCGTTGGCACAGCCCAGATTCACCAGCCGCCCCTGCGCCAGCAGGATGATGCGTTTGCCATCCGGGAACTCGACCTCATCCACCTGAGGCTTGACCGCGTGCCATTTCATGTTGCGCAGCGAAGCCACCTGGATTTCGGTATCGAAATGACCGATATTGCAGACAATCGCGCGGTCTTTCATCGCCCGCATATGGTCGAGCGTGATGATGTCGCGGTTGCCGGTCGTCGTCACGAAAATATCGCCCTTATCCTGCACGTCCTCCATCGTCAGCACGGAAAAGCCTTCCATCGCTGCCTGCAGCGCGCAGATGGGGTCGATCTCGGTGACCACCACGCGCGCACCTTGCCCGCGCAGCGCCGCCGCACAACCCTTGCCGACATCGCCATACCCGGCGACGACGGCCATCTTGCCCGCAATCATGACGTTCGTGGCCTGTTTGATGCCATCCAGCAGCGACTCGCGGCAGCCATAGAGGTTATCGAATTTCGATTTCGTCACCGAATCATTGACGTTGAACGCGGGCACGCCGAGCTTTCCGGCCGCCTGCATTTCGAGCAGGCGATGGACGCCGGTGGTGGTTTCCTCCGAAATGCCACGGATTTCCCTCAGCATCTCGGGGTATTTCTCGTGGACGATGCGCGTCAGGTCGCCGCCATCGTCGAGAATCATGTTAGGTGTCCAGCCATTTGGACCGCGCAGCGTCTGCTCGATGCACCATTCGTATTCTTCTTCTGTTTCGCCTTTCCATGCAAACACCGGCACGCCGAGCGCCGCCGTCGCCGCTGCGGCCTGATCCTGCGTCGAGTAGATGTTGCAGCTGCTCCAGCGCACTTCGGCGCCCAGCGCAATCAGCGTTTCAATCAGCACCGAGGTTTGAATGGTCATGTGCAGGCAGCCGACAACGCGCGCGCCTTTCAGCGGCTGCGCCTTGCCATATTCCGCGCGCAGGGCCATCAGCCCGGGCATCTCGGTTTCCGCAATGGTGATTTCGCGGCGGCCCCACGCGGCCAGGCCGATGTCGGCGACTTTATAATCGGTGAAGTTGGCGGGGGCTTTGGCGGTGGCGGCCATGGGAATCTCCTCGGATAATGGTTCCCTACACGCATTACGCGAAAGCCCGGCGGATGACAACCCCATTCAGGAAATTCGTGTCCGGTTAGCCCCAAAATTAATCTTTCGTTAACGATTGTGGTTTATTCTGAACCTTATGAGCAAAATCAAGCCTCCCCATCGTGAGCATAACCCCATCACCACCTATGTATTAGCGGGACGCGACGATGCAGGCGCATTCTCCGTAGCAGTCGCAAATTACAAGAAGACGCCTGGCGTCGTCGTAATTGATGCCTCGGATTACCCTTCCTTTGCAGACGCTATTGCACAAATCAAGGGGCCGGGAAACATTGTACTCGCAGCCCATGGCAGCACAAACGGGTACTTTCAGTGGAATACAATGAACACCACAATCAGCTACAACGAAGGCCTGTCTGCATTAAAGACCCTGCCAAACGCGGGGCAAGGCATCGGCACCATCACCATCGGCAGTTGTTATGGCGGGTTAGCTGCCCATCATCTCGATGCCATCCCGACCGGTACGGTTCTGCAATCCATGGTGGGGAGCGACGCAACAGCTTTAGACATTTTTCAAACTACATTTCAGATTGGAATCAAAGGCGCGACCAACCCGACTTCATTGATTCTTGAAGCCATCGATAACGTAAGCCCCAAGGATTACCAACGCCTCTACGAAGCATTTTCAGGGACAGGAATCAGCACTGAGCATTTTCCAAAACCGGAAGACCTGATGCCAACCATTGTCGGTATCGGTGGCAACTCGCCCATCACCATCAACCTCGACGCTGCAGCACAGAGTCTGCTCGATAAAACTCCCGACAGGGGTGACTTCAACAGCGCCGTGCGTATGGTCAAAGGGCGTTTCGATGGGAATTACAAAGTTAGCCTGATCGATACGCTCGAAAAAGACCTCGGCATCCCTTATAAAGAAATGGTCGATGCTACTAAAGACGACGGCACATTCGACCCCGCTTTCGTGAAGAAGAGTGTGGAAGCCCTGAAGAAACTTTACCCCGGAGAATCTATTAACGAGGCCAATGCCGAGAAATATTTTTATCGCGCCATCGATGCGCATCAGCGTCGGGTAGATAAAGAACTCGATAAAGAGATTGAGCGCGTTGCGGATAAAATGCGCAAAGGCGAACCCGTCGCCAGAGACGCCGAAGGCAATATCGATCTTGAGGAATTGCGTATTCGTCGTGCTCTGGGTATCGCCTATATGGAAACCTCAGGCGAAATGAAACGCCTGATTAACACAGCGAAGGAAAGCGCACTGGAACCGGAGGCCACGTCCCCGCCGGTCGGTGAGAACCGGGAACCGCAGGGCGAAGCAAATTCTCCCGCAACGGCGCTTGCAACCACAACTCCAGCCGCCAGCCCGCCTAGCGCTGGCGAAGTCCTCAATAAATACGGTCTGTCGAAAGGTGATTTTCCGAATTTTCAATCTCAAAATAGCGGAATTGTGGAGGCAACCACCGCTTCAGCACGCACTCCACACAATGCACAACCTCAGGAAGTAGCACGCACGGCTTAGTGCCTCTTCTTCTCCTCTTCCACCAGTTCGCGTTTGAGGATTTTGCCGATGTTGTTTTTGGGCAGGGCGGCGCGGAATTCAACCGCGTGCGGCAGCGCGTAGGCGGTGAGGCGCGGCTTCAGATGCTCTTTCAACCCCGGCTCGTCGAGTTCGGCGCCTTCTTTAAGCACCAGATAGGCTTTAATCATCTGCCCGCGCGTCGGGTGGTCGAGACCGATCACCGCACATTCGGCGACTGAAGGGTGGGCGTAGATTTCCTCCTCGACATTGCGCGGATAGACGTTGTAGCCGCCGACGATAATCATCTCCTTCAGCCGGTCCACGACGTAAAAATACCCGTCCGCATCCATATAACCCAGATCGCCGGTGTGCAGCCGTCCGTTGCGCAGCACGTTTTCGGTTTCGTCGGTGCGGTTGAGGTAGCCGAGCATCACCTGCGGGCCACTGATGCAGATTTCACCGATTTCGCCCTGCGCCATCGGCGTCACGCGGTCGTCCTTGTCGATGATTTCGGCCAATGTGCCCGGCAGCGGCATGCCGATGGAGCCGCTTTTATTGACCCCGACCAGCGGGTTGCAGTGGGTGACGGGCGAGCTTTCGGTCAGGCCGTAGCCCTCGACCAGCACGCAGCCGGTGAGCTTCTCAAACTGCAATTTCACCTCGACCGGCAGCGGCCCGCCACCCGAGATACACATCTTGATGCTCGACAGGTCGTACTGCGCGAGGTTGCGGGCGTTGTTGATGGTGGCATACAGCGTCGAAACGCCGGGCATGATAGTCGGTTTTTTGTGCGCAATATCGCTGAGCACATGCTTGAGATCAAACTTCGGATGAATGATGATGGTAAAGCCGTTCGCAATCGCAAGGTTCAGCGCCACCGTCATCGCGAACACATGGAAGAAGGGCAATACCGCGAGCATGGTTTCATTGCCGGGGGTCAGCCCCACCATCCACCCCGCGCACTGGAAAGTGTTGATGTAAAGATTGCTATGGGTCAGCATCGCCCCTTTAGGCACGCCGGTGGTGCCGCCGGTATATTGCAGCACCGCCACATGGCTGTTAGGCAGGATATTCACCGGGGTCGTCATCTCCGCCGATTCGAGCAGCGTGTTGAGCGTGACATGGTAGCTATCGGTCGGTGGATGGGCGATGTCGCGCACTTTGGCGGCCATAAACAGCGCGCGCTTGGCGATGGGCATCGCCTCGCCGAAATTGCAGACGATGATTTTGCGCAGACTGCTATTGCCGATGAACGGCACCAGCTTGTCATACGTCGCATGCAGGTTGACCGTCGCGATAATCTCGACATGCGCGTCTTTCAGCTCATGCGCGATTTCGTGGCCTGAATAGAGCGGGTTGAAATTGACCACCGTGCCGCCCGCCTTCAGAATCGCGTAATAGAGCATCACATATTGCGGGCAGTTGGGCATGAACAGGCCGACGCGCGTGCCCTTAATCACCCCGAGGGTCTGCAACCCCGTGGCGATGCGGTTGACCATCTCGTGCAGGCGCGTATAGCTGTAGGTCTTGCCGAAAAAATCGAGCGCAATATTCTCCGGCCAGCGGCGCACCGCCTCATCAAGCAGGGTGTAAAGCGGGCGGGGGTAAAACCCCTCGTGCCAACGCAGTCCGTGCGGATAATGGGATTCCCATGGGTAGGGCTGTGCGTTAGGCATTCCGACTCCTTGTTGCCATGGCGGCGCACCCGCGCCCCCACCATTCATCCCCGGCTTGCCTTAGTTTTTTGTTGTAACCTTACTATGCGTGTTTTAAGCCTTCCCGTCAAATGGACATGATGCACAGCAGCACGGATTACACCACGGATGTCGCGATTATCGGCGGCGGGCCGGTCGGGCTGTTCGCGGTGTTCGAACTTGGGATGCTCAAGATCACATCGCTGGTCATCGACAGTCTGCCTGCCGTCGGCGGCCAATGCACCGCGCTTTACCCCGAAAAACCGATCTACGATATTCCCGGGTTCCCAAGCGTCGATGCGGCCGACCTCATCGCCCGCCTTGAACAACAGGCTGCACCATTCCAGCCCCAGTACGTCATGGGCGAGCAGGTGGTGCAGTGCAACAAAATTGAGGCAGGGGGCTGGCAACTCGTCACCGATAAAGGCACGCGCATTATTGCCAAGGCCATCCTGATTGCCGCTGGCTGCGGTGCCTTTGGCCCGAACCGGCCACCGCTTTCAGGCCTTGCGCAGTATGAGGCAACCAGCGTGCATTACATGGTCGCACGGCGCGAAGATTTCCGTGGCAAAGATATCGTCATCGCCGGTGGTGGCGATTCGGCGGTCGATTGGGCCGTATCGCTGGCGGAAGTGGCGGAAAAAATCTATGTCGTCCACCGCCGCGACAAATTCCGCGCCAGCCCGGAGATGGTCGATAAAATGCAGGCGCTCGCCGCCCGTGGCAAAATCGAGATGGTCATCCCCTACCAGCTTGACGGGCTCGAAGGCGCCAACGGCCAGCTTTCAGGCGTCGTGGTCAGGGATATGGATGGCGGCACCCGCACACTTGCGGCGTCGCATCTGCTCGCCTTCTTCGGTCTGTCGATGGAGCTGGGGCCGATTGCCGGGTGGGGCCTCACCCTCGCCGCCAACCACATCACGGTCGATCGCGGCACGATGGAAACCAACATCCCGGGCATCTTCGCGATTGGCGACATCGCCACCTACGACCACAAGCTCAAGCTCATCCTCTGCGGCTTTGCCGAAGCGGCGCAAGCGGCGCACGCCATCCGCGACATCGTTTATCCGGGCGTTGCCTACCATTTCGAATATTCGACCAGCAAAGGCGTCCAAAGCGCGGCTTAACTGCGGCCATGCGCGGTAGGTGAGTATCCTTTATCTGTTGCACTTACCTGCTTGCTGATGCTTTGGATGCAATAACCCTGCTCACGACTCGCGGCCCACGTGGCTTTTGCCGCACGCACAAAATCAGCCGCCTGCATCGGCGGAAACAGGCTGAACGCGCGATCAATCCCTGCCAGCCGCTTACCCCCCGCATCACGGACATGGGGAATCCCTTCGGGCATCACCGCCATGCGCTCGGACTCCGACCCTCCTTTACCACGGCTGGCGCTTCGCAAGGCTTCGGTCAATTTCTTCTGAACGTCATTGGCCGCGTGTTCCGGGTCTTCCCAATTCACCCACAGCCCATAGCCCATCACGCGCCCCCTCACGTCGAACGCTACCCAGGTCAGGCCTTTTTTCTCGCCGCCCCCGTAGGCTAATGTCAGGCGCCGCACTTCTTTAATCGTCGGCGGCAGGATGTTGACATGCGCCCCGACGGCACTGTTGCACAACCGGTCAAAATCGAAATCTCTGCGAACCTGCTTAATTTGTTCTGCATCCTGCGATTCCAGCAGCGGCAGCACATTAAGCAGCGCACCGCCGAAAAACGCAGCGAATGGTTTGATTGCCTCGCGTTCTTCCGGGCTGTCCTGCACCGATTTCACGATGCTGATGGCCAGCGCATGCGCCTTCTCGGTAAAGCGCACTTCTTGTTGGGGAGTAAATTTTTCAGGGTTATTCGCCATGCTCAGGTTGCAGATGAGTGACGCAGCCTGATCGACCAGTTTAATTTTCTTGGCGGCAAAGCTCATCTCCTTAATGCGGTCATGCTGGTGCGGCTCTTTGATACCTTCACCGTCGTAGATTTTGGGATTGGTTACCGCACGCACCAGCGCCACCACTTTATCGACGACGGCGTAATTCTCACCCCCCATGTCCGCTTCTTCTATGGCGCGCTTAGGCGGCGTGGTGGATGCCTCCTTGATGCCTCGCTCGGATAATGCATTCGAAAATGCATCGCCCATCCAGATATCGTTAGCACGGAATTCGGAACTTTCCTCAATCGCATCATGCAGCAACGCTGCCGCCAGCACCGTGACGTCACGCTCACCCAGTGCGCGCATGATGTCGTAGACCATAATCGGGTGGGTGATGTATTGCCATTCCGGCTCGGTTTTGTCGCGGCTCTGACCCTGATGCGCGCGCGCGGCCACCGCGAACGCCGCGTCGAGAATAATTTTCTCCCGCGCAGTGAATACGGAATCGTTGTCGATATCCAGCCTGTGCCGGTACTGATAGCGCGCCATACCATTTTCCGCTTGGGTTTTCCACCCGGCTTACTTACAACCATCTGGCAGCTTCATTTATGACAGTTTGGTTAAAATCATGACAGCACAAATCATCGATGGCAAAGCCTTTGCCGCCCGCCTGCGCGGCGAGATTGCGCAGGCAACGCAGGCGTTTACCGCAGATAGCGGCGTCACCCCCGGTCTGGCCGTGGTGCTGGTCGGCGAGGATCCGGCCAGCCGGGTCTATGTGCGAAACAAAGGGCTCGCCTGCCGCGAGGCGGGCATCACCTCGTTTGAAACCCTCCTGCCCGCCACCGCCACGCAGGCGCAGTTGCTGGCCGAAATTGCGCGACTAAACGCCGACCCGGCGGTGCATGGCATTCTGGTGCAGTTGCCGCTGCCCGCCACGATGGACGCCCAGGCCGTCATCAACGCCATCGACCCGGCGAAGGATGTCGATGGGTTTCACGTCATCAACGCCGGTCGCCTCGCCGTCGGGCAGGATGGGCTGGTGCCCTGCACGCCGCTGGGCTGCCTGCTGCTGCTGAAGGCGACGCTCGGCAGCCTTGCCGGCAAACATGCGGTCATCCTCGGGCGCAGCAATATTGTCGGCAAACCGATGGCGCAATTGCTCCTGCGCGAATCCTGCACCGTTACTATCTGCCATTCGCGCACCGAATTTCTGGCGCAGGAAACCCGGCGTGGCGACATCCTCGTCGCAGCCATCGGCAAACCCGAATTTGTCAAAGGTGCCTGGGTGAAACCCGGCGCGACGGTTCTTGATGTCGGCATCAACCGCATCACGCGTGAGGATGGCAGCAGCGCACTGGTCGGCGATGTCGATACCGCCGCCGCCTGCGAATTCGCGCGGTTTATCACTCCGGTGCCCGGCGGAATCGGACCGATGACCATCGCCTGCCTGCTGCGCAACACATTGCAGGCCGCCTGCGCCATCCACGGCGCGCCCTTCACACTGGCCTGAGGCAACGCGCCAGGAAAAAACCGCCCCAACGAAAAAGGGGCGACCGACTGGCCGCCCCTTCATTCTTTGCCGTAAAAGCGAATCGTTAGTTAACGATTTCCACTTCCACGCGGCGGTCACGCCACAGGCATGCCTGTTGCGCCTTGCCGGTGATGTCTTCGCACTCGGACTGCGACGAAGTCTCGCCGAGGCCCTTGACTTCCGACTTGCCGATGACTTTCACGCCGCTGGCGCGCAGGAAGGAAGCGACCGTGTTGGCGCGTTTCTGGCTGAGGCTGAGGTTGTAACCGGTGGTGCCGATTTCATCCGCGAAACCAACGATTTTTACAGCCGCCACTTTGCTCGATTTCAGCGAGTTGGCAAGCACTCTCAGCTTCGTTTTTGCCGACGGGGTCAGCGTCGAGCTGTTGAAGTTGAAATATACCGTGCGCAGTTCGCTCGTCAGGCTGGCCCCGATGCAGGCGCCGCCCTTAACGTCCCATTGCGTGATGACGCAATCACCAAACTTGGTGACCACAACGCTACCACCTGCGGTTGCTACAGAATCTTTGGTGAGAAACGATGCACCTGCCGATGCGGCCATGAGCAGCACGCTTGCAGCTGCCAGAATCGTCGATGTTTTAAGAAGTTTCATGATGATTTCCTTAGCTATCTATTGTTGTTAATCGCTACACTGCGTCCGCCCGTTGCGCAGGCAGTGCATCACGGCTATGTCTGACGAATCGCTGTTTAAGATGCAAATACTCTGTCGCCCCGCGCCTGTCCCGATGACGAAGAATCGCCGCCTGTTGCAACTTTGTCACAGATGTGGCGCGGCAACATAATTTTTTATAAGCTATTGAAATAAGTTGGAGAGTTGGCAAAAACCGCTCGCCGGGCATTAGGGCGCCGCCCGCTGCATGGCCCGGTAGAGGGCGACATTGGCCTCGTGCTCTTGCAACGTCGCCGCGAACCGGTGTCCCCCCTTCGCGGTGGCCACAAAATAGAGTGCATCGGTGGCCGCCGGGTGTAGTGCCGCAATAATCGCCGCGCGCCCGGGATTGCAGATTGGGGTCGGCGGCAGGCCAGCCCGCAGATAACTATTATAGTGCGTATCGCGTTGCAGGTCGCCGCGCGACAAAGCCCGTCCCATCGGCACATGGCCCTGCGCCGCTTCGATGCCATACACCACCGTCGGGTCCGATTGCAGCATCATCCCACGGCGCAGGCGGTTGACAAACACCCCCGCCACCTGCGCGCGCTCGTCCTTGAGCCCGGTTTCCTTCTCGATGACCGAGGCCAGAATCACCGCCTGTTGCGGCGTGGTAACGGGCAGGTCTGCGGCGCGCATCGGCCAGACGGCGGCGAGCAGGTCGGCCTGCGCTTTCTGCATGCGGGCCAGCACATTAGCACGAGCCTCGCCGCGTGCAAAATGCAACGTATCGGGCAGCAGCGACCCTTCGGCAATCACCGCCGGCAGGTCACCGGTCAGCAGCGGCTCGGCCAGCAGCGCCGCACGCACCTGCGCACTGTTCCAGCCTTCAGGGATGGTAATTTTATGCACCACCACCTCGCCGCGCGCGATTTTCGCCACCACCTGCGCGGGCGTGCTGCCTGCCGCAAAATCATATTCGCCCGCCTGCAGAGTATGGTAATCGACGTTCATCAGCAACGGCAGCACCGTCAGCAAGGGCGCAGGCGCCAGCCCTTGCGCGTGCAGTTGGGAAAGCAGCGCACGCACGCCGGTTCCGGGAGGCAGCATCAGGGTTGTCTGCGTCGCCGAGCGGGTATTCTTATAGAGATAGACGCTCACGCCCGCCGCCGCGAAGACCAGCAGCAGGAGCGCCATCACCATTCCGGCTATTATCCGCATGCCTGCCTCGTATCGGCGCCGCGCGCGCGGGGAGCCCACGCTCCGGCTACCGCGCCTGTTTGAAAATGACGCTGGCGTTGGTGCCGCCAAAACCGAAGCTGTTGGACAACACCGCACCGACTTTTTTCTCTTTGGCCACCAGTGGCACCAGATCCATCCCCACCACCGATTCGGACGGGTTTTCAAGGTTAAGCGTCGGTGGCAACACGCCGTGCATCATCGCCAGCACGGAGAAAATCGCCTCGACCGAACCGGCGCCGCCGAGCAGATGCCCGATTGCCGCCTTGGTCGAGGACATGCTGACGTTAGTTTCGCCAAACAAACGGCGCACCGCACCCGCCTCGATTTCATCACCCTTGGGGGTGCTGGTGCCGTGGGCGTTGATATAGCCGATGTCGCCTACCGCCATGCCCGCATCCCTCAGCGCCATCTGCATCGACCGGTAGCCGCCGTCGCCATCATCCGCCGGGCTGGTAATATGGTACGCATCGCCGCTCAGGCCATAACCTGCGAACTCGGCAAAAATCGTCGCGCCACGGGCTTTGGCATGTTCATATTCCTCAAGCACCAGCATACCTGCACCTTCGCCCATGACAAACCCATCACGCCCCTGATCCCACGGGCGCGAGGCTTTGGTCGGCGTGTCGTTATAGGCAGTCGAGAGCGCCCGCGCCGCCGCGAAGCCCGCGATACCGACCCGGCAGATCGCCGCTTCGGTCGAACCGGCGATCATTACGTCCGCATCGCCGTAAGCAATCATGCGCGCGGCGTCGCCAATCGCATGGGCGCCGCTCGAACAGGCGGTGACCACCGCATGGTTCGGGCCTTTGAGGCCGTGCTTGATAGAAACCTGTCCCGACGCGAGGTTAATCAGCGCCGAGGGGATAAAAAACGGCGAAACGCGGCTCGCGCCACGCTCTTTCATCAGCAGCACGGTTTCCTCGATCGCCTGCAGGCCGCCGATGCCCGAGCCGATCATCACACCCGCACGCACACGCTTTTCCTCGGTCGAAAGGTCGATGCCCGATTGCTTGATGGCCTCATCCGCCGCGGCCACCGCGAAATGGATAAAATCATCCATTTTCTTCTGCTCTTTGGGCTCGATATAATGGTTGGGATTGAATTCGCCCGCCGCATCCCCGCGCGGCACCTGCCCGGCGACTCTGGCCTTAAGGTCGCTCGTCTCGAACTTGGTAATCGCGCTCAGGCCCGAATCCCCTGCAATCAGGCGCTTCCAGACGTGATCGACCCCCACGCCCAGCGGCGTGACCAACCCCATACCCGTAACCACAACACGGCGTTTCATACTATCCCTCCAGTAAAGCAAAAAGCGCGGCAAACTTCCCTTGCGGTGAGCTTGCGCGCGCTTTCCTAATGCATTTCGTTACGCTTACGCAGCGTTCTTTTCGATGAACTCAATCGCGTTCGAAACGGTCTGGATTTTTTCCGCCGCATCGTCGGGGATTTCCACGCCGAATTCTTCCTCGAACGCCATCACCAGCTCTACCGTGTCGAGCGAATCCGCGCCCAGATCGTCGATGAAGTTGGCCTCAGGGGTGACTTTTGCTTCTTCAACGCCCAGATGTTCAACGACAATCTTTTTCACGCGTGCAGCAGTATCAGACATGGTATCCTCATTCGTAAGTTAAGCCAGAAAGACAGCGGATGGTTCTTGGGTTTAACCCGCCATCTTGGGAACGTCGGGCGGCTTTACCATAGGCATATCGGATTTGGCTAGAGAAATGTTACCGAATGTAACAGGAGGCTATAAACAAAGCCTACCATCGCGGCAGCCGCACACTCCGCTTGGTCACCCCGTCTTCATGACGGGGGCTGCCTTCCTTTGAAAAGATGGACCCCGCAACACGTGCGGGATGACAGTTGGGGAGACCTACGCCGCGCATGCATCCAGTAAAGAGTGGCCACACCCTTACACCATTAACAGCCCGCCGTTAATATGCAGCGTCTGGCCGGTGATGTAGCTTGCCGCATCGGAAGCAAGGAAAGCCACCCCGGCGGCGACGTCCTCGGGCAAGCCGAAGCGCTGGGCGGGGATGTTATCCGTGATGCGCTTCTGCTGGTCTTCGTTCAATTTATCCGTCATCGCGGTTTTGATGAAGCCCGGCGCGACGCAATTGACGGTGATACCGCGGCTGCCCACCTCCTGCGCGAGGGATTTGCTCATCCCGATCATCCCCGCTTTGCTCGCGCAGTAGTTCGCCTGACCGGGGTTGCCCATCACCGCCACCACCGACGCAATATTGATAATCCGCCCTGCCCGCTGCTTCATAAACCCTTTCAGCACCGCCCGGTTAAGGCGGAAGGTCGCCACGAGGTTAATATCGAGCACCGAGGTAAAATCCTCGTCCTTCATGCGCATGGCGAGGCCGTCCTTGGTCACGCCCGCGTTGCAGACGAGAATATCGAGGCCGCCGAGCGCCGCTTCCGCCTGACCGGGCAACGCATCGACCGCCGCCGCATCCGCAAGGTTGCAGGGAAGGATTTTCGCCACCCCGCCCAGCTCAGCGTTTAATGCTTCTAATGCCTCAACCCTTGTCCCTGATATTGCCACGCTGGCACCTGCGGCCACTAGCGATTTTACAATCGCCCCGCCAATACCGCCCGAAGCGCCGGTGATGAGTGCTTTTTTGCCCGTAAGGTTTGTCATATTTTTCTCCGTCGTTCTTGTTGTTCTGTCATCCCGGGCTTGTCCCGGGATCTCCCGCCACATCTTTGTTATTCTGTCATCCCGGCTTCATGCCGGGATCTCCCGCCACAAGTCCGATACTTTAGGGGATCCCGGGACAAGCCCGGGATGACACCCCTACTAAGCCGCCTTGCTATAGCTTTCGAGATCCGCCGGCGTGCCGATATTCACCACCGCCATTTCCGGCGCGATGCGTTTAATCAGCCCGGCCAGCACGTTGCCGTGGCCGATTTCAATGACGCGGGTGACGCCGAGCGCCTTCATCCGCGCGACGGAATCCACCCAGCGCACCATGCCCGTCACCTGCCGCACCAGCAGGGCTTTGATTTCCACAGGGTCGCGCGCGAGATCCGCCGTGACGTTGGCAATGAGCGGCACCACCGGCGCCTTTAGGCCCGAGGCTGCAAGTGCCTGCGCCATCACCGTCGCCGCGGGCGCCATCAGCGAACAGTGGAACGGCGCGGATACCGGCAACGGCAACGCACGCTTTGCGTCGCTCTCTTTGGCCACGGCGATGGCCATCTCCATGCCGCGCGCGCTGCCCGAGAGCACAATCTGGTTGGTCGAATTATGGTTCGCGATTTCAATCACCTCGCCTGCAGGCGCGCGTTTGCGTGCCTCGGCCACGATGGCCTCAACTGCCTGCAACTCCGGCCCGATAATGGCCACCATGCCGCCCTGCCCGGCCGGCACCGCCGCCTGCATCGCCTCACCGCGCGTGCGCAGAAGGCGTGCTGCTTCGGCAACCGTCAGCGCCCCTGCCGCCGTCAGTGCGGAATACTCGCCGAGCGAATGGCCCGCCACATACGCCGCACCCGCAGGCAGCGCAAACCCCATCTGCTTCTGCATGACCGCAAACGCCGCCAGCGACACCGCCATAATCGCGGGCTGGGCGTTTCGCGTCGCGGTGAGGTCGGCCTCCGGGCCGTCCTTCATGAGCTGTGAAAGTTTCATCGACAGTGCGTCATCGACCGCCTCGAACACTTCGCGTGCTTCGGCGAAACTGGCAGCAAGAGCCTGCCCCATACCAATGGCCTGGCTGCCCTGGCCGGGAAATACAAGTGCGGTGGTCATGATTGCTCTCCTGACTATTATTTAATTCCGCTGCGATACAGGTAAGTGCCCGGCAGGTCAATGGGCTGGCATTTTCCCCTTGCCAACTGCCGCGCCAGCCCCTATAAGCCCCGCTCCCTCGAAGGGGGAACCTTAATACACAGGTCATCCGTACACCACTACATGGGGTAGATGGGTGGCTGGCTTTATAGGTGGCGAGTGCTAGGAGCATTCGTTTTTTCAACCGCAGCGTAGCAGCGCTACGAGAGGATTGGAAAAATGGATGCGACACCGCAATCGCCACCTATAAAGCCAGCCACGAGCGCGGTGGCCGTTAATGGGAGAAGCACCATGGCATTCTACGAATGCACCTTTGTTACGCGCCCGGATTTTTCCAAGGCCGACGTACAAAAACTCACCGACACCTTAAGCAAGATCGTCACCGACGGTCAAGGTACAGTGATTAAATCCGAATATTGGGGTCTGCGTCAGCTCGCCTATAAAATCAACAAAATGAGCAAGGGTCACTACACGCTGCTCGGGATTGAAGCCGCGCCCGCGACGCTCAAAGAGCTTGAGCGCAACATGGGTATCAACGAGGACATCATCCGCACGCTGACCGTGCGCGTGGATACGATGGACGCCACCCCGACTGTCATGCTCCAGAGCAAATCTGGCGACAGCTACGAAGCAGCATAAGGAGAGAGATGATGACCACAGGATTCCAACCGCGCGGTGAGCGCAGTGAACGCCCTTCGGCAGGCCGCGGTGAAGGCCGCAGCTTCGGCGGCGGTGACCGTAGTGAACGTCCGACCCGCGATGGCGCGGCCGGTGGCGATGCTGCCGGTGGCCGCAAAGTTTTCTTCCGGCGTCGCAAATCGTGCCCGCTGACCGGCCCGAACGCGCCCGCAGTCGATTACAAAGATGTGAAACTGCTTGGCCGCTTCATCTCGGAGCGTGGCAAAATTCTGCCAAGCCGCATTACTGCCGTTTCCGCGAAGAAGCAGCGCGCGCTTTCGCAAGCGATTAAACGCGCCCGCAACCTCGCTTTGTTACCATACGTCGTCCAGAACTAGGAGTATAGATCATGGATGTTATTTTGTTAGAACGCATCAGCCGCCTGGGTTCCGTGGGCGACGTGGTGAAAGTAAAAAACGGCTTTGCCCGTAACTTCCTGCTGCCGCAGAAAAAAGCGCTGCGCGCGACGGAGGACAACAAAAAGGTGTTTGAAGGCAAACGCGCCGTGCTCGAAAAGCAGAACGCCGAAACCCGCGCCGCCGCCGAGAAACTGGCCGCCACCATGGCCAACCTTTCGGTCAGCATCATCCGTCAGGCGGCGGAAGACGGCAAGCTCTACGGCTCGGTCGCCGCGCGCGATGTCGAAGTCGCCCTCGCGGAAGCGGGCCACAAGGTCGAGCGTCGCTATATCGACCTCACCACGGCCATCAAATCGCTCGGCGTCTACGAAGCCATCGTCAACCTGCACCCCGAGGTGCATGTGAAGGTGAAAGTGCAGGTCGCCCGCAACGCCGAAGGCCTGCTCGCGCAGGAACTCGCCGCCAAAGCCGACGACAAAACCGACGAAGCCGCGATGTTCGACGAAGCCGAGGACGAATCGGCCGCATAGCCGGCTCAGGGCGTCATCCCGGTTTGCGAAGCAATACCGGGATCCCCCGAATCAGCCGAATAAAAACCCGGTCAGCAATGGCCGGGTTTTTTGTTGTCCGTTACTTATACACATCACTGGGGTACATTCACCGCACGACTCATCCTCACATTCCCACATTTCTTATCCGGCGGTGTGGGTAACTGGAACAGTGGCATAGTCCTGCGCATGTATGTTAGTATGGTGGATGCCCACAACAAAAAATGATGGTGAGTACCCGCCCATGGCAACCGTTCTCGAACACCCCAACACCAATGCAAAAAATGATGGCACAAGCGGGGCGGCGCTGAAGGAAGCACCGAATAATCTGGAAGCGGAGCAGGCCGTACTTGGCGCCATCCTCGCCAACAACGAAGCCCTGAACCATGTCGGCAGCAGCCTTGAAGCCGAGGATTTCTACGCCGGCATCCACCAGCGCATCTTCAAGGCCATCAAGCAGTTCAACGACAAAGGCCTCATTGCCAACCCGGTCACCCTCAAGCATCATTTCGCAGGCGCCGAAGGGGTCGAAGACCACTACCTCGCGCGGCTCGTCGGCAGCGCCACCTCCATCATCAACATCCATGATTACGCCCGCATCATCCGCGATCTGGCGATCAAGCGCCGCCTGATTGGCATCGGCGAAACCACCGTGGTCGAGGCCTTCAATCCGCAAAGCGAACATGCGGGCATTACGCTGGTCGAGATGACCGAGCAGCAATTGTTCAAGCTCGCCACCGAAGGCGACGGCGAAGGCGGCTTCAAACCCCTCAAAAATGCCGTGGTCGAAGCCTTGAACCGCACCGAAAAAGCCTTCCAGCGCTCGGGCGCGGTCGTCGGTGTCGATACAGGCTTCAAAGACATGAACCGTGTGCTGGGCGGGCTGCACCCTTCGGATCTGCTCATCCTCGCCGGACGGCCCGCCATGGGCAAAACCGCGCTTGCCACCACCATGGCCTACAACGCCGCCAAAGCTCTTGCTAACGAGGATATGGACGCCCATGCGCGCAACGCAAAGCCGCGTTCGGTCGGGTTCTTCTCGCTTGAGATGTCGGGCGAACAGCTGGCGATGCGTCTGCTGGCCGCCGCCGGGGGCATCAGCTCGCACAAGCTCCAGCGCGGCGATCTAACGCAGGAAGAATTCCAGCGGCTGGTCGAAAGCTCGACCGAAATGGCTAACCTGCCCTTGCATATCGACGATACTCCGGCGCTGACCATCGGTGCGCTGCGCAGCCGCGCGCGCCGCTTAAAGCGGGTGCATAATGTCGCGCTGCTGGTCATCGACTACCTGCAGCTGGTGCGCCCTTCGAGCAGCAACGGCCAGGCCAACCGCGTGCAGGAAGTTTCGGAAATCACGCAAGGGCTGAAAGCCATCGCCAAAGAACTCGACATCCCGGTGATTGCCCTGTCGCAGCTGTCGCGCGCGGTCGAGAGCCGCGACGACAAACGCCCGCAACTGGCCGATCTGCGCGAATCGGGCTCCATCGAGCAGGACGCGGATATTGTCATGTTCGTCTACCGCGAGGAATACTATATGCAGCGCACGCAGCCGCGCGAAGGCACCCCCGAACATAGCGAGTGGCAGAATAAAATGGCCGAAATCCACGGGCTGGCGGATGTCATTATCGCCAAGCACCGTAACGGGCCGGTGGATACGGTCACGCTCCAGTTCCAGTCCGAGCTGACCCGCTTCATGGACCATGTGAAGCCCGACCACCTGCCCGAGCAATATTATTAGGCACGGCTGGCGGCCAGTGAGGTCGCCGGCAGTCAGTAGCCAGTAGTCAGTAGCCAGTGAAGGAAGGAAGGAAGAAAGGAAGTAAAGCAAGGGGAGTCGCTCCCTCGCCCGCTTGCGGGAGAAGGCCGGGGTGAGGGAAGTGGCAGCAAGGCAGAGTCGAAAAGAATATGTCAGCCCCCGATCATTCTCGAACCAGGCAATTCGCTGGTAATCATAACTCGCCAGAGCCTTCAACGCCTCCATGATATTGTGCCTGTAAAGGTACATCATTTGAACAGCTCCGGTGGGAGTGAATCACGCCTGCCGATCAACCAATGCGCTCCATCATTGCATGGGCGCTTGACGGCGTAAGAGGAACCGTGATCAATGGATTCGCCAATTGGTGTATTATTTCTGCCAAAACCTCCTCATGGTTTATTTCATACGCAATATCTTCCCGCCCCTCGATGGCGTTTGCCCAGGCTTCCACCTCATCTGCCGTTAGCCTTCCTTCCTCATAACGCCCCAGTATACGCGCCACATCCGAACGGGTAAGGGTAAGCAACGCCACCGGCGAATCCCACGGAAACTTATTCAAATCCGAAACGATACGGCTCACACGATCCGAGGCCTCTACCAGACTGACCAGTAATTCTGCGCGCGTTCTCATTTTATTCTCCGGTCACAAAAATACAGGCGGCTAGCGACGCCTTACCCGTCGCCACGCACCGCTACCCTTCGACAATCTCGACCGTGCCGCCCTCGCCACGGCTGACCTGCACCAGAAACAGCGCCCGCGCGGCTTTCTCGCGCACCACTTCCATCAACGGATCGCGGATGATTTCCTCCTCGGGACGGAACTCATCCACCGCATCCACCGCCGCCGCAAGTTCGCGCAGAGCCGCAGTTGTTGCCGGGTCAAAGATGATCTCTCCCACCTTCAGAAAATCATCCACGACACTATCGTCAAATAACATATTGACCGCTTCGACGAACGAAATCGTCATTCCCGGCGCATCGCCCGTGTTAAGCCAGACTCTCTTTTGATAATCCTCATCAGCGAGTTCCGTCAGGATACCCAGAACATTTTTTCTGTATATTTTTCAATCATCGAAATACCTCAGGGTCAAATTTAAATTCTTCCAGCGGAATACACGATGCCCGCCACACCGGGAAGGTGGGGGGCGAAAAACCACGTTGTGCGGCGAGGTGGCACCTGCTAGCTAAGCTTCATCCGCACGCACCACCCACCACGACCAGACACATGTATCTTACTCCCACCCTCACCGTTTCCCTGCCTGCGATTGTCGCCAACTGGCGCCTGCTTGCGCAGCGCTTCACGGGCGAGGAATGCGCCGCCGTGGTAAAGGCCGATGCCTATGGCCTCGGCGCGCTGCCGGTTTCGCAGGCGCTGGCCGCAGCGGGCTGCCACACGTTTTTTGTCGCCACGCTCGACGAAGCGCTCGAACTACGCGAGAGCCTGCCGGATGTGCGCATTCTGGTGTTCCACGGCGTGCAGGCGGGCGAGGAATTCGCCTTCGTCGCGCATCGCCTGATTCCCGTGCTCAATTCGCTGCCGCAGATCGCGCGCTGGAAAGCCGTCGCCGCCGAGCATGTGCACGCCGTCAGCGCCCTGCATATCGACACTGCCATGGCGCGCATGGGCCTGCAGTCCGAAGAGTTTTCTGCCCTCATGGCGCGTGACCCTGCTATCCTCGATGACTGCCGCGTCGGCCTGCTGCTCAGCCATTTCGCCTGTAGCCCGGAAAGCGACCACCCCCTCAACGCCGCGCAGCTCGCCCTGTTCAGCGCCGCCCGCGCGCTGGCACCGAACATTCCTGCCAGCCTGTGCAACTCGGGCGGCATTTTTCTTGCGCCGGAATACCATTTCAACCTCGCCCGCCCCGGCTGCTCGCTGTATGGCATCGCGCCGCAGGCGCAGGGCGCAAATCCGATGGCGCAGGTCGCCACCTGGCAGGCCCCCATCCTGATGACGCGCACCCTCGCGCACGAACAAACGGTGGGCTACGGCGCGAGCCAGACCCTGCCTTCTGGCGCCCGCATCGCCACCGTCGCCAGCGGCTATGCCGACGGCTACCTGCGGCATCTGTCGGGCAAGGCAGTCGGCTATGTCGGTGACCATAAGGTTGCGCTTGTGGGCCGCGTGACCATGGACATGCTGTGCTTTGATGTCACGCAGGTGCCTGAGTCCCTGACGCAGGAAGGCGCGCCGCTTACCCTGCTGGGCGATGCGCCGGGCATCCGTGTCGATGAGGTGGCAACAGCGGCAGGCACCATCGGCTACGAAATCCTCACCCGCATCGGCGCGCGGGTGGCGCGGATCTATGGCTGAAACATGCCACCGGCAAACCTACCTCTGGACTCGCGCCCGACAACCCGCTAAACACTCCCCATGCGATCCATTGCCCGTTCCAATCCGCTGACTACCATCGGCCATGTTTTCATGCTCTTTCTGGCTGCGGTCGGCCGGCTGGCGCTGTTTACCGGCAGCATCCTTGCGCAGGGCCTCCGCCCGCCCTATTACCCGAAACAACTGGCGCGGATGATTATCGAAATCGGCTATTATTCGCTGCCCGTCGTCGGCATGACCACCCTGTTCACCGGCGCGGCGCTGGCGCTGCAATCCTATTCAGGCTTTGCCGAACTCGGGGCCGAGAACTCGATTCCCCTCATCGTCGCGCTCGCCATCACGCGGGAGCTGGGGCCGGTGATGGCCGGGTTGATGGTGGCCGGGCGCATCGGTGCCGCCTTCGCCGCCGAGATTGGCACCATGCGCGTCACCGAGCAGGTGGATGCGCTGGTCACGCTCTCGACCAACCCATTTAAATACCTGCTCTTCCCGCGCCTGCTCGCCGCGACGCTGATGCTGCCCTGCCTGGTGTTCGTCGGCGACATTATCGGCATTTTCGGCGGCTATGCGGTCAGCATCAAGGCGCTGAACTTCGCGCCCATCCCCTACATCAACAACACCTGGAATTTCCTCGCCTGGTTCGACGTGATGACCGGGCTGGTCAAAGCGGGCGTGTTCGGCTTCATCGTCGCGCTGATGGGCTGCTACCACGGCTATCACAGCAAAGGCGGCGCGCAGGGTGTGGGGGCAGCGACCACCAACGCCGTGGTTTCGGCCTCGATCCTGATTCTGCTTTCGAACTACCTGCTCACCGAACTGTTCTTTGGAATTTAGCGATGACCGCAACGCCCAAAATCAAGCTCACCGACGTGCATAAAAAGTTCGGCAGCAAAGTGGTGCTCGATGGGGTGAATCTGCAGGTGATGCCCGGCGAGTCGCTGGTCATTATCGGCGGTTCCGGCTCGGGCAAATCGGTGACCATCAAAACCGTGCTCGGCCTCATCCGCCCGGATTCGGGCACCATCGAGGTCGATGGCGAAAACATCACCCGTTACTCCTTCAGTCAGCGAGCACCGATGCTGCAAAAAATCGGCATGCTGTTTCAGGGCGGCGCGCTGTTCGATTCGCTGCCGGTGTGGAAAAACATCACCTTCGGCGCGGCTGAACGCGGCCAGAAGCTGACCACCGCGACGGCGCGAACCCTCGCGGTTGAAAAGCTCGAAGCGGTCGGCCTGAAGGCGGAAGTGGCCGATCTGATGCCCGCCGAGCTTTCGGGCGGGATGCAGAAACGCGTCGGCCTCGCGCGGGCCATCGCCGCCAACCCCGACCTGCTGTTTTTCGACGAACCAACCACCGGGCTTGATCCCATCATGGCCGACGTGATTAACAACCTGATTGTCAGCAGCGTCAAAAAGCTGGGGTCCACCGCGGTCACCATCACCCACGACATGGCCAGTGTGCGCAAGATCGCCAGCCGCGTGGCGATGATCTATCAGGGTAAAATTATCTGGGATGGCCCCATTTCCGACATCGACAATTCCGGCAACCCGTATGTCGATCAGTTCATCCACGGCAAAGCCGAAGGGCCGATTACCAACGAATTTAGGCGGGCCTAGAAGGGGCATTTGCGCACAACTTCATCGAATCTTCATGTTTCGTTAGCGCTGTGCTAGTATAGTGAGCGGATGGGACAAGCTACACATTATCTTGATTATAATCAGCTCTATAGCCTTTTGCTCGACTATGATGCGGCTACACAGCGGTTAAAAATCACGTTTCAAAACCCAAATGAACATTGGGATCGCTTTCCACGCGCCGTGCTTAAGCAGCTGAATTTAGCTGAGATTGCACCAACACAGCCTTCGGCATCCCCGTCATCTAAACCAACATCCTATGGGAAAAGCGTCACGTTCTACAAGGTCAGCCGCGAATTCACCCTGCGCATGGGCGAGGAACCAATTGGCACCTACAGCATCAGTAATACGGGCACACTCACAGCAACCTACCACCGCCCACTGACGGTCGATGAAACGCGGCGCATCGGAACATTCCATGAATGTCCGCCCTACTCGCAGCGCCGCTCTGGCCTGACGTCCGAAGAGAACCAATCCCTTCTGGCCGAGGCGAAACAGGCAGTTTTTACCGATATCCATACCCATAGTTCAGGCCAAATTAGCGCCTCAGGGCTACTTGCCGTTGCCATGCGCCAAAGGCCCTATTATTACCCTATCGCACTGATGCGTGATGCTGGCATTGATACCAGCTACAGCGCCATTCCTGAAAAACACCGCCAACAAATACCCCGTGTCCCTTTTCCTCCCCTCGAGTTGGCGGGAGTTAACTATCCCGCTCTCGTAGACGCAGCAGACTTACACGCTCTTAGCTCCGATAACCTCAAAAAGCTGGCTGCGCAGATGGCACTACCCGCCGATCATCAATCCACATTTTCCAATCTTGAATACGATGGCAACCGCTTCCGCTACCCCTTAAGCAAGGATAGTTCTCTCACCATCGCCATCCGCAAAAAAGAGGCTGAAGAATACGCCGCCCAAGGCATCGAAACGGCCTTAACCTCGTTCGTTGGCATCGACAAACCCCAAACCCTCCGCGCCATTCATACCGCAGTAGAAGAATTACATGCCCATCCAAAAACACCAAACTTCGTCCAGCGCTACATGGTTGGCATTCCGCGCGGCCTTTCCTCAGAAGAAATTCAGGCGGCGCTCGAAAAAGCCAAAATATCGCTGGATAGCCCCTATATTATGGGCGTCGATATGCTGGGCTACGAAAGCGATAAGACCAAAAAATTCATCACAATGCTTGATAGCTATGCTGCATGGGCCAACGAGCATAAGCCTGGCTCATTCATTCGTGTTCATGCAGGTGAGAATGACAAAAATCACGACAACGTAAAAGATTTTCTTAAAGTCGCGATTAAGTACCCAAACCTAAAATTCCTGGTTGGCCACGGCATCTATGGCATGGATGAGGAAACGCTCGGATTATGTAAGAAATTGGACAACCAAATCACTGTTGAATTGAACCCCTCCTCCAACATCGCCCTCAATAATATCGACGATGTGCGTCAGCTGCCATTCGATGCACTGCTTAACAACCATATCCCTTTTGTAGTCAGTTCAGATTCCGCAGGCATGTATCAGACTGATGCGTTGCAGTTGGGGTTAAGCGCCTATTACGGCGGATTGACTCACGAGGGTTTTCAGGCAATGCGTAAGCATCAGCAGCATTTAGTTGATCACCTGCACGACTATTCGAAATCTGCTGCCCAACCCATCCCAAACTGGGAAACCTCTGAAGGGAAAGAAGCGTGGCTGGATGACATGACCGCACGTTTGGGAAAGGTTCCCAGCGCATCGCCGCCCCCCATCGTTACGATAGATGCCGACCACATCACCAAAAAATTGAAGACAGATCAGGTTTCTCTCATCGAATCGGGAACGCTCCCGCCCGAACTTAAAGGCAAGTATCCTGTCACCATCATCGGCGCTTCAGGGGCTAGCTGGAGGCGCCTTAGCCCAAGCCAACAGCGTGAAAATGCCATCGCCATTGATATGCTCATCCATGCACTCGGCGAGAATTGCTACATCGTACAAGGGCGCAACAAAAAAGAAGGCTTAAGCAAGGTAATTAACCAATCGCTAACAGCATCAAATAGCACGCGCAAAGAAAACGAGACCCCCGAACTCTATAATGTCGGGCTGTATATGAATCCAAGTTTTGATGACAGCCACTCCTATAAACATCTTTCCCATATGATTCACATAGAAGGCCAGCCACTTGGACTTGCCCGAGCCATCGTCGATCACACGTTCGACCATGAAGGTGCTCTGATTGCTGTGGGGGGCGCTGCCTACACGCGCGATACTATTCATGAGGCTGACCAGCGCGGCATTCGCGATAACCATCCTGGCAACCGAAAAATGATGCTCTTACTCTCCAATACTGAAGGTGCGTCGAAGGAAAAAGCGAATAGGCTGCACCCGGATTACCAAGCAATTGATGGGCACCAACTGATCAGAAAACTGCATCATAATCGTGGCGATTTATTCCCCAAAACATTCGCATTGCGCGACCTCGATCGCTTGTATAACGAATCTGCTGCACGCGTCACAACCTATGGTTATAACATTGCCGATTCCGCTGTAAGCGAACCGCAATTACTCGCTAGACAGCCCGTCCCAACGCCCAAATCTGCTCCAAAAATCTGGCGTTAACAATCTACCTTAGCGGTTGCGCCGAGGCTGTCCCATGACTAGAAATAGGCATGGCTAAATTTTCCAACCCCTATGTCTGCCAAGCGTGCGGTGCAATCAGCGCCAAATGGGCCGGTCGCTGCGATGCCTGCGGCGAATGGAACAGCATCGTCGAAGAAGTGCAGAGCACTGCCCCAAAAGGCCTGAAACCCGGAAAATCCAAAGGCTTACAAATTTCTACCCTCGCCGATGCGGTCGCCCCCCATGCCCGCGAAACCACCGGCATTGCCGAGCTTGACCGCGTGCTCGGTGGCGGTCTGGTCGAAGGCTCGGCCATTCTGCTCGGCGGCGACCCGGGCATCGGCAAATCGACCCTGCTCTTGCAAGCGGCGGCGGCGCTCGCAAGTGGCCGTTCCATGACACGCACAGCCTCCCCCGACGCATCGACGGCAACAGGCGGCACCCCGAAGCTCGCTTCCGTCAAAAACGTCCTTTATATCTCGGGCGAGGAGTCGCTGGCGCAAATCCAACTGCGCAGCCAGCGCCTCGGCCTGGCGGATGCACCGCTCAAACTGGCCACCGCCACCTCGGTGCGCGACATTCTCGCCAGCATCGACGGCACGCACGCCCCCGACATTGTGATTATTGATTCCATCCAGACCATGTTTGTCGATTCGCTCGATTCTGCACCGGGCACCGTAGCGCAGGTGCGCGCCTCCACCCATGAACTCATCCGCGCCGCCAAAAAGCGCGGGTTTGCACTCATCCTCGTCGGCCATGTCACCAAGGACGGCCAGATTGCCGGGCCGCGCGTGCTCGAACACATGGTCGATACCGTGCTCTATTTCGAGGGTGACCGCGGGCAGTATTACCGCATCCTGCGGGCGGTAAAAAACCGCTTCGGCGCGACCGACGAAATCGGCGTTTTCGCCATGAGCGACACCGGCCTTGAGGAAGTGAAAAACCCTTCCGCCCTGTTTCTGCATGCCCGCGAGCACCCGGTCAGCGGCGCCGCCGTCTTTGCGGGGATGGAGGGCACGCGCCCACTGCTGATCGAGATTCAGGCGCTGGTATCGCCCAGCAGCATGAGCACGCCGCGCCGCGCCACGGTCGGCTACGACAGCGCCCGCCTGTCGATGATTCTCGCCGTGCTCGAAACCCGCGCGGGCATGCGCTTTGCGGATAAAGAAGTGTTCCTGAACGTCGCGGGCGGCCTCAAAATCACCGAACCGGCGGCGGATGTGGCCGTCGCCATGGCGCTACTGTCGGCATTACTCGACAAACCGCTGCCTGTGAATCTGGTCGGCTTTGGCGAAATCGGCCTGACCGGCGAAATCCGCAGTGTCAGCCGCGCCGACACGCGGTTGAAAGAAGCGGTGGCGCTTGGCTTCACCCGTGCGGTCATCCCCAGCTCGGCGCCCGAGAAATTAAACGCCCGCGACCGCGTCGCCCATGTGGACGCGCTGGTGCGGTTCATGATAGAAAGCGGCTGAATTAACCCAAAACGGCGGCGCGTTATGAGCGATATTTCCCTGACCCTGTTCGATTTCGGCGTGCTTTTTGTGGTGGGCCTGTCGGCGCTGCTCTCGTTTTTCCGTGGCTTCCTGCGCGAGTTCATTTCACTCGCGGCGTGGCTGGGCGCTTCGGTGATAACCCTGCGCACCCTGCCGATGGTCAGCCACTACCTCGAACCCCGGGTCGGTAGCACCGTGGTGGCGAGCGGCATCGCGGCGGTCGCCATCTTTTTCACCACCCTCATCGCGATTTCCATGGTCAGCGGCCTGCTGCTGAAATTGCTGAAACCCGGCGCCAAAGTCGGCCTGTTCGATAACCTCGCCGGGCTGTGTTTCGGCGTGGCGCGCGGCGTGCTTATTGTCGCCATCGCCTATTTCATCATGGGCATCGTGCTGCTTGAAAAAGACTTCCCGAAAGCCGTCACCGCCTCGCAGGCACGGCCTTACATCGCACGGGTGGCCACATGGGTCGGCACCCTCACCCCAAGCGCGCTGGATGCTGTGACCGCCGCCCCTCCCGGCACGGCAGATGCCCCGCCCGCTAAAGTGGTAAAAACCATCGACGATGCGGTGGACGATCTGCCCGATGCCGACACGCCCGAGGATTCCATGCCCTCGATTGAGGATTTGAAACAACGTATCCGCGAAGAAAACGAGAAAAACGATGTTCGATAAATTCCACGACGAGTGCGGCGTTTTCGGCATCTTCGGCACCCCGGACGCTGCCGCCCACACCGCGCTGGGCCTGCATGCGTTGCAGCATCGCGGGCAGGAGGCGGCGGGCATCGTCAGCCGCGAGGAAGGCCATTTTTTTGCCCACCGGGCGCTCGGCCTGGTCGGCGATAATTTCTCGGATGCGGGCGTCATGAGCCGTCTGGTCGGCCACGCCGCCATCGGCCATAACCGCTACTCGACCACGGGCGAAACGCTGCTGCGCAACGTCCAGCCGTTTTATGCCGACCTCGCGCTGGGCGGCTTCGCCCTCGCCCATAACGGCAACCTGACGAACGCCATGACCCTGCGCCGCGACCTGATTATGCGCGGCTCGCTGTTCGCCTCAACCTCGGATACGGAAGTCATCGTCCATCTCGTTGCCCTCTCGGGCGCGGCGACGGTCGAGCAGCGCGTTGTCGATGCGCTCACGCAGGTTGAGGGCGCCTATTCGCTGGTCATCCTCACGCCACAATCGCTCATCGGGGTGCGCGACCCGCACGGCGTGCGCCCGCTGGTGCTGGGCATGCTGGGCGATGCTTATATCCTCGCTTCCGAAACCTGCGCCCTCGACATTATCGGCGGCAGCTACGTGCGCGATATTGCCCCGGGCGAAATGGTCATTGTCGATGCAAGCGGCGTGCGCAGCCTCTTTCCGTTTGCGCCACAGCCGCGCCGCTTCTGCATTTTCGAGTATGTCTATTTCGCGCGGCCCGACACGGTGCTGCAGGATAAAAGCGTCTACGCGGTGCGCAAACGCATCGGCGCTGAACTGGCGCGCGAGAACCCGGTGGCGGCGGATGTGGTGGTGCCTGTTCCCGATTCGGGTGTCCCCAGTGCGATTGGCTATGCGGAAACGGCGGGCATTCCGTTCGACCTCGGCATCATCCGCAACCATTATGTCGGCCGCACCTTCATCGAACCGTCGGAATCGGTGCGCCATTTGGGCGTCAAGCTCAAGCACAACGCCAACAGCGCGCTACTCAAAGGCAAGCGCGTGATTCTGGTCGATGATTCGATTGTGCGCGGCACCACCAGCAAAAAAATTGTCACCATGGTGCGCGAAGCCGGGGCGAGTGAAGTGCATATGCGCATTGCCAGCCCGCCGACCACCAACTCCTGCTTCTACGGCGTCGATACCCCCAAAACCTCGGAGCTGATGGCGGCGCGTTACAATGTCGCGGAAATGGCAGATATTATCGGGGTCGATTCGCTCGCCTTCCTGAGCATCGACGGCCTTTACCGCGCGGTCGGCGAAGCACGGCGCCACCACGAACTGCCGCAATATTGCGACGCCTGCTTCAGCGGCGACTACCCCATCCCTCTCACCGATAACGAGAATGGCGTCGGCGGCAGCCAGCGCGATTTGTTCGTCAGAGAAATCTCATGAGTCGCCTTGCCGGCAGAATCGCCCTTATCACCGGCGCCTCGCGCGGCATCGGCGCCGCCGTCGCCAAACGCTACGCCAGCGAAGGGGCGCAGGTCATCCTCACCGGGCGCACCGTCGGCGCGCTCGAAGCAGTGGATGACGCTATCCAGAAGATCACCGGCCAACCCGCCACCATCGCCCCGTTGGATTTACGTCAGGCGGATGCGATTGACGCGCTCGGCGCCCAGATTTACCAGCGTTTCGGCAGGCTCGATATTCTCGTCGGCAACGCCGCCACCCTTGGCAGCCTCTCGCCGATTGCCCATGCCAACCCCAGCGAGGTCGAGGATGTGTTCGCCATCAACGTGCTCGCCAACGCGCGGCTGCTACGCGCCTGCGACCCGCTGCTGCGCCTCGCGAAACACGGACGGGTGCTGATGGTCACTTCCGGGGCGGCGCAGCGCGCCACCGCCTATTGGGGGCCGTATGCCGCGAGCAAGGCCGCGCTCGAGAACCTCACCCTCACCTACGCCGCCGAAGTGGCGATGACCACCGTGCGCGCCAACCTGATCGACCCGGGCGCGGTGCGCACGGCCATGCGCGCCAAAGCTTTCCCCGGGGAAGACCCGATGAGCCTGCCCACGCCCGAATCCATCAGCGAATGGTTTGTGCGGCTGGCCGAGGAAGATGCTCCAAACGGCAAGCGCATCGTCGCCCGCGCGGGCTGATTTTTGCCACCGCCCGCGCGCAAGGCTTGACAATCCCCGCCCGACTGCCTAAAAGACGGCCTCCTTCAAGGGAATGGGTTCGTAGCTCAGGTGGTTAGAGCGCACGCCTGATAAGCGTGAGGTCGGAAGTTCAACTCTTCCCGGACCCACCATTCCTCAATGCGGGAGCATTTGGCGAACTCGCTGAATGGATACCGCATTGAATATTCTAGTTTCTTGCCTCTGAGCTGTAGGTTCTGAAATACAAAATTCAACAGCTCCCTTTTTCGGGTGACGTCCGAACTCTTAAAATCGTCCAACGCGCCGGTTGAGATATTTATTAGGTCAATCAAGCGTTTGCTGAACACGTCATCGGCTTCGTCAAAGCTATGGATCAATTCGGCGATTTCGTACTGCCGATCCTTTAGCTTTTTCTTTTTGGCCTCGAACTCGGCCTTATCGAGTACCTTGTCCATGAGCAGATCGAGCAGTTTGTCCAGGCGCTCTTCGATCTCAGTATGTTCCTTTTTCAAGGACGCGGTGTGCTGGCGGTGGAATCGCTTTTTTTCGTCGTTGGTCTGGCGAATGTAATTGAACACGGCGATGAGTGATTCCGCATCGCTAATTTTCAATGATGCGAGCGCTTCTTCTGCTTGTGCAATCACGTCCTCTTCGCGCACCCACATTTTTTTGTCAGGTTTGTCGGGATTGTAAATGGCAAGGTACGTCCATTCTGCTTTGCCACCGTTTTGATAGGTTCGTTTGTGCGTTTCTGCGGTCGAAATGCGGCCAGAGATGGCGCATGTCAGGATGCCACGAAACACATAGTCCCTTCCGCGATACAGTGGCATCTTTTTAGAGCGGCCCTTCCGTACATCTTCGCACATATCGAACAGCGTCTTGCTAATGATCGGCTCATAGCGGTGCGGGTATTCCGTGTTGGTTTTGATCACGCGCATAACGCCATAGTAAAACGGGTTCTGCAAAAGTTTGTGCATGTGCGCAGAAGCGATTTCCTTCTGATTGCCACGGCAATTGCGCAGCCCCATCTTTTTACCCAACGTCACCATCTGCGACAACGAGTAATTTCCTGTAGAATATTTTTCGAATAATTCGCGGATCAATGGCCCACGCTCGGGGTCGATGACGATATTGCCTCGCCCGTTCTCATCCTTCACATGCAGATACCCGACCGGCGCGGTGCTGATCCACTCGCCACCGCGCAGTTTTTGCGCGATGCTGCGGTTGATGTTGTCGCGCATGCTGTCCACATAGGATTGTGCCATCACCACACCGATACTCCACATGAGCCGCTCTTGCGAGATCGAATCTTTGTGGATGATGTAGCCTTCGGTATTAAAGTGAAGCTCGATTTTCCCCTCTTTGATCATCGGATCAAGAATGGGATATTCCTGGAAGCTGCGCTGCACACGGTCAACTTTATCGGCCACGATAGCGATGGGCTGCTTATGTTTTCTGCAATATTTTATTGCCTCCAGGAACTGCTTACGGTGGCAGATCGTGGACGACTCAATGATTTTGAACGTTTCAAGTACGGTTAGATTTTTACGTTTGCAATATTCCTGCAAGCGATGCACCTGCGCGTCAATCGAATAGCCTTCTTCCTGCTCCTTCGATGATACCCGCGCCAGTATGATGGCGACTTTAGCTTGCGTCATTTCTCACTCCCTCACGTTCCAGCAGCAGCTGGTGATCGGGGAGTTTGTAAACCGTGTTGATGCGGTTATGCGGCTTTTAGGCAGAGCCCTGGACATGGCCAACATCCCCCCGATCATAGAGGGATCAGGGATTCTACACCGTAAATGGGCGGTGTCACCAATCAACATGAGGTTACAACACCCCAGAATCGTCTTCGATTCCATTTTGGAGATTAGCACCGGTGCAGGTAGAATCAACGCTCCGTTCGCTTCGAGACATTAAAATCGTTTGGCAAAACCCTATCAGGCGACGCGCCGCCTGCGCTGCCTCGCCCTCGGTAATCTCGACGGGTGACAGCGCTCGCATGCGGTCGATGAGGCAGTCGAACAACTGCTCTTTCGTGCGCGTGTCGGTTCTGATGCGTTCCATCAATTCATCGCGGGTCATGCGGCACCCCGCGACATTGCAGCAGCGCGCACGCTTTGCGAAAGCGCGGTCAGCTGTGAATGCAATAAATTCGTGGGGTGATTTCGCAATGCTGAGTGGCGACTTGCGCGCACATCTCGCGATTGTTGTGAAATTGATACCAGAATTTGTTCAACGTGAACAGTCTTTTTTTCAAGGAACATTTCGGCCCCCGTTTCGCTTATTTTTCAAACGGAGGGAAATTTTCACGAGTGCCGCGCGCCACATCGTGTGTCCCGTTGTGCGACAAAATGCGTACTAGAATCGCGGGTTGAGGTGGCTCATATGCCAACCGCAAAATATGCCCCTCGTGACTTACCGAGCGGAATACCCGAAGTTTTGCACGGCCAACGCTAGAGATAGCCCGAAAATCTTCTGGCCGAATGGCGATGAAACCCTGGTTATGCTCATGCCTGCGGTAATTGAATTTGCCGTTCTTAAATTCACCGCGCTCCACCCAGCGGAGCGGAAGCCATACGCAGGCACGCAACAGATCATTCTCGATAGCATAATAAATATCGTCCTGCGAAACGCCCCAGCGGGTCGCAAGGTTATGCATTCGATCATAGTCTTTCACTGGAAAGGCCATTACTTGCGCTTGTTTTAATTGTTTTTTTATCTGCTTTGCCGAGGCACACCGCATGGTTCGCCGCGCAGTAGAGCGTGGGGTGCCGGAAGAAAAAATCGCTAAAGCACTCAACCTTGATATTAAAAACATCATTCTAAAACGCGACCTACTCGAAGGTATCTGCCAAGAAGCCGCCGACATGCTCAAAGACAAGATGGTTTCTATCGGTGTGTTTCCCATCCTTAAGCGCATGAAACCGTATCGCCAAATCGAAGCGGTGATGCTGATGAACGATGCAGGCACCTATTCCGCACCGTATGCAAAAATGCTGCTAGCGGCGACGACCAAAGACCAGCTGGTCAAACCTGATAAGCCAAAAAATATACGCGGACTCACCGAAGAACAGATAGCACGCATGGAAAATGAAATGACGAATTTACAGCGTGATTTCCGTTTGATTGAGGAAAGTTACGGTACGGACTTTTTGAATTTTACGCTGGTTAAAGCCTATCTCGGCACACTCCTTGGTAATGCGCGGGTGGTGCGTTATTTTGCACAGCATCATGGCGAAATACTGCGTGAGTTCCAAAAGATCGTGGACATCAAGTCACTCGGAAATGAGGAAGTCACCTAACGGTGCATCCAGGCGACCGGGAGCCATAAGCGCCGGGACTGTGGGAGAAGCCGCACGGTGGGGCGGATCAAGCGCAGTGGTGGGAACAGCGGCGACCCCGTTTAAGCCCACTAGGTCGGTTCGATCATCACCGACCGGCGCACCAGCGAAGCAGGAAAGCCGTAAGACTTCGCTGGTGCTATCGCATGTATCGCAAAAGCTGATTAAATATTTTGCGGGCATCCACTTTCAGCACCCGATAGACCGTAATGAACTCAATTATATCCAGCCTGCGCTGGCCATTTTCATATTTTGAAACGAAAGATTGAGGCTTTTCAAGCAATAGCGCCAATTCTGCCTGCGTGACGCCGACAGCTAATCTCGCTTTCACCAGCAAGCTGATAAAATACTGATCTTCCTTGGAGTAAATCGTTCTTTGCACTGCACCCATACCTGAAAAAGTATGGGTAAAGCAGCTAAACCCGTTTTGGGATTATCCCAAAGAAGGATAATTTATAATGCCTCTATACGGCCTATTCGATGCCCTCAAATAATATATTTAATTATTCTATTTCAGCATGATGAGCATATTCATGAAATCTTCACAAAACTGTCACACACGGGAAATAAATAAAGTGCGATAGTGGGGATGCTAAATAAAAAATATGGCACCTCGGGAGCAAAAAATGATGGGTTGGTTCAAAAATATGTTTGGTGGCGCGCAAGCTGACCAAGCAGCAAACTTCCAACCGCAAGCTCCGGCGACGACGGCTCCGGTTACCACCACCCAAGCTGCCAACGATGCCGCATTCGACTGGGTAGATGCTGCAAATATGGTAATTGGCCAGTCCCTAAAGCGCCTTCCTGTACGCCGCTACGGTGTACAAAATGCTGCTAGCCTACTTCCGCTCGAATCCGTGAGCCTAACCGGTGTAAAACCTCAAGAGGGTGGGTTTGCGGTCCGCATGGGGGGCGCTCCTGCTAACACGACGGTTACACTAACCATGCGTATGAAAGACAAAGTCGGTAATTACGATATCGATGCAGTCAATAACGCAATTCATGCCGTGCTAGCTAGTGTGCCTGCGCTCACAGGCAAAGTTAAATTCGCCAAAGACATTTCGCAGCAATCACTCGACCATGATGATATCTGGAAGCAATTGCACAGCGTTATTCAAAGTTCGGGTAAATTTTCTGAGCAAGAAATCGGCCTACTTTCTGAGTATTTTGAGCAAAGCAAATTAGCGTCGGCAGAAGATACGGATTGGAGCAAAATTGAAGTACAGCATGCGGACGGCAAAGTGCAGGTACGCATTCGCCCGCAATCACTAAAAGGTGACGAAAATGAAGCCGTATCGGGTGAAGCTCGCCTTGTGGCACACTTTAATGAGCGCAAAGATATTATTCTGCCCCTTATGCGCAACAAAGTCGCAGCGTTGAATGTTTTAACCTCGGAAGAATTAGCATCGCTCGATTTCAACGCAGCCGTGACGAAAGCCGATTGGGGCGACCAGCCGACCATCGAATTTGGCAGCAAAACCGGCAAGGAAGGTGTGTTAGAAAAAACTGCGCTGGCGAAGATTGATACCGATAAAATCCAAGAGTGCTTTACGGCAGCGTTTTTAGAAGCTGAAAAAGAGCTTCCTTCGGTTATGGGCCGCATGGCTGATGGTGCGATGGTTGCCCAAGCAATTCGCCACCGTTTGGGCAACAACCCAACCGTGGAAAAAGCACTCGACCACGCCATGTTCAAAAGTCAAAAAGAACAAAAGGCGGAAAATGAAAGCAAACAAGATGCAAACCTTGTGGAAATCGGCAATGCGACAGAAACCGATGATCCCCACAAACTCGTACTTACCTTTGATTTGCCGCACGGCGTAAGCCTCGGCGCATTGCGTGAAAGCGTTGTGCGTGGACAGCAGCAGATACCGATTATGGCAGCACGCAATTTAACTCAGGGTTCGGCTGCAATAGCAGCATAGGGAAATTTTATGGCAAACTATGAAAATGATGAAGCGCCTCTACTAGCCCCCACCATTTCCCGATCAGCAGTCTCATATTTTGAGAGATGATCGCCCTGTGCGGCGCTGTCTGGGCCACTCGCTGTCCAAAACGACACCAGAGAAACCGATTCCATGCCATTTCAGAGCCACCTTCACCCCGTTCTCTCTGCGGGGCAATTTCGGCGTGTCGTTTAGGGGGAATATTAGGCGCTGAATCCGAGTGCGCGACGCTGATTTTGCCAGTCGAGCGGGATATCGATCTGGCGAATGAGCATCTGTGTCGTGAGATGGGCGGGCTGCTTACCTGCCATGATGGCCCCTACAATATCGGGGGCCAGAAATGCCAAGGGCATGATTTTCTTCACATAGCTATCGCTGACATCGTTACGCGATGCAATCTCCGCCATGGATGCGATGGTGCCTGATAGCAGCGCCTCACTCCACGCATGCGCACGCGCGATGGCATTGACGAGGGTGGAATCGATAGTGGCAGCAGATGCCATTCCACCTTCGATAACTAAACGCATCTCATGACCACGCCGCTTGATCCGCATCGGCGTGTCACGCATCATGGAGATGTTATCGTTACCCGCTTCTGAAGATACGAGCGATGCCAACGATAGCTGGACCTGCAACCCATCCTGCCGCAGCACTACTCGGTGCACGAACGCTTCAAAAACATGGCCTTGATATTGAGCTCCATCATGTGCCTTGGCTAGCAACGCTGGGATGAGATGCGACGGAATGTTTGCTGCCTGCAATGCATCTACCATCGCATCGCGGTCTTTCAGCATGGCTTGGGCAATACTAAAGATGGTGTTTTCGATGGCTTGGCCTGGCAGGCGCCAGCCATTCGGAGCATCCTCTTTCGTACCCGTCTTCAACGATTGAGAAATATAGTAGCGATACCGCCGCCCCTTTTTGTTGGCATGAACAACAACCAGCGCTTCACCGGTTGCAGCATCGAACAGCTTACCATTGAGGGATCCATCTTCAGTCTTTCGCGATTGTTCGACGATGCCCGCCCGATTGCTTATGAGCTTTTGCTGCACCTGATCCCATAGCTGCGGGTCAATAATGCCCTTATATGGCAGGTGCCCTTAAAGCGGATCTGGCCAGCATAGAGGGGATTGGACAACAGATGATACAACGCCCCACGGGAGAATGGCATCCCGCCAGGACGAGTATCGCTATCGCGCGCTTTGGAGTGGATGCCATTCGTACATAGATCATCGCGTAGCTGGCGGACGCCACCCAACTCCAGATACCGTGTAAAGATATGGCGGATGGTTGCCGCCTCTGCTGGATTGATAACCAGTTTCTTTTCCACGATATCATACCCTAACGGCGCATAGCCGCCCATCCACATGCCCTTCTTTTTAGAGGCAGCGATCTTATCGCGGATGCGCTCACCAGTGACTTCGCGCTCAAATTGTGCGAAGGATAGTAGAACATTGAGCGTCAATCGCCCCATGGAGCTGGTAGTATTGAACTGCTGCGTCACCGATACGAAGGACACGCCACGCTTGTCGAACACCTCGACCATCTTTGCGAAGTCGTGCAGCGAGCGTGACAACCGATCAACCTTGTACACGACGATCACGTCGATCTTACCTGCCTCAATATCATGCATCAGCAGCTGCAGCGCCGGGCGGTTCATCGTGCCACCGCTATACCCACCATCGTCGTAGGTCGTTTTTACCAGCTGCCAACCTTCATGCTTCTGGCTTTTGATAAAGGACTCGCTCGCCTCACGCTGCGCATGCAGTGAGTTAAAATCCTGCTCCAATCCTTCCTCGGATGATTTTCGGGTATAAATAGCGCAACGGATGATCTTGGTAGTCATGCGGCCTCTTTCTTCAGCCCGAAGAATAATGGACCTGACCATTTGGCGCCGGTGATGACCTGCGCGATTTGCGACAGCGAACGATAGCGTTGGCCTTGATAGTACACCCCATCATCGAGCACCGTCACCTCATGGCTCACCCCATGCCATTCTCGCAGCAGCCGGGTGCCGGGTTTAACTTGCGTAACCGACACTGCTGTTGCACGAGCTGCATGGCCATCTTCAGCAATTTTTATTAGATAGCGCTGCATGGATGGCTTCAACCCACCCAATGCTTGCTCCTGCATGTGGTAGGCAAGTGCACGTAGCATCAGGGGGTGGCTGATACTGCGAGGAGGCTCAGTACCATAAGCCGTTTGCCATGCAGCAGTCAGCGCTGCTCGGTCTAGGCTTGGCAGCCTCGCCAAATCACTGGCGAGGCTGCAGTTATTACGACGCTTCATTATCGCGCATCCGCGATGCGGTACATACGACCACGTTCGCCGAACTCGGTAATGACGGGCAAGCCAAGGCGTTTCTTCAGTACGCCCGACAATGTGCCGTGCACGCTGTGCCGCTGCCAGCCAGTGGCCTCCATCAATTCTTCTATAGCAGCGCCCTTGGGCCGTTTTAGCAAGGTGATGAGGGCTTGCTGCTTTGTCGCAGCGGGCACCGCTGGCTGTGCCACCTTCGGTTTAGATTTACCGACGCTGATTTCAACGGGTGCGGCAGCCTGTTTTTTTGTGACTTTAGCAGTACGCAGTTTCGGTATTGCTGTTTCTGCGGTTTCGATCTGGTTAGGTTTTACTTTTGCCATGGGATTCTCCTTCAGGTGACAACCCCAGCGGAATGCTGGGGCTTGTACTGCCATAAGCCCGCGTGCGGGCTGGAGATGCGGCATTAGGTGCGCCAGTAATGACAGCAATGCTTGCCGTGCGCATGAAGTCGAGTGGAATCTTATCATAAAATGACGAGTATTTCTCTTGCCTTAGTTATGTTTGCGGGTAACGTGGCCAATAGTTGGAAATGTAATCTAACTAGGGTGTTCAAACCCTTAACGTTAGCGGTCTTAGTGCACCGCTAAGCACTCCTCACCATTATGGTCGAGAAGGCGCACGTGTATGTTCAGGCTTCACGGCTAAAGACGTGCGCGACCTTGCTAACGTTAGGTTTTGAAACTCCCCGATCACCAGTGGGAGATGGAAACTCGTGTTCTCGCAACATGTCACAGAAGAGATCGGCCACTATGTGTATCGACTGATTGATCCACGTAACGGTGAAACATTCTATGTCGGCAAAGGTATTGGCAACCGAGTATTCGCCCATATCAAAGGTGAGGCGGCAACTAACGGCGACGAACTTTCACAAAAATTACAGCGTATTCGAGAAATTCGGCTCGATGGTTTCGAAGTCGGGCACATTATCCATCGACATGGTCTTGACGAAAGAACGGCTTACGAAGTTGAGGCGGCACTGATCGATGCGTATCCCGCTGTTACCAACTCAGTCGGCGGTCATTATTCTGACGAACGTGGCGTTATGCATGCAACGCAGATCGTGCAGCAATATGGGGCACCGGAAGCAGTATTTAGGCACCGAGCCATTATGATTACGATCAATCACACTGCGGCGGAACGCAGCATTTATGACGCCGTGCGCTATGCCTGGAAAATCGACCCGAAAAAGGCAAGAGAAGCCGAGTTAGTGCTAGCGATTCGTCACGGAATCATCGTGGGTGTTTTTGAGCCGAGTGAATGGCTGCCCGCAACGCCGGAAAACTTCCCCAGCACGCTAGAGATTTGGGAGGGGCGTTGGGGTTTTATCGGTGAAGAAGCACCCCCAGAGATAACGCGCCTTTATCTCCGCCACCGTATCCCCGACAGCATGCGCAAACGTGGTGCCGCCAATCCTGTTCGTTATGTAAATCCCTCCGCCGATTCTGGGGTATAATCATGCAAGTCACCGCAACAACAGGCCGCTATATCAAACTGGGCAGTAGCGGCAAATGGGAGCAGTTGTGCCTGCAAGATGGCACATTGCGCCTCGGGTATTATGAGGCGCCACATTCACCTGCTGTGGCGGGTGATAAGGAAGCAATCAAAGCAGCCTATGCCTATCTTGATGGTAGCGTGGCGAGCGACAATGCGCGGCAAGTGCTACAGTTTTATGATCCTTCTGACACGGTGATTTGGATCACCTTCGCAGATGGATTTCTATGGTGGTGTAAAGCAGCACCAGAAGTAGAATATTTTGGCAACGATCGTGCACTATACACCGATGGCAGCCGATTGCGCCGAGCCATCGACGGCTGGAGCAACCGCACACTTCAGGGCAAACCACTGCGGATGATGGAGCTGAAGGGCGAACTCACAAAAACCTCTGCCTACCGCAAAACCATCTGCGATTTGAAGCCGCATCTATTGGCCTACTTACTGCGCAAAATTAACGACGAAGCGCTGCCTGAAATTATTGCAGCGCAGCAGGCCATGAACGACCTCCAGGTCTCCATGCGCACGATGATCGCCATGCTACATTGGCGGGACTTTGAGCTGCTTGTGGAGTTGATATTCAGCCACAGCGGTTGGCAACGCGTCAGTGTCGTTGGCGAGACTATGAAAACGACCGACATAGAACTCCGCCTGCCTATCACCAGCGAGCGCGCCATGGTGCAGATTAAATCCGAAACCACCCAAGCGGAGTTCAATGAATATCTGACTGCCTTTGAACGATGGGAGATGCAGCGTTTATTCTACATCTATCACACAGCCAAAGTGCCGCTAATATCAGGCACGCATGATCCTCGTGTTACTCTCATTGGTCCAGATCAGTTAGCCTCGCTCGTGTTGCGCGCGGGCCTCGTTGAGTGGGTGATGGAGAAGGCGGGGTAGAGTTTATTTTACCAAGCAACTTGGTAAAGGCGTCTAGTTCCTCATCCGTCAGACTATTCAAACCTTTATCAAAAGCCTCACTTTGCTGTTTTTGTAGTATCGCTTGATCTGAAATCCCCTTCTCCTCCACGACCATAAGTAATGAAACCAACATATTGGCTGCACGTAGATCTCCCTTCGCTGCCTTTTGAGCCAGGCTTTTTGCCGAAACGACTATTAGGGGCAGCGTAAGTGTTCGTGTTCCATCATTCACTGGAACCTCTCGGTATGCTTCCCTGGCAATGATGGTAAGCACGCTATCTTCCTTTGGCTTGTTAATAGTCCCCTTTGGTCGCCCCGTGCGGTTACCAGAATGCCCCTTCTTGAATTGAGTATCCTTCGGGGGCTTGCAATAGCCTACCTTATAGCGCCCGCTGGGCTGTTTCTTTTTGCTCATACGACCCCCGTTGCATCGCGATGTACGCATTCCGCTTCATCATGCGCGAAGGTCTCCCAGCGCGCGATGATGCGATCGCAATAAATGGGGTCGATTTCGCCGAGAAAGCCGCGACGACCAGTCTTGTGCGCAGCAATCAAGGTCGACCCACTACCACCGAATGGATCGAGCACGATGTCGCCGCGCTTGGAGACATCCTTGATGGCATCGGCGATCATCTGCACCGGTTTGACGGTCGGGTGTAGCGCCAGCTCCTCCATACGCCCAGCCCGCAGTGAATTCACACCACGATATTGCCACACGTTGGTGCGATAGCGGCCGTTCTGGCCGAGCTCGAAACTGTTGGTATGAGCGGCGGTACCATGCTTGAAGGCAAAGACCAGTTCATGGCGTGATCGATAAAAGGTTCCCATGCCACCATTATCCTTCGCCCAGACGATAAGGTTCTTGAGCTCGGTATATGCGGTTTTGCCAGCTGCCAATAGTTCCTGCATGTGCCGCCAATCCATACAGATGTAATGAATCGCTCCATCCACGCTATGCGCGGTCATATTCTCGAAGGCAGTTTGCAAAAATTGCGTGAATTGCGCCTCCGACATTTCCCCCGAAGCCATGGCAAACTCGCGATGCTTGATGCTGCCAGAACCGCATACATGGCCATCGACAGGCACATTGTATGGGGGATCGGTGAAGACCATCTGCGCCTTGTTGCCATCCATTAGGGTAGCAATCACTTTGGGATCAAGCGCATTGCCACAGATGAGGCGGTGACGCCCCAGTTGCCAGATATCACCCACCGCGCAGCGTGCCTTGGTTGCATCTGACGGAGGTAGCTGGTCTTCGCGGGGATTCCCAACTTCTTCATTCGGATTGCCCTCGATAATGTGGTCCACCTCAGCGATCGAGAAGCCAGTAATGTCGATGGTAAACTCATCCTGGAGCAGCAATTCCTTTAGCTCTTCAGCGAGCAGTTCTTCATCCCATCCAGCGTTGAGTGCCAGTTTGTTATCAGCCAGCACATAGGCGCGCTTCTGCTGTGGCGTCATATGCTCCAGACGGATACAAGGCACTTCGCGCAAGGTGAGTAATTTCGCCGCTTCCACACGCCCGTGCCCCGCAAGAATGGTATTCTCACTATCGATAAGCACTGGATTGGTGAACCCAAACCGTGTGATGCTATCTGCGATCTGGCGCACCTGTTTCTTTGAATGGGTGCGGGCGTTATTTTTCCAAGGCTTCAGCGAAGCAATTGGCAGTTGTTCAATATGGTGGTCCATAAATTCTCCTATCGTAAGACGTGCCAATGGGCACAGAGAAATGAACCCTGCGCATTAGCACATGTTAAAAATGTTGATGAAAATCAGGATGCTAAAAAGCCATGCTTTGCATGGCTACCGCAGACCGATCAGTTTGTATGATCAGTCGCATGCCTCATTATATACATCATTTTATGCACCCCCGAAAGTAATTTGTGCGCCTGAATGATCTCGTTGGGTGCCACTTTATAAGTGATCATCAGGAGAGAAACCAGAGTTAAAATAAGGATATTCAAAACGATAAGCGCCTGATAGAAGAGATCTACAATTTCTAGTTGCTTATAGGGTTTCTATATGGCCTCTCACATGGGCGTGCAGACGCTAGCCACAAGTCGTAATTCGCAAGTCGAGTATATGGTTCATTTCGTTCTAGAAAGAGCGATGAAAGCACTTAGTGATAAAGGCCTTATTAGCAGTGCTAGGGTATCAGCCCAAAAGCAATACGTCTCCGAAATTGCTAGTGATATTTGGGATCATATTGCTACTGGCGTACAAAAAAATGGAAAGCCATTTCAATTATGGTGTCAAACTACATGTTACAAAGGAAATGGCACTGGCGCTCCCGAACCTAATAAAACATATGAAGTTCGAGAAACGTTGGTTGAGGGCATTACAATTCGAGATCTCGTAAATCTGCAGAACGAGAATGAAGTTAGAACTCTGCATTTTACTGTGGGAGATAGCGATTATACATACAAATGGTTTCTTGGCCTCAAATCAGCGAGCTATGATAAATCACTTTATGTCGGAAAAAAGGGCCTAGACGTTTTCGAGCTCCTAGATGCCGCCCTGCGCGGTGCCATCACAGAATCGGCAAAGGCTACGCTTTTGGAGAAATGCATTGTTGAGAAGAGTGAGCTCGGCAATCTTATTTTGAATGCAGCCAATGAGCTGTTTGCTTGGTTCGTCGAAGGGGGGATGCCCAAGTCCAATATAGCCGATTTACAATGGCAACTGGTAAATACAGAACATAAAAGTCATGCAGGAAAATGGCCAGATTTCTCCAAGTTAAAAGGGGAAGATATTAAGGGACGGACCAATAGGTTTCTGTTCGACGCCGACATCGTCGAATCAGATACGCTAATACCGCGTGCTGCGGCTAAAATTCTTGAACGAAAACCATTCCTTTCGGCCGCATTAAAAGCCGTTGCAGATTGGCCCACGTTTGAGACAGAGGTCCAGAGAATCTATGAACGGTCTGGTAGCATAGAAGATTTTGTGCGCAGACTATGGAATGCACCATCACCTTTACATTTATTAACTAGGCGCATTCTTTTGAGAATTCATACTGGCGATAGTATTGCATACGTTCAAGATAGAGACGTCGCGGGTATTTCTGAGCATAATTTATATGCAGGATCGCATTCTGAAAAACAGGTGAGATTGATATGTAACCGAATTGTAGACGATATTTCTAAAGGCGGCATAACCACATCCCTAATGCTCATGAATAGTATATCGACGCAGGGAAAAAGAATTGTCAATCAGGCGCGGTGGTTTGAAGCAAAGAATGGCACTGAATTAAAACCTAGCTTTGAATATGCCGAAATGGCATTGCAGTCTGCGGGCTTTAAGGTGCTATCGCCAGCAGCTGCTAAATTCAAAGCCAATGGATATCATGGCGAAATTACCGTCGACAATGTAAGGCCATATACAAATCTGAAGGCAGTTTGTAATGCTGACGGAAAAATACTGGCCATTTTAAAGGCCAAATTCTTCCGAATTCAGGAATTCCCTAGAAGATGTAAGGAAGAATCATTTGTTGGACTAACGCTAAAGTATAAATTTGAAAATGGTGCATTCGTACCGCGGCATAATATTCCTGTTGTTATGTTTGTGGACATGGCAGTTGATTGTAAACCACCAGAATATGCCGTTAAGCGGCTAATAAGCTTTGGATGGGATGTTGTTTTCTCTACTGATGAACTAATTTCTTTGATGCATAAAATTGATCAGGGTTCATAGCTTATGTATTTAGAAAAACTTAGAGCCTTATGTGCGACCACTGCTCCTATCTTTCAAGATATAATTACGCATAATTCTGCGATTACTTCTTCAACGTGGAACGCTAAGGTAGAGACTGGAAAGGCTGTAGAATTTTATAGTCTGTGCTGTCTGGCTGCAGGTTTAGAAAAATTAGGAATCGGAATCTCAATACCAGCAATATATCTTGAGCACCCTGATTTATTTTATTTGCGCAATATTCTACCTCGTCACCATGGCACTCAAGCAGGTCATTCTGCAGCAATAAATAGCATTCCTTTGAGCGATAGGTTTGTTGCGGCTCTTACACCCAAATTTATATTCGAAACGGTCGGTTCAAAATATGGGATCTACAGAGAAGGTTTTCCTATTCATCTCATTGAACACTTAAATAAGGGTGAAGAAGAATATCTAGATCGACCAGATGTATTGATTTGTAGAGGAACAATGACGAGCAAACTAATTAGCTCGGAAAGAATTGCCTTCACTTATGAATCCCAAAGCGGCCGATGCGAAGGAATTCTGCGAATCAAAAACGATGCGTTAATTCCGATTATTTCGTATGACTCCAATTTGCTTAATGTCCCTGTGGTGGGGATCATCGAATGCAGTGTTAGCAAGGGTGATACAAAGGCCGAAGAGCAATTACGACGATACCTCGCCATTTACAGTGGCGCAACATCACCAGTATCATTACTAATCAATGGTAGGCGCCAGAAATGTCCTGCATACACACACGAAGCGTTTATCGATATGGACTTTGATAATGCAGAAGCCATAACAGGCTTTACTGCTGTTATTGATCGATTCAGCAAAGCGATTATCTGATAATTAGAGATAGGAAAAAATTTGCCGGAATAATTGCAACGCAAAGAGCGGCGGCACGGCATTGCCAATTTGCCTCGCCTGAGAGGTGGTTTTACCATAGAAGTTTATCCAATCAGGAAACGTCTGAAGTCTGGCTTGCTCGCGAATAGTTAGTCTTCTTGTTCCCTTGAGAGTGACTTTTTTTTGGCGAGAAGTGGATGTTTTGGGCGCATCCAGCCATGCTGGATGGCAATTCCGGAGAAGCTCCTGCAATTCATTTTGTGGCGCTCTGAATGCAATATCCTCCAGAGGTACAGGGCCAGGAACAAAGGCGGATTGCGCAGGCTCTTCACAAAGAGCAAATTCATCACCTCGAACACGAAGAGTAAACGCGGGCTCAGTATGAGCATTCCTATTTCTCGGTCCCCGCATTTGCGAATTTGCACGATGCGCAAAGAAATTACCCTGTGGCAGCACAATGTCCCCTAGTGCGTCATTGACAGAGTTATACGCATGAGCCTTGTCACAGGGGGCTATCTTCTTTCTTGGATCATAGCAAAATGCTTCAGGCCAAACGAAGTCTATGCCGCATCGGTTGCCTACGAGAATTGCTCGCTTCCGAAGCTGCGGCACGCCAAATTCTGCCATATTTACGACTTTGTAGTCTACCTTATACCCTATGGATGCGAAATCCTCTAAAATTTGCCGTAGGATTATGCCTTGGCCAATATTTGTGATGCCTTCCACGTTTTCTAAGACAAACCATTTTGGCTGATAGAATTTAACAATCTCTACAAAATGTTTGTATAAGTGATTCCGTGGGTCATCCACAAACCGTAATCCCCGAGCCAAAGAAAATCCCTGACAGGGCGGGCCACCGATAATTACGTCAACATCACCTTTACGACTTTTGGGTTTCCAATTGCTGATATTTGCACATGCGACATCATCTGCATAAGGAAAGATAGATTGATATGTCTTAATCGAATCAGAATCAAAATCGACTGCTCCTAGAGGCTGGCCACCTGCGATAGCGAAACCCACACTTAGGCCTCCGGCTCCTGAAAATAAATCAAGACAGGTTGGTTTTTGTTTAAGAGGTTGATGAATATCCTCTAATATTGCGGCCATTTTGTTCATAATGATTCACCATAAAATTCTTCGACAGCTTGGTCTAATAGGGACTTAGATTCAAGTGTTTCCCCGTGCTGGATAATTGATGTCACAAACCCGACTATCTTGGCTCGAGCTGCGCTCTCAACCTGAAAATGTTTGGGTAATGGAAAATCTTTTACAAACGTTTTCTTAAATCTGAATCTTCCTTGTGCTTTTAAATTTCCAACGCTCGAACAGCGATTTGAAAAATACACTTTAGCCATTTCACTGTTAAGTATGCCTAGCAATGCCAAGTCATTTGAATCAATGAAATATGCCCCATCGGCAACTAAAGTTCCTTCGGTACAAATGGAGAATCTTTGTTTGGCGGAAAGATCGGGAAAAATGATTTTCTCCTGCAACATATCTTTATAGTAAGAGCAGGCTCTTAAACGATACCACTTCTCAGCAGAATCAACCTCGTTCCGTTTTTCTAAGATACCGCGATACTTTTCTAGATACTGCAAAAGCTCCCGCGGAGGAATAATAGAATCTTTTGGTATAAAAAGCAGATGGCTCAATTTCTTGACGCCATGCCAACTTAAGATATTGGATGGAAGGACCACAGGTCTGATCCAATCTTTCTTAATATCCGCGCTGAAATCAGCGACCTGCTCTTCATTCAAATAGAATGCTTCAGAATAGCCTGTTCTAATGCCAGAAAAAACAGTTATTCCGAATTCTGATAATGGCTTTGTATTTTTGAGAAAGCCATCCATCTTCTTAAAACTGACCATGTCGGAATGGAAAGACCAGCCGTGCGAATCTGACATATCCGCATGAACATCCAGCATTGAAGCGAGGCTAGTCGAGAGTTGTTCTAGATCATCTGTCTTATTCACTTCGCAATATTTTATGGTGCTATTTGGGGAATCTGTTTTTGACAGTGCATAAATGGCGGTGTGAACGCTTGCTCCACTAAATACTGGAGTTTCACCTAAATCTATCAGTGTAGCTAGATTCGCATTCTTTTTGATAAATTTTCTTACGTTCGCACTGCTTGTCCCGCGAAGAAACCCTGCTGGAGTAATAAATGCTAAGACTCCATTATTTTTTAGGCAGTTAATGCTGCTGGATATGAAGTAATTATAAAGATCCGCGGAACCATAAAACGATTCTGGGAAACTGAGCTTTAAAGAATTTCGATAAGACGCAGATAGGCGCGTTGACCTTACATATGGGGGGTTTCCGATAACAAAATCGTAGGTTGGCTTAGTGCTTAGAAGATCGCTCGATTCCTTATTACGCTCCAGAAAATCGCCGCACTCGAAAGTCAGCCTACCTGATTTAATATATTCTTCAATATCTAGCTTATTTCTTTCTAATTCAATCTTGATGTTGCAGAGGCTTAAAAAGACTGCGCTAGGGGAAAGATCATTAATCGCTATTATAGGCAGATTATCAATTTCTTTTGGATAAATGCCAAGATATGCCTCGATTAATGCTAAGGGAAACACCCCTGCTCCAACGCATGGGTCGAGCCAATTTAATTCCCGAATATCATAACGTGCCTCAGATACAATTTTACGCGTCTCTAGTGCTAACGAAACGATCAGATTGGCAACATTCCGTGGCGTTTCCACTACCCCATTATTCAGTCGGCTTCCGCTCCATGACTCATCGCCAAAAAACAAGCGAGCTATTGAATCGTATGATTGTCCTTTTAGAACAACTAACCGAAGCAATTCTATGAATGTTGCGGGAGCAATAAGATCCAACCTTTGTATGACTTCCAGGGACCTCTCAATAGTATTGAAAGATGTTGATGCATGCGTTTGCTTTCGGCCTGCACCTAGCCCATCAGGAATGACGACCCGAACTCGATTCATCAAGGCTGTCATTGAAGATTACCAGATTTGATTTTTTGATTATTAATCCACGCTTCTAAGTCGTCTTTGTGAAAGCGCCATGCATTTCCTACTTTGAAGCTAGGCACTTTACCTTCTGCGGCAAATCGGTAAGCAGTTTTTTCAGCGATTTTTGAGTATCCCGCGAGCTCCTTAACAGTCATGATCTCGTTGTCTGGCATAAAAACCTGCACATAATGGCCGCTAGGGTTGAAAATAGTGGAAACAGAATGAATCATCAACTGCTTTAACCAGTGGCTCTCCCCAGCTGAATATCCACGCCTGTCATACGGAATCTGTAGGTCAGCATTTCATTGCTGACCATATAATGATTGCCCGCCGTTTGGTTGCACCAACCCTTATTGCGAATGTGGATCAAGGCAGGGCGCGGAAGCAGCAATGCTCCGCCTAGCCAGTCAGCTTCATCTTCCTGTTCTTGATCGAAGTGACTAGGTATAAATGATCCGTCTGAGAGTTTGTGGCCTTTTGCTACACTATGGCCAAGAGTAATATGTGCCAACTCATGCATCAGAACGCTGTTGATGCGCGGTTTAGACTGGTTCGGATCATAAACGACCATATGGTGCTTGCCTATTTTTAAGGTAAAGGCTGACCAAGCTTCTGCACTGAGCGCATCATTCAAAACTTTTTGAGGCACCTCAGGTATTTCAGCGGCGCTTTTGACCCTGATTTGTAGATGGGCGGCTAAGTCAAACGCGTTGAGTGGGGCGCACTCACCCAAGCCAAGCTGCTTACGCATCTCAACAGATCGTCGTTCGCTTTGCGCTTTGAAACCACGTTTCAATGTTAATGGCTCGCAGACTTAATCTCTTTTTCAAAAGAATTATATGCTGCGAGGATTAGCTGACCGAGTGCTTGCGCAGTTTTCTGATCTTTTGATTTTTTAGCTTTAAACATAATCTGGATTTCGGGCGATGATGACTGACTGGGGGCATCGGCTCCAAAACCAAAATAGCCACGCGCATCAAGCTCGGCCCACGCGAATACTTTCTTCATCGTTTCCATGTCCGACAAATGTCCGTTCTCTATTCTGGATAGCGTAGCGGGGCTTGTGCCTATTTCTTTAGCGGCTGCTCGTATTCCCATGCTGCCGCGCTTACGTGCGATCAACTGGCCTATTTCTTCAGGGGATAAATCGGGGTTCATAAAAAACCGTTTCAGTTATGAAAAAACTGTTTCAAAGTTGAAACACATGTGATAGTGTCTCATATGTAAGACAGTTTTCAGCCAACTCCTAGATCTCGCACGGGTCAAGCAAAAAGTGTCTTTCATCAAGAACTTCTAGAAACTTTTGGAGACCACGATGACTAAAAATGACACAGAAGAAACAAATGCCAAGCAGTTATCCTTCGCGGTTAACGGCACTAACTATAAATCCAACGACCCCGTCCTTTCAGGACGGGACATATTACAAAAAGCTGGCTTCAAGCCCGCCAGTGATCACGTGCTGATCGAGTTGACCAACCCTGGTACGCGTTCAGTAGGCCTCGATGAAACGGTCGATCTTGCAATCCCTGGCCGCGAAGCGTTCTACGCTTTTTCATCAGACCGCGTCTATAACTTCACCGCTGATGAGCTCGGGTATGAATGGGGTGCCCCCACCATTGCCGAGGCCCAATTACGTGAGGTCACGGGTGCAGATGATAGCTTAGTCTTCGTTCTGGAGCGTACGGACCAGCCAGATCAGGTGATCGAAGAAGGCGAAAGCGTAGATTTGAACGCGAAAGGCACAGAGCATATTCGCACCAAGAAGCGCATTGTGCACATCATCGTGAACGCACGCGAGTATGAAGTCCCGGGCCCCAAGATCACCTATGATCAAGTAGTGGCTCTTGCCTTCAACCCTGTGCCTAGCGGTCCAGAGGTTCTTTTTACCGTGACGTACCGCAAGGGGCCACCTCAAAACCCCAAAGGCACTTTGCCTGAGGGCCAGTCGGTAACCATCAAAAACGGGATGATCTTCAATGTCACGCAGACCAATCGCTCGTAGTCCAGACCTTGTGCGCTTGCTGGCGGATGGATACCACATTTCCATCCGCCATGGCCACCTGGTAGCAACGAAGATCCCGTACGTGAATGCCCAACGGCAAGTCAAATACGGTATCCTCGTTGCTCCACTAACGCTGCGTAATGATGTGGCGATCCAGCCCGCCGACCACACCATAATGTTCGGGGGAGAATATCCCTGCGATCAACATGGCAAGCCTATCGAAGCTGTTCGCAATAACTCGGATAGTTTGCGAATAGCGGACGACTTGATCGTGCAACACAGGTTCTCCGCCAAGCCCTCAGCGGGAAATTATGTGGATTTCCACGAAAAGATCGTAACGTACGCGGCGGCCATCAGTGGCCCCGCACAGATCATCGATCCGGCCGTTAAGCCCAATCCTGGCGGCTTTGTACCCGCAGATGAAACGGAGGATTCCATCTTTAATTATATGGATACGGCTTCCCCGCGTGCAGAAATCACAGCCGTTACCGCCAAGCTTGAATGTCGTAAACTGGTGATCATCGGATTGGGTGGTACTGGGAGTTATATCCTCGACCAGGTCAGCAAAACGCCTATAGAGCAGATCCATTGTTATGATGGCGATATCTTCGAGCAACATAATGCCTTTCGTGCCCCTGGTGCTGCCTCGGGCGCTGACCTAGAGGCAGTCATGAAGAAGGTCGACTACTACAAGGCCATATACTCAAAAATGCATCGCGGTATTGTTGCCCATCCGTACTATGTCGATGCCAGCAACATCGACGAACTGCGCGATGCCGACTTTGTCTTTATTTGTATCGATGACGGCATTGCGCGGCGGTTTATCATTGAGAAGCTGGAAGAGTTCGGCATCAGTTTTATCGATGTTGGCATGGGTGTTGTTCTTTGTAGTGACTCACTCGGTGGCATCGTACGCACAACGGCTAGCACCCCAACAGCGCGCGATCATGTTTGCAAACGCGTCTCGCTATCCAACACGGAGGATGATAAGAACGAGTATGATAAGAACATCCAAGTTGCCGACTTGAACGCTTTGAATGCGGCGCTGGCTGTTATCAAATGGAAGAAGTTAAGGGGGTTCTACGTGGACTTGGAGAAAGAGCACCACAGCACCTACACCATCGATGGCAACACCATCGACAGTGAAGACAGCAAATGAAGTCAAACTTTAGCATAGCGCATGAATTTGTTGAGTTCATTCCTCGAGACATGGAGGAGCGAACGCTCTACATCGCCATGGAATTTGCCACAGCTAGTCATAGATGCTTCTGCGGTTGCGGTGCCGAAGTGGTCACGCCGCTAAGCCCAACAGCGTGGCAACTCTCCTATGACGGAGAAAATGTCTCTCTTAACCCATCCATTGGCAGCTGGAGCCTACCATGCCAGTCACATTACTGGATTCGTCGAGGAAAAGTTGAGTGGTCATATGCTATGTCGAAAGAAGAGATCGCAGCCGTTAAGCGGCGCGATCAAGAAGATACTTTGCATTATCATGGAGCGGTGACCGCCAGTGATGCGCTACAGCGGCCTGCCGCAGAACCATTGCAGCATAAAGGTGCACTTGCTCGACTTATGGCCTGGCTTTCCAAATAACCTAAAGTCCCCGCGCAGATTGTTTAATGGGTGGTCTGCTTTTCACCGAGCTAAACCCCATATCGAGTATCTTGCCATTATCGACCGTCACGGTTGCAGCGGCGAGGTGCCCGTCTTTGGCAACGCTTTGGTCGATGCAAATGGCATTGGGTGATTCGACCGTCGGATGTTCACCACGCTGCCAATAGTGACCGAAAAAGACGGTGCTATCTTCGAGATTCTGCACCTCACGCATGCGCGCCCTGATATCATCTGGCGCGGGGACATTCGGGATGTTCTCTGGCGGCACATCGAGAATCACATCCGCGAGCTTCAAATTGGCATCATCGGGATTTGCCCACCATTTCAGCCGTGCCAATTTACGAGGTGTGCCATCCGCATCATAGAATTTAACACCGGGAGGAAGCGGCACCTCTACCCCTTTGGTCAGCAATTCAATCGCGTCACAGCCGGGTGTATATTTCACCGCCAATTCATGCCAACGCGTGGGATTTATCGTGCGGTCTGCTCTGAGCAACCCTTCTTTGTTAAGGTAGTCGACCGCTGGCTGGTCCCACAGCGCATGCACAAAGCGCAGCCCTTCCAGTTCGAGATATACTGGCAACGATTTTATTCACTCAATGTTTTGGGCGGCTCGCTCGGGGTTCTGGGTTGCTTCATCCAAGAACGCCTGATGCTGGTGGACGTTCCTTGTTCCGTGCCCGCGCAATGGCCTCAACTCGCCACTTTTGTTGGGGTGCTGCGTGTGAAACAGCGAGGCATTCAGCTCATGATTACCCATAATCGCATGCGCATGACCAGCCTGCACCATGCCACGCACGATGTCGATAACCTCGAAATTCTCTCCGCCACGATCAATATAATCGCCGGTGAATACAGCCATGCGGTTGGGCTCAGGGGGAATGTAAACACCATTGCCATCGCGCACGTAGCCAAGCTTCTCAAGCAATGCCTTCAGTTCAACGGCATGGCCGTGAATATCGCCGATAATGTCGTATTTTTTCATGTGCTTAACCTGTTGTTAATGTGGTTATGCCTCAAAAATGCCTTATTTTATAGCATTTTCAGGCCATTTATTGCATAGGTAGGGGGCAATTACTAACGGAAAATTAACCATTTCACCGTATTGTCAACACAGGAGATTTTATGGCTGACCCTCAGAAACCAGCACAACCTGCATCAGCACCCGCCGTCGCCCAGCCTCCGGCGTCGGCAGCGAATGCACCTGCTGCATCGCCAGCGAAAAAGCCGCTGACTCCTGCAGAGGCAGAACTCCAAAGACTTAAAGGTGATAACTGGGCCGACCCATTTTTCGATCCTAAAATAGCTCGTGAAGTTGCGGATCAACAAACACGCGAAGCAGCTATGAGGGCTATTGAGTGGAAGAAAGAGCGCGGTGTGTACCCATGGGAAGAACCCGAATCATCGCAGGATCAACGTGTTGCCCGGCAACAAGAAGAATGGTTGCGGCGCGCAGGAATTGATCCAGAAAAGAGTCGAGATGAATATCTGGGCCGAATTAAAGAGGCAATCCGTCAGATCGAAGCACAAAAAAAAACTGACGGGCGAGGTCGGTAGCTGATGGCGGATGATGCTTGGCACGTTCAATCTTCCGCCGCTAATCATCGCCCCTCAATAGAGACGCGACCAGCCAGTGAAACGCGCCTACTTCATGAGCTTATCATTCAAGCTGTAACGGAACGTCGCATCGACGTTGACCCCACCCAGCCATACGATAAACAACTGCAAACAACGATACGTGGTGTTCAGGCCACCGATGAATATAAAGACCTATTGTCGCGGGGAAATGTTACGCAGACTGAAGTGGCAACGTTGCTGGACCATCAGCATCTGCAACGTCTTCCTACGGTTGATTCTGCCAACCATGTGACCATGATGATGGCGACAGGTGGCCCTGCCACAGGCAAAAGCAGCATTATTAAAATAATCCAGCGCACGAATCCCGAGATTTATAGCAATACTGCCAAGATTAACCCCGATGATTACAAGCCACTGCTGGCTGACCGCAAAATCTATGGCAAAGATTTTGCGGATGTTGCGCATGCAGAAAGTTCAAAACTAGCCGCTGAAATTATGACACGGCTCGAGCAGAAAATGTCTGCTGGTCGTTCACCGCACATTGTTATGGATGTAGTGGCAACGAGCGAACATCGGATGAATTTTGCCAAGCAAGCGGGACAATTGATCGTGGTGACTGGCGTTGTTCCAGTGGATGTTGCTGTGGATCGCTCATATGATCGAGCGAAAGATCTGGTAGACGGTAGAAGAATATCAACGGAGGTGGTGATCAGTGGAGCACGCAATGTTGCTGCCGAATTGCCGAGGGTATTCGATCACCCGGATGTAAAATTTTTAGTTATCAATACGGATGTACCGTATGGTTCGCCGAACAAGCCCGTTGCACAGCTTAAAAATGTCAATGGCAAGCAGACGCTTGTTGTCTCCGATCCTGATATATTTATCGATTTGGTTGGGCGCCAAAATCTGAATATCCATGCTCAGGCGCCCACCGAATTGTATCGACCGCAGGATCGATCCCCAGCAACCATTGCGCAAGGACTCAAGGCTTATACTGATAAGGGTGTGACACTGGCATTCCTTGATTCGCATGGGCAAGTGGCGATGACAATGGGTCAAAATGGGGCGCAACAGATTCATTCCCTCGCGTCGAAACTAGGTAACAGCTTCTATGCTGAGTTAGCTGGTGCAGTAACTGCTTTGGCAGGGCGGCAAACCATCGAGCAACGTGCACAAGTTGAGGAGCGCACGACCACTGATGCCGCACAAGGAAAACGGACGCAGAATCCGATTCCCGTTGTCGTGCCGCCAAATGACCATGCTCAAACGCCGCCGCCGGTGGTGGTCACGAGACAAACGCCACCAGAGTCACAACCCGTGCGCATTGCTATGCCGAGCAAAATCGGTATTGCAGGCACCGCTGTGTCGTTGGCTATCGGTCCCGTGTATGAAGCAGGGCTAGCGGCTGCGAATGATGGTAACGCCAGTGATATTACAAAAGCAGGTTTGCAGGGCCTTGCCAACAGCGCATTGCCAGGGGTGACAAATGGGTTCAAGAACATCACCGAGAACAACCAGCACCAGAACTGGCTCGACCAAACATTGAATGCTGGCACAACTGCGACGCAGGGAACGGCTGTAGGCGCATTGGCGGTGGCAGGGAGTTCTGCGCTTGCTGCACCTGTTACGGGTGGCACATCGCTGACAGTAACCGCAGGGTCGCTGGTAGTGGCTGGCGTCGCTGGAGTAGCAAACCTCGGCATTGGTGTAGCGCATGATCTGACGTATTGGACGGGTCTCTCGAAACAGGGCGGTCTCATCACTGGTATCGTCAATATGGGAGTGCAATTAGCTGACTCCAAAGCTGCCCACCGTGCAGGTGATTGGGTGATGAATAACGATGACAAGATCCAACAGCAGCTTGCAGCAAGGGGCATGCAGCCCAATCAACTTGCTGCCGTCGATGAAAATAAAGACGGGAAAGTAAGTGCACAGGAAACACGTAACTATCTTATCAGACACCATGTCCCAGCCGAGCAAGTAAACAGCCTGCCAGCGAAGCAATTAGCTGATAAGCTGATATCTGTCGTAGCACCAGCAAACCATGCCGCAGTGCAGCCTCCAGCACACACGCATCTTTCGCCCGAAATGCAACGCGCGTTAGGTATGGCTGCCAGTTGTAATCTTAGCGCATCTATTCGGTGCGATACACAACACCAAGGGCCATTGCAGTCTCCAGTAGGGTTGCAGGCTACAACGCAGCGCGCACAAGCTGCTCAAGGACGATAGATTGCTGCACAAATCTTTATCAAGCACCTGCGAAGTCTTACGACTTCTCTGCTTCGCCAGTGCCGTCAGTCAGCGAGAATTCAAGCTGACCTGATGGGCTCCGAACGGGTTCGCCGCCATCCCCACCCCGCACTTGATCCGCAACTCGTGCGGCTTCTCCTGCGGTCCCGGCGCTTAATGGGTCCCGGTCCCCAACTACATGCGCTCAAAGCCACCCTTGGGCCAAGCTGCAATTCTTTATGCTGCGCCATCCACTCCGCCCAATGACTTCATTTCTACGATCTTCTGAAATTGTGTGAGAAACTCTGGGTGCTGTAGTGCGAGGTATTTTACAATGCGTGCGTTGCCGAGCAACGTAGCGAGATAGGTTTTGGCGACGGTGAGGTTGAGGACATTGGGACCGAAGCTTTCCTCGATCAGCCGATACTCACCCTGCAGGCTACCCATTTCAGCTTCCATGCGCGCCATCTGTTCATCATCGAGGCCTTTTACTTTCTTGGCTTTCTCTGGCTCGACCAGTTGTGCTTTGGGGGTGGCAAGCACGATAGCGCGCACATAGGCGTAGGTGTAGTTGTTAGAGTCACTCATCAGCATGGCGGCTTCGATCTGGCGCACGGGCTTCATGCGCCTAAGCTCTACGAACACGCTACGAGGTATCATCTTGTGCTTAAAGATGTCGGCTACTTCAGGGCAGATGCCCTTGAGCAAATCTCGTCGTTGGATGATGTTATCGACTTGAAGATTCAGGGCACGGGCGATTGTTTCTTCGGAGACGCCACGCTTGATGGCCTGGAGGATCATACGGTGCTCTTGGATAGTCGAAAGACGACTGATGAATTTGTTATACGTGAATGCCTCGTCATCAGTCGACACTAGGCAAGTTACCTCGGTCTCACCGTTCTCTTTCAGCACCTCCAGCCGCAAATGCCCGTCGAGCAAGAGATAGGTTTTTTGCCCCTTGCGCGGTGGGGAAACGACCGGCGGCTCAATGATGCCCACTTCACGGATAGAGGCCGCGATCTGTTTATATTTCTCACTCTCGCGTATTATTGGTGTCACAATTTTGAGTGGGGTGATCTGATCAATGCCCAACCGCACGGTGTTAACGTCGAATCCAATCTTAATATCATGAAACAGCTTGGATTTTTGTGAGCGCGGCATGATTACCCTCGCTCAGATAATAGGTTAGCGAGTTGTTTGAGCATGGTATCAAGTCCCTCGGCACGGAGCAGTGTAGTAAAATGACCTTCCAGCTTGAGACACCGCAGTGCTTCCACCACAAACAGTAACTGACTGTTCACGGCCTCGGCGCGACGAGTGATCAGACTCTTGCGCTCCACCTCGCGCTTATAGGTTTTAACAAGTTCGCGGGCAGTGTATCCTTCATCGCGCTTTCCGCCGTAGCCTCTGGTGCCACTGCGAAAGGTTTTGCCACCACGCTGTCGTGTCTCAACCAACTTCTTGGCAGCCATGAACTTGTGCCCACTCAGCTCGCCAGTTTCATAGGCCTCACGCAAATGCTGTTGTTCATTTTGCGGCGACTGAACGATATTGATCGCCAGCATGATTGGCATCTGGCCGGTCTCAACAGCGGAGACCAGCCGTTCCTCACCATGCTCCAGCAGCGTCAGCACCCCTTGAATATGGTCTGATGTATGGCCAGTTTTAGCAGCGATAGCTTTGGCATCGTAACCTTGGCCGCGCAGGAGCTCGACACCTTGCAGCAAATCCATCGGTTTATGCTTACGGCGGGCGACATTCTCTACCAGGCTCATGATAAGGGCTTGTTCTTCGCTCGCTGCAATGACGATCGCAGGTATTGTAGCCTGACCGCAGGCCATGAACGCCTCAAGACGTCCCTGACCACAAACAAGATCATAGGTTTTGCCGTCAACCTTCGCTTTACGACGGGCCACGGTGATTGGGCGCTTGAGGCCGACTTTGGCGATGTTTTGCACCACCCCTTCAAATAGCTTAGGATTGCGTACCCGTGGGTTGAGGATGTGGATCTGGTTGATCGGGATCATCTGTATGGAGGCTTGTTGCTTGCTCATGCCACCTCCCAGATTGCCACGCGTTCAGTTAGCATAAAGAATGGTTCGAGATCGTCGAAGCGGTAAGAATCTAGTGCGAGGCCATTATGCTCTGCCAGCCGAATCTTGGGGCTCTCGATGTCGAGAGCAGGCAGCAGGTAGTAGTCGAGTGCTGTTTCATTGTTGACACTCATGCGGATAGCGATTGTGATGTCGGGCAGCAGGCCTGTATCGAGCTGAATCTTCCAGCGGAAGGATCCAGCATCCGTCTGGTAGCAACGACCAATGACGACTGATGCGCGCAGTTCTTCATTGATAACCAATAGCTCTGAGGGTTTCTCTTTACGGACGATGCCGCCCATCTGCTCGATCTTGCGGATCGTATCGTCGACCACCGTGCTATGGAATTTACGCAAGGCTCGGTTGGTCTCAATATAGCTGAAATCACGGTCTGGAGTGTAGCCTACCAACTCATAGGCACGGATGAGGCTGCCAAAGCGGTGGGAGTAAACACTGCTGGAGGGCATGTCTTCGGTCTCATTAATAATGAGTCCCGACAGCCAGCCATACTGCACATGCAGCTTGCGCAGCTTCTCGAGCATCTCCTCATCGCTAAATTTACGGCCACGCTCGCGAATGATGCCTTGTGCGGTATAAAAATAGCGTGGTTCTATCACTGCCTCAAAGACACCATCGGCGCGGATCCAGTTGTCGGGTCCATTGACGATACGCCGCTGCTTTAGCTTAAAGGATCTTCGGTTAAAGACATTGTTGCCAATATATTTCTCGTTGGTGAGCACCTCATGCACGGTACTGCGGGTCCAAGAGCGTCCCAGATCGGTCAACACGCCGCGTTCATTGAGCAGGGTCATAATCTGGCGCTCCTGCAGCCCTTCTTCGGTGAACGCACGGTAGATCCAGCGTACATTCTCGACTTCCTCTAGTGGGCCGGGCACGAGAATCACCCGATCAGTCTGCAGGCTCTTATGCTCCCCACGCTTGAGTGCGGCCTTTTTCTGCCCATGTTCATCAATTAGCACGCGACGCAATCCATACCCCGCAGGCCCACCTTGGCGGTAGCCCTTCCGAATTAGGCGGCACTGACCAGCAAAGACTTTCTTCGATAACTCGCGGCTATATTCCCCGGCCATGCTGCGTTTGGCGGCTTTGATGAGCGAAACCATGGGGCCACCATCATTAGCAAATTCTTCGGCAACGTAATGCACCGCGATGCCTGCCTTGCGGCAGATGAATTCGTAATAGCCGCTCTCATCGACATCCTGGAACCGTCCCCAGCGGTTGACATCAAGCACGAGGATTACCTCGAACGGGGTATGGCCTGCCTCCACATCGGCGATCATGCGCTGCAGGCCATCACGGCCTTTAATGTTGAGACCGCTTTTGCCTTCATCGGCATAGGTAGCGACCAGCTCCATGTTATGAATAGTGGCGTATTCCCGAATAGCCGCGAGTTGATTCTCAGTTGAGTATTTCTGGTGATCGGTCGACATCCGCACATAGGCAGCGGCGCGGCGAGTGACGATGGTCTCGTCGTTTTTATCAGTCTTATCCATCCTGTAGTCCGTTACTGAATACCTGGTTCTATGCCAGCTGGTTACTTGCTCTTCGTCAATCTTAACGATGGAGAGCTCCTATGTCCCCTTTGCAAATCGAGCGCGACTTATTGCCTAAAATTACGGATAAAATGATCGCCAAGCGCGTGTCAGACGCACTGCGTCATGAGCATGCCGACATCCATTCTGTAATCAAACAAATCGAACGCATCACGGGTATCAACGCACTTACTGCCAGCAACTGGTACAAGGGGAGATATGCCCCGAAAGCAAGGCATTTGCTGATGTTGGCATCCTACTATCCGCAAGTGCTTTATGCTGTGTGTGAGATGATGGCCGCAGCACCCGTTTGGCAAGATGAGATAGATGCACAGGTGGTGAAAGCCATGCAGCAGCATTTGGAACAACGATGGCATGGTTGGAAGAAGTCACCCCCAATTGGTGACAGATCTGTCACCATTCGTGTGCACGTCGATCGTCACTATGCGGGACAAATGAACCAACGGCAGTTATGGTTCTTGGGACAGTTGCAACAGGGGCACGCGATACATATTGAGGATCTCATGGCCGTATGGGGAATTCACGAGCGTACTGCTAAACGCGATGTGTCTGGGTTATTGACGGCAGGCCTTATTATCGCCGCAAGATCTGGTCGCACCTGCCGCTACCAATTATCGTAAGGGGGGCTTTAAGCCAGATTTCCGATGTCACAATTCAGGGCACGGGCAAGTTTCCTGAGGCTGCCGATGCCAGGTTGCTTATGACCAGATTCGATGCTGGCAATCATCCCGCGCGACACACCAGAAACCGTGGATAGCTTCTCTTGTGTCATCCCGCGAAACTCACGCCAGATCTTAACGGTGCTCTCACCGTTCAGGCGGCGAACCGTGATGCTGATGGGGATGACCTCACCCTTGCCACTCTTAAGGCGCACAAGGGCATTCTCCATCAAGCGCATATCGTTTTGTAGCTCCATCTCAGCAAGCACGCTCTCGTATTTACGCACGGGAACGAGTGCAAAAGTCCGCCCGTTTTTTACCACTAGTTCAAAGGCCATATATCTATTCCTCCTCACGACACTGCGCAGGGCACATTGTTTACATAGGAAACAATTAGGTGCAAGCAAAATGTTTCCTATGTAAACAATATTGGCCATGCTGAAGTAGGCATCCAATTTGGCTCAACAGTGTGCCCGCTACCTGCTACTGTGAGAATAATTCCCTGTTATGAAAATGGGGCCTGGGTTGGTTTGACCAGCGTTTCTAATGCTCCCAAGCAAATCGCTTGCTAAAAATACCCTAAGAATCTCAAAATTCCCTCTATCTTCCCTGTTAAATAGGGAACTTGACGCGGAGAGGAGTTCCCCACAGACTGCCCACACCACCATTCTTCTGAAAGCGCCAGCAGTTTCAACTGCTTGGGATTCCTCGATTCGTGGTGGGGCACGAAAGTGAGGCATCCCGTGCGCTATTCCAATCATCTTGAACGTTCCCGACACAACGTTTTTTACTTCCGCTACCCGCTTCCATCGCTCCTGCATCGTGCAGGAAAATCGAAACACGTCAAAGTGTCGCTGCATGATGTGGAAGCGCAGCACCCGGATGAATTTATTGCTCACTTGATTGACCTGGCACCGACGGCAGTGCTCGAGGCTGCCAAGCGTGTTCGGGCGCGGCTGCAGAACCCACCGAAGACCGTGACAGAATATCTGGATATTCTTGCCAAACAAGGGCTTCCTAAAACCGTCGATTTTCTCTCCGGGGCCCTCGCCTTAATCTAGACCAGCCCCAATTGCATTTTGGTCAGCGATCTCTCGAAATTCACCGCACCCGCATTTCCTTCTATTCAATCCCAAGTTGAGGTGGTATCATGCGTCAGGCTATGAAAGACGTCAAAATCCACCCTCAGGCAGAATTGCAGACGCTCGCGCGCCTGATACAGGCAAGCGCGGCGAGCTGGCGCGGCGTGGCCTATTATGCGCTGACCCCCACACCGGGACAGGACAGGATCGATCCGCAGGCGCTCCCCCGTGGGGGACTGTGCTTTGAGGGTATGGCCGGAAAGCTGGTTTACCTTGGCAGGCCGGGACTGGATCTGCCCAATCGGATAGCGGAAATACGCGCGGTGGTGCCAGACATTGCCGCCGACCCGCATCTGGCTCTATCGTTGCTGCGCGAGGAAACGGGCCTCGCGATTCCCCCGGCCATCCCCCTTCCTCCGCCCGGCGGAAAAGAAGGGCACAGCTTAAGCGTCCTGCTGGCGGATGACGACCCGATGACACGCGCGCTGATGGATGGATTCCTTGCCCGGCGCGTCCGGACACTGACCGTGGAAAATCCGCGCAAAGCCAGCGCCAATTTCGCGGTGCTCAATCCGGATGTCGTTTTCCTCGACCTGCATTACCGGGACGAAATCCACGACGGCTTCGACGTGCTGGGCAACATCCTGAGCATTAATCGCGATGCTTACATCGTCATCATGAGTGGTGATCGCGATGCCGCCACCATCTATACCAGCCTGAAGAAGGGCGCGCGCGGCTTTATCGCCAAGCCCCTGCGCGCCGAGGATTTCTACAGGCATCTCACCGCGGAAGCGGCCTGAATCCTCAGGCGCCACCCCTGTCCCTGTCTTTACCCAACCATTTCTCGAGCATGTCCGCCACATTGCGGAAATTGATGGGCTTGTTGAGGTAATCATCCATCCCTGCCGCCAGGCAGCGTTCGCGGTCGCCGATCATGGCATCTGCCGTCAGGGCCACGATAACCACACCCTGTTTACCCTGCTTTGCCTCCCACGCGCGGATGTGCCGCGTGGCCTCAAACCCGTCCATTTCCGGCATCTGGCAATCCATCAGCAGCAGGTCGTAGGTAAATTTCTGCACCATATCGACCGCCTCCTTGCCGTTGGCGGCGGCATCCACCCGAATGCCATGTTTCTCCAGCACTTTGGTGATGAGCATCAGGTTCACCACGACATCCTCCACCACCAGCACACGGGTGCCGGGGTATTGCATCGTCTCCACCGCCTGCTTCTGCACCCCGTCGGACATCATATGGGTAATCATATGCCGGGTAATCAGCCCCGGAATTTTTCCTTTCATCCGCCCATCAATCAACACCTGCAACAGCGCCTTAATCTGCTCCGGATAGAAGGGCTTGAGCAGGAAGCCGTTAATCCCTCTGGCTTCCAACTCTTCCGGCGTTCCCACCTGCGCGGCTGACGACAGCATAATCAGTAATTTGTTGGTCTGATCCGGGTCGCGGCGGATTTTATCCACGAACTGCAGGCCGTTCATCTCCTCCATGTGATAATCGACCATGGCGACAGCGTAGGGGCGCCCCTGCGCGCGCGCCGCCAGCACCGCCTCGTAGGCTTCTGCACCCGAGGTGCGAATGTCGCACACCATACCCCAATTATGCAGATACCGGCACAGGACTTCGCCATTGGCAGGGTAGTCATCCACCACCAGCACCCGCATTCCGGAAAGGTCAACATCCGGAACGCTGCCGCGCGCCTCTTTCCCTTCCGCGATCGGGAGCTGTATATCGAAATGGAAGGTCGAACCACTACCCGGCGTGCTCCTGACGCCGATACTACCCCCCATCATGGCCACCAGGCTTTTTGAAATCGCAAGCCCGAGCCCGGTGCCGCCGAATTTGCGCGTCGTCGATTCTTCCGCCTGCGAGAATTTCTCGAAGATATAATCGAGTTTGTCTTCCGGGATGCCAACCCCGGTATCCTGCACCTCAAAGAACAACCGCACGTTGCCATTTTCCCGCTCGCCGCGCACGGTAATCAGCACATGGCCTTTCTCGGTGAATTTAGTGGCATTCCCCGTCAGGTTCATCAGAATCTGGCGGATGCGGCTAGGGTCGCCGACCACGAACTTCGGTGCGCTGGGGTCGAAGTTCACCAGCATTTCAATGCCCTTTTCCTGCGCACGCAGGTATAAAATATCCGTCACTGCCTCGATGGCCTCAGGCAGCTTAAAGGCAATCGGCTCCAACTCCAGCCTGCCTGCTTCAATCTTCGAAAAATCAAGGATGTCGTTGATAATATCGAGCAGATTCTCGCCGGACTTCTTGATAATCCGAACCCAGCCGCGCTGCTCCGCATCCAACTGGGTATCGAGCATCAGTCCCGCCATGCCCAGCACGCCGTTCATTGGCGTGCGGATTTCATGGCTCATATTGGCCAGGAAATCGGATTTGCTACGGCTGGCGCGCTCCGCCTCATCGCGCGCAGCCTCCAGCCGCACCGTATATTCCTTTAACTGCTTCTCATTTGCTTTGCGCTCGGTCACATCATAACAATACACATAGAAGGTGAAACCCTCCTCCAGCGGAATGCGAGCCACCCGTTGTTCAAAAATAGTGGCACCGACGGTCACCTCCATATAGGCGATATTGCTTTCCGTCTGCGCTTCGATTTTCCGAATTAACACCGGAAGATTCTGCAGAAGCGGATGCACAGGGTTTTCCTTAACGTCCGGAAACTGCTTCAGTGCCGTGCGGTTGGCAAAGACCACCTTGCCATCCTGGCTGTATTCAAAGATTGGCATGGGATTATTTTCCGGATAGGCGGCCAGTTTCTCCGCCGCCTTCTGCGCCTTGACCGCGTCGAAGTGCGATTTTTCCACGCGCCGCGTATATTCCTGCATCTGCAGGTTCATCCGCTCCTTCTCCTGAAGCTCGGCTTCCAGCTCCTTTTTGGCACTGCCTGTTTCCCGCTCGCGCTTTTTGAGGATATGGAGGAATCCCGTAACAAAGATCGTCCCGGCAACGGCAGCGGAAAACAGCGCCAGCAGCAAATCATTAATACTGTCAGAGACAATAGCGTGCGCCTTCTCAGTCGGCAGATTGACCTCCAGCACACCACGCACATCGCCGACTTCCCAACCGGCGCGCGGGGTACTCGGGTGCGTGTTATGGCAACCCACGCACGATTCACGCATGAGGTCTGCCGTCGCAAAATACAGCACCTGCCCGCCATTCTTCTGGTCAAAACGGTAGAAGGGGTCCCTTGGATTTTTCTGCAGCCTGTCCCAGGCTTCCTGTTCAAACGGCGTTTTAATGCCACCCGACGCCGCCCGCCACGGGAATGGGTAAGGGCTATACAGGCGCGTCTGCCCCCCATTGAGCTGCCGGGACAACTGGCCCCCAAGCATCATGCTCAGGGTCGTGGGCAACGGAATAGCATTCTTCTCATTCCGGTAATCATGCGTGACATGCATGCCCGCTTCCTGCGCCCGGGTCACTACCTCGGAGGTATAGAGGGTGCGAAATTCGCTCAGCGCCTTAGAAAGGTTGGTGGCATTCTCCAGAGCGACCAATTGCACCAGTCGGGATTGGAACTGCTGCAGTTCAAAAAACAATACGCCGAAGATAGCGACGGTGGACACGACAATAATCATGATTGCATGCCGATAGAACAGAGTTCCGGCCAGACGCCGCAATGCAGAGTCTTTTGCCTCCTGCCTGTTGAGCTCCACTCCAAAGAATAATGCCGCGCCGAGAATCACCGCCGTAATCACACCAATGGCCAGTGCCAGCCCGAAAAAGCTCTGGCTCGAATCATACCGGCAATCCGCCCAGGGCAGAAACACCGCCGCCGCCATCCCGGTATAATGCATGCCGCAGATAGCCCCGCCCATGACCAGCGCCGCCATTATTTTGTATAGGACCCGCCGCGGGCTTTCATGGCGCGCGAGAAAAAAGACAATCACTAATGCGGCGGCGGAGGCAGCGATGGCGATAATCATCGACAGGGCGAATAATTTCGGCACATAGCGCACATCGGCGTCCATTCTCATCGCCGCCATCCCGGTATAATGCATGGCCCCGATGCCGACCCCCAGCAATGTCGCTCCGGCGATGACTTTCCCTAACCTCAGCCGCTCCCCTCTCACCAGATCCAATACAAAATACGCAACGGTAACCGCCACCAGCATGGAAAAGAAGGTCATGAAGGGGTCGTAGTGCGTTGCCATATTCATTTTGAACGCCAGCATGCCGATGAAATGCATCGACCAGATGCCCGCCCCCAGGGCAAATGCCCCCAATATATGGATGATACGCCTGCTGACGCCGCGTTCTTTGCCCACCAGATATCCGGCAAAATCAAGTGCGATATAGGAGGCCAGCACCGCCACGATATACGACAATCCAACCAACGCCAGGTTGTATGTCCCATGCTCCGCATTGGCCGGGATGGGGCCCAGAAGGAAGTACTGTCGCAGCATTACATCATTCGCACATAATAAATGTTGCCTCGAAGAATAGTCGCATTTACATTTAAATGATTCTAATATGAGTTGCAATAGAGTATGCTGGCCATGTTGATACAAATCATACAGAATCAGGCGGAAGAACGCTTCCTCGAAGCGCTGGAGGAGTATGCCGCAACACCGGTGAGCCGGGGTGTCCTGCTGTGCACTTTTTCCCGCGTTCCTCTCGTTTCCGATCCGGATACCGTCCTGCCCGCCGTGAAAGATATTCTGCGCGATTACGAGGCCCGGCTTTACTGGTGCGCCGACGGCGACATGGTGGTATGCTGGCGCGGCGGCTCCCGGAAAACCCTGAAAATGATTATGGCTGCGTTATCTGCCTGCCACAAAACGGCGCTGGAAGGGGTTGACCCGGCCAGAGCCTTTCACTATTTCGATGCGCTGGCCCATAGCGAGGAGTTGCGCCTCATTTTCCGGCAGAAATTGCAACGGCGCCTCCAGCACGCCGCGAAAACTGCGCATCCTGCCGATACCCCGCCACCACCCGCCGCCATGACACCCCCACGCCGGGAAGCAGCGTTTTCTGCCAAGCAACAGCAATCCCTGCACGCAGCGTTCGAAATCCGCAAGAGCCGCAAAGCGCCCGAATTCCTGATTGTCGAGGATCAGGATTTTTTCCGTAAATTACTGGCGGGCGTGTTCGAACACAGCTACCGCTGCCATCTGGCAAAAAATGCGGAGGAAGCCCTAAGCGCGTATGCTGCGCATGCGCCCGACATGGTTTTTCTCGACGTTGAGCTGCCCGATGCGGATGGGCATACGCTTGCCGCACGCATCAAAGCACAGGATCCTGAAAGCTTTATTGTGATGGTCACCGGCAATCACCGCGCCAAAGACGTGGAGGCGGCAAAAGCCAACGGCGTTCAGGGCTTCATCGCCAAACCCTACAACAAGCTGAAAATCATGGAAGCGGTCGAGGCGTTCATGAGCACCCACAGGAAAGGATAAACACATGACCGGTTCCGTCGATTTAACCGACCTGCGCAGCATGACCGATGGCGATGCGGAAATGGAGCGGGCGCTGTTTGCGGCATTTTATGCTGCGAGTGAAGCGGCGTTCAGCCTCATGGCCGACCATTGCACGGACGCGCCGGATGAAGTCTGGCGCGCCAATGCCCACGCGATTAAAGGCAGCGCCTATAACCTTGGTGCCAAAACGCTGGGTGATTTATGCAGGCAGGCGCAGGAAAATCCGGGCGCCAGCCGCCGCGATAAGCAGGCCCTGCTGGAGAAAATTGCCTCGGAATATGCGGCGGTGAAAGCGACTCTGCAGACGGTGCATGGTTCGACCGACGCGGATTATACTCCTTCTGAGTAATTTCCCTCCCATTTGCCGAGAGCCAATTTTTCAGAAGGAGTATAACAGGAGCTGCCTAAATCCTGTTGAATACCGCCGCAAGCCAGAGGTAAAACGTGCCGCGCCAGCTCTGTCGGTAAATGCCGGCGACCTGCAGCAGGCGAACCCGGTCTTTTAACGGCGCACCCCGAAACTTGCCGTAGATATCCAGAATTTCCTGGTTGTCCGTGGTTAACAAATGGCGAACGCTGCAAAGTGCGGCATAGTTCATATCGTTCCAGCGCCTGAAGCGTCCGCGAAACACATGGAGTATTCGTTCAATCCTGCCCCTGATCGAGCCATCGGCTCCTATCGCGGCATTGGCATGCTGCCGGTAGCGCAAGGAGGGCCGGGTATCATAAAAAACCTCACCCCCGGCGCCTTTTACAATCTGGTACAGCCACCAATCATGCGCCACCACCTGCAGCAGACCGGCTTTTTCGAGCAGTTCTTTCGTAGAGTGGTTAAATAGCATGGTGTTGCCGCCGGCAATACTTTCAACCAGCGCGTTACGGAATGTTTTGGGCAACGGGAACTCCGCCGAACACCCCTGCGTGTTCAGGGCTTCATCAACAATCTCAGTGCGGCTGCAATAAACCCGGGGCCGTGACGAGTCGTCGCTCCCGTTAAAATATGCCGCTGCCCTGCTCAGTTTATCCGGCATCCAGACGTCATCCTGATCCGAGAACGCATACAAGTCGGCGCGCAGGTGGGGGTCACAGGCCATCGACAGAAAGTTCCGGCAAAAGCCCTGCTGTGGCCCCTGACGCAGTTCGAGGCGATTACTTCCCCATTTTTCCTGGAATTGCCTGGCGATGGCAACCGTGTCATCCCGCGATCCATCGTCACTGATTATCAGGCGCCAGTGCGTATGGGTTTGCGCTTCGATGGATTGCAATTGCTCGGCAAGAAACTTCTCACCGTTGTAGGTACCCATGAGAATACAAATATGAGGGGGCATGTTTTTCTATATGGTTGTTTGGCTCTAATCTGCCGCGATTTATTGCGGCACCAGCTATAGCCCCTCCCTTTGGGGTTGTCTAGGAATCCGGCTGGATCCGCCGGATGGTTTGCCGCTGCGCAGCCAGAGCAGGATGAGGGCGGAGATGCCGATAATTTTCAGCCAGTCTGCCGCGCCTAACGGGGCCGTCGCAAAAAGATGCTGCATCCAGGGAAGGTAGGTGAACCCGGCCTGAAAAACCATCACCCCGAAGGTGGCCAGAACCACGGGCAGCAGCCCGGCGCGACTGCGTTGCAGCGGAAAGATTCCCCACAAATAATAAATCTGGAAAAACACCAGCGCGTTGACTGCCATGGTGCGGGCGGTGGCAAGGTCGCTGCCCGCCTTCAGTTCATAAAGGAACAGCGTGATTGTCCCCACGGTAATGATAGCAATATGCCAAACCATGGCCCGGATGGTACCGCGCGAAAAAAGCGGCGCCTCGGGGGGGAGCGGCGCCCGGCACATCACGGAAGGGGCGTGCGGCGAGAAGGCAAAGGCGAGCGAGAGCGTCACCGCCGTCACCATGTTCACCCACAGGATCTGCAGCGGCGTGATAGGCAAGGTGAACCCGGCGAGAACAGCAAGCAGCAGCGTCAGCCCCTCGGCGCCATCCGTCACCAGCATGAACTGGATGGTGCGTTTGATATTGCGGTAAATCGTGCGGCCTTCTTCCACCGCGTGGACAATGCTGGCGAAATTATCATCGGCCAGCACCAGACCGGCGGCCTCCTTGGCGACTTCCGTGCCCTGTTTCCCCATGGCAATGCCAATATCGGCGCTTTTAAGCGCGGGCGCATCGTTGACGCCGTCGCCGGTCATGGCAACCACTTCGCCCATGGCCTGAAAGGCCCGCACCAGCCGCAATTTATGTTCGGGGTGCATACGCGCAAAGATATTCACCTGCGCGATGGCCCCTGTCAGCGCCGCGTCGGAAAGCCGGTCGATATCTGTGCCGGTCATGACCTTTTCGCTGGCGGGAATGGCCAGCGCCGCACCCATCGCCGAGGCGGTGAGCACATGGTCGCCGGTAATCATTTTAACGGCGATGCCCGCACTCCGGCAGGCGGCAATCGCGGCCCGCGCTTCCTCGCGCGGCGTATCCATGATGCCGAAAAGCCCAAGCAGCGTCAGCCCTTCCTCGATATCCGCCGGCTTAAGGTTCCGATGTGCCGACGGCACATGGCGGTGGGCAATGGCGAGCACGCGCTTGCCCTCTCTGGCGAGTGCATTGACCTGCGCCTGCCAGTAATCCATCCGCAATGGCTGATCCTGCCCCCGGGCGCATTGCTCGTGCCTGCACATCGCGAGTATCTGCTCGGGCGCGCCCTTGATGTAGATGCGGCCACGGCCATCGGCGTGATGGTGCAGCGTCGCCATGGTGCGCGATTCCGCCGAGAACGGGATAACATCGGCACGCGGCCATGTTTCGCGCACCGGCTTTTCCTGCTGCCCCGCCTTACGCGCGAACGCCATCAGCGCCCCTTCGGTCGGGTCACCGTTAAGTTCCCACACGCCTTTTTTCAGCGTCAGCGCCGCATCATTATTAAGCAGGGCGGCACAGCCCATCTCGCCGACGGTGGGGTGCGCCGCCAGCACGATTTCCTGATTCTCTAACCAGATGCTGCCATCGGGCGCATACCCCACGCCGCTGACGGAAAATTGCCGTTCCGCCGTGACAATATCCGTCACCGCGAGTTCGTTTTTTGTCAGGGTGCCGGTTTTGTCGGTGCAGATAACCGTCACGCTGCCCAACGATTCAATCACCGGCAGGTGGCGCACAATCGCGTGGCGGGTGGCCATGGCACGCATACCCAACGCCATGGTGATGCTGATGACGGCGGGCAACCCCTCGGGGATGGCCGAAACGGCGATGCCAATCATCACCATGAACATCTCGTTCATCGGCAGGCCGCGGCCATATACGCCAAAGAAAAATGCCGCGAGCGACAGTGTCACAATGCCTGCCGCCAGCAGCCGTGAGAAGCGCGCCAGCTTCAGCGTCAACGGTGTTTGCGGCGATTCCGCCTTGCTCACAAGCGCGCTGATACGCCCGATTTGCGTCGCCGCCCCCGTCGCCACGACCACGCCCCTGCCCTGCCCCGAGGTCACCAGCGTTCCGCTGTAAGCGATCGAATGGCGGTCGCCCAATACCGCATCTTCAGCCACCGCGTGGGCGGATTTCTCGACATCCAGCGATTCCCCGGTGAGAATCCCCTCCTGGGTGCGCAGGGCGTGAGCTGAGAGCAGGCGCAGATCGGCGGGTACTTTGTCGCCGGCGGTCAGCACCACCACGTCGCCGGGCACCAGCAATGCCGCCTCAAGCAAATGCGGCGCGCCGTCGCGCAGCACCGTTGCCTGCAGCGAAAGCAGGTTGCGAATAGCCGCCAGCGCCTGCTCGGCCTTGCGCTCCTGAAAAAAGCCAATCAGTGCGTTGATCAGGATGACCGCCACGATTACCCCGGCGTCCGTCCAGTGCCGCATCGCCGCCGTCACCAGCGCTGCTACCATAAGGATGCCGATGAGGACATTATGAAACTGCGCAAAGAAGCGCCGCAACGGCGAATACGGGCGCCCGGCCGCGATGACATTCCTGCCGTATGTGTCAAGCCGCCGCGCCGCCTCGGCACCCGGGAGGCCGTCAGCATCGCCGGCAAGCTGCCGTAGCACTTCGGCGGCGGGAAGGCTGTGCCATGCGGTGTCCGGTGTCATCTATACTCCTTCTGAGTAAATTCCCTGCAGTTTGTTGCTGGAGAAAATCGTTGCTCCGGGATGGCGTGGCGCACCGCCTGTAGCGGGGCCTACAGGCAAGCGACATGTCGTTCCGGGCGGCGATTTTCTCCGCAACCCTTCGGGCCGAGGCGAATTTTTCCGATGCGCGGCGAGAAATTTTCTTCCGACAGCTTCGGCTATCGGAAGAAAATTCCCCTTGCTCCTCCAAAAAATTGGCGCTCGGCAAACTGTAGGGAATTTACTCAAAAGGAGTATAACCCACCGTGCGTATCACCACGTCCGATTGCAACGTCCGCTGCACCGGGCATTTCTCCGCCACCTCGACCAGTTTCCGGCGTTGCTCGGACGTGAGCGCCGCACCATGCACCGTCACTTTCTTCTCGAACGTATCGACCTTGTCCAGCTTCTGATGGGTGAGGCTGACCTCAACTTTTTCGAGTGGCCATTGCTGCTGCCGCGCGTACCAGCGCACCGTCATCGCCGTGCATTCGCCCAGTGCCGCCAGTAGCAAATCATACGGCGCGGGGCCGAGATTGCCGCCGCCAAACGCCACCGGCTCATCGCCCTTAATCCGGTGGCCCGATACGTCGATAGACACCGCGTAGGCGCTTTCGCCGGTTTCCTCAACCTGTGCTGAGATTATTGCATCGTTGCTCATGGTGCGGCCTTTCTTTGGGTGTTGTCAGGTGGTTTTTGCAGGCGCGGGCGAGGACCATCTCTTCGTCCGCAGGAATCACATGCACCGGGAAATCCCCCGCCCAGCGCAGCAATTGGGTGATTCTTTCGCGCACGGTAGCCGCATGTTCGCCGATGCCGCCGGTGAACACCAGGCCGTCGATGCCGCCCAACGCCGGCAGCAGGGCGGCGATGGCTTTGGCCGCCATGGCGCCATAAAGCGCCACTGCCTCCTGCGCCGCCGGGCTGCTATCGGCCAGCAAGGCGCGCATGTCGCCGCTGATACCCGAAACGCCCCTGAGGCCGGATTCATGGTAGAGAATCCGGGTTAATTCGGGCAGGCTCATCCGCCCTTCGCCGAGCAGGTAGAGCAACACGCCCGGGTCGATCGCGCCGCAGCGCGTGCCCATCATCAGCCCGTCGAGCGTGGAGAATCCCATTGTGCTGGCGACGCTTTTCAGGTCGTGCAGGGCGCAGGCGGAAGCGCCGCCGCCCAGATGCGCCACCACGATGCGTCCACGCGCCGCATCCCCCATCACGCCCGGCAGGACATCGGCCACATGCTGGTAGGAAAGCCCGTGGAACCCATAACGCAGAATCCCCTGATCATGCAGGGCGCGCGGCAGGGCGAAGCGGCGCTCATCCTCACGCATCGTGTGGTGGAACGCGGTGTCGAAACAGGCGATGTGCGGCACGGCGGGATAGCGTTCCTGCGCCGCCTCGATGCAGGCCAGCGCCGCAGGCTGGTGCAAGGGCGCCAGCGGAATATAGCTGCGCAGTTTTTCCTGAACGCCCGGTGTGATAATGACCGGCTGCGTGAAATCCAGCCCGCCATGCACCACGCGGTGGCCGATTGCGACGACCTCCTGATTATCCGCGCCATGCAGCCATGCGAGGGTGGTAGCCGTATCGAACGTCGTCGCCTGCCGGGTGCGTGCGAGGGTGCGCGCATCGAAAGCCGCCAGCTTGGTGTTGCTGGAACCGGCATTGCAGGTGAGGATGACGCCGTTCATACGGCCTTTGCCCGCGCATAAAGCAGGGCCAGCGCGCACGAGGCAATCCGTGAATCAATGTCGCCCGAACGGCTGGTGAGAATAATCGGCACCTTCGCGCCGAGCACAATGCCCGCCCCCTGCGCGCCGGAGAAATAGCGCAGTTCCTTATACAGCATATTGCCCGATTCGATGTCGGGCGCGACGAGGATATCCGCATCGCCCGCCACCGCCGATACGATGCCCTTCACCGTCGCCGACTCGCGCGAGACGGCATTGTCGAACGCCAGCGGCCCGTCGAGCAGGCCGCCGGTAATCTGCCCGCGCTCGGCCATTTTGCATAGCGCCGTGGCATCGAGCGTCGAGGGGATTTTTTCGTTCACCATTTCCACCGCCGAAAGCAGCGCCACCTTCGGCACCCCAAGCCCAAGCGCGGCAAACAGGTCGATGGCGTTCTGCACCATGTCTTTCTTTTCCATCAGGTTCGGCTTGATGTTAATCGCCGCATCGGTGAGGAACAGCGGCTTGGGATAGCTCGGCACGTCGAGCACGAACACATGGCTCATGCGCCGCCCCGTGCGCAGCCCGTGCTCGCGGCTGATCGCCGCTTCTATCAGCTCATCGGTATGCAGCTTGCCCTTCATCAGCGCCTCAACCTCGCCGTTTCTGGCCATCTCGACCGCTGCTGCCGCCGCCGCATGGCTGTGCGGCGTGGAAACAATCCTGTAGGCGGAAATATCGATATGCGCGTCCTGCGCCGCTTTCCTGATTTTCGCCTCCGGCCCGACCAGCACCGGCGCGATGATGCCTGCTTTCGCCGCCGCCACCGCCCCCGAGAGCGACAGCATATCCACCGGATGCACCACCGCCACCGTGAGCGGCGGCATCCCGGCGATTTTATCAATCAGCCATTGCTCGTAATTATGCGACGGCGTTTTCATCTGCACGTCAGGCAGCGCGGTGGCCTGCCATGCGATTTGCCTAGTCGGCGCCAGCACCAGCGCCTCGCCTTCAAGCACATGCTCGCCGCGCTGGTTCGCGCAGAGTGTGCGGAAGGTGATATGCTTGTGCGCGTCATCTTTTTTGATCACGGTGACGGAAGCGGTAATCATATCGCCCAGATGCACGGGTTTGAGGAAATTAAGCGTCTGGCGCAGGTAAATCGTCCCCGGCCCGGGCAATTGCATCCCAAGCAGCACCGAAAACATCGACCCCGTCCACATGCCGTGCCCGACAATCTGCTGGAAAATATCGGTCTTGGCATAGGCCTCGTCGAGATGCGCGGGGTTCATATCGCCGGTGACTACCGCAAAGAGTTGAATATCGCGTTTACTGAGCATGCGCGTCAGCGTGGCGGAATCGCCCAGCGCAATCTGGTCGTAGGTCTTGTTGGTAATGCAGGCCTCGGGGGTAATCATGGGGTTCTTCCCTTCATCCGTTGCGTTAATCCATCACTTCGTAGCCGCCATCAATCAGGTGGACGCCGCCGGTGATATTTTTTGCCAGATCGCTGACCAGAAACGCCGCCATGGCGCCGACATCCTCGATAGCAATCCGCCGGTGCAGGGGCGTTTTCAGGGCGGCGGCCTCCAGCAGCTCGTCGAAATGGGCGATGCCCGACGCCGCGCGCGTTTTCAGGGCGCCGGGCGACAGGGCGTTCACGCGGATATTTTTCTCGCCCAGTTCCGCCGCCAGATAGCGCACACTGCTTTCGAGCGCGGCCTTGACCGGCCCCATCAGCCCATAATGATTCACCACCTGCGCTGCCCCCATATAGCTCACTGTCAGCAGGCTGCCGCCTTCTGTCATCAGCGGTTCGGCGCAGCGGGCCATGCGGATGAACGAGTGGCAGGAAATATCCATCGCGGTGAGGAACCCCTGCGATGAGCAATCCGTCACGCGGCCCTGCAAATCTTCCTTCGGCGCGAAGGCAATCGAATGCAGGAGAAAATCGAGCCGCCCCCATTGCTGCCCGATCGCCTCGAACACCGCGCCAAGCTGCGCCGCGTCGCGCACGTCGCACGGCAGGATCATCGGCGCGGCCAGTTCTTCCGCCAGTGGGCGCACATGCGGCTCGGCCTTTTCGTTCAGGTAGGTGACAGCCAGCGCCGCCCCCGCCTGCTGAAACACGCGGGCGCAGCCATAGGCAATGCTCTGCGCGTTGGCGATGCCGACGACGAGGCCTTTCTTACCTTGCAGATCGAGGATGGCAGTCATGATTCTCCTTCGCAGCGCCCGGTCGGCAGGTTACCATCGTTGCGGTGACTATAGGATGAAATACAGGAACTGGCCACCGAATATGATGCGCGCGGCAACGCCCTGCCTCATGCGGCTACAGGCCGAAGAATGCCGAGGCCGAAAGCAGCAGCCCCATCAGGAAAGCGGCGATGACCGTCGCGCTCAGCAGCGCCACCGTCAGCCCGAGGAGAACAAACAGCCCGTCGCGCTGGAGGATACCGATGGCAAACAGGCAGATCGCCAGCGCCGGGAAGGCATTGCCAAACGGTATCGGCATCGCAATCATCAGCGACAGGATAACGCACAGCAACGCAATCAGCCGCACGGCGGGCGGCGAAGTCAACAGCATCAGCCGCGGCGTCATCACATATTCCAGCTTGCGCATGGCGGGAACCATCCGGCTACAGACGCTGCGCAGGTGGGATGTCTTAATCCGGCGGCGGGCGACACCCCCCGGCAGCCACGGAGTTTCAAGCCCCAGCACCTGCTGGAACGTCACCCATAACAGCGGCAACCCGAGCAGCGCCGAAAGCCCCGGCGCGGGCACCGGAATCAGGTTGGGCAGGGCCAGCACCAGCAGCAAAATGCCATACGCCCGGCCCGCCAACGCCTCAAGAAGCGCGCCGACGGTGGTGTGTGACGACGGGAAACGATCCGGCAGAGTGGCAAGAATATCCGAGATACGGCGGCCATTGAGCCCGCCTGCGGCAGAGGAAGGGGTGCGTTCCATAAAAATTCCCGGCTGGGTTCTCCGGTATGCTGCACCTGCGCATATCCGCACGGCCAGGGCGCATCCGTTTTCAGCAGAAAGCACTATAGCGGCACGTCCGATAATCGCACGGATTATTTATGCCGCCAGCGGTTTGAGCGCCAACCGCAGATACTGCCGGGTCATTTGCGCATCCGTACCCGAGCGCGACCATATTTTGACCGCCAGCATGGTGATAAACAGGTAATGCGTCAGATTTTCGCTGGTTTCCCGAGTGACCAGTTGTTTGTTACGCCGCGCCTTCTTGACCAGCGCTTTGATCTGCAGGCGGATATAATCAAGCTTTTCCCGGATGTTCGCCGCCAGTTCGGGGTCGGCATTGGTCAGGTCATTCGCGGTCTGCACGAGGTAGCACCTGACAGGCATGGCGTCGTCGTCGCATTGCCCGGCAAGCGCATGGAACATATCGAGCAGGGCCAGCCGGGCGTTGTCGCGCGCCAGCAATGCCTCGAAATTGGGTTTTACATAGCGCTCGAAATAGCCGTCGAGCGTCGCCATGAAGATGGATTTCTTATCGCCGAAACTGTGATAGACCGACGCCACCGGCACACCGAGCGCCGCCGCAATATCGCGCATGGTGGTCGCTTCATAGCCCTTGCGCCAGAACAGGTGCATACTGTTCTCCAGCGCCTCTTTTTTACAGAAGGTAAGTTTACGCCCCATCGTGAATATACGCCTTATTTATTCCTGCATTGAACGGTAAGCCCCGCCGCATCGCCGCCTCCCTCCTTCACTCAAGGAAAGGCGCGGCGACACGGCGGGGCACTCTCCCTGCGCCTAGCCGGCTTTGCGCTGCTGTTTCAGGTCAATCGCACGCGGTGCGAACGCCGCATCCACCGGCGTTTTCAGGATGTGGTTGGCATAATTGCTCAGCGTTTTATGTGTCACCCCGAGCACCACTTCCATCACCTGCGCTTTGCTGTAACCCGCCGCGAGGAAGGCGGCCACCGCCGCATCGCCCACCCAGCCTTGCTTGCTCACCACCGCTTTGGTGAACTGGTGCAGGGCTTCGAGTTTCGCGTCGGCAATCGCCCGGTCGTCGCGCACGGCATTAATCACATCCGCTGGCAGTTTCTGCATGTCCGACATAGTGGAATGTGCCGCCACGCAGTATTCGCAGCCGTTGAGGCGGCTGGCGGCAATCAGCACCACCTGTTGCTCAAGCGGGCTCAGCGTGCCTTGCGAAAAGACGGTGGAAAGGTCGAGATAGGCCTTGAGCACATTGGGGGCCTCGGCAAAATTGCCCAGCAGGTTCGGCACAAAGCCGAATTTGCCCTGCACCGCCTCGAGAATTGGTTTGGCAGCGGCCGGTGCGGTTTCTTTGGTGTGGGGGGTAAACTGTTTCATGGTAATTCTCCTCCGTAGTGGTGAGCGTGAAAAATGAAGCTTGCGAAGCGTGCGCATTGGCAACTTCATGCTGACTTCTAGCATTACTAGAACGCCAGTTCAAGAAAATAATAAAACGCATGTTCTAATAAAAGGGCGGCGCTCAGGCACCCGGCGGCGGGGCGGGTTCCGCCCCCTGAGAAGATACAGCGACGGCGCCCCCGCGCTCGGCAGCAATTTTCTGCACCGTTTCCATCAGCGCATGGAATAGCGCGCGAACCAGAAACGGGGTTTTTTTCAACTGTTTCTGGATATGATCCTCGGTAATTTCTGCACACTCGACCTGCGTTTTTGCGACCGCCGTTGCCAGCCGCGTATCGCGGTTAAAAAGCGCCATTTCGCCAAAAAGGTTGGTTTTGGTTCCACCCATAATCACCTTGTGGGTGGCTTTATTCATGACCGATAAATGCACCTCCCCCGACACGACGAGGTAGGCGGTGTTGCCTTTCTCTCCCTCCGAGAAAATTATGGTGTCGGGAGTGAATGTCACCATTTTATAGTCTGTCTCTTCCGCCATATATTTCTTCCAATAAAGCCGATTACTAGACGCTGCCGATTGCCTGCCTTGCAAAGGCTTATCGGCTTAATTCCTTCTATATAAAATCATTCGTTTTCCTGGTGTCAAATGTTACAGATTGCACCGCCATCTGCCCGCAGGAATCCTTCCCGTTGCCAGAAAAACCATCCGGCGGCTTATTACTGAATATACCATTATCGTTAACATATCGTTTACATGCATCGCCCCACCTACATCCCCTTGTAACGTTTACACCGCCGCACGCGAATACCATGGCACAAACCCCGTCCGAAGGAGGCCGCCGTGACGTCCCCATCCCCATCCGACCACGAAAAAACCTCGTGCAAACAAGGCAGCTGCAGCACCGGGGCCTGTTCGCCCTGCGCCCTGATGAAATGGGTGGTGGCCGCCATGCTGCTGGTGATGATTATTTCCGAATTCGCGGGATAACCCCTCCTCCCGCGCGGCGCGCAGCCGCTCGCCCATGGGTTGCCGCATCGTGTTGGACTTGCCGGTGTTTTGGCGCTAACAGTGGGGTGACGGATGCCACCTTCGCATCGGATAGTCACCTATCGGGGATACTGTATGTCACTGCTCACGCGCTTTCTGCAGAAATTCATCCGCTCGGGCGAACTGATTGTCACCCTCCCGCAGGGCGAGCGGCGGTTTGGCACCCCGCGTGCGGGCCATGCGCCCGTCCACATCACCCTGGCCGATAACGCGACGGGGCGGCGCATCGCCCTGAACCCCGCCCTCGGTGCGGGCGAGGCTTTTATGGATGGCCGCCTGACCATCGCCGGCGACGACGCCATGGCCCTGCTCGACCTGTTCGGCCACAATGTGCGCTGGGACCGCGACAACCCCACCCGCGTCGCGCTGTGGCGGGTGCAGCGCTGGCTTTCGCTCTTTGCCCAGCTGAACAGCACACTGCGGGCGCGACGCAATGTCGCGCATCACTATGATCTGAACGACCGTCTTTACGACCTGTTCCTTGATGCCGACCGGCAATATAGCTGCGCCTATTACACCGACCCCTACCACGGGCTCGACCATGCACAGCGCGATAAACTCGCCCATATTGCGGCTAAACTCCGGCTTGAACCGCACCACCATGTCCTCGATATCGGCTGCGGCTGGGGCGGCATGGCACTCTACCTGCACCGCGTCGCCGGGGTACGGGTGACGGGCATCACACTCTCGGCGGAGCAGCTGAAGGTGGCGCGCGCCCGGGCCGAAGCCGCCGGGGTGGGCGATGCCGTACACTTCGAGATGATGGATTACCGCGCAGTGACCGGCAGCTTCGACCGTATTGTTTCCGTCGGCATGTTCGAGCATTTCGGCAAGCCGCATTACCGCCGCTTTTTCAAAACCCTGTATGACCGCCTGACACCCGATGGCATTGCGCTGCTGCACACCATCGCCCGCGCCGACGGGCCGGGCGTCACCGACCCCTGGACGGCGAAATACATCTTCCCGGGCGGCTATGCGCCCGCCCTCTCCGAGGTGCTGCCCGCCATTGAATCCTCGTGGTTATGGGTGACGGATATCGAGGTGCTGCGCCTGCATTACGGCTATACGCTGCGCGAATGGTATGCCCGTTGTCTGGCCCGCCGCCAGGAAATCGAATCGATTTACGACGCCCGATTCTACCGCATGTGGATATTCTACCTGGCCGCCGCCACAGGCGCCTTCTTCCATGACGGCCATATGAACGCACAAATCCAGCTGACGCGCCGGCGCGACGCTGTGCCGCTGACGCGCGATTATATGCAGGAGATGGAGGCGAAATACCGTGCGCTGGCCTAAAAAACAGGATGCTTATATCAGTGGATGGCGATGCACTCCGCCCTTGCATTTCTTGCCACTTGGCGGCAGATTGACGCCTTTCGTTTATCGTTAATTTATCTTTACGTCTTACAAGCAAGGTTTTTTATTTTCGTGACATCACTACATTCCGCCGCTGAAACGCCAGTGGTCGGCCCCCTCCCGACCGGCCTGCCCGCGCCCACGCCAACCACTAACGACACGCTGCCTCTGGCACGCGCGGCGTTTGGCAGCCTTGCAGAAGCGCTCGATTATGCGGCGCGCGGCGAAACCGGCCTCAATTTCTACGACGGCAAAGGCGCGCTGGAAACCGCACTGCCCTACGAAACCCTGCGCACCGAGGCACGGCTGCTTGCCCGCCACCTGCTCGGCCTTGGCCTTGCGCGCGGCGACCGCGTCGGGGTGATTGCCAGCATGACGCCCGACTTTGTCACCACCTTCTTCGCCTGCCAGTATGCGGGCCTGCTCTGCGTGCCCCTGCCGGTGGTCACCGGGCTGGGCGGGCGCATCGGCTATCAGGCGCAACTGACGCGGGTGCTCACCTCCTCGGGCGCGAAAATCGCCCTTGGCATGCGCGAACACCTGACGGACCTGCATCAGGCGCTCGATGGCCTGACCCTCCAGCTGGTCGGCACCAATCAGGAGGTGCTGGCCTGTCCGCCGGTCGATGAATCGGCACTGCGGCCTTTCGCCGCGCATGAGGACAGCCATATCCAGTATTCTTCGGGCAGCACGCGCTACCCGCTTGGGGTCACCATCAACCAGCACGCGTTCATGGCCAATGCACGCGCCGTGGCCGAGCACGGGCTGGACATGCGCGCGGGCGACCGCTGCGCCTCGTGGTTGCCGTTTTATCACGACATGGGCCTCATCGGCTTTCTGCTGATTCCGATGACCTGCCAGATGTCGATCGATTTCATCAACACCGACAGCTTCGCCCGCCGCCCGATGCTGTGGCTCGAAATCATCGCGCGCAACCGCTGCACCCTGTCGTTCAGCCCCACCTTCGGCTACGAAGTCTGCGCCCGCCGCGCGGCGCGGCGATCGACCACGGAACTGGATCTCTCCTGCTGGCGGGCAGCGGGTATCGGCGGCGAGATGGTGCAACCCGAAATTATGTCGAATTTTGCGGCGACCTTTGCCGATACCGGCTTCCGCGAAACCGCGTTCGTGCCGAGCTACGGGCTGGCCGAGGTCACCCTCGCCTTCAGCTTCACCGCGCTCGATCACGGCGTGGTTATCGACACGGTCGATAAAGCTTCGCTGGCAGCGGGCGGCGTGCTTGCCGCCACGCCCGCGCACCCGGAAAATGCCCGCCAGTTCGCAGGGTGCGGCGCGCCGCTACCGGGCTATGCCATGCAAATCCGCGACGAAAACAACCGGCCACTGGCCGAACGCCATGTCGGCTGCGTCTATGTCAAAGGCCCGAGCCTGATGACCGGTTATTTCGAGCACGAGGACGACACCGACATGGTGATCGACGCCGACGGCTGGCTGAACACCGGCGATATGGGCTATGTTTCGCAGGGACAGCTTTTCATCACCGGGCGGCAGAAGGATCTCATCATCATCAATGGCCGCAATATCTGGCCGCAGGATATTGAATGGCACGCCGAAAGCGAAATCCCCGAGCTGCGCACCCGCGACACCGCGGCCTTCGCGGTCGAGGATGCGCACGGTAAGGAGCACGCCGTGCTGTTGGTGCATTGCCGCCTGCTCGACAGCGCCGCGCGGATTGATCTGCGCCACCGCGTCCATGCCGCCGTGTTCCGCAATGGCGGGGTCGATGTGAAAGTAGTACTGATTCCCTCGGGCAGCCTGCCCTTCACCACTTCGGGCAAGCTCAGCCGCGCCAAGGCGAAACTGGCCTACATCAAAGGTGAATTATGCGACGTGGAGCCGGCATAGTCGCCCTCACCGGGGCGTCGGGCTTCGTCGGCCGCGCACTCCTTCAGGCCCTGCTCGCGGCGGGCTACCGGGTATGTGCGCTGGAGCACCGCACGAAGCTGCCCTCCCATCCCTCGCTGACGGTCGTTTCCGGCACGCTCGACGATCCGGCGACCGCCGCCGCGCTGGTCGCCGGGGCCGACACGGTGATCCATGCGGGCGGGCTGGTGATGGCACCCCGGGCGGCGGATTTCTTCCGCGTCAACGCCACCGCCACCGGGCAGCTTGCCGATGCCGCGCAACAGGCGGGCGTGGCGCGCTTCCTGTTCATTTCGAGCCTCGCCGCCCGCGCGCCGCATCTTTCACCCTATGCCGCGAGCAAATACGCCGCCGAGCAGCTGCTCGCACAAAGGTCGGGCCTCGCGTGGGACATCCTCCGCCCGCCGGCGATCTACGGCCCGGGGGATGCCAACAGCCTGCCGTTTCTTGCCATGCTGGCACGCGGCACGGTCTGGTTGCCGGTAACGCCCGATGCGCGCATCGCAATGCTCTATGTCGATGATCTCGTGGCGGCGATACTGGCCTGGCTGGCGCGTGACGCCGCCCCGGGCCGACAGACCTACGAACTCGCCGACCATGACGGCGGCTACCGCTGGCGCGAGCTGATAACGCTGGCCGAACAGGCGCTTAATCGCCCCCTGCGCCTGCGGTGTATGCCGCGTGGGCTGGCGCTCGCCGCCGCCTCATGCATGCAGTTTTTTGCACAGGTTTTCCACAGACCCTGTTTCCTCGGCCCGGGAAAAATACGGGAAATGGCACATCCGGATTGGTCAGTCAATTCAGCAGCTTTTACGGAAATCACCGGCTGGTCGGCGCAGGTGATGCCTGCGCAGGGGCTGGCCGCCACCCTGAACTGGTATCAGAAACAAGGCCGTTTTCCTCATAAAAAGTGATTTCTGCGTTGCTTTTTGCGCGTAATACTCTAGGCAGCACTAGTGAGCAGAACATGGGCAAGTAAAACCCAGAAACGAACGTCTACTTAACGCGCGAGAATCTACCCGATGCCAAAATCCGAACACGCCCGCATTATGCAGGTCATTATTGCTGAGCTGCAGAAGGTCAACGAAGAGAACCTTCCCCTCAACGAAACGACGGACATCACCACCGACCTGCACGTCGATTCGCTGGCGGTGATGGAGCTGGTCTTTGCGCTCGAAGAACATTTCGATGTCTCCATCCCCCTCAATGAGCTGGGGGACGTCCGCACTATTGGCCAAATCGCACAGCTGGTCGAAACCAAACGCCTGGGGAATGCCGCATGACCGATTTGTTCGATAAATTCAAACCCGTCGAAGCCCAACTGCGCAGCGCGATTGATGCCTATGGCACCAACCCGCTCGCCGTGCGTATGGAGAAAATCCTCTCGCCGACCCGCGCGATCATTGCGGGCAAAGAAAGCATCCTGCTGGGCACCAACAACTATCTCGGCCTGACGTTTGACGACGAAGCACTGGCGCAGGCCACCGCCACCCTCGCGCAGAGCGGCACCGGCTCGACCGGTTCGCGCGTTGCCAACGGCAACTACACGGTGCATGAGGCGCTCGAAAAACAGCTCGCCGAATTCTACGGCACGCGCCACGCGATGCTGTTCACCACGGGCTATCAGGCCAATGTCGGCTTCATTTCCGCCATCGCCGGCAAGGACGACATCCTGCTGATTGACGCCGATTCACACGCCAGCATTTACGACGGCTGCAAACTCGGCAACGCCACCGTCATCCGCTTCAAGCACAACGACCCGGCGGATCTCGAAAAACGCCTGCACCGCCTGCCGGCGGGCCGCAACAAACTGCTGATTGTCGAAGGCATTTACTCGATGATCGGCGACATTGCACCCCTGAAGGATCTGGTCGCGGTTGCCAAAAAATACGGCTGCTACATCATGGTCGATGAGGCCCATTCGCTGGGCGTGCTTGGCAAAACGGGGCGTGGGCTGGTGGAAGAAGCCGGGCTTGAAAAAGAAGTCGATTTCATCATCGGCACCTTCTCCAAAAGCGTCGGCACCATCGGCGGCTTCTGCGTTTCAAACCACGATGTGCTCGAAGCCATCCGCGTCACCGCGCGCTCCTATATTTTCACTGCCTCGCTGCCGCCATCGGTGGTGGTGGCCGCTTCGGTCAACCTGCGCCATATCGCGGAAAAACCCGAACTGCGCGCCGCCCTCTGGCGCAACGCCGAGCATCTCTATCAGGGGTTAATCAGCCTCGGCTACGATGTCGGCCCGCAAAAAACGCCGGTCATCGGCATTCGCATGCCGAGCGTCGCCCACGGGCTGCACACCTGGAACCGCCTGCTTGAGAACGGGGTCTATGTGAACCTCGCCGTACCGCCCGCCACGCCCAAGGGCCTGTGCCTGCTGCGCTGCTCGGTCTGCGCGCTGCACACGCCCGAGGATATCGATACGGTGCTCTCGGTGTTCGCCGCCCTGCGCGAGGAAGCCCTCGCCGCCTAAGCAATGCTCTAAGCGGCAGCGCCCCAGGCTTTCACCTGCAGGCAGGCCTGTTCGTAATCGACGGGAAAATCAATCTCGCACCATTGCTCGCTCGGCACTTCCGTCGTCGCGATGGGTAGCGTCGCGGCCAGCCGGTTGATGACCGACAAATACCACATATTGGTACCCTCAGGGCTGCGGATGGTTTCTTCGACCATGCGGCGGAAGGCGGCGATTCCCGCACCACGGAAGCACATCATGCCGATGGATTCGCCGTCCACCTCGTTTAACGCCAGCGATTTGCCGACCTGCAACAGGCGCGCGCCCTCGCGGATGACTTTCATGTCGTCGGCGTCATAGCGCGGCTTCTGCGAGACGGCGAGGGTGAGCGGCCCCTGCGCACCGGCCAGCAACTGCTTTGCGACGGCGGCGGTGAACATGGTGTCGCCGTTGACAATCATGAAGGCCGGTTCATCGTCGGCAATCTCGCGGATGGCAAGCCAGACGCTGCCGAGGTTATCCGCCACCTTGTAGAAAGGGTTATAAAGCGTGCGCACGCGGGCGCGGCCATCGTAGCGGGCCAGATCCTCCTCCACCCGCTGGGCGTGAAAGCCGGTTACCACCAGCATTTCATCGACCCCGGCCGCTTCGAGACGGCGGAGCTGGTAGCGCAGCACGCTTTCCCCCGCGCCGATATCGAGCAGGCATTTCGGGTTCGATTCGGTCAGGGGCAGCAGGCGACTGCCCTGCCCGGCACTTAAAATAACAGCTTTCACGGCATCATCTTTCAGGTTCCGGTGGGTTTTAATCGCGGGCCATGCGGCTGTCAAACCGTAAGGCGGGGGATGCGGAGGCTTTCCTCGTCCGTCGTGACAAAACCATCCCCTGCCGCATCGTAATGGCGGTGGGTAATCTCAAGCGCCCATTCCTCCGGCCGCCCCTCGATGCGTATCCGGTGGTAATGCGCAGCGGGCATACGGTAGCCGTTGCTGCTCGCCGCCGCGCAGCCGCGCACCGCTATGGGCCCCTGCGGCCCCTGCAATTGCGCCCGCACCGCCGCGTGGCCATGGCCATGCAGCACCAGTTCGGCCCCGGTCTCCTGCAGCACGGCACGCAAGGCGGGTGCATCGCTCAGTGCTTTGCGCCAGGGCGCGGCACCTGCCTGCGGGGGATGATGAATGAGAACAACACGCAACAGCCCCTCCGCTTTGCTGCGCAACAAAACCTCGCGCAACCGGGCAAGCTGCTCCGCGCCGACGCGCCCGTTGGCCATCATCAGCGCCGTGGGGACAGCGCTTGACACGCCGATAATCGCGACCCCGTCGCGCCGCCGCAGGTAAGGGAAGCCGGAAACGCCATCATCGCCGCGCATATACGCGCCCCAATGCGCCTCCCATGTTGCCTCGCGGCGGCGGCCATGCGCATCGTGGTTACCGGGGATGACGCTGACATTCTCCGGCAGGCCCAGAGCCGAAAGCCACGGCGCCGCCTGCACAAACTCCGCCTTAAGGCTGAGGTTGCACTGATCGCCCGTCACCAGCACATGGTCGGCTTCCTGCGCGCGGATATCCGCCATCAGCCGCTGCAGAATATCGGGCGAAAAGCGGTGCTTGCGTTTGCGCTGCCACGACAGGTATGCTAGCGCTCGCTTGAGCGTGAACTCGCTCGCATGCATCTGCGGCAGCGGGCTGATATGCATGTCCGATACATGTACCAACGTAATCATCAGGGAATACTGAACTCGAGATGCAACCGACTGTCAAGGAACCGTACTCTCTGCTGCGCCAACCCGCGCTGCCGATGATCTGGAGCATGCGCCCCGAGGCGCGCCTAAGCCGACAACTCGCCCGCCTGCGCAACGCGCGCGCGGCCTTCGATAACACCGAGCTGCTGCTGCGCGAGGACGCCATCTTCGACACGCCCGTGCTGCGCGGACTGATGGGGGCGCGCAACCTCGCGGTGGTCGATGCCGAGAGCGGCGCACCGCTTGGCGCATTTGTCGATACCGCGCACCGCGAGGCGGCGCAGGCATGGCTCGAAGGTCGGGGCGAAAAGCCTGCGATCCTCACCTCCCATACGCCTGCCGACATCGCCGGGGCCTACCATCTCGAACTGCGCAAGCGCGAGGCCGCCGCCTGCCACCGCCTCACCCCGGACAATGCCCGCGAGGTGGAATGGCGCCTGTTTATGACCGCCTACAAGGGCGTGACCGATTTCGTCACCAAATACTGGTGGCCGCGCCCGGCGTTTCACGTCACGCGCTGGTGCGCCGCGAAAGGCATCACCCCCAACCAGGTGACGACCGTCTCGGGCCTTCTGGTGCTCGCCTGCTACTGGCTGTTCGCGCAGGGGCTTTTCTGGCCGGGGATGCTGCTCGCCTGGGCGATGACGTTCCTCGACACGGTGGATGGCAAACTCGCCCGCGTCACCCTGACCAGCTCGCCGCTGGGTAATATCTTCGACCATGGCATCGACCTCATCCACCCGCCTTTCTGGTATTATGCCTGGGCGCTGGGGCTGGCGGCAGGCAGCACGCCGCTTGCTGACGGCTGGTTCGCGCCGCTGATGTGGCTGTTGTTCGGCGGCTACATCGCCGGGCGGTTATGCGAGGGCTATTTCGCCCGACGCTACGGCATGCACTTGCATGTCTGGCGGCGGTTCGACTCGCGCTTCCGCCTGTTCCTGGCGCGGCGCAACCCCAATATGGTGCTGCTGCAGCTTTCGCTGCTGGTGGCACGGCCCGATTGGGGGCTGCTGGCCGTCGTCGGCTGGACGGTGCTCTGCCTTGGCGTCCAGTGCGTGCAGGTGGCGCAGGCCGAAGCGGTACGCCGGAGTGGCGGGCGCATCACCTCCTGGCTCGATGCGGCATGAAACCGGCCCTCTTCAGCAATGCGCTGAGCCTTTACAACCGCCAGTATGCGGGGCGCATCGAGGCTGCTGCGGCCACCTGCGGCTTACCCACCCATAGCTTCGACGCCACCGCCTTTGCCAACCCGGCGACCCTCGACGCAATGCTGCAACGCGAGGCGGATACAGGCTGCGACACGCTGTTCATCAACGGCGGCGACGGCACGCTCGATTTCATCATCGCCCGGCTGCGCGGCGAAACGCTGGCCGGATGGAACCCCGACATCCTCCTGCTGCGCGGCGGCACCACCAACATGACCCACCGCGATGTCGGCTATGGCGCCGACCCGGTGCGCGCGCTTGACCGCGCCCTGCGCCGCGACACGCCGTGGACGCGCACACTGCGCGATGTAATCTGCCTGAGCGGCGGCGACCTGCCGTTTCCGCAGTATGGTTTTTTCTTCGGCAGCCACGCCATTGCCCGCGCCATCCGCCGCGCGCGGGGCAGCCTGCACGCCCGGGGCATCCACGGAGTAGCGGGCGAAGCGCTGCTGTTTCTCTCGGCGCTTAGCGCCCTGCTGCGCGGCAAGGTCGCCCACCACCCGATCGTGGCCCCCGCACCGCTTGACTTCAACCTCCACGGCCAACACCGGCAGGAGCACCACATCTTTTTTATCGCCACCACGCTGAACACGCTGCTGCTTGGTATGCGCGCAGCTACGCCCACGCCGCAACGGCTCGGCTGCATGGCGCTGCTGGCCCCGGTCGATGGTTTCTGGCGCCATATCCCTTCGCTCTGGCGCGGCACGCCCGAACAGTATGCGGGCTGCCTGCTGCGCTGGTACGACCACGAAATCACGCTGGCGATGGAAGGGGAAGTCACGCTTGATGGCGAGCTTTTCAGCAGCCGCCATGCCGCGCCCCTCACCCTTACCATTGCCCCTCCCGTTGCGTTCCTGACATGAGCCAAAGCCCGCTGCATCGCTACCTTGCTGACGAAACCGCACAGGCCGCGCCGTCCGAAGTGCGCGCCCTCTACGACAGTTTCTGCGCCCGGATGCCGGTGCCGCAAACCGCCCTCGCCGGGCTATTTTACGGCTCGGCCTTATGGAAAACCCCCGCGCCCGACAGCGTCTGGGATCTCTATGTGCTGGTGGAGAACTATGCCGGGTGCGGCGGTAGCACGCTGCTGCAACGTGCAGGCCGCGCCCTGCCGCCCAATGTCTATTACCACGAAACCACCGACGCCGCAGGCACCGTGCTGCGCGGCAAAATCGCGGTGATGACCCTTAAGCAGTTCGAGCGTCATTGCCGGGGCCGCGTCCTCGCGCCGCAGACCTGGGCGCGGTTTGCGCAGCCGGTGCGGCTGATCGCCGTGCGCGACGACATCGTGCGCGGTCAGGTCGTCGCCGCCCTCGCACAGGCGGTGCTCACCTTCCACCGCGCCACCGCCCCGTGGGTTCAGGCGCCCTGCAGCATCGCGCAATTCTGGCAGATGGGGTTGCAACACACCTACGCCAGCGAATGGCGCGCCGAACGCGGCAACCGCCAGCAGGCACTGGTGGCCGCGTCGCTTGCCGCTTTCACCGCGCGCAGCACCCAGGTATTTTCCTGCGGCCCGGTGGCGGGCCTTGCGCTCGATAACGGGCAGATAACCAGAACTATGCCCGCATGGCAGGCCGGGGCCGCCCGCGCCACGCAGCGTGGGCGCGACTTTCTCAGCAGGGTGCAGCATGCGCTGCGCCTGATGAAAGCGGCGTTCACCTTTGCCGGGGGGGTGGATTACCTCGCCTATAAAATTGCGCGCCATAGCGGCGTTACCCTGACCCCTAGCGCCTTTGCGCGGCGCCACCCGTTGCTGGGCGTCTGGCCGCTGGTCGTTCAGGGCTTACGGGCGCGCGCCTTCCGCTGAATACAGAGCGGATAACTTCCCTCCGCCACAGGCGTAAGAAAAGCGGTTTTGCCAAACAGCGGCACGCCGAGATAGCCGCGCAGTTCGAGCTTGCCCTCGGCGTTACGGTGGATGCGCGCGCTGTAGGTCGTGCCGTTATTCGCTTTGTAGATTTCGCCGTCATAGACGCCCGCTTCCGCCGGGTCGGCACGCATGTCCCACATCACGCGGATGCCGCAGAGCGGGCGATCGCGCAGGCGCACATCAGGGTTGAGTGCATCGACCTGCAGCTTCGCATGGGGGTCGAGCCAGGCGATATGGCCGCACAAAGTTTCCGCATTTTTCGCGCAGGGTTTGATTTCCACCACCACGTCTTTCTTCTTCACCAGCCACAGGCCGGTGACATCCTTACTGCCGGGTGCAGCATCCTGCGCCGGCGCAGGCATCGCGCTCAGGATAAGTGCCGCCGCAAACGCGCACGCAATGATGGGTTGTCGCATGTTACACCGCCGTTTTCATGGTTCGTAATTGCAGTATTTCGCGCACCAGCGCGAGGTCGCCGACGCGGTCAACATCTATCGCCGCGTGCGGGTCGTCGAGCATCACCGGGGCGACCTGTGCGCCGGTACGCCGCGCCAGCAGCGCCACCACATCCTGCAGCGCCAACCGCCCAAGCGCATAGCGCAGCACGCTGCCGATGCCCAGCACCCGCAGCATCCGCCAGGGTGACTTGCGGTGCGCTTCCATCTGCCGCCAGAAATCAACCAGCCCCAGCGCATTTTTGTTGCGCAGCAAAAACAGGTTGGCGCCGCTGAAACTGCCATCGGCAAAGCGCAGCCGCGTGCGGCGGTTGCGCGGGTAATGCTGCTGCACCAGCGCCAACGGCACCATACCGACGCAGACATCGCCGGGCAGCGTCGAGGCCTTCTGCAGGAACTGCGCGAGTATTGCGGGCGTCAACAGCGGATGATCCGCCGTGGTGATGAGGACGGGGAACGCCACCTGCTCGAGCGCGCGCAGCACACTCATGCAGGGCGTGGCAGCGGTGGCGATGACCTGAACCCCCGGCGGCGCCTGCCGCAAACTGCCCGAGATAGAGACATCCGCGGCAGGCTGCCATTGCCTGAGCGTCGCCAGCACATGCGCCAGCATCGACTGCCCCGCAATCATGATTTCGGTTTTATTGGCCACCCCTTCCGCGATGGCCAGCGGATCGCCGCCCGGGCGCTCGCCCGCCAGTATCAGGATATTCATGCCAGGCCTTTTTCGTAGAGTCGGTAACGCTTATAGCAGTGGCCACCGACCGCTTCAATCAGCCGAATCATCGGGGTGTTGTCGTCGAGTATCCACGACATCTCGACCCAACGGATATTGCGCGCGAGGCAGGCCGTACGCACATCGCTGATGAGTTTTGCCGAAAGCGCCGCGCCGGTCACGCCGCTGCGAAACTGCGGGCGGATGCCCATCAGCAGCACCCGCACCGAACGCGCACCGCGCCACTTCAGCCGCAGCGCCAGCTTCAACCAGCCCCACGGCAGCAGCCTGCCGCGCAGGTCGCGGATGCTTTCCATGATATTGGGGAGTGCCATAATCATTGCGGCAGGCTCACCGTCGACGCTGGCAATTTGTGCCAGTTCCGGAATCAGCAACGGCTTTAGATTATGCGCCATGTAAGCAGTCTCGGCAGGCGTCATCGGGATAAAGCCCCAGTTATCGCACCAGGCCTCGTTGTAAATCATCAGCATCTGCGTCAGGTCGGCGCTGAGGTCGCGCAGCCTGAGGGGACGCTGCGTCAGCCCGGCGATGGTATGCGCCTGTTCGGCCAGCCGGGTTGCCGCGCGCGGGAAAGGTGTGCGCGTATCCATGTGGAACGCAAGCAAATCCCTCACGGGCGCATAGCCTGCCACCTCGACCTCCGCGCCCATCCAGGCAGGCGCATGGTTCATCAGCAGGTAAGGCGGATGATCGAACCCTTCGACCAGCAGGCCGGATTCATCGTTGATGGAAAAACTATACGGCCCCACCACCCGCGCCGCGCCGCGCTGCTTCAGCCATGCCTCGGCGGCGACCAGCAGCGGCGCCACGATTTCAGGGCGCACCGCATCGAGAAAGCCGAAATGGCCGACCACAGGCTCGCCCGCGCGCTGCGCCATCTGGTCAATCTGCGCGCTGATGCGCCCGACCGGCCGCGCATTTTCGTAGGCCACGAAAAGCTGGTGCGCCGCATGCGCAAAATAGGGGTTTTTTGCACTGAGATGCGTGCGCATTTCAACATCAAGGCGGGGGATGAACTGCGCATCGTCGCGGTAAGCAAGGCGCGGCAGGCGGATAAAATCCCGCCGCCCGCGCGCGTCACTCACCGCGACAATGTCAATCATGGCGCGACGGGGGCGATGCCCTGTTCCGCCTCGCGCTTGCGGCGCCCCACCCCAAGCGTCGCCGCTTCCTCGATATCGATATCGGGCGTATGGCGCGCCACCCACGGGTAGCGCCGCACTTCGTCAAGCGTGTAACCGAGATTGAACACCGTGCTGCTCACCGATTCGGTGCTGGGCCGGGCGCGGAAGGTGCGAAACAGGCGGTCGTAGAAATAGTTGGTGATGCCGAAATTGCTGCGCTCATCATGGAAGTGATGCTGCAGGTGCAGCTTCTTGATGCGCTGCACCCAACGCCAGCCGGGGCTGTATTTCAGGTGCTGGATGCAATGGCAGAATTCGTAAAACCCCGTCACCACCAGCCCGGTGGCAAAGGCCGCCGCCAGCCCGGCCACACCGCCAATCGCGTAACCCACCGGCATGGTCACCAGCGCGATGGTCGGCAAGGTGGTCAGCAGCGAGCCAAACAGCACATCAAGGTCGTGTGGGTCGCGGTGGTGGTCGAAATGGATGCGTTTCCAGAGTAGCGCCGTCGCGGGGATGCGGTAGAGGAAGCGCCCATGCAGGATATAGCGGTGCAGCCCGTACCACACGGCGGGATAAACCACGACGACAAACGCAGCGCTGAGCAGCAGCGGTGCCGCCGCCGTGGCGTAGAGGGCCGTCACCGCCAGCGCCACCAGCGTCAGCGCCATATACACATGGATGGTCGCATGGTGCAGGTAGGCGCTCCACAACCCGGGTAGGGTCAGGGCGTCGAGCCGGTGGTTACTTTGCCAGAATGCGTGTGCCATGCGGCGCCCCTCGTCGTTGAATCCGGGGCCGCTTATAGCGCGCGAACCCCCATCGGCTCAAGCAAAAACCGCGAGCAAAAACCTTGCCTGCGTTCAGGCTTTCCAGTGCAGCAGCACCCAGTTGCCAACCACCGCGCCCAGCACCATCGGCGCCCAGGCGGCCAGCACCGGCGGCAACAGCCCGGTTTCCCCGAGCGAGGCCAGCAATTGCTGCAGCACATAAAACAGAAACCCAACCATGATGCAGCCGAAGCTGACCATCAGCATGCGGTTGCGGCGAGCAAGCTGCAGGCCGATGGGCGCGGCAATCAGCAGCATGATGAGCGAGCTGAACGGGTAGGCCAGCTTGCGGTGAAACCAGAACGCATAGGGCCGCGAGGTGTCGTCCTTCGCATCGGTTCTGTCCATCAGCAGCAGCAGGTCGTTGTAGCTCAGTTCCTCCTCGCGCACGCCGATAAGGTTCAGGGTTCCCGGGTCAAACGGCAGCCTCTTTTCCTCGACCAGCGTCTGGGCGGCGCTGTCGCCGCCGACATCGCTCATCTCGCGCACGCCATGCATCATCCAGACGCCATTTTCATACACGGCGGAATCCGCCGCAAGGTAATGGCGAATGATGTTTTTTTCGTCGCGCTCCAGCAGCACAATATCGCGCAGGGCGCGGCCATGGTTGGTGATGGCGCCAACCCGCATGAACAGGTTGCCGTCGGACACCCAATCGGTGGCGACCCGCACCGTGCCGGCCGTCGGTTTCCCCCTGTAATCCTGCTGCTGCCAGCGGTAAAGCGTGGCCGAACTATGCGGCAGCAGCGTGTTGGCGAAGGCCAGATGCATGAAGGCGATGAGCGCCGTCGCCGCCGCCAGCACCCCAAGGACAGCATGGACCGGAATCCCGACCGCATGCAGGATGACCATCTCGTGCGACAGCACCATGCGCGCCAGCAGCGCCATCGCCGCAATCAGCACGGCGAGCGGCAACACAAAGCTGAGTATCTGCTGCACGCGCAGCCCGGTATATTGCCACAACGGCAGTAACTCGCCCGGGTGGGATTTGAGCACATTATCGGCATTGGCCAGCAAATCGAACACCATCAGGATGCCGCCAAGCGCCAGCAGCACCATCAGCCATTGCATAAAAAACCGCGAGAGCACGCTGAGAATGAGGGTCATGGCTGCGGCACCGATTTTGCAAACCACGCCGCGCTGCGCGGGAAATAATTGCGGTAGGCCAGCAACAGCAGAGCAAGGGTGAGCAGTAGCAGCCACGGCCCCCATAGCGCGACATAGGGCGACAGTTTGCCGCTACCTGCCAGTGCCTGCCCGAAACCAAGGATTTTCTGATACAGCACCAGCGCCACCAGCCCCACCGCGAGCCCATAGGCACGGCCACTGCGGTTGCCGCCAATCAGCGCCAGCGGGATCGCCAGCATCACCAGCAGCGGCACCGAGGCCGCCTGCACCAGCCGCATATGCAACTCGGCGCGGCGCTGGGCCTCCGTCGCCTCAAGCGCCACCCCCGCCACGCCGCCACGCAGCAATTCGATCAGATTCAGCTCGCGCTTATCCTGCCCGCGCGCACCATAGGGTTTGGGCGGGGTGAGCGCCGGGCTCCACGCATACTGGTTGAAGGCGATGAACTCCGCCTTACCCTGCCCATGCTCGCGGATGATGCTGCCGTCGTATAATTGCAGGCCGACGGGCTGCCCGGGCTGCATCACCACCACCGCCCGGTCGGCGGAAATCAGGGTGCGCCCCCCGTCGCGGTCCTGCGCTTCCGAGAAAAAGCCACGGATAACCGCCGGCTCTCCCGGCTCGACCGCCTCAATCCGCATCACCAGCCGGTCGCTCAGGCGCTGGAAGGCGTGCGGGCGCAACTGCACCTGCTGCTGGGTCTGGCGAATCAGGTGGTATTCCGCGCGGAAAGCATAACGGCTGTAGGGCTGCGCCACCGCCACCAGCAGCAGCAGCACCGCCGCCAGCGCCAGCGCCAGCGCGAACACCGGGCGCAACACCTGCAGCAGCGAACTGCCGCTGGCATGGAATATCACCATTTCCGATTGCTCGTGCAGCCGCCGCACCGTCAGCATCACCGCAAGGAACAGCGCCGCCGGAATCGCCAGCCCGAGATAATGCGGTTGCAGGTAAAACAGCAGCAGAAACGCCTGCGGAATCGGCGCGCCGGCGGTCGTCACCTCATCGACCAGCCGCAGCAACCGCTCCAGCGAGAGCGCCAGCACCAGAATCAGCACCACAAAAACAAACATGGTCAGGATGCGTTTGAGGAGATAGCGATCAATCAACGAGGGGCCCATTTGGCGAGCCTTAGAGGAAAAAACGCCCCCTCGCCACGACAAAATCTACCCGCGCTTTAGGCAGCCTCGACAGGACGGCGCGGCATCAGCACCGTCGTTACCGATTCCATCACCAGTTCGTCGTGCTGATTGTAAGTGCGCACCTTGTATTTGACGATGCCACGATCGGGCCGTGTCGCCGAGGGGCGCATGCTGAGGATGGTCAGGGTGACATGCAGCGTGTCCCCCGGATAGACCGGACGCGGCCAGCGTACGGATTCGAGGCCCATCCCCACGACACCCGCCGCAATGCGCGCGAAATCGCTCGACAGCTTGAGGCGCATGGAAATCGCCGCCGTATGCCAGCCGCTCACCACCATGGCGCCGAACAGGCTGTCTTTTGCCAACTCTTCATCGAGATGCTGCGCCTGTGGGTCATAGGCCTGCGCGAAGGCAATCGCGTGATCCTTGTCGATACGGTAATGGTCGGTGGTGAGCACCTGCCCGACGTGGAAATCTTCGTAGTAAAGCACCCCGGACATCCGCCCCTCCATGTTGCACTGCGTCATGTATCACGAGTTGCATTCGCTGTAAAAACAGATATTTTGCGACTCCCATTTCAGCGTGGCCTGCGCAAAGGAGTACGATGCCTGATTCGCAAACGATACCGTGGCTTGACGGCATGACTATCGGTGCGGTGCTGGCTGAAACCGCGCAGCGCTTCCCATCGCGCGAGGCGATTGTCTTTGCCGATGCGCATACGCGCATGAATTACGCGGAATATGCCGCAGCGGCGCGTGCGGTGGGCAAGGGGCTGCTGGCGCTGGGCATCAAACCGGGAGAGCATATCGGCGTCTGGGCGACCAACATCCCGCAATGGGTGCTGCTGCAATATGGCGCGGCGAGTGTCGGCATCGTGCTCGTTACCATCAACCCCGCCTACCGCCCGTTCGAGCTTTCCTACACGCTCAACCAGAGCGACATTGTGGCGCTGTTCCTTACCGATACCTTCAAAAGCTCGGATTACTACGCGATTTTTGCCGAGGTCTGCCCCGAGATTCACACGGCGCATGGCGGCGAGATCCGCAGCGCCAATTTCCCGAAGCTGCGTTATACGGTGGCGATGAAACCCGCCGCACCGCAGGGCTACCTGCCGTGGGAGGAAATGCTCGCCGCCGGACGCAGCGTCGAGGACAGCACCGTCGATGCCATCGCCCGTGGCCTGCACGCGAACGATGTCATCAATATCCAGTACACGTCGGGGACGACGGGCTTCCCGAAAGCAGCGATGCTCACCCACCGCAACATCCTGATGAATGCATGGTATGTCACCGGCTGTCAGGAAATCACCGAGCATGACCGCATGTGTGTGCCGGTGCCGTTCTACCATTGCTTTGGTTGCGTCATGGGCTCGCTCGGCGCGATGGTACGCGGCGCGGCGCTGGTTATTCCGGCGGAATATTTCAGCCCCACCGCCACCCTTTCCACCCTCGCGGCGGAGCGTTGCACCACGCTCTACGGCGTGCCGACCATGTTCGTCGCCATGCTCGAAGCCATGACGCAAACACCCTACGACCTTGGCGCACTGCGCAGTGGCATCATGGCAGGCAGCCCCTGCCCGATTGATGTCATGCGGCGCGTCATCGACGACATGGGCTGCCGCGAGATTACTATTGCGTATGGGCAGACGGAAACCTCGCCGGTGGTGACGCAGAGCGTAACCGCCGACCCGATCGAACTGCGGGTGGAAACGGTCGGGCGGCCCTTGCCGGGCGTTATGATTAAAATCATCGACCCGGAAACCGGCGCCACCCTGCCTGACGGCCAGCAGGGCGAGCTGTGCGCGCGCGGGCACACCACCATGCGCGGCTATTACAAAAACCCCGATTCCACCGCGCAGGCACTCGATGCTGAGGGCTGGGTGCATACTGGCGACCTCGCAGTGCGCCGCGCCGATGGCTGCTTCAAAATCACCGGCCGCCTGAAGGATATGGTCATCCGTGGCGGCGAAAATATTTATCCGCGCGAAATCGAGGAGTTTCTGTTCACCCACCCGGCAATCAGTCAGGCTGCTGTGTTCGGCGTGCCGGATGCGAAATACGGCGAGGAGCTGTGCGCCTGGGTGCAACTGCATCACGGCGCGGCGGCGAGCGAAGAGGAAATCCGTGCCTTCTGCAAGCAAAGTCTGGCGCATTACAAGGTGCCGCGCTATGTTCGCCTCGTGACCGAGTTTCCAACCACGGTCAGCGGAAAAATCCAGAAATTCAAAATGCGGGAGGATATGTGCGCGCAGCTCAATCTCAACGAACAGAGGACGGCATGACGGCGCAAACTCAGGCATTCGACCTTCCCGAAATGCACCAGATGCTGCGCGACACGGTGCGCAAATTTGCTGAAAGCGAAATCGCGCCCGTCGCCCGCGCGCTCGACGAAAAAGGCGAATTCTCCGAATCGCTGACCCGCAAAATGGGCGAACTCGGTCTGTTTGGCATTATCGTGCCCGAGGAATATGGCGGCCACGGCATGGATTACCTCGCCTATGCAGTGGTCTGCGAGGAAATCGCCCGCATCGACGGCTCGCAGGCGGCTACCATCACTGCGCACAATTCTCTTGGCATCAGTCCGCTTTATTATTTCGGCAACGCCGCGCAGCGCAAAAAATACCTGCCGCAGCTCTGCACCGGCGAGAAGCTCTGGGCCTTCGGCCTGACCGAGCCGGGCGCAGGGTCGGACTCGCGCGGCAGCAAAACCACCGCTAAAAAAGTGGATGGCGGCTGGGTCATTAACGGCGCAAAAATCTTCATCACCAACGGCGCGACGCGCATGAATGCAGGCGTCACCGTGCAGGCCGTCACCGGCAGCAAGGGCGAAGGCAAGCCCGAGCTTTCCTGCTTTATCGTCGAGGCAGGCAGCAAGGGCTTCACCGCCCGCGCCATGCACGGCAAGCTGATGTGGCGCGCTTCGGATACGTCGGAACTGTATTTCGACGACGTGTTCGTGCCCGACGAAAACCTGCTGGGCAAACAGGGCGACGGCAGCAAGCAGATGCTGGCCACGCTTGATCGCGGCAAGCTTGGCATCGCCGCCATGGGCGTGGGTTGCGCGCAGGGTGCTTACGAAAAAGCGCTGGCCTACGCGAAGGAGCGGCGGCAGTTCAACCAGCCTATCGCGCGGTTCCAGAGCATCGCCTTCGCGCTCGCCGACATGCACATGAAAATCGAGCTGGCCCGCACCTACCTCTACAAGGCCTGCTGGCTGGCCGATACCGGAAAACCCTTCACCAAAGAAGCCGCGATGGCCAAACTCTACAGCTCGGAAATCGCGGGCGAAGTGAGCGATATGGCGGTGCAAATTCATGGTGGCTATGGGCTGATGGAAGAGTACGATGTGGCGCGGTTCTGGCGCGACCATCGGCTGCTGCGCATCGGCGAGGGCACCTCGGAAATCCAGCGGCTGATTATCTCGCGGCTGATCGGCTGCGCGGAATAACCGGCCCGATAACAACGGCACAGACGGCATAAAAGGGAGAGTATGATGGCTACGAATCTTAAAGCGAAAGAGGCCGATACGTCGAGTGAACTACTGGAGCTGGTGCGCAGCAAAGTGGCGCTCAAGGCGCGCTACGGCAACTGGATCAACGGCACGGACACAGCGCCCGTTAGCGGCGCGTATTTCGAGAATCTCAGCCCCATCACCGGCAAGGTCTATTGCCAGGTGGCGCGCTCGACCGCACAGGACGTGGAAAAAGCGCTCGACGCCGCGCACGCCGCCTTCCCGGCATGGAGCAGCATCACCCCGGTTGCACGCGCTGCTATCCTCAACAAAATCGCTGACCGCATGGAAGAAAACCTCGAAACGCTGGCCTGGGCCGAAAGCTGGGACAAGGGCAAGCCACTGCGCGAGGCGATGGCGGCGGATATTCCGATGGCCATCGACCATTTCCGCTATTTCGCGGCCTGCTGCCGCACCGAGGAAGGCGCGCTCTCGCAGATCGACAGCGACACGGTCGCCTACCATTTTCACGAACCGCTGGGCGTCATCGCTGCGATTATCCCGTGGAATTTCCCGATGGTGCTGACCGCGTGGAAAATGGCTCCGGCGCTGGCGGCAGGCAACAGCATCATCATCAAACCTGCGGAGCAAACGCCGCTGTCGATTATGGTGTTCATGGAATTAATCGCTGATTTGCTGCCACCCGGCGTCGTCAATGTCGTGCACGGCTTTGGCCCCGAGGCCGGGGCGCCGCTGGCGCAAAGCCCGCGCGTCAACAAGGTGACGTTCACCGGCGAAACCTCGACCGGCAAGCTGATCATGCAATACGCCTCACACAATATTGTGCCGGTCACGCTGGAGCTCGGCGGGAAATCGCCCAACATTTTCTTCCCCGATCTGTTCGATGCGGATGACGACCTGCTCGACAAGGCGCTCGAAGGCTTCACCATGTTCGCGCTCAATCAGGGTGAGGTTTGCACCTGTCCGTCGCGGGCGCTGGTGCACGAAAAAATCTATGACCGCTTCATGGAGCGGGCGCTGGCGCGGGTAAAAAAAATTACCGTCGGCAACCCGCTGGAGCTGAGCACGATGATGGGCGCGCAGGCCTCGAAACAGCAGCTCGACAAAATCCTCTCCTATGTCGAAATCGGCAAGGGCGAAGGGGCGAAACTGCTTTCGGGCGGCAGCCGCGCCGCCCTCAAAGGCGAACTTGCTGAGGGCTACTTCATGACACCGACGGTGTTTGAGGGCAGCAACAGCATGCGCATTTTCCGCGAGGAGATCTTTGGCCCGGTCGTATCCGTCACGCCCTTCAAAGATTACGACGACGCAATGCGCATTGCCAACGACACCGATTTTGGCCTGACCGCCGGGGTGTGGACGCGCGATATCAACACCGCCTACCGCGCCGGACGCGCTGTCAAAGCCGGGCGCATCTGGGTCAATGCCTACCATCTTTACCCGGCGCACGCGGCGTTTGGCGGTTACAAGCAGTCGGGCATTGGCCGCGAAAACCACAAAATGATGCTGTCGCATTTCCAGCAAACCAAGAACATGCTGGTCAGTTATAACCCGAAAGCAATGGGGTTCTTCTAGGTCATGGCTAAAAATACCGCCTCGAAACCCACACCTGCCAACCCTTTCGATGAGAATACGGCGCATCACCGTGCGTTGGCGGCGGAGCTTGCCGCACATCTGGATGCCGTCGCCACCGGCGGTGGCACCAAAGCGGTAGAGCGGCACCACGCGCGCAACAAACTGCTCCCGCGTGAGCGCATCAACCGCATTCTCGATAGCGGCTCGCCGTTCCTCGAACTTTCGGCACTGGCGGGATTTGGGCTTTACGAAACCGAGGGCGGCGTGCCTTCTGCTGGGGTTGTCACCGGCATCGGTCGCGTGCATGGCCATGAATGCATGTTCGTCGCCAACGACGCGACGGTGAAGGGCGGCACCTATTTTCCGCTGACGGTAAAAAAGCATTTGCGGGCACAGGAAATTGCCATGCAAAACCGTTTGCCTTGCATTTATCTGGTCGATTCGGGCGGCGCCTACCTGCCGATGCAGGACGAGGTTTTCCCCGACCGCGACCATTTCGGCCGCATTTTCTTCAATCAGGCGCGCATGTCGGCGGCGGGCATTCCGCAGATAGCCGCCGTGCTTGGCTCATGCACGGCGGGCGGGGCCTACGTGCCCGCGATGTGCGACGAGAGCGTGATTGTCAAAGGCAACGGCACCATTTTTCTCGCCGGGCCGCCGCTGGTCAAAGCCGCGACGGGCGAGGACGTCACCGCCGAGGATCTCGGCGGCGCGCAGGTACATACGGCGCAATCGGGCGTCGCCGACCATTACGCCGCCACCGAGGAAGAAGCACTGGCCACCGTGCGCGATATTGTCGCCAACCTGAACTGGAAAACGGCGGCAACGCGTAATACTGCACCCTATGCCGAGCCACGCTTTCCGGCGGAGGATATCTACGGCATCCTACCGAAAGAATCGACGCGGGTGCCGTTCGACATCCGCGAAATCATCACCCGCCTGGTCGATGATTCGCAGTTTCACGAGTTCAAAAAACGCTATGGCACGACGATTGTCTGCGGGTTTGCGGCCATTCACGGGGCACCGGTGGGTATTGTCGCCAATAACGGCATCCTGTTTTCGGAATCGGCGATTAAGGCGACCCATTTTATTGAACTGTGCGCGCAACGCAAAATTCCGCTGGTCTTTTTGCAGAACATCACCGGCTTCATGGTCGGCAAAAAATACGAGGCCGAGGGCATCGCCAGCCATGGCGCCAAAATGGTGATGGCGGTCAGCAACGCGCAGGTGCCCAAATTCACCGTCATCATCGGTGGTTCGTTCGGCGCGGGCAATTACGGCATGTGTGGCCGCGCCTTCGACCCGCGCTTTTTGTGGATGTGGCCGAACGCCCGTATTTCGGTGATGGGCGGCGAACAGGCCGCCGATGTGCTGGCGCGGGTGAGCAACGACACTTCGCCCAAAGCCATCGAGGCGCAACGCCAAACCATCCTTGAGAAATACGCGACCGAGAGCAGTGCCTATTACAGCACCGCGCGGCTGTGGGACGACGGCATTATCGACCCTATCACCACCCGCGACGTGCTGGGGCTGGCCATTGCCGCCAGCCTCAATGCGCCGATCGAGGAAACCAAATTCGGCGTGTTCAGGATGTAATATGGGATACGCTTTGCTTACGCTGGAAAAAGATGCGCGCGGGGTTGCTTTTGTCACTCTCAACCGCCCGGAGGTGCACAACGCTTTCGACGCGGCGCTCATTGCCGAGTTGACTGCCGTATTTGCCGCCCTTGCGCAGGATACTACGGTGCGCCTTGCCGTGCTGGCGGGGGCGGGAAAATCCTTCTGCGCGGGCGGCGACCTTCACTGGATGCGCTCGATGAAAAATTTCAGCCGCGAGGAAAACATCGCCGACAGTCAGGGGCTCGCCGCAATGTACGCGCGGCTGCACGATTTTCCTAAACCGCTGATTGGGGTAGTGCATGGCGCGGCGCTCGGCGGCGGGTCTGGCTTAGCAGCCGTTTGCGATTTTGTGGTTGCCAGCGCGGATGCACGCTTTGGCTTCACCGAAACCCGGCTTGGGATTTTACCGGCGGTGATTGGCCCTTACGCGATGGAGAAAATCGGCATTTCGGCAGCGCGGGCTTACTTCATTTCAGGCATGCAGTTTTCAGCGGAAACCGCGAAAGACATCGGCCTCGTGCATCGCGTGGTGGCGGCAGAAACCCTCGCCGCCGCGCGTGACGAAACCATCGCCGAGTTCCTGAGAGCCGCGCCCGGCGCCAGCGCCAACGCCAAAGCGTTAATTGACAGAATCGTTTCCCTTAAAGGCGACCGCAAGGCCATCACCGACGCGACCATCGACGCCATCGTCAGCGCGCGCATCAGCGACGAAGGGCAGGAAGGGATGGATGCGTTGCTTACCAAACGCCGTGCCGCCTGGGTGAACGTATGAGCACACCGCGCCGTATAAAACGCCTGCTGATTGCCAACCGGGGCGAGATTGCCTGCCGGATTATCGCGACCTGCCGCAGCATGGGGATTAAGGCCGTCACGGTTTACACCGAGGATGACCGCGATTTGCCGCACGCCCGCACGGGCGACGCCGCGGTGCTGCTCGCGGGCAAAACCCTGTCGGAAACCTACCTCAACATCGAAAAAATGATCGACGCGGCCAAAGCAAGCGGCGCCGACGCCATCCATCCCGGCTATGGCTTCCTTTCCGAAAACGCGCGCTTCGCCGAGGCTGTCACCGCCGCAGGGTTGGTGTTTGTCGGCCCTACTGCCGAAACCATCCGCCGCATGGGCGACAAAGCCGCCTCGCGCATCCTCTGCCAGTCGATCGGCGTGCCGACCGTGCCGGGGTATGACGGCGGCGCCACCGACCTTGCCACCCTCACCCGCGAAGCGGCCACCATCGGCTACCCGTTATTGGTGAAAGCGGCGGCGGGTGGTGGCGGCAAAGGCATGCGCATTGTCGAACAGGAAAGCGTGCTCGCAGGGGCGCTGGAATCGGCGCGTAGCGAGGCAAAAAACGCCTTCGGCGACGACCGGCTGCTGCTCGAAAAATACCTGACCGAGCCGCGCCATATCGAGGTGCAGGTTTTCTCGGATACCCACGGCAACCACGTCCATTTGTTCGAGCGGGAATGCTCCATCCAGCGGCGGCACCAGAAAATCGTCGAGGAAAGCCCCGCACCGCAATTGCCATCCGCCACCCGCACACGCATGACTGAGGCCGCCGTCAAAATCACCCAGCATATCGGTTACGTCGGCGCAGGTACGGTCGAGTTCATTATGGATCGCTCGGGCGCGTTTTATTTCCTCGAGATGAACACCCGCCTGCAAGTCGAGCACCCCGTTACCGAAATGGTGGTGGGGATGGATCTGGTGAAGCTCCAGCTTGAAGTGGCGCAGGGCGGAAGCTTGCCGTTTGCACAAGCCGACGTGCAGCAGCATGGTCACGCCATCGAAGTGCGGCTCTATGCCGAGGACCCGGCGCGCGAATTTTTCCCCTGCCCGGGCGTGCTCAGCGAATTCTCGCTGCCGCATTTGCCGCAGGTGCGTTGCGAAAATGGCTATGCTGCGGGCAATACCGTCTCACCCAGCTACGACCCGATGCTGGCCAAAATCGCCGCCTGGGGTGAAACCCGCGAGGCGGCGCGGGCGCGGCTCCTCAACGCTCTCGCTCAGACGCGCATGAGCGGAGTAACCGGCAACCGCGCTTTCCTGATGCGTGTACTCGAACATCCGGAGTTTTGTGCAGGCAATACCGGCACCCACTTTATCGCCGAGCATAAAGCGCAATTGCTCGACGCCGCGCTCAGCGCCGACGATCTGGCGAGCCTCGCCGCGGCCTACCTGCTGTTTGGCACCACCGCGCAGAAATCCACAAGCGCGGGCGAAGCGACGGAACATTCCGCATGGAATCACCCGAAACTGGTGGGGATGCGATGAACCTCACCCTTTATATCGACGGAACGGAAGTTCCTCTCAGCGACATGGTGCGCCATGGCGAAGTGCTTTCATTCACGCTACAGGGCACGGCTTACCGCTTCCGCAGCGCCCGTCTGCCCGATGGCAGTATGCTGCTCGAACGCGAGATCCGCGACGGCATCTGGCAACGCACCGCGGGGAGCGCCTGGCAGAATAAGGACGTGCGCCGGGTGCAGCTGGGTGGGCTGGAGGCCTCCGTCACCGAACTGACGCGCGTGCGTGGCGAGATAGCACAGGCCGAACTTAGCCCGCGCGCGCCGATGCCCGGCGTCATCCGCCAGATTCTGGTTGCGGCGGGAGATACCGTCCGTAAGGGCCAGCCGCTGGTAGTCATGGAGGCGATGAAACTGCAAACCACCCTGTCCGCCGGAGCGGATGCGACAGTGGCGGCGGTGCTGGTCACGGTCGGTGCCGTGGTGCAGGAAGGCGCCGAGCTGGTTACCCTCACCGCCCATACCGCGAGCGCGGCATGAACTCCGTCCCCACCCCTGACTTTACCATTGTCGATGTCAGCGCCCGCGATGGTTTGCAGAACGAAGCCAATGCCGCACAGCTCACCGCTGCCGACAAGGTGACCTTCATCCGTGGGCTCGCAGCCTCGGGTTTGACGCGCATCGAGGCGGGCAGTTTTGTCCATCCGAAGGTTGCCGCCATGGCGAATTCAGACGAGGTGGCCGCCCTGCTCGCGCCCGTCGCGCGGGAATTTCCGGCAGTGGTGTTCTCTTATCTCACGCCCAACCTCAAAGGCCTCGCCCGCGCGCAGGCAATCGGTGCAAAAGAGGTCGCCATTTTTCTGGCGCTGTCGGAGGAATTTTCCAAAGCCAATATCAATCAAACCGTGGACGAAGCTTTCGCAGCGATTACCCCTGTCGTCGCCGCCGCACGTGCCAGCGGCATCCGCGTACGGGGCTACCTATCGAACGTATTCGGCTACACCGACCTGCCTTTCAACCCTACGCTAGTGGCCGAACGCAGCGCCGAATTGCTGGCGATGGGCTGCTTTGAAGTGTCGCTCGGCGACACGACGGCACTCGCCACCCCCGAGATGACCGCTGCGCTGATTGCCGCCCTTAACGCACGCGGCGTGCCGCTCGCCAACATCGCCCTGCATTTTCATGACACGCATGGGCGTGCCATCAGCAACGTCGCGCAGGCCTATGCGCTGGGCATCCGCACGTTCGATGCCGCAACCGGCGGTCTGGGTGGCTGCCCGTATGCCAAAAGCCCGAAAGGGAATCTGGCGCTCGAGGATTTGCTGCACTGGGCCGACGCGCAGGGCTTGCGCACGGCGGTCACCAACCGCGAGGCGCTGGCGCAGGCGCGCCGCTTTATCCACGAGAAACTAGGGAAAACTGACCACCGGCCCGCACCCGGATTGCCATTGTCAAGCCACCGCAACTAGGCTAGAGGCGAGCATAACAAACAAACACAGGGAAGAAATATGAGCAGCACCCCGCACTCCGTTGGCTCCTTTCTGTTCAACTACCTGCACCGCCTGGGCGTAACCCATGTCTTCGGCATTCCCGGCGATTTCGCGCTGCCGACCTTCCGCTGGATGGAAGCCTCGCCGCTCAAGGTCATCACCATGACGCACGAACCGAGCGTCGGCTTCGCGGCAGATGGCTATGCCCGCGCCAACGGCCTCGGTGTCGCCTGCGTCACCTACTGCGTCGGCGGGCTTAACATGGTCAACCCCATCGCCTGCGCCTATGCCGAGAAATCGCCGGTGCTGGTCATCTCGGGCGGCCCTTCGCCCAAAGACCGCCAAACCGACGCGCTGATGCACCACAAGGTGCGCACCTTCGATACGCAGCGCCGCATTTTCGAGGAAGTGACCTGCGCCAACGCCGTGCTGCTCGACCCTGCAACCGCCGCCGCCGAAATTATCCGCGTCGTCGAGACGGTGCTGGAGCAATCGCGTCCCGGCTATCTCGAAATCCCGTTCGACGTGGTGGACATGCCGATCCCGAGCATTCCTGCACCCACCCGGCGCCTTGCCCCCACCAGCAACCCGGATAACCTGCACGCCATGCTCGAAGATGCCGCCGCCGCGCTTAACAAGGCAAAGCAACCGGTGATTATCGCCGACATCGAACTACACCGCCACGGGCTGGTGGCAGAGGCCGTCGCGCTGGCCGAAAAGTTCAACATCCCGATTGCCTCGACCCTGCTCTCGAAATCCATCATCAGCGAAAATCATCCGCTGTTCATCGGCGTCTATTCCGGGCCGTTGTCGGAAGCGGCGGTGCAGAAATATGTCGAGGAATCAGACTGCCTGATCATGCTCGGCGCTTTCATCACCGATGTCTGGTTCGGCTTCATGAACACCGGCGAGAAACTCAGCCGCAAGCACACGATGCTCGCCACCACCGAGAAAATGCAGATCGGCGCGCGCACCTACGAACAGGTGGTGCTGCGCGAGTTCCTCGAACAACTGAAAGATGCCCCCGTAACACCGCGCCTGCCCGCCGCGCTGCCGGCGAAGGCAACGCCGCTGTTGCCGCTTTCGGACACCGAGCTGGAGGAAGCGATTTCGGTGGATTCCTTCTTCCGCATTTTCGGCCTGCATCTCGGCGCGAACGATACCATCATCGCCGATACGGGCGATGCGCTGTTCGGCTCGATGCGGCTGCCGGTGAAGGCCTCGAACAACTTTCTCGCCGACGCCTATTACCTCTCGATGGGCTTTGCCGTGCCTGCCGCGATTGGCGCCATGGCCGCGCAGCCGAGCAGCCGCGCCTTTGTCGTGGTCGGTGACGGCGCCTTCCAGATGACGGGCATTGAGCTTTCCACCGCCGCGAAGTTCGGCATGAAGCCGATTGTATTCGTGCTCAACAACGACGGCTACGGCACACAGCGCTTTATCCTCGACGGGCCGTTCAACGAAATCCTGCGCTGGAACTACACCAAACTCACCGAAATGTTCGGGGTGGGGACATCGAAGAAAGTCGGCACCAACGCGCAGCTTCAAACCGCGCTCAGGGAGGCCATCGCCGGCGACGAGCTCACCCTCATCGAGGTGACGATTCCGCGCCGCGATTGCAGCCCGAGCCTGCGCCGCGTCGGCGAGGAGCTGGGCAAACTGCGCGACAAGGACAAACGCACGGCATAAGCGCCACGGCAGCCTCTACGGGGAAGCCCGCCTTGTCGGCGCAGTTACACCACACCTTTTCCTTTATCCACCACGGCTTGCGCGATGGCTCTCGGCGTAGGCAGCGACGTCCCCGCAGGCATATCGATTGACGGCAATTGCATACCAATCGGATCCCCAGGCACCTTTGGCGGCGGAGGTGGCACCTCCGGCGGTATCGGCGGCTTGGGCGGTGGCAGTACAGGCGGTTTGCCCGACGGCAACTCGGGGTCAATTGGCAGCTCTGTCTTTGGCGGCGGCTCTGTCGGCGGTCTCTCCTGATCGAGCGGCTTATCTTGAGGCTTCTTATGCGTCAGCGCCGCAATGAGAAGCGCCATTTTTACCGTCTCGACAATGGACACGCCGTTCTTCGCGTGAAGCGTGTTAATCTGAGCAGCAAATTTTTTGCCGAACGCCTCCTGTGCCGCTGCGCGCTGCGCGGAGTCGGCGATTTCACCTATCGCCAGCAACTGATCCTGCGCCTCTGCCGGAAACTCCACCATCACCGAAGCGGCCGTGGCCATAAGGGCGGCGCTAGCCTTTGGTTCATTCCCTATAAATCTGGCCAGCGTATTGGCCGACAGCGCATGGACATCCGCATGGCTCTTGTTGGAGTCATTAAAAAATGCCCCGAAGGCAGTGGCAGACGCCTCCACCACCGGCGCGGCGCCGTTGCCTGCATGCGTTGCCTCAACCCGCTCCCTGACGAGTTTCGCCAATTGTCGCCCCGCCCTGCCCTGACCACTAGTCAGACTGTCCACCTGCGCCCGCAACGCGGCAGCGAGTTCTTTATTTCCCGACGCATCGGCAGCCACTATCGTATTGGTCAGCAGCACGGCAAAACTCACAGGGGATACTTCCGCCATCCGCGTGACATTAAGCGCATCCAGCTGATTCTGGCTGACTAAGGCGGGGTTGCCGCTCAGGGTCAATACCGATGCACGCGCCGCTGCATCCGCAGGCCTATCGGTTGGCAGCGTGGTGACCATCACGGGGCCTGTTCCACCCAGCTTTTCCGCCTGCTCAGGAGACAAGGCAAGCGCACCGCCACCGGCAACCACCGCCGCCACCTGCGAACGTTCCACCGTGAGAATTTTTGCGCCTTTCAGCACGCCCTCCTGCGTGGCCTGCGCCACCGCCGCACTAACATAGCGCCCTCCTGCAGTGTCAAGGTTGGCGACCATCTGGTTATCAATCGTTGCACTATCGGCAGGCGACAACATCTGGCGAAGCGCCATGCTGGTAGCGGTCGCACCGGCGTTTTCCGCCCGGTCGGCATCCATCGTCAGCACCAGCGCTGTTGCCGCAATATTACCGACGGGGCCACCTGCTTCTGCCACGGCAATCGCCCGATCCAGCACTTCCGTCACGGCACCATCGACTACCGCATGGGTGTCAGAATCGTTCCAACGGGCAGCGGTGGCTTCGCTAAATCCAAACAAACCATTATTCTGGTTACGGTTCTTCCCGGGCGATGCAATTCCGAGCGTTAAGAAACGCCCCAGACCATCGAGAAACCGATGCTTCTGGTGCAGCAATGCCTCGCCCTGATCTTCTCCGGCAAGACGGCTTGCAATATCACGCGCGCCTGCCGCCGCTTCACCTGCCCCGGCATACCCAAGGAGTTGATAATTACCTGACTTGGTGTTCGATGAGAAATGCAGCAAATCGCTGATATTCTGCATGCCGCCCGGCGTGGCCAGCATATGCTCCACCCATGCCGCGCGGGCCTTCGGGTCGTCGCGCAGATGTCGCAGCAATTTAAGGCGCGCGGGCGCAAGATTTTCTTCTTTCTGTCCTTGCACATCATGCAACAGACCGGATCCAAGCGCCGTCTCACTGGCCGTCGGCGGACGGATGCTTTTTTCCCACATCTGGTTGGCGTAAACCGTCCCGACGCGTTCCGCTTCCTCGCGGCGCAAGGCTTCCTGCTGCTGCCGCGCTTCTCTGCGTTCGCGCAGCGAGCCCCCTGCATTTTTATGGTGACGGTGGGGTGCGGAAACACGGGTTTCAGGGGTGTCCCCATAACCTTTCACAATAAAGTCTTCTTCGAGGCGCTCCGCTTTCCAATCCTGCATCGGATTGATCCAGTCCGCGCGTCCCCCATGCTCTCCGATGGCCTCATTCAGGCGCGTCGGATTATCCAGCACATCCCAATACGGCGCCACATAGGTTTCGCTCAGGCGCGTTTTATCCTCATCTTCAGGCAAGCGCGCGACAATGCGCTGCATTTCATCACGCAACGTCTGCACGCGGTCAACAGGCACCCCGTAAGAATCCACCGACCATACCAGCGGATGCATCGCCATCTGCACGTTCAGTTGTAGCAATTTTTCGGCGTCGGCAGCGTTCGGCGCGGCTTTAAATGCCGTATCAATTTTTTCATACGCACGCTCGGCACCCAGATAGGTGGTGACCAGCGCCACCCCTTCCCCCGTATTGGTCAGCGGCAGGTTGCGGTTGCGCGCCGTGAGCGCCTCGCGGATACCCAGCACCCCAAACAGTCCATGGTAATCGGGATTGTTGCGGCGATTGAGTGAAATTAATGCACTCATATCCTGCACCGTACGCACGGCGCCATCGGCATCAACGGCGAGGCTGACACCGCTTTCCATTTTCTGATTGTTACGTGTATTGGGGCCAACAGGATTCCCATTTCCATCGAGCCGAATATGCTTACCCGGTGCGAATTCTAATTCTTTATTAGCGCGACGAAGATCCACATGGTTTCCCTCCGGATCAATCATCCCACCAAGGAACGGCACCTGCAGCGTATCGAGTGCGGAGGCGGCCCTATCGCCCTTGCCACTGCCCGTATTCACCGCCGTGCCTTCATGCGTACCGGGATGCAACCCATTGCGCCGCTTACCTCTCTCGCGCAGCTTATCTCTCTCGCCGGGTGATTCCGCCGCCACATCGCGCGGTGGTCGGCCAACGAAGTAATCCGCGCCATCAAGCAGAACGGCATCACGCACTGTGCCTTGTGAGTTCACAATCAGCTGATGCAGCGGGCGCACTTCCACCTCACGCGGCGACAACTCCAGCGGTGCCGCTTGCACCGGCGACGCTTCAGCAACAATTGGCGTCACCAACGGCACGGACGGTTTATCGTGGCATATTTTCAGCAGCTCGAAATCGCCAATTTCATTGCCTTCTGGCAGTTTGATCGTGCTGCCTAAAATCAGATTCGGCTCAAGGGTTGGGTCGCCCTTACACGGCACGCCTTTAACCGTTTTCAGATCGTTGTGTTCAATCACCCATGCGGCGAATTCCTTGTAATTATATTTCCCGGGATTGGCCTTACTCCACGCGTTATACACGCTGCGCAACCCATCACCTTCCCATTCCTTGCCGCGCTTACCATTGCCGCGGATGGTGTAAAGGTCATAATCCGCCTTACCGCTATCGGGCACAGGCGTGCGGGTTGCATCGGTTTCTTCGGCCATCATAGCCTCCTTCAACGGTCAACATGGTTCCTTAATGCATTAGTTTTACCCCAGCTTGGGTTAAGGAAGTGTGACAATTACGTTAAAGTTTTATTAATTATCGGGGGCGCCCTCTCTTTTTTGCGAAATATCAGCTATATAAACGCACATATACTCCTCGTGTCGGTTGCACGCGCGGCAAATTCCGCCATACTGCCGCCCATGCCGCTCACCATCGCCACCTGGAATGTCAACTCCCTGCGCATCCGCGAGGCGATGCTGGCGCGGTTTATCGGCAGCCACGCCCCCGACGTGCTCTGCCTGCAGGAAACCAAGGTCACGGATGCGGATTTCCCGCATGATCTGGTGGCGCGGCTGGGCTATGCGCACTGCCTGTTTGCGGGTGAAAAAAGCTACAACGGCGTGGCCATCCTCTCAAAATTACCGCTGACGGAAATTGGCCGCTTCGACCTCATCGGCAACGGCCAGAAACGCCATATTGGCGCGCGGCTCGAAAACGGTGTCGAGATCCATAACTTCTACGTGCCCGCAGGGGGCGACCTCCCCGACCCCGCGCTTAACCCGAAATTCGACGAAAAGCTCCGTTTTGTTGCGGCCATGCGCGACTGGTCGGCGCAGGAGGTCACGAAAAACCAGCGCGTGGTCATCCTCGGCGATTTCAACATCGCACCGCTTGAGCACGATGTCTGGTCGTCGCGGCAATTGCGCGATGTCGTCAGCCACACCGCTGTCGAACGCGAGGCACTCGGCGCCCTGCAACGCGAAAGCGGCGGCTGGGTCGATGCGCTGCGTCACCTCACCCCACCCGAGCAGAAGCTCTATAGCTGGTGGAGCTATCGCAACCGTGACTGGGATAAATCCGACCGTGGGCGGCGGCTTGATCATATCTGGCTGACCCCGGCGCTCATGCCCGCACTCACCACAGGGCAGATCGTGCGCGACGCCCGCGGCTTTGAAAGCCCATCCGACCATGTGCCGGTCATCGTGGAGCTGGAGCCGGAACGGGCGGCGTAATCAACGCCGAAGCGGCGGGGGAATCAAAAAGGGCGTTTGCCTTGCCGCGCACGGATACGCGCATAGGCGGGGCGGAGTTTCGCGGCGATGGCGAGCAACCACACCACACTCAGGACTGCACTGGTCAGAAGTAGCATCATCGTTCCTTTTTAATTCAGGTTAGGATGACGTGGTTTGCCAAGTCGGGGCGGTAAGCGGAGTTTAGTGGATACTGACGGGTGCGAGGTTATGTTTCACCGCGTTATAGAAGGCGCTTTCTTCGGTATCAAACAGCGCCAGCCGGGTACCATCGGCGGCAAAGACCGCGTAGCTCATCGCCAGCCCGTCGCGCACGGGCTTGATGTAGGCCATGGTTTCAAGGCCAACCATCGCCATCATGATGTCTTCGAGTTTACTGGTTTCGAGCTGCTGCATGGTATCTCCGTTAGGAATTCTTTCGTATAGACCTAACATACCCCATCGGCAGCGGTTTGAGTGTGACAGTTGTGTGAAGTCTGTGCGGGCGGCGCGGCTATTTCCGGTTGCGGCGGTCATTCACCCCGCGCGGATCGACGAACACGAAGAGCTTATCGTCGAGAATTGGGCCAAACTGTGCATTTTCGAGCGTGACGCGGGTTTCGTTCCCCGTCGCATCGACCGCGATGATATTGCGTATCTTCAGTGGTGCGGCTGAAAATTCAAGGGTCAGGCTGCCTTCGTCGGGCTTTTTGGCCTGGACGATGGTGGCGGAAATCATGCCCTCTCCCGCCGCCAGCGCCGTAAGGCGGGTGGATGCGCTGTCGAGCCTGATGGTTTTTTGGGCGAGGAACCCGGCCAGCGTGTCGTCCACCCCGATATAGGTCACCTGATCGAGCCCGGGATCGTAATAAGTCATGGATTTTCCATCGCTGACCAGCAGGAGCGGCGTCGGCGGGTTATATTGCCAGCGCATTTTACCCGGGCGTTTGAGGAAAAACTTGCCCGTGCCCATGCTGCCATCCGCCGAAATCTGGCTGAAATTGGCGACGATACTGCTCAGCGTCGAAAGATAGGCCTCGACCTTTGCCACCGCCTCGCGGCGCGCCTCGCCCTCAAGCTCCTTAAAGGCGACGGTCGGGGCGGTGATTTTTCTGACAGGCACGGGATGTTGCGCAGCATATTTGCCCATATCGGGCTTGTTGGCGGAGCTGAGTGCCGCCTGCGGCACCGCATGGGCAGTGCCGACGCTCATTACCCATGCCAGCATTACGAAAAAAGGGCGTGTGTTCATCGCTGTGTGCTAGCGTATCGCAGCGCTTTCAGCAAGCGGCGTGAACAGGGTGGCGCGCCGCAAATCGGCTACCTTGTGGCGACGAGGGCAGCATCAACATCATTGGTAAGAAATCCAACCTGCGCCCCGGCGACGGCGACCCCATGGGAGGCTGGGGTGGGGGTGGCAGCATCCGCGCGGGCATCCGCCCCCTCCGCAACCCCGGCAACAAGGTTTGCCACATAGTATTTTTTCGCCACTCTCGGGTTGCATTCCTTCAACTGCACCTGCTGCGCTTCACTGAGAAGCACGCCGCGCCAATTATCAATAGAGTGCAACACATCAAGTTTCGTGAATGCCCCCTGTTCACGAAGGTCGATGGTGGCAAACTCCGGATTATCCTTCCGCCAGCGATTGAACCCTCCCGGCACCACCTGAAGCAATTGCATGGCCTGCGTATCGGTGAATTTTACCCCGCGTAAATCACATTCCCCCAAACGCCAGTAGGAAGTGAAATCCGTGACTCCTGAAAAATCCGGCACCAGCTCGGGATACGCGCGCCGCGTTCCATTAAACGAAGCAACGTCGCCATCACGCGCATGGCGCAGCAGCTTTTTCGCTGGGTTCTCTGTAAAACGCTCCCAAAGACTCATTGTTTTTCCTGTCGTAGTCGGCGTGTGAAAGCCTCACCTTAGGCCGGAAATACTAAGATTTTATGAAGGAGCCATGACAATCCGATGACAATTGTTCCCCGCCGCCGCGAAACGCCCGGTGAGACGCCGTTGCAGCCTATTCGCGCACCAGCACTTCGCGCTTGCCGACATGGTTGGCGGGGCCGACGATGCCCTCCTGCTCCAGCTTTTCGATAATCCGCGCGGCGCGGTTATAACCGATTTTGAGGCGGCGCTGGACATAGCTGGTGGAACCCTTGTTATCGCGGATGACAAACTCCTTCGCCTGCTCGTAGAGCGCGCGGTCGACATCGGATTCATCCTCGTCGAACAGCGCGCCGCTGCCGTCGCCCTCTGCCTCGGGGTCGTAGGTGACGGCGTTGTCATATACCGGCGACCCCTGCGTGCGCAGATAGGTGACGATTTCCTCGACCTCTTTATCCGAAATAAACGGCCCATGCACACGGGTGATACGCCCGCCGCCCGCCATGTAGAGCATGTCACCCTGCCCGAGCAACTGCTCGGCACCCTGCTCGCCCAGAATGGTGCGGCTGTCGATTTTGCTGGTCACCTGGAAGGAAATGCGCGTCGGGAAGTTGGCTTTGATGACGCCGGTAATCACATCGACGCTCGGGCGTTGCGTCGCCATGATGATGTGGATGCCCGCCGCCCGCGCCATTTGCGCCAACCGCTGGATGGAACCTTCAATCTCCTTACCCGCCACCAGCATCAGATCGGCCATCTCATCGACAATCACGACAATAAACGGTAGCGCGCTCATATCGAGTGGCTGCTTCTCCATAATCGGCTTGCCGGTTTCGGCATCAAAGCCGGTCTGCACGCTGCGCGTCAGCTCCTCGCCTTTCTTTTTGGCCTCCTCCAGCCGCTTGTTGTAGTTGTCGATATTGCGCACGCCAAGCGCGCTCATCAGGCGGTAGCGGTTTTCCATTTCCTTCACCGCCCATTTAAGCGCGACCACCGCCTTGCCCGGCTCCGTCACCACCGGTGCCAGCAGATGGGGAATATTATCGTAGACCGAAAGTTCGAGCATTTTCGGGTCAATCATGATGAATTTGCACTGCTCGGGCGTGTGGTGGTAGATCAGCGACATAATCATGGTGTTGATGGCCACCGATTTGCCCGAGCCGGTCGTCCCCGCCACCAACACATGCGGCATTTTCGCGAGATCAGCGATAATCGGCTCGCCCGAAATATCCTTGCCCAGCACCAGCGGCAATTTCGCCTCGGTGCTCTTGTAGGCCGAATCTTCGCACAGATCGCGCATATAGACAGTTTCGCGGTGGGCGTTGGGCAACTCGACGCCCAGCGCCGAGCGTCCGGTAATCACGGAGATGCGCGCCGAAATCGCACTCATCGAGCGCGCGACATCGTCGCTCAGGCCAATCACGCGCGAGGATTTCACGCCTGCCGCCGGTTCGAATTCATAGAGCGTGACCACCGGGCCGGGCCGCACGCGGGTAATTTCACCCTTGACGCCGTAATCGGCCAGCACCGATTCGAGCAGGCGCGCATTCTGCTCCAGCGCCGCTTCACTCAGTTGCTTGACGCTTCTGCTGGGCACTTTCTGCATCATGGCGAGCGAGGGCATGGTGTAGGCACCTTTGCGCGCCCGCAAATCGAGCGCGCTCTGCTCGGTGGTTTTCTTGACTTTTTTTGCCTCGACGCGCTTTTTGGGTTTCGATTCAAGCCGTGGGCCGTCGCGCGCCTCATCGTCGTCGGGCGCGTCGTCATTCGCCTCATCGTCCCCGTCTGTGTCATCATCCACCACCACCGCGCGGGGGCGGCGCAGCAGCGCCACCATGTGGCGCGTGGCATCGGCCAGATGCACGCCGGTGACGCGCATAACGTACCCAATCGCCACCCATTCGGCGAACTTCAGGCCGAGCGCGACCGGCAGGGTCGCAAGGAACACCAGCCCCATCAGCGCCGCCAACCCCCACAGGCCCAGCAGCGGCAGGAGCTTGAACGCCACCAGAATGCCCATCGCGCCGCCCGCCTGATGCATCCACGGCGCCTGCGTGCCGGCCGCCAGCAACGCCAGCAGGGTCGCGCCGCTGAGAACCGCCAGCAGCAGGCACACCACACGCACGCTGATATGCAGCCGGTCATCCTTCAGCACCAGCCGCCACGCCCAGCCGAAGGCGGAGAAAACCAGCAGCACACTCATCCAGCCCAGGGTCTGCCTGAGCATATCGGCCAGGTTCGCGCCAAAAACCCCGAGCAGGTTGCGTGGCGGCGTGGCGCTCAAATGGTTCAGCGAAGGGTCGGCAGGGTGATAGGTGGCAAGCGTCGCCAGCAGCAGCAGCCCGAGTGCGGCAAGCCCGGCCGCAAACATCGCCCCGGCATGACGCCGGATCAGGGGCGGCACCCCAAGGGTTGGAACCAGTCGCGCCAGCATGTCGTTCGCTTCCTTATCTTTTTATCTCTTTTTGTCGGCCCGCCCTGTGGATAAGCGCAGCCGTAATCCGCGCGTCACTGTAGCAGAGCACGCGCCGAGGAACAAGCCCACGCCACGAAAATCCGCCGGATAAATCCCCTTGCCTGCCCGGTGTATCTATGCGAACACTATGCGCGGCTGGCGGCGGGCGATTGCGTTTGAAAACCCGGCCAGGGCCGAGAGGCAGCAACCGTATCGAAGTTGCATCGGGTCGTCCGCCAGCCACCTTGCCCTCACCCGAAATTCCTCAAGGGGAATTTCGACCTCTCCCAAAGGAGAGGTTGCGCCCAGCCTGTCTGTTTGCGTTCCATAAATGCCGCTGGAAACCTCTCCCTTGGGAGAGGTCTGAATTTTCACTTGGAGAAAATTCAGGGTGAGGGCCAAAATCTCTGGATAATCCGCACTCAGCCCTCGACTAACCTATTCCCCCGCACTATCCTGCTCCCTATGTACCGCGTCCTCGCCCGTAAATACCGCCCGCAGACCTTCGCCGACCTCATCGGTCAGGAAGTGCTGGTGCGCACCCTCACCAACGCCTTTGCCAGCGGACGGATTGCGCATGCCTTTATCCTCACCGGCATTCGCGGCATCGGTAAAACCACCACGGCACGCATCATCGCCCGTGGCCTCAACTGCATCGGTGCGGATGGGCTGGGCGAAGCCACCACCACGCCCTGCGGGGTCTGCGCCAACTGCGTGGCGATTGCCGAAGACCGCCATGTCGACGTCATCGAGATGGATGCGGCGAGCACCGGCAGCGTCGAAAACATGCGCGACCTGATCGATTCGGTGCAATACGCGCCCGTTTCGGCGCGCTACAAAGTCTATATCCTCGATGAGGTGCATATGCTGAGCAAGGCCGCGTTCAACGCGCTGCTCAAAACGCTTGAGGAACCACCGCCGCATGTGACCTTCATTTTTGCGACGACCGAACTGCGCAAAATTCCCGTCACTATTGTTTCGCGCTGCCAGAAGTTTGATTTGAAGCGCGTCGAGATGGATGAACTGTCGCAGCATCTCATTACCGTCGCGGGCAAGGAATCTATCGCCCTGCCTGCAGATTGTGCGACACTGATTGCCGCCGCTGCCGAAGGCTCGGTGCGTGATTCGCTGTCGCTCCTCGATCAGGCCATCGCCATGCATACGGATGCGGCAGGCAACGTCACCATCACGAGTGAATCGGTGCGCGACATGCTCGGCTTGGCCGATAAATCGCAGAGCTTTACCCTGCTGAAGCTCCTGTTTTCCGGCAACACCGCCGAGGCACTTGCCGCCGCGCAATCTCTGCATACACAAGGCGCCGACCCGGCAATGCTGCTCTCCGATCTGCTCGACATCACCCATTACCTCACCCGCATTGTGGTCGCACCCGCGCTGGTCGATAACCTGCATTACTCGCCCGCCGAGCAGGCTCTCGCCAAGGAAATGGCCGCCGCGCTCACCGTGCCCGCCCTCACTCGTGCCTGGCAAATTCTGACCAAAGGCGTCGAGGAAATGCGCCATGCCGACTACACCGCCGCCATTCTTGAAATGATTCTCGTCCGTCTGGGGTATGCCAGCCAGTTACCCACTCCAGCAGAGCTGGTGCGCACCCTCAGCCAGCAGCCTGCACAGCGTAATTTCGGCGAGGGTGCATCACCCGTCACGACTCGCCAAATGCACGCCAGCACCTCCGCACACGTCGCCTCGCCCCTTGCAGGAGAGGCAATGAGGCTTAACGAGCGTAGCGCGTTTAGCCGCAGTGGTGAGGGGGTCGCAACGATGGCATTCCATCAGCCAAGCCCCTTCACCCAACCCTCTCCCGCGAGGGGCGAGGGCTTACCTGTGGCCACCGCAACCGCCCAAAAAATTGAACCTGCGGTGCTCGCCGAGCCGCAGAGCTTCCTTGATATCGTGCAGCTGTTCGAGCAAAAGCGCGAAGCCATTCTCGCCACCCATCTCATCAACGACATGCGGCTGGTGACGTTTGAGCAAGGCCGCATCGAGGTGATTCCTGTCGCACACATGAATGCCGATGTGCCTGCACGCATCAACCGTCGCCTGAACGAATGGACAGGCGCGCGCTGGAACCTGACCTACGTCAACGACGCAGAGGGCGAGCCGACCATTCGTGAGCAACGCGCCCGTGCCGCCGCAAAAGCTCGCGACTATGCCGTCGCCCACCCGAAAGTGCAGGCCGCGCTTGCGGCTTTCCCCGACGCGACGGTGCTGGATTTTATCGCCGATGCCGCACCATAAATCGTGTGGCGTGCGCATAAAAACCGCACGCAGCACCCCACCACCCGCAGGAGATTCTATGAACATCCAGAAAATGATGAAACAAGCGCAGCAGATGCAGGCCAAACTGGGCAGCATGCAAGCCGAGATGGAGCAGCGCGAATTCGAAGGTGCAAGCGGCGGCGGCGCAGTGAAAATCACCCTCACCGGCAAAGGGGCGATGACCCGGATTACGCTGGAGCCAACCCTGCTCAACGCCGAGGAAAAAGAGATGCTCGAAGACCTGATCCAACTCGCCCACCGCGACGCGAAAGCCAAGGCCGATGCCGCGTTGGCCGATGCCATGGGCGCGCTGACCGGCGGCCTCAATCTACCGGCGGGCATGAAACTGCCGTTCTAGCTTCCGACTATGGCGGGCTGGTTCGCGCTCGCCTTGCGCCCCTCTCACCCTGTACCACGCACCGCATGAGCACTTCCTCTTCCATCGATACACTGATTGCCGAACTGGCCAAACTACCTGGCGTCGGGCCGCGTTCGGCACGAAGGCTGGCGCTGAACTTGCTGCGCCAGCGCGAACAGCGGATTCCGGCGCTGATTCAGGCACTCGGTGCGGCGCTCGCACAGGTGCGCACCTGCAGCACCTGCGGCGCGCTCGACGAACACGACCCCTGCCGCATCTGCACCGACGACCGCCGCGACAACGGCAGCATCCTCATCGTCGAGGACGTGGCAGATGTCTGGGCGATGGAGCGTTCGCGCGCGTTCTCGGGCCGTTACCATGTACTCGGCGGCACCTTGTCGGCGATGGATGGGCGCGGGCCGGAAGCCCTGCGTATCGAGCCGCTGCTGGCACGGGTTGCCACAGGGGAATGCCGCGAAATTATCCTCGCGCTATCCGCAACCGTGGCCGGGCAAACCACTGCGCATTACGTTGCGGAGCGGCTGAACGCTCTTTCTCTTCCCGCAGAAACTGACGCATTGAAAGCGGCGGCAGGCATCACCATCACCCGCCTTGCTCAAGGCATCCCCATGGGCGGCGAGCTCGATTACATGGATGACGGCACGCTCGGCGCGGCGCTGAGCGCACGCGTGGCGTATTAGGCCGCGTCTTCTTTGGGTAATTGCAGCAGCTCGACCACTTCTTCGGCCTCACCCGCCACCACATCGTCCTCACGGTGGATGCTGTAGCGCGGCAGGTTGCCCGCGAGCTGCTTGTTTTTCGCCGGGCGTACGCCCTTGGCAGCGAGGCGTTTCAAGCGCGCCATCACCCCTTTATTGAGCGAGGCGGCGAACTTGTCGTAGGCGGTGGCACTGCCGCGAATCCCTTTCATCACATCCTCGGCATAGCCCAGCGCGGTGATGAGATCGGCCATCAGCTCGCTGGTCAGCTCGACAATCGCGTGGTGCGCATCGACCTGTTTCGCCTCGCGCACCAACGCCCGCGCGGTCAGGAAAATGCCCGAAAGCGTGACCGGCCCGGCCAGCACAATATCGTGCGTGCGCAGGTAATCCATCAGGTTCGGGTCTTTCTGCATCAGGCGCGTGACCACCTCGTCGTTGGGGATAAACATCACCAGCGTCGTGCGCGTGATAGCTTCCCCGTTGCGGTTTTTCAGCTTGCGCAGGCTATCCTGATAGGCCTTGCCGCTCAGGGCTTTGGCATGGGCGCGCATGGTCGCCTGAATCTCCTTAAACGCGGCATCGAACGCGGGCGTGCCTTCGGCGCGAAACAGCGCAAAAATATGCTGGCTGGCTTTGGAATCGACAATAATCGCATGCTGGTGCGGCAGGTAGATGACACAATCGGGACGCAAGCTGCCTTCCTCCGCCGCGAGATGCACCTGCAACTCATAATCCAGCCCTTGCGTGAAGCCATGCTGCTGCAAAATATTGCCCATCACGATTTCACCTTCGGCGCCGGCGCCAATCGGGTTCTGCATCGCCCGCACGAGGGTCGCCAATTGGGTTTTCGAGTCGTTCATTTGCCCTTGCACCGCACCAAGCGTCGTCGCCAGCTCCTGCTGCTTGAGCAGCAGCTCATCGCGCGCGGTTTTGGTGAATTGCTCGAACTGTTTGTGCGTTTCCTCGCGGGCACGCACATGGTCGGCCATCAGTTTATTGGAAAGCTGGTTGCCGGTTTCGAGTGCTGCTGCCTTGGCATATTGCTCGAACTGCGTTTTAAGCAGTTCGAAATCCTTGAGGCGCAGCTCCATCCCTTCAAGTTTCTGGTTCGCCAGCGCCTCGTTCTTTTCGGCAGCGGTGAGTTGGTCGCGCAGGGCGTCGTGCGCGTCACGTACCGCGCGCAACTGCCCTTCGATAGAAACTTTGCTGCGCCACAAGGCCACCGCCGCGACACCCAGCGCTGCGCATACCCCCACCAAAACCGCGTCCAGCATCACGCTCTCCCTTGACTATCCGATGCGACCGTAGCACCATCGGCGCGAAATTTCACGAGGTTTTCCATGGCTGCTTCCCCCACCCCCATTGCCGCTGTCATTCTTGCTGCGGGCAAAGGCACGCGTATGCTTTCCGCCCTGCCCAAAGTGCTGCATCCTGTCGCAGGGCTGCCGATGGTCGGGCATGTGGTTACCCGCGCGCTCGAGGTCGGCGCGGCACCGATTGCCATCGTTGTCGCCGAGGGGATGGATGCGGTGGCCGACGTCGCGCGCGACATCGCAGGCGAGGTAGATATTGCCATCCAGAAAGCGCAGCACGGCACGGCACATGCGGTGTTGGCCGCCAAACCTGTCTTGGGCGAGGTGGAGGGCATCCTGCTGGTGCTCTACGGCGACACGCCGCTGCTGACCCGAGAAACGCTGGCGCAGGTCGTCGCCGCAGTCGAGGCGGACGAAAAATGCGCCGTCGCCGTGCTTGGTTTCGTGCCGGATGAACCGGGCGCCTATGGCCGCCTGGTGCTGGCGGATGACGGCACGCTCGAAAAAATCGTCGAGGCGAAAGACGCCACCGAGGATGAGCTGGGCATTGAACTTTGCAATTCCGGGGTGATGGCGATTCGTGGGTCGCTGGCATGGAAGCTGCTCGCCAAAATCAAAAACGACAACGCCAAAAAGGAATATTACCTCACCGACATCGTCGCCCTTGCGCGCGCGGCAGGCCACACGGCACTCGCGGTCGAGGGCGATGCGGATGAAGTACTCGGCGTCAACGCACGCGGCGAACTGGCCGTGGCCGAAGCCATTTTCCAATACCGCGCCCGGCAGCGTTTCATGGAAGCGGGTGTCACACTCATCGACCCTGATAGCGTCTTTTTTGCTGCCGATACGCGCATCGCCGCCGATGTGGTGATTGAGCCGAACGTGTTTTTTGGCATGGGAGTTACCATCGAAAGCGGCGCACGCATCAAGGCGTTTTCGCATATCGAGGGCGCAACCATCGGGGCGAACGCCACTGTCGGCCCCTTCGCGCGGCTGCGCCCGGGGACGCGGCTTGGGGCGGATGTGCGCATCGGCAATTTTGTCGAGCTGAAAGCGGCGGAGGTGAAGGAGGGCGCAAAAATCTCGCACCTGAGTTATGTCGGCGATGCCAGCGTCGGCGAAGGTGCCAATATCGGCGCGGGCACCATCACCTGCAATTACGACGGCTTCCTCAAATACAAAACCACCATCGGTGCAGGCGTGTTTGTCGGCAGCAACTCGGCGCTGGTGGCGCCGGTTACCCTTGGCGATGGCGCGATGATCGCCGCCGGTTCGGTGATTACCGAGGACGTCGCGCCCGATGCGCTGGCCCGCGCACGCGGCATGCAAACCAGCCTTGCCGATGGCGCGCGCGCCTTCCGTGACAAAAAATCGGCGGAAAAACTGGCGAAAAAGAAAGCCTGATTTAGTTTAGGTTGGCGCTTTTAGTTTAGACCGGTTTAGTTTAGGCCGCTCAGCGCTGCCATTGCTGTTGCAGCAATTCGAGCGCAGCCATTACCGCCTGAAGGCGCACCGCGCTGCGGTCACCCGGAAAAACATGCCGCTGATGCACCGTGCTAAACCCGGCGCGCCCACGCGCCACATGCACCAGCCCCACCGGCTTGTCGCGCGTGGCTCCCGTCGGCCCGGCAATGCCGGTGATCGCAATGCTCACCGCCGCACCCGAGGCCTGAAGCGCCCCTTCGGCCATGGCGCGGGCGACGTCTTCACTCACCGCGCCGTGGGTGCGGATGCGTGCTTCCGTCACCCCGATCATCGCCGTTTTCGCGGCATTGGCATAGGTGACATACCCATGGGTAAAAACGTCCGAACTGCCGGGGATTTCGGTCAGCAATGCACTGAGTAACCCGCCGGTGCAGGATTCCGCCGTAGTGAGGGTGAGGTTGCGTGCCCGCAGGCCTTGCAGCACAACCTCGGCGGTGCGCAGGGCCTCGGGCGTAAACAGGCTCACGGATTAACCTCAAGCTGCCCGGCGAGGTAGGGCGAGAACAAATAGAGCACATAGAGCAGCGTGCCCGCCGCCAGCGCCGCCAGCACATCGTCGAACATGACGCCAAACCCGCCCTTGATGCGCCGGTCGGCCCAGCTAATCGGCCATGGCTTGATAATATCGAACAGGCGGAAAAGCAGGAAGCCCGCGACCAGATACATCGGCGTGTGCGCCACCTCGTCGAGCAGGCGACGCGCGGCGTCCGTCGTGCTGGTAATCGCCACCAGCCAGCCATGCCATACTGTGTAGGTGAACCACTGCCCGACCAGTTCGTCGATGACGATCTCGCTCGGGTCGGGCGAGGTATTGCGCTCGCGGATGAAGCGGTGGGCGTTCACCGCCCCCAGCAACAAAAACAAGACACCGCCCACCGCCAGCCAGATATAGCCCAGCGGCAGCAGCAGGATGAGGTAGGCGAGCAGCGCCGCCACCAGCGAGCCAAACGTGCCTGGCGCGACCCGAATCAGCCCCACCCCGTAGAGGGTCGAAAGGCAATGGCGTTTCATGCAGCCTCCAGCGGTAGGGTGACGGTAGCAATGGCGTGGCAGGCAATGCCTTCCTCGCGCCCGGTGAAGCCGAGTTTCTCGGTGGTAGTGGCTTTAACACTGACATACGAAAGCGGCAGGTTGAGCAGCCCGGCGATAGCGGCGCGCATGGCATCGCGGTGCGGGGCGATTTTCGGGTGCTCGCCAATGACCGTTACGTCGAGATGCTGAATTTTACCGCCGTGCGCGGCAACCTGTGCGCAGGCTTCAGCAATAAATACGGCCGAATTTGCGCCTTTCCAGCGCGCATCGGAGGGAGGGAAAAAACTACCGATATCCCCCGCCGCCACGCTACCGAGCAAGGCATCAACCACCGCGTGCAGCACCACATCCGCATCCGAATGCCCATGCAGCGCGTGGGCGTTCTCAATGTCGATCCCGCCGAGGCGGATGACCCCGGCCTCGCCTGAGGGCAGCAGCGCGTGGACGTCATACCCCATCCCCACCGCCGTGCGTGTGGCCGCGTGTGCGCGGGCATCGGCCCAGATAATATCTTCAGCGGTTGTCACTTTGCGCAAATCCTCATCGCCCTGCACATAGCGCAATGCGCCGCCAGCCGCAAGCCAGACGGCAGCCTCATCGGTCGCGATGGCGCTATCCTCAATACCGACCATCGCCATTAACCGCGCAAACGGAAACGCCTGCGGCGTCTGCATGCGCCATAGCCCGTCACGCGGCACTTCCTGCCATCCATCTCCATCGACACGGCGCACCGTATCGGCCACCGGCAGGGCGGGTAACACTGCGTGATCGGGCGTCAGCGCTGCCACCAGCGCGGCGAGGGTTTGGGACGAGAGAAAAGGCCGCGCCGCATCGTGGATGAGCACATAATCCGGCAGTAGCGGCGCCAGCGCCGCAAGCCCGGCGCGCACTGAATCGGCACGTTCGGCCCCGCCATGGATGGGAGGCAACAGGCGCAAACCCTCTGTTGCGGAAGCATACAACGCGGCGTGGTCGGGATGGATGACCACCTGTATGTCCGCAATCGCAGGATGCGCCGCCAGCGCCTCGGCACTGTAACGCAGCAGGGCTTTCCCTGCGATGGGGGCGTATTGCTTGGGCACCGCCCCCCCTGCACGACGCCCCGCACCGGCGGCGACAATCAGGGCGACAATGCGAGGACTTTGGCTCATGGGAGGCGGTATACGACAATAAAACTGTGGCGGCAACCGCGTAACGGCGAAACACTCAACAGCTTTCATGGGTGGGTAAATTCTGTCTTTAGGAGCAAAATATGCAAAATAACTTAATCGTCGCTGATAGTTTTCCAATTGTCATGATAGTGACACAATTTTGGATTATAGTACCCTCATCATTTGTGAAATCATGCTCGCATGATTTCACTATGATCAGTTAGACAATATCGTCTAACCGAGGCTTATCTGCTTCTCTGTAAGAAGCGGATTGTATTGGAGAACTCCAATGAGTACTGATAAAAAACAAGCAGACGATGTAAAGGTAGAGAAAGCCGTGACTGCTGTTACATGGGCTGTACTTGGTGCTATGGCAATGGTTGGCGGTCCTTTTACTGCCTATGCATTGCTTGGTATGGCAGGCCATGGATTGGTGTTGGCTACTGAGAGCAAAAAAAAGTAAATTTGTGAGCAAAATCTCTTGTTTAATAGAGATACGCTAACACTTAAGGTGCCCCTTGAGGGCGCCTTTTTTATTGTCATCAAAGTGTCATAATTGCGTGTTATAGTGAAGCTTATGGACGATAGAAACAAGATCCCAGAGATTCTGACGACGCGTGCTCCGCGCCCCATGTACAGTACCATATTAAACGGCATCGGCAACGGCGCAATGATTGGCAGCGGGGCTCTCTCTATCCCGATTGCGGTCAAAAAACTCCTTGATCACAACTATTCTGCATCGCATAACCATTTTCGCTTAACTATGGTGGCTGTTAGCGTTGGTTCGCTACTCGGCGGTTTTTTCAGCTACCGCGAAGCCAAAGAGCTGGATGAATACCGCACCGCACTGGCGGAAGAGCTTGAGAAGCTCCACGCCCGAACCGACGGCAAGGAAGCCGCGCTCGCGCGCTAGGCGCTGTTCTTGAATCCTGATTTGTTTGGATTTTGAGTGATTTTTGAGCGAAAATTTCAGGATGGTTTGCAGGAATAGTCATTCTATTTCAAAAATCAGCCTGAAATTTGTAGCCAGAAATCGCCAAAAGACAGGCGGAACAGGATTTAAGAACCGTGCCTAAGCAGGCATTGCCCCCGCCGCAATCCTCGTGTATAAGCCGCCGCCTATGCAGACCGCCCCACACATGCGCCCGCGCGCGCCCATCCGCATCGGCGACATCACCCTCACCGATCACGCCATCCTCGCGCCGATGACGGGGGTGAGCGATTTGCCGTTCCGCCGTCTGGTTAAATCCTTTGGCGCCGGGCTGGTGGTGAGCGAAATGATCGCGAGCAAAGCCGTCGTGCTCGAAACGCGCAACGCCCTGCGCATGGCGCAAAGCGAGGTGACGGAGCGGCCCTTTTCGGTGCAGCTTGCCGGCTGCGACCCGGAGATCATGGCGGAAGCGGCGAAGCTGAACGAGGATCGCGGCGCGGATATCATCGACATCAATTTCGGCTGCCCGGTGAAGAAGGTGGTCAACGGCATGGCCGGTTCGGCGCTGATGCGCGAGGAAGGCCTCGCGGCACGGATTTTGGAAGCGACCGCCAAGGCCGTAAAAATCCCCGTCACCCTCAAAATGCGCATGGGCTGGGATCACCAGAGCCTCAACGCCGCGCGGCTTGCGAAAATCGCCGAAGAGGTCGGTATTCAAATGATTACCATCCATGGCCGCACCCGCTGCCAGATGTATAAAGGCAGTGCCGACTGGTCGTTTATTCGCAGCGTGAAAGCGGCGGTTGGCATCCCGGTGATTGCCAATGGCGACATCACGACGCTGACCGATGTCGACCGCGCACTGGCCGAATCCGGCGCCGATGGGGTGATGATTGGCCGTGGCTCCTATGGGCGTCCGTGGTTTGTGGCGCAGGCCTGCGCACATCTCAAGGGTATCCGGGCGGCAGAGCCGCCGCTTGCGGTGCAGCGCGACATCCTGCTTAACCACTACGACGAAATGCTTTCACTCTATGGCACGGCGAACGGCGTGCGCGTCGCGCGCAAACATATCGGCTGGTATTCGAGCGGCCTTGAGGGCGGCGCGGCGTTCCGCCACACGGTCAACCGCATGAACGAGCCCGAACCGGTGCGCGAATCTATCCGCACGTTCTACGATGGGCTGCTGCAGCGGGGGATTACCCAGCGCGCGCATATTGCGGTGGTGGAGGGGGAGTAGTTAGCGGTTTAGCTGTGCTTCGGCAGCCGCTTCGGGTTTGGCTTGTTCGGTTGCGACCCAGGATTTTTTAGGTGAACCGGCAGATGGTTGCTTCACGTTGTATGAAGATTTTATGACGACTAAATAGCTAGACTTATCCTTGGCTCAATGGGTTTAATCCGCTAGGGAGGGTGCATGATAAAGCTCGCCGCATCCTCCGCACTGTCACCCCGCACTTGTTGCGGGGTCCATCTTCTCAAGAAAGGCAGACCCCGTCATGAAGACGGGGTGACAGGCCGGAGTGTGTGGCATGGCTAAAACCAAAAAATCCTTGGAAGAAACACCCTCCAAACCCGCCCCTGTCTTTCCCGCGCCGGAATGGACGGGAGTGGCAAGTTCACTTGCCGCCGCACTCGCGCATGAAATCCGCAATCCGCTGCTGTCCATCCGGGGCGCGGCGCAGTTGCTGGAGCAGGCGGTGGGGGACGAGGATAAATCGCTCGCCCGGCTCATCATTGCCGAAAGCCAGCGCATCGAACAGCTGGTGGCGACGATGGACCCGCTGACGCCCAACCCGTCGCAGGTTTTGGAATCGCTGAACATCCACGAGGTGACGGAATATGTCCGCCTCGCCGCGCGCAGTTTTGCCGGTGGGGTGAGGATTGCGACCCACTACGACCCTTCGCTGCCCGAAATACGCGGGCACCGCGAGGCGCTGATTCAGGCGCTGATGAATCTGGTTAAAAATGCGGTGGAGGCAGTCACCAGCGATCGTGAGAATGCTTCCTTACTGGCGCTGCAAGACCGGGGATTGGTGACGATCACCACGCGCTACCTGCTGGGTGAGCATATGCAGCGCCCGGATGGCGCGCGGCTGACGATTCAGCTCAGCGTCACGGATAACGGGCCGGGAGTTGAAGCGGCCCTTGTGCCGCGCCTGTTCACCCCGTTCTCCAGCGGTAAGGAAAACGGCAAAGGGCTGGGGCTTGCCATCACCGCCAGAATTATCGCGGAGCAGGGCGGGCTGATTGCCTACGACGTCCCACCCACCGGCGGCGCACGCTTCAGCCTCTACCTGCCGGTGGGGTGAGGGCGGGCAGATACATTCAGAACCGAACGGGGCGTAGGTTGGCAGTTCAGAACCTGCGGACCAGTCCGTCCTTCGCTCGCAAGCGAGCTTCGGAGGACACTCGCTTTTGCCATTCCGCGCCAACGGCGCGGGCAAAAGCGGTGGTGGAGGGGGAAGGATTTGAACCTTCGAACTCCGAAGAGGGCGGATTTACAGTCCGCTGCCATTGACCACTCGACCACCCCTCCACACATCCCTTTCTGGCAAAGGGTTTTCTGCACTAGGGGAATCCGGGGTTGCTGTCAATGCCTTCGCGTCGCCAGCCCTCAGGCGCTCCCCTGTCACCCCGGTTTCATGACCGCATCCGCCTTTTTTGAAGCACGGCAGCCCCATCATGAAAGTGAGGTATAGGGCACTGTAAACTGCACACCGTCGGTTGAATAATTCTTGCGGATGCATGGCAAAAAAAGCTGTCACCTGAAACCTGAAACCTGTAACCTGCCTCCTGCATGATTGGAAAACTCACCGGACGGGTCGATGAAGTCGCCGAGGATCACCTGATTCTCGATGTCGGCGGTGTGGGCTATCTGGTGTTTGCGAGCGCGCGGACGCTGGCCGCCTGCCCCGAACGCGGCGGCGCCATCAGCCTGCTCACCGAAACCCATGTCCGCGAGGATCATATCCACCTCTACGGTTTTGCGACCGTCGCCGAGCGCCTGTGGTTTCGCACCCTGACCACGGTGCAGGGTGTGGGCGTTAAAATGGCGCTGGCGATTTTAAGTGCGCTCAGCCCCGAGCAGATTCTCACCGCGATTGCCGCACAGGATAAAAAAGCGCTGACGGTGGTGTCGGGCGTCGGCCCCAAGCTGGCCGAGCGGATTGTTACCGAACTGAAATCGCAGGCGACGAAACTCGGCGCGGCAGGCTTTAGCATCGCCGCCGGGCACAGCGCGGCGCCCGGCGCGGGCAAAAGCAAAAAAGCCGCGGCCACGCCCAGCGTCATCGAGGATGCGCTTTCGGCGCTGGTGCATCTGGGCTATGGCCGCTCCGAAGCTTTCAGCGTCGTCATGCGCCTGCAGCAGGAAAACCCCGGCACGAAGCTTGACGCGCTGATTCGCGAATCGCTGCGGGAGCTGGCCGCATGATGTGTCAACACATACAGAGCCGTCATCCTGAACTTGTTTCAGGATCCATCCATAAAAAATGCTCGGCGCAGACGCGCCATGATGGATGCAAAATCACGTTTGGCATGACACATGGATGGGCCGCATGAGCGCCGCCCCCCTCACCTCACCCCAACCGCTCGAAGGCGACGAGATCGAGCACGGCATCCGCCCGCAATCACTGGCCGATTTTACCGGCCAGCCGCAGGTAATTGAAAATCTCGACGTCTTTATCCGCGCCGCAAAAACACGCAGCGAAGCCCTCGACCATGTGCTGCTTTATGGCCCTCCCGGTTTGGGTAAAACCACGCTTGCCCACATCGTCAGCCGCGAGATGGGCGTCAATTTCCGCAGCACCAGCGGGCCATTGCTAACCAAGGCGGGCGACCTTGCCGCCATCCTCACCAATCTGCAAGCGCACGACGTGTTGTTCATCGACGAAATCCACCGCCTGAATGCCGCCGTCGAGGAGGTGCTGTACCCCGCGATGGAGGATTTCAAGCTCGACCTCATCATCGGCGAAGGCCCGAGTGCGCGCACCGTGCGCATTGATTTGCCGCCCTTCACGCTGGTCGGCGCCACCACGCGTATCGGCCTGCTTACCGGCCCACTGCGCGACCGTTTCGGCATCCCGCTCAAGCTCAATTTCTACGACGTGGCCGAATTGCGCAAGGTGGTCAGCCGCGCTTCGACACTGCTCAAAGTAACGATCACCCCCGATGGTGCCAATGAAATCGCCAACCGTGCGCGCGGCACCCCGCGCATTGCCGTGCGCCTGTTGAAACGCGTGCGTGATTTCGCGCATGCCGCTGGCAAGGATACTATCAGTGCCACAATGGCGGATGCGACCTTAAAGCGGCTGGAAGTCGATGCGCTCGGGCTGGATTCTTCCGACCACCGTTACCTGCAATTCATCGCCGACCATTACGACGGCGGGCCCGTCGGGGTGGAAACCATCGCCGCCGCACTGTCGGAAGCGCGCGACACGATTGAGGAAACCATCGAGCCGTTTTTGCTGCAACTGGGCTTTGTCCAACGCACGCCGCGCGGACGGGTGCTCACCGCCACCGCGTTCAAGCATCTCGGGTTAGCACCGAAAAAACTGCCAGCGCCCGAGCAGCTTGGGTTATTGGATGAGGAACCGTAACCCATGCCGATGAATGCCTACGCCCGTGGAATCACCTCTCCCCTGGGAGAGGTCGGCGCGCTCCTTCAGCGCGACGGGTGAGGGCATCACAGGTGCCACATAAACGAACCTTTGCCGAATCCCACCTGATTGAACGCTCAAGGACATTGCGCGTTGCGAGCACCGAGGTCGAGAAACGCCTGTGGCAACGACTGCGTAACCGCCAGCTTGGGGTAAAATTCCGCCGCCAACATCCGCTTCAGGGATACATCCTCGATTTCGCCTGCGAAAACCATAAACTCGGCATCGAACTTGATGGTGGCCAGCACAACAACGATGCCCGCAAAGCACAGGACACGGTAAGAACGGGGGTTCTTGAACAGTCCGGCTGGCATATCTTGCGATTCTGGAATAATGCCGTAATAGAAAATATTGAAGGAGTGTTAGAGGAAATTCAGCACGCCCTCACCCGCCTCACCCCATCAGGGATGGGGTGAGGCGACCTCTCCCAAGGGAGAGGTAAAGGCCGCTTCTATCTGTGATGTATTCTGACCCGTTGACGAATCTGGACGTAACCCATGCCGATGAATGCCTACGCCCGTGATGACGCTTTTTACTTCCCTATCCGTGTCTTCTACGAGGATACGGATGCGGGGGGGATTGTCTATCACTCCAACTTCTTCAATTTCGCCGAGCGCGCCCGCACCGAATGGCTGCGCCACCTCGCGATTGGCCGCGAGCGCCTGCAGGAGGAATTCGGGCTGATGTTCGTCGTCCGCCGTGCGACCATCGAATGGCGCCGCCCCGCCCGCCTTGATGATCTGCTGATGGTGGAAACGCGCTTGCAGGCCATCGGCAAAGTGCGTATGACCTTGCGCCAGACCATTACCCGTGGCGAAACGCTGCTGGCGACGATTGACGTGGAAGTGGTGGCGGTGAGCATCGAAACATTTGCCCCCACCCTGCTGCCCGATGCCCTGCGCGCCCTGCTGCCCACCGCGCCGGAAATGGAAGAACCGAAAAAACAGCCTTGACCGATGGAGTAGCCCTATGGCCAGTATTGCCGCCCCCGTAACTGGCGTAAACGCCGCCGATGTCGCCGGCACCGTTGCCGGGCAGGCCGCCGGTGGCCACGACCTTTCCCTCCTCGGCCTGCTGCTCAATGCCGAGCCGCTGGTGCTGATTATCATGCTCGTGCTGGTTGGGATGTCGATTGCCTGCTGGGCAATTATCCTCGAAAAATTCGCGGTGCTGCGCAGCGTCAACGAAAAAACCAACCAGTTCGAAAACGAGTTCTGGTCGGCCGAAGCGCTCGACAAATACTACGAAAAAACCAAAAAGCGCAAAGCCAGACACCCGCTGGCGCTGATGTTTTCCTCAGCGATGGAGGAATGGTTCCGAAGCAAAGGCCAGGAACGGCTGGTGCCCAGCGGCAGCAGCGGGCGCGGCGGCAGCGATCTGACCATCACCGTCAAGGAGCGCATTGTGCAACAGATGGCGCTGACCCGCAACCGCGAGATGGAGCGCCTCGAACGCGGGCTGGGCTTTCTGGCGACGGCGGGTTCTTCAGCGCCGTTTATCGGCCTGCTGGGCACGACGATTGGGATTATCAACTCCTTCCGCAACATCGCCGGGTCGCAGAATACATCGCTGGCCGTCGTCGCGCCGGGGATTGCCGAGGCCCTGTTTGCCACTTCCATCGGCCTGTTTGTCGCGATTCCGGCGGTGATGGCCTTCAACAAATTCAACGGCGAGCTGAACCGCCTTGCCGGCAAGCTCGAGGATTTCTCGACCGAGTTCCAGATGCTGCTGTCACGTCAGCTCGACAAAGGCGGCCACTGATGGGCGCGAAACTGCAGGGCGGTTCCCGCCGTGGCCGCGCCACCCGCAGCGACGGCGGCTTCAACGACATCAACATCACCCCGTTTGTCGATGTCATGCTGGTGCTGCTCATCATCTTCATGGTCGCCGCGCCGATGATGACCACCGGCGTCACCGTCAGCCTGCCCAAAACGCAGGCGGCGAGCGTGCCGGGCAACGACGAGCCGATCAGCATCTCGATTAAGGCCGATGGCACGGTCTATATCCAGAACAGCGCCACCCGCGTCGATCAGCTTGGCAGCAAGCTTTCCGCCATCCTCGGCGAGAAAAAGGAAACCCGCATTTTCGTGCGCGGCGACACGGCAATCGATTACGGGCAAGTGATGCGCGTCATCGGCGAAATCAACAGCGCAGGCTTCACCAAAGTCGCCCTGCTCACCGATATGTCGGGCGTACCGCCGAAGAACTAACCTTACCACCAGGAACGCACCCGTGCCCATGGTTGAATCCCGCAGCGTTAGCCTTTCGATTGTGCTGCATGCCACGGCGCTGCTGATTGCGGCGTTCGGCCTGCCTGCGCTGCTGCCCAGAGCGCCCGAGCCGATGCCGCTGGTGATGACGGTCTAGCTGCTGCCCGTGGGCGAAGTCACCAATATCAAGCCGTCGGAAAAACCCATTACGCCCGAGCAAAAAGCGCCGACGCCCAAAACCCCCAAACCCGTCACCCCGAGCGCGACGGAAAAAGCCGCCGCGCCGCCCCCGCCGCCCGAGAAACATTTTAACCCGATGGAGGACGCCGAACCGCTACCCGGCGAAAAACCCAAGCCGGTCGAAAAGCCGAAGGAGAAAGAAGCCGAAAAACCCAAGCCCGACGAATTCGCCGCCCTGCTCAACAAGCTGAAGCAGGAAGCCAAAACCGACACCTCAAAAGACGCCAAAGACAAAACCAACACCGCCGAAAACAAAACCCGCTCGGATGCGCCCTACGACGACACGATGCCGCTTTCCATCAGCGAGAAGGATACCATCCGCAGCCAGTTCCTGCTCTGCTGGAGCATGCCCGCAGGTGCCAAAGATGCCCACACGCTGGCGGTGCGTATCAAAATAAAACTTCAGGCCGACGGCACCGTGCTTGAGGCCATTATCGCCTCCGACCAGATGGGGCGTTATGGCCGCGACAGCTTCTTTCGCGCCGCCGCCGACAGCGCCCTGCGCGCCGTGCATAAATGCAGCCCGATTAAAAACCTGCCGCCCGAGAAATACAACAGCTGGCGCGAGATGGAACTAAATTTCGACCCGCAAGACATGCTCTAGCTAAGACCAACCCCAACGGCAAAAAGGATTATCCGATGGAACAGGCCGCCTGCCGACAATGCGGTTCACCCGATACCGCTGCGATTGCCTCCTATCAGGCGTTTGCACACGTCGCCGCGGTGGCAACGGATGAACGCAAGCCGCTTTATGCCTATATCTGCGCCCATCCGGAAACGGCGTTCACGCAGTTTATCGGCTGTCGCCACTGCGATTTTATTCGCATCGACCCCCTGCCGACCGCCGCCACCCTCATGCAATTCTACCAGAATTATTATGCCTCCGGCGCCTATGCCGGAAAACGCGACAAAAAAATCCGCCGCACCTTAAAGCGCCTGAAGAAGCTCACGCGCTATGTTGCAACCGGCAGGTTTCTGGATGTCGGCTGCAATGTCGGCTTTGCGGTGGAGGCAGCGAGAATGGCCGGGTTTGAGGCCACCGGTATCGAGATCGACGCCACCGCCGTACGTACCGCGACGGAACATTTTCCCTTAAACCGCTATTTCGCCACCACGATTGAGGATTTTACTCCCGAGCAGCCGTTCGATCTGGTTCATTGCACCGAAGTGATTGAGCATGCGATTGATACGAATGCCTTTGCTGCGCATCTTGCACGGCTCACGAAGCCGGGCGGCTACCTCTTCCTCACCACGCCCGATGCCGGGCATTGGCGACGTCCGAAGTCGCTGGTGGCGTGGCCGGAAATCAAACCCCTCGAACATATCACCTGGCAGACGCGCCGGAGCCTCACCTTGTTATTGGAATCCCATGGCTTTGCGGTGGTGCACACGGCGTTCACTGTAAAACCCGGACTGCGCCTCACTGCCCGCCGATTGGCGGATTGAAGTTTGCACAGGGGACATAATGGTTAATGTGTCCCCCGTGCTCGGTTTCTGCCACCTCCCCCACACGCTCCCTCAATTTCGGTATGGAAATTTAATGCGCGGCACGCTATGGCTGACGGCGTCATTCTCCAGCCTAGGAAACAGGAACTTTTATGCGCCTATTGCCGCTTTCGGCCTGCCTCGCCGCCCTTTTCTTTGCCGCCGCCGCGCAGGCGGAACTGAAAATCGACATCACCAAAGGCAATGTCGAGCCAATGCCGATTGCCGTCACCACCCTCACCGGCGACGCCATGGGCAACGACATCAGCGACGTGGTTGCCGCCGACCTCGAACGCTCGGGCCTGTTCAAACCCATCAGCAGTCAGGCCTTTATCGAACAGGTCACCAACGGCGACGCCATCCCGCGCTATGCCGACTGGCGGCAGATCAACGCCAACGCGATTATCACCGGCACGGTGACGCCAACTGGCACCGACAAGGTACGCATCAGCTTCCGGCTGTGGGATACGCTCGGCCAGCAGCAGATTGCGGGTAAGGAATACAACACGTTTGCGCGCAACTGGCGGCGCGTCAGCCATCTCATTGCCGATGAAATCTACAAACGCATGACCGGCGAGCAGGGCTATTTCGATTCGCGCATTGTCTATGTCGCCGAGTCCGGGCCGGCCAAACGCCGCGTCAAACGCCTCGCGATCATGGATCAGGACGGCGCCAACCATAAATACCTGACTGAGGGCGGCAGCCTTGTACTGACTCCGCGCTTCTCACCCAATACGCAGGAAATTCTGTACATGTCGTATTCCGGCGCGCAGCCGCGCGTATTCCTGCGCGACCTGCAAACCGGCCGCGAGGAATCACTGGGTCGCTTCAACGGCATGAGCTTCGCCCCACGCTTCAACCACGACGGTTCGCGCATGCTGATGTCGATTGCGCAAGGTGGCGTCACCAGCATTTATGAGATGGATTTGCGCAGCCGCGCTTTGCGGCGGTTAACGCAATCGGGCGGCGCGATTGACACCTCGCCCTCCTACGCGCCCGACGGCCACGCCATTGTCTTTAACTCCGACCGTGGCGGCAGCCAGCAGCTCTACACCATGGACGCGAACGGCGGTAACATCCAGCGCATCAGCTTTGGCACCGGCAATTACTCCACCCCGGTCTGGTCGCCGCGCGGCGACCTCGTTGCCTTCACCAAACAGGCGGGCGGGCGCTTCTATATCGGCGTCATGAAACCCGATGGCTCGGGCGAGCGCCTGATTACCCAAAGCTGGCTCGATGAAGGGCCAAGCTGGGCGCCCAATGGCCGCGTGCTCATCTTTGGCCGCGAAACACCGGGGGGGGCCGGCGGCAACCGCTCGCGGCTCTATTCGGTGGATATTACCGGCTATAATCTGCGCGAGGTGACAACCCCGCTCGATGCTTCCGACCCGGCATGGAGCCCCCTGCTGCCGATGTAGCGACGGAGCGGTTTCCCGATGGTTTTTTCAGCGCGGGGAAAAATCCTCCAGCGACTCCCCGGCGATTAAGCCGCGCAGGCGCGCGGGGTCGGCCCAACCGGCATCGCGATGAATCATCATCGTCAGCCTGGCATCGGCGAGGTGATCCATAAACCGCGCGATACCCTGCATCACCCGCATGACCGAAGCCTCATCCGGCGCGACGCCGTTTGGGGGCACTGCGCACATCAGCGCGAGGCGCACGGTGGCGAACCGCTGCACCAACACCGCGCCGCGCTCGGCAATCGTCAGCTCGTGAAACCCGCCGAATGGAAACAGGGTCATGCTCAACTGCGCCTGAATCCAGCGGCGCAGCATCGGGGCCAGCGCCGCCTGCGCATCCATGCGCCAGCGCTGCCATAAGCGCGCCTGCACCCCTTTGGAATGCGCCACGAACTGCAAATCGCGGCTGGCGCGCTCGAAGCGGCAGGCCAGCGCCTGTTCCATCTGTTGCATGATACCGGCCAGCCCCTTGCTGATGCCCGGATCGCCGAACGCCTCGGTGAGGGCAAGGGCGTAATAAAGCGTGTGGCTGTCACCCTCCTTGCTGTGCGGCGCGGGGGCTTGCGCGACGGCGATTTCCCACTGCTCCCGCCAGTTCTCCGACGTGCTGCGCGCAAGGCTTTCCGCCAGCGCCAGCAAATGCAGCATCGCCGCCTCGGGCGAAACCTGCGCATCCGCCGCCAGTGCCAGCGCGTGCGCGTGTACGGCATCGACGGCCTGCGCGCTCCACCCTTCAGGCACGCGATCGCGGCGGTGGGCGGGCAGGCGATCGGCGGTTGCGGGCATTGGCGCGAACGGGTCGGGTTCCTGCATCACCAGCCGCACTATTTCAGGGCACGACATTGCGCCCGTCATCCGCATTTCGCCGCCGACATTATGCCACAGGCGCGGGTAAAAATAACAGGCATCGCCGAGAAAATCCGTGCCGTAATCGGCATGGACGCCGCAGATGCCTTCGCGCAGCCGGGTGCAGTGCCGGTCATCCCCCTCGCGCCGGAGCACGCCGGCCTCAGGGTCGATAATAGCGAGCAATTCCGGCGCCTGCGCGGCATAACGCGCCCGCTGCGCGGCATCGGCCGGCATCTCCCAGCCCCGGCAGCACGTGTCGGGGCAGGCGGCGCCCAGACAGGTGAATTTTGCCATGAGGGCGGCCTGCCGGAAGGGTTTTTGGGTGCGTTGCATGGCCGCAGGCTAAGGCAGGCGCGATGCGCTGGCTACGAATTAATTTGCCCCTGTTACAATCTTGCCACAGTCAGGGGCTTTAGCAATAAACCTGTCGATTTCGCCCCTCCCCCACCTTGTCAATTGACGGCGACTATGCAATACAGCGCGAACGAACTGCATGGATTGCAGGCAAAAACATGTTCCCTCAGGAGATTATCTATGAAAAAATCTGCATTAGCTCTGGCCGCTTCCCTTCTGCTTCTCGCCGCGTGCGATTCCAGTTCGAGTGATAACGGCAGCGCCGGTGGCGTTGGCGCAGGCGGTGCAGGCACCGGCGCCGGCGTTCTCGGTCAGGCGACCGATGGCACCAACATCACCGACCGCGTTTATTTCGCGACCGACAGCTCGGTGATTGATTCCGAAGGTCAGGCCGCGCTTGACCGTCAGGCGGGCTGGCTGAAAGCTAACGAAAGCGTCAATGTCACCCTCGAAGGCCATGCCGACGAACGTGGCACCCGTGAGTACAACATCGCCCTGGGCGAGCGTCGTGCAACGGCGGCGAAAAACTACCTCGTCGGCCAGGGCATTGCGGCCAGCCGCCTCTCGACCATCTCGTATGGTAAAGAGCGTCCGGCCGTCACCGGCAACGACGAAAGCGCCTGGAGCCAGAACCGCCGTGCGGTAACGGTGATCGCGAACTAGTTGCGCGCCACACTTTATCGAAAAGCCCGCCAGTAATGGCGGGCTTTTTTGTGCGCGGGCCTTGAACCTGTGCCAGAAACTTGCTAGCGAGGAACTCCCTTATGGAGAATTTCATGCGTCACCTCGCCCTGCTGCTGCTTCCCCTCGCCCTGCTGGCTTCCGCCGCAAGCGCACAGGATGCCGCCGGCAACGCCCTGAACACACGTCTTGACCGCCTTGAGCGCGACCTTAATTTTGTCCAGAAACAAGTCTACCGCAGCAGTGAAAGCGGTGACGGGAAAACCGATGGCACCCCCCTCAACAGCGGCCAATTGCAGGTGCGCTTCTCGCAAATTGACGAGGAATTGCGCCAAATTCGCGGCCTCATCGAGCAGACCCAGTTCCAGAATCGGCAAAGCACCGCCGCGCTGAAAAAACTTTCCGACGATGTCGATTTCCGCCTGCGGGCGCTGGAGCAGAAACAGGCGCAAACCGAGGCCGTGGCAGCCCCCGCCACCGCCACATCCGCCGCGGAGGAAGCTGCGCCGGTCGCCGCGAATGAAGCGGCAAAACCCGTCGTCACCGCTGTCGCTGGCGCCACCGCCCCGGCAGAGGCCGAAAAACCTGCCAGCTACAAGCCCGAGGTCAAAGAGAAACCGGCCCCGACCGGCAAGGATTTCCCGGACGCCAACGCCCATTACTCGCACGCCTTCAAACTCCTCAGCGAGAAGAATTTCAGCGAAGCCGCCAGCAGCTTCGATGCGTTTGTCAAAAAATATCCCGCCGACCCGCTGACCGCCAACGCCTATTACTGGCTGGGTGAAAGCCATTATGCGCGCAGCGATTTCACCCGCGCGACCGAGAGCTTCCGCAAAGGGTTCGAGGCCAGCCCCGACGGCCAGAAAGCCCCCGACAACCTCTACAAACTGGCGCTGTCGCTGGCGCAGATCAAACGCAAGACCGAAGCCTGCGTGGTGCTGGCACAGGTCATCAGCCGCTACGGTGAGACGGCCAAACGCACGGCGGCCAAAGCCACCGAGGCGCGCACCACAATGCAATGCAAGTAACCGGCAGCAACCTTGCTGCCCATTTCGATGCCTGCCTTGCGCGCGCGCTTTTCCCTTCGCAGCCCGGCGCAGCGCCGCTGCGGCTTGCAGTCGCCCTTTCCGGCGGGGCCGATAGCCTCGCCCTCACCCTGCTGACGCAGGCATGGGCGGCGCGTCACGGTGCGCAGCTTGTCGCCCTCACCGTCGATCACCGCCTGCGCGACAACTCGACTGCCGAAGCACACGCCGTCGCACAGCAGATGGCTGCCCACGGTATCGCGCATCACATCCTCACACCCGCCCATGTGCCCGTGTCGGGCAATATGCAGGAAACCGCGCGCAGCTGGCGTTATGCCGCACTGGCCGAGGCCTGCGTCACCCACGGGATTCTGCATTGCCTTGTTGCTCATACGGCGGGCGATAACCGCGAGACCGCCGCACACAACCTCGCGCGCGGCGCCACGGCGGATGGGGCCTCGGGCATGCGTTGCGTTCGCACGCTGCACGGGGTGCGTTTCCTGCGCCCGTTACTGGCGGTCGAACGCGCAACGCTTGAAGCCTACCTCACCGGGCGCGGCGTCGCATGGATGAACGACCCTTCCAACGACAACCCGCGTTTTGCCCGTGTGCGCACCCGCGCTGCCTTGCGCGACGATGCCGCAAAGCGCGCCGCACTCGATGCGATTCTCGCGCAGCAATCAGCCGCGCGCACCGGGCGCGATGCAGCGCTGGCCGAAGCGGCAATACGCTGTGTCACCCTCAGCCCGCTCGGGTTTGCCGATCTGAACCTCGCCGCGTGGCGCGCGCTCGAACCCACGCTTGCCAGCCAGTTGCTGGCCGATACCCTCACCACCATCAGCGGCGCGGCGCACCGCCCACGCGGGGGCGACACGGCACGGCTGATAGCTGCACTCGCGCAGGGTGATGGCCGCCGCCGCACCCTGCATGGCTGCGAGCTGGGGGCGCAGCAGGGCGTCGTGCGCATCGCCCGCGAGGCAGCACGGGTCGAAGCGGCCATCACCCTGCGCGGGCGGGGCGAAACACGCTGGGACAACCGCTTTCATGTGCGGTATGCCCTTCCCGGGGATGTGGCCATTACCCTGCGCGCGCTGGGTAGCGACGGCAGGCAACAGGCGCGCGCCGCTGCCGCCATTGCGGGAGAGGCACGCCCGGCGCCGCTGCCGTTGGCCACCCCCTCGCTGTGGCAGGGCGAGACGCTGGTGGCCATTCCGCATCTCCTGGCGCGCGGCGAGGGCGGGTGGCCGGTGCAGCTTGGCTTCGCGCCCGCAAAACCGCTTGCCGCTGCGCCATTTTGGTGATTGAACGGATGCGCTGGGTGAGTCGCGCGCGTCCGTCGGCGAATTCAGCCGCCCGAACAACGCCGACACCCCACCGGCGCCACCGCTAACGATTCAGGACACCCCTATGCCGCCACTGACAAAAAACATCGCCCTGTGGGTTGGCATCATGGTTGCCATTCTGTTGCTGGTGAACCTCTCGCAAGGGGGCCTTGGCAGCGACACGGCCAGCAGCACCGGCGGCGCCACCCGCCTTGCCTATTCGGAGTTTCTAAGCAAGGTCGAAAGCGGCGAGGTGCGGGATGTGATCGTCCGCGAAAGCGCCGAAGCGGGCACCCTCATTCAGGGCCATCTGACCAACGGCGAACGCTTCGCCCTGCAAGGCCTGAACGACCCCCGCCTGGTCGAGATACTACGCGCGAACAATGTCAAGCTGTCGGCAGCGCCCGGCGGCTCGGGGGCGGATTCGCTGCTGAGCATTTTCCTTTCCTCGTGGCTGCCATTTCTGGTGCTGATCGGGGTGTATGTTTTCTTCATGCGCCAGATGCAGGGCAAAAGCGGCGGCGGTGGCGGGGCGATGGGGTTTGGTAAATCGCGCGCCAAAATGCTCAATGAAAATACCGAGAAAAAAACCTTCGACGACGTCGCAGGTATTGATGAAGCAAAGGAAGAGCTGCAGGAGCTGGTGGATTTCCTCAAGAACCCGCAGAAATTCCAGAAACTCGGCGGGCGCATCCCTAAAGGTTGCCTGCTGGTCGGCCCTCCGGGGACGGGGAAAACCCTGCTCGCGCGCGCGATTGCGGGCGAAGCGGGCGTCCCGTTCTTTTCCATTTCCGGCTCCGATTTCGTCGAAATGTTCGTCGGCGTTGGTGCCAGCCGTGTGCGCGACATGTTCGAACAGGGCAAGAAAAACGCGCCCTGCATTATTTTCATCGACGAGATTGACGCGGTGGGGCGCCATCGCGGTGCAGGCATCGGCGGCGGTAACGACGAGCGCGAACAAACCCTGAACCAGTTGCTGGTCGAGATGGACGGCTTCGAGGCCAACGAAGGCGTCATCCTGATTGCCGCCACTAACCGGCCCGATGTACTCGATTCGGCCCTGCTGCGCCCGGGCCGTTTCGATCGCCAGATTGTCGTGCCCAACCCGGATATCGAGGGGCGCACCAAAATCCTCAACGTGCATCTGAAAAAAGTGCCGATGGCGCCGGATGTCGATGCCAAAATCCTCGCGCGCGGCACGCCGGGCTTCTCAGGGGCGGATCTGGCCAACCTCGTCAACGAGGCGGCGCTGCTGGCCGCGCGGCAGGATAAAAAAGTCGTCACCATGCGCGAGCTTGAGGCCGCCAAAGACAAGGTGATGATGGGCGTCGAGCGCAAATCCATGGTGATGAGTGAGGAAGAAAAACGCATGACCGCCTACCACGAGGCGGGGCACGCGGTGGTCTCGATCCATTTCCCGGCGAGCGACCCGATTCACAAAGCCACCATCATCCCACGCGGGCGGGCGCTGGGCATGGTGATGCGCCTACCCGAAGCCGATAAAATCTCGTACCTGCGCGATAAAATGCTCGCCGATCTGGCCGTCAGCATGGGCGGTCGCGCGGCAGAGGAAATCATCTTCGGTCATGCGAAAGTCAGCAGCGGCGCCAGCTCGGACATTCAGTACGCGACGCGGCTGGCCAACGCGATGGTAACGCAATGGGGCATGAGCGACACGCTCGGGCCGATTTTATTTGCCGCGACGGAAGAGCATCAGGCGCCGATGATTCGCTCGCCCGAGGCGATTGCGCAGGTGGATGCGGAAATCAAACGCATCGTGAATGACGCGCATAAGGCCGCCAGCGCAATCCTCACCGACCACCGCGACCAGCTCGAAGCCGTTGCCCTCGCTTTGATTGAATACGAGACCCTCACCGGCGACGAAATCAAGCAGATTATGGCGGGCGAGAGAATCACCCGACCCGACCCGCATGCCGCCGCCCCGAAGGCCGTGCGCAGCAAACTGCCGGGCGCACGCAAAGCGGATGGCACCGGGGAGAGCGACAGCGTGCACTAGCCACTCCGCATCACGTAAGGGGCCCGTACACCAAATCTAACCATTCATTTCATTGCAGGCCCTGAGGGGCTGGGCTATAGCGGTAGTTAGCAACATCACGAGGGATAAACATTGAGGCAGACATCCGCCACAAGCTCCCGCTCCCCCCTTGCGGGGGAGCCAAAACCCT
>JANRKD010000002.1:0-148880 GCA_033763655.1 Alphaproteobacteria bacterium
CTCATCGTTTACGGCGTGGACTACCAGGGTATCTAATCCTGTTTGATCCCCACGCTTTCGTTCCTCAGCGTCAATACTCATCCAGATAGCCGCCTTCGCCACCGGTGTTCCTCCAAATATCTACGGATTTCACCCCTACATTTGGAAGTCCGCTATCCCCTCTGAGATTCCAGCACAACAGTTTCAATGGCAGTTCCGAAGTTAAGCTCCGGGATTTCACCACTGACTTGCTGTGCAGCCTACGAACTCTTTACGCCCAGTTATTCCGAACAACGCTAGCCCCCTTCGTATTACCGCGGCTGCTGGCACGAAGTTAGCCGGGGCTTTTTCTCCGACTACCGTCATTATCTTCATCGGTAAAAGAACTTTACAACCCTAAGGCCTTCATCATTCACGCGGCATGGCTGGATCAGGGTTGCCCCCATTGTCCAATATTCCCCACTGCTGCCTCCCGTAGGAGTCTGGACCGTGTCTCAGTTCCAGTGTGGCTGATCATCCTCTCAGACCAGCTAGAGATCGTAGGCTTGGTAGGCCATTACCCCACCAACTACCTAATCTCACGCGGGCTGATCTTATAGCGATAAATCTTTCCCCCGAAGGGCGTATGCGGTATTAGCTTTAGTTTCCCAAAGTTATTCCCCACTATAAGGTACATTCCCACGCGTTACTCACCCGTGCGCCACTATGTATTGCTACATCGTTCGACTTGCATGTGTTAAGCCTGCCGCCAGCGTTCGTTCTGAGCCAGAATCAAACTCTCATGTTTTGATTCATACCATAAGACGTTAAATCTTATGGTGTTGACCTTGGATGAATCCAAGGTCGAAATTGAATAGACTCACACAAACCATACCAAACAAAAACTTGCCATAAAGGACTTACTGTTTTGTCGATACTTACTTGCGTTACAAATTACTTTGTTACGTGTTCGCAGGTATGGTCTGTGGAAAATTTCCATCACACCCACCTGCGCTTAAACGCTCTTCACAGTATCATGCAGCAGAATGTTCTTGGCGCTATCTTCAAGCGTTGAACGCATTCAAAAAACCCCGCTTCCGAGGCCCGTTCGCTTTCGTTATCGTCCGCGTCGGGAAGTGGGGTATAGGCATAAGGCGCCCCCTCGTCAACAACAAAAAACAACTTTTTTTCATTTTTTTTGTTTCACGCAAAAATCCCAGTATTTCTGCGCGTTTTTTGCTGCTTATTTCGCTGCCTTATAGATGGATAGAAAGAGCGGCGCGCAGGAAACCGCCCCGGAACCGACGTTATAGCCGTTCGCATCCACCGCGCAGGCCACATTTGATTTATACACACGCATGCCGCCCGTTGCCGGCACCCCGTCATCGAGCTTCGTATCCAGCTCAAAAGTTTCCGCCGGCGTGAGGGCCGCCCCATCCATAATGGCGGCGGGCGCGCCGAAGGTCAGCATATTGGTATAGTCGCCATCGAAATAAGTGGCATCAGCCAGCGCGGCATTGTTGACCTCGACCAGCCCTGCCCCCCAGCCATACCCCGTGTTGCCAAGCGGCCCCTTGGGGATGGAGATGCCAATTCCATAAGGGCTGATGCCGGTGAACCTGCCGGTAATCAGCCCCGAGGCGGCCAGATGCTGCCATGCCCGGAAAATTTCGTGCCCGGTCGCGTTCAGATAGCCGTTACCATCGCCGTTGCAGGTCGGCGCGCCCACGCTGGCGGTGGTATCGGGCGCGGCGCAATTGCTGGTCAGCGGCACCCCCCCGTCGGCCCGGCCCCATAGCTCGGTTGCCGTCGGGAAATCGCCCGCGACATAGCCATACGTTGTCTTGAACTGGTTCATCGCCATCATGTAGGTGGCGGCATTGGTGCCAACCGCGCGCAATTGCTGGTTTCTGCGCATGGTTTGCCCGGCGAGCACGCCGCCCAGCAACAGGCCAATAATAACCAGAATAATGGAGAGCTCCACCAGCGTGAAGCCCTGTGGCTGACGAATATCGCGGCGATTGAATGGCATTTTACCCCCCCGTCCGGCTGGTTACGGTGGAGAAAATCATCCGCCTTTCAGCGGCAAATAGCAACCAAAAGTAACCGGTGTCTACAGCCCAAGCATGCTGTAAAGCTCTTCCTTCGTGTTGACGAACGTATAGAAATTGCGCGTTTCCGGCTTAGCGAATTTGGTGGCCACCATGTGCTCAAGCAGCAGCGCGAGGTGATCCCAATAGCCATTATGGTTAAAGATGATGACCGGCTTATCGTGGATTTTGATCTGACGCCAGGTGATGACCTCGAACATCTCATCCATCGTGCCGCAACCGCCCGGGAGAATCACAAACACGTCGGAATAATCGTACATGATCTGTTTACGCTCATGCATCGAATCGACCATAATCATCTGGGTGAGGCCTTTATGCTCGACCTCGATACGCCCCAGCGAGCGCGGAAATACGCCAATCGCCTTGCCATTGCCCGCAAGCACGCCGTTAGCCACCGCGCCCATCAGGCCGCAATCGCCGCCGCCATAGACCAGTTGCTTGCCCGCTTTCGCCATATCGCGGCCAAGGTCGCCAGCCATAGCGAGATGCTCCTTGGGAGCGGTGTTCTGTGCGCCGCAAAAAACGCAGATGGATTTCATTTCCTTGATGGTATTCGTCATAATTATTTCCGTTTTGTTGTTTTTAATTCAGGCCGCCAGTGCGAGGGGGCCATCAGGCCGACAGGGCAATCCAGATGCATACAAGCAGTGTATCTGCGCCAAAAACCCGGCGCGCTGGATTGCTTCGGCTAAAGCCTCGCAACGACAAACGTGAGCGCGGCACCATAGAGAGTTTCCAAGTGATTGCAAGTGGCGCAGTTTACGTTTAAGCGAAGCGTATGGATGAGAACCCCCATTATCTTGGCCACCGGGCCCGGCTGCGCGAGCGCTTTTTAGGCGGCGGCGGTGACGCCCTGCCCGACTACGAACTGCTCGAACTCATTCTCTTTTCCGCCCGCCCGCGCGGCGATGTCAAGCCGCTCGCCAAGGCGCTTCTCAGGCACTTTGGCAGTTTTGCCAAAGTGGTTTATGCCGACGAAGCCGCCCTGCGCGGTGTCGATGAGGTGGGCGACGCCGTCATCGCCGCCTTAAAGACCATCCGCGTTTCGGCGCAACGCCTGATTAAATCGGAAATTGAATCCCAGCCAGTCATTCAATCCTGGTCGGCGCTGATGGATTATTGCAAGCTGGCCATGGGCAACAGCAAAATCGAGGAGTTCCGCGTCCTCTTCCTCAACCACCGCCACGCCCTGATTGCGGATGAAGTCATGCAGCGCGGCACCATCAATCACACCCCCGTCTACCCGCGCGAAATTGTCAAACGTGCGCTGGAGCACTCGGCCTCAGCGATTATTCTGCTGCATAACCACCCCAGCGGCGACCCGACCCCAAGCAAGGCCGACATCGACATCACCCAGAAGATTATCGAAGCCGCCGCCACCGTCAACGTGACGGTGCATGACCATGTCATCATCACCGCGACGGGGCATTATTCCTTCAGGAGTTTCGGGCTGATTTAGTGGCCTTGCCTGTTTTGTGCAGCGAGTAGAAAATCCCCGCCGCCAGCAGGCCGAGGGTGATGGCAAGCGACAGCGCGGAGGAGAGTTTTTCGCCGCCTGACAGCAACGGATAGAACACCTTGCCGCCGATAAAAATCAGCACCGCCGAAAGCGAGTATTTCAGGTACGAAAACCGGTGGAGCATCGCCGCCAGCGCAAAATACAGCGCGCGCAGGCCAAGGATGGCAAAGACATTGCTGGTATAGACAATGTATTCGTCCGTCGTCACCGCGAAAATCGCCGGCACGGAATCCAGCGCAAACACCACATCCACAAACTCGACCACCACCAGACTCATGAACAGTGGCGTGGCAAAGCTCTGCCTTTTGTTGGTGTTTTTATCGACCAGCCGGACAAAAAAACGGTTGCCATGCAGTTCGTGCGTCACCCGCATGTATTTTTTGACAATGCGGATGACCGGATTTTTGCCGACATCGTGCTCCTCGTCGTCGTTCCGGAGCATTTTGATACCGGTATAGATGAGGAACGCCGCGAAAAGATACAGTGCCCACTCGAAGTTATGCACGATTTCAGCCCCCACCCCAATCAGGATAGCGCGCAGCACAATCACCCCGAGAATACCCCAAAACAGCACGCGGTATTGCAGTTTGCGCGGAATCGCAAAATAGGAAAACACCAGCGAAATGACGAAGATATTGTCGAGCGACAGCGTCTTTTCGATAATAAAGCCGGTGTAATAATCCTGCGCGGCCTGCGCCCCAATTTCCAGCCAGACAAACACCCCGAACAACAGCCCCATGCTGATGTAAAACGCGCTGAGGCGGAGGCTCTCGCGCACGGAAATCTCTTTATCCTTGCGGTTGAGCACCCCAAGGTCGAACAGCAGCAACAGCAGCACCATCGCCAGAAAGGCGCCCCACATCCAGAGCGGCTTACCCATGGCACTGAGTTCGAATATTTCCATAACAGCACGACCTTAGAAAAAGAGTGGGATGGAAAAATGCCCGGCAATAGCCACCGCACCGACCGCTGTTAATCCATACGAGGAATGGTGGCTCGGGGGTGATTTGAACACCCGACCAAGGGATTATGATTCCCCTGCTCTACCGCTGAGCTACCGAGCCGCCCGTGGGTTGGGGGCGCAACTTAGCCAAAAGTTTGCACCTGTCAAGTAAGCTGCAACGAATCGAGTGCCGATTTCAGCTCATAGATGAATTTGCGTGATTCATCCTGCGCATACGGCCCGCTGGCGCCGCCCCAGATGGGGTTGGGCCAGGCCGCATCGCTTTTATAGCGCGCAATCAGGTGGACATGCAGTTGGCTGACCTGATTGCCCAGCGCCGCGACGTTCAGTTTATCCGGCGTCACCAGCGCCTTGAGCACATGCGACACCACAGCGATTTCGTCGCTTAGGCGGTGTTGCTGCGCGCGGCTTAAATCCATCCACTCCACCGCTGCGGCGACGCGCGGAACCAGCACCAGCCAGGGGAAATGGCGATTATCCATCAGCCGCACCTGACAGAGCGGCAGGTCGGTGACATCGAACGTGTCGCGCGCAAGGCGTGGGTCGAGGGTAAATTGCAAGGGTTCCATCTAAGCTCCAGATATTGAAATTAAACGAACAGTGCCGTCAATCCAGCTAAAAAATACTCGCCGATAAATCACGCCACTCTGGGTTATTTTTCTCAATTAACATCATTTTTTTTCTTACGCGAACCTGCTTTAATTTGCTTCTCTCGCAAAATGGCGGATTCCATTGTTTCGTGAATCTCATACCACACCAGATTCTTACATGCATAGCGCTGGGTAAACCCATCGATAGTGCCCTGCTTATGTTGATAATCTCTGGCAATGAGGTTGCTGGTAACGCCCGTATAGATCGTCCCGTTACGTTTGCTTGCCATGATGTAAACCGCAGGCTGCTTCATAAAATATTACGCTGGATGGGTTGGCCTTCGGCCCCCTTCGGGACGCTTTGCTCGCAATGATGTTCGGGGTGAGGTTATTGCTCTCATACAGCAGAACATTTTACGTTCAAGGCTTACATCATTCGTCATTGCGAGGGAGCTTCGCGACCGAAGCAATCCAGCAAAAACATACATAAAGAAACTGGATTGCTTCGCTTTGCTCGCAATGACGGAAAATAGCCAAAAATGCTCTAACCTACCCGAACACACGTTGAAAAATCGTATCCACATGCTTGGTGTGGTAGCTCATGTCGAACAGGGCGCACAGCTCTTCGGTCGAAAGATTGGCGCTGACATCTGCATCTTTTTTCAGCGCATGCAGGAAATTCGCACCTTCGAGCCAGACCTTCATCGCATTGCGCTGCACCGCTTCATACGATGCTTCGCGGCTCATGCCCTTCTGGGTGAGCGCGAGCAGCACACGCTGGCTGAAAATCAGCCCGCCCAGCCGGTTCAGGTTCGCCTCCGCCCGCTCGGGGTAAACCACCAGATTTTCGACCAGCCCTGCGAGGCGGGACAGTGCGAAATCGAGGGTTACCGTCGCATCCGGCGCAATCACGCGCTCGACACTGCTGTGCGAAATATCGCGCTCGTGCCACAGCGCCACGTTTTCGAGCGCCGGGGTAACATAGCCACGCACGATGCGGGCAAGCCCGGTCAGGTTCTCGCTGAGCACCGGATTACGCTTATGCGGCATCGCGGAGCTGCCCTTCTGGCCTTTGCTGAAAAACTCCTCGGCTTCGAGCACTTCGGTGCGCTGCATATGGCGAATTTCCGTCGCGACATTCTCGATGGAAGAGGCAATCACCCCAAGCGTTGCAAAGAACATGGCGTGGCGGTCACGCGGGATGATTTGCGTTGAGACAGGCTCTACTTCCAGACCCATTTTTGCCGCTACATGCGCCTCGACGGCGGGATCGACATGCGCAAAAGTGCCGACTGCACCCGAAATGGCGCAGGTCGCGATCTCGCGGCGGGCATGGAGCAAGCGCACACGGTTGCGGGTGAACTCGGCATAAAAGCGGGCGAATTTAAGCCCCATGGTCACCGGCTCGGCATGAATGCCGTGGCTGCGCCCCATCACGACCATGTCTTTGGTTTCAAAGGCGCGTTTTTTAAGCGCGGCGAGCACTGCATCCACCCCTTCGAGTAACAGGTCGCTGGCACGGGCAAGCTGCACCGCAAACGCGGTATCGAGCACGTCGGAAGAAGTCATGCCCTGATGCAGGAAGCGCGCCTCCTCGCCCACTGTTTCAGTGACGAAAGTGAGGAAGGCAATGACATCGTGTTTCGTGGTGCGTTCGATTTCGTCGATCCGCGCGACGGCGGCTTCGTCGTACGCTTTGGGCGCGCGCGCCCAGATGGCTTGGGCGGCGGCTTTGGGAATTGTTCCCAGCTCCGCCATTTTATCGGTCGCATGGGCTTCGATTTCAAACCAAATCTGAAAGCGAGTAGCGGGCTGCCAGATGGCGACCATCTCGGGGCGTGAATAGCGGGGAATCATAGGGACTCTCGATCTGTGGGTTCAGTGGCGGAGGAAGGCAGGCAACCGCGCACCGCCTTCCGACACGATCATTGAGGCCGAAAGGCTGCCGCCACTTGAGCGCCATTCTACGGACTCACGCGCATCATAGCGCCGGATTCACGAAGGGAAAGCGCGAATTAAGCGCCGCTTCTACCAATGCTTGTCGTGGACTTGCCCTGAAACGCCAGCGGCGACTGCTGCCCCTCGGCATGGCGCACGGGCAATTGAGGGTGCGCATCGCGGTTTACCAATGCGGCGAAGGCCGAGGGTTTATCCGCAGTTGGCGCCAAGACCATCCCTGCATGCATTGCAACGCCTTCAATCCGTGGTGCCAGCGCCTCGGCACCTCGGCGCTGCTCATAATGCAAGTGGGTAGCGGTGGCAGTGCCGGTGTGCCCCATTTCGCCGATTACGGTTTCCCTACTAACCTCAACACCAATGTCTGGCATATTCTTGCCTGTCAGGTGCGCATACAATGTGAACATCCCATCGGCATGGCCGACGATAACCGTGTTGCCGTAACCTTGCTTCTTCCCCGAAAAAAGCACCACACCTGCCGCTGAAGGATGAATATCGGGCGAAGCATCCTCGCCGCGTGTGCCAAAATCCACACCTTTATGCTTCGTGCTTGCTCCTTGTATCGGGGCATGTCGCTCGCCAAAATCCGAAGTCACCTGCACTGTTTCCGCAACTGGGCTTTGGTGGGTGACTGCTTCGCCTTTGTGCTGCCGCTGGAATTGCACCCATTTGGGGATGGCTCCGGCGTTGATAATTAATGTCCCAATGCGGCGTATTTCTCCTGACGTCTCAGGCCGAACAGCTGCTGCTGTTGCTGTCTGCCGCGCCTCGTTTGCTGTCTGCGGCGCCTCGTTCTCTACAATATCTTCATTTGGCGCTTCATTGCCTGGGAAAAATATCTCGTATAAAAACTGCAAAAACCCCTTAATTGCCGCCAAAATACCAGTTTCGTTCTGGCTGCTTTCGCGCGCCTGCTGCTCGAGCTGCGCACGTTGCGCATCCGCCGCACGACGTGCTTTTTCTTCCGGCGTTTCACTGTGCACAGAGTTTTCCATCATTTTTTAGAATATCAGGGTTTCATGACAGTTTGATGACATCGCTTAATACGCCACCGCTACCGGGTCGAGCGAGCGCCACAAATACCAGGTGGCGACGCTGCGGTAGGGCGACCATTTCTCGGCAATCGCCTCATATTCCGATGGTTTTAGCCATTTTTTGTCGCCCAGCCGCGCCGCCGTGACGTAATGCAGATTCATCGCCTTAAGCAGGCCCAAATCCTTCAACGGCAACACATTGGGGCGCAGCAGGTGGAAGATCAGGAACATTTCCGCCGTCCAACTGCCAATGCCTTTAATTGCCGTCAACTGCGCGATAATTTCCTCGTCGGTTAGCTGCCCCCAGTATGCGCCCTCCTCAACCTCTCCTTTGAGGCTCGCGCGGCGCGTGGCGATGCCACGTGCTACAAAGAATTCGGCGACATTTCGGGCGTAGGCCACCTTTTGTCCCGAAAGCCCGCAGGCACGCAATGCCGCATCGCTCTGTTTCAGTAAACTTTGGGGGGTTACAGGCTCGACTAGTTTTTCCACCTTCGCCCAGACTGAATCCGCCGCTTTCACCGATATCTGCTGGCCCACCACCGCGCGCAGTAGGGTATAAAAGCCATCACCACGAGCGCGCAACCCCTCGCCCGGATGCTGCGCCACAAGGCGCTTCATCGTGGGACAACGGGCACTTAAATGTTTTCTCGCGTCGTTCCAGTAATCGGGAATCATAGCTACCGTAAAATATATTTGTCATACCAGCGTAAGCTGGTATCCAACATAAGGAAAGATAAACCAGACGCCGGTTCGCACCGGCACGACAAGGGAGAACCGCATGACCGCTGCACAGAAAATCGACGCCACTTCACGCATCGAAAGCGATTCCTTCGGCGAACTGGCCGTTCCTGCCGATAAATACTGGGGCGCCCAGACCGCGCGCTCGCTGATGAACTTTAACATCGGCGGCGAAACCATGCCCACGCCGCTGATTCGCGCGCTTGGCGTGCTCAAACGCGCCGCCGCGCAGGTGAATATGCGCATCGCCGGGCTTGACGGAAAAATGGGCGAGGCCATCGTCACCGCCGCGACGGAAGTCATGGAGGGCAAGCTCGACGCGCATTTTCCGCTGGTTGTCTGGCAGACGGGATCGGGCACACAAACCAACATGAACGCCAACGAAGTCATCTCAAACCGCGCGATTGAATTGCTCGGTGGTGCCATGGGCAGCAAAAAACCTGTCCACCCGAACGACCATGTTAATATGGGGCAATCGAGCAACGACAGCTTCCCGACCGCCATGCATATTGCGGCGGTGGAGCAGGTGCATCACGCGCTGCTGCCCGCGCTGGCACATCTGCACGCCGCGCTTGATGCGAAAGCGAAAGCGTTTCGGGATATTGTCAAAATCGGCCGCACCCATTTGCAGGACGCCACCCCGCTGACGCTGGGCCAGGAATTCTCGGGCTATGCAACGCAGATTGAATATGGCATCGCGCGGGTCAAAACCTGCCTGCCGCGCCTTTACCAGCTGGCGCAGGGCGGCACGGCGGTCGGCACTGGTCTTAACGCCAAAATCGGCTTCGACGAAAAATTCGCCGCTGAAGTGGCGAGCATCACCGGCCTGCCGTTCGTCACCGCCCCCAACAAGTTCGAGGCACTCGCCGCGCATGACGCGATGGTGGAGCTTTCCGGCGCGCTGAACACGCTGGCGGCCAGCCTGATGAAAATCGCCAACGACATTCGGCTGCTTGGAAGCGGCCCGCGCTGCGGCTTCGGCGAACTTTCCCTGCCCGAAAACGAGCCGGGAAGCTCGATCATGCCGGGCAAGGTCAACCCGACGCAAAGCGAGGCGATGACCATGGTCGCCGCGCAGGTGATGGGCAACCATGTCACGGTGACGGTGGGCGGCAGCAACGGCCATTTCGAGCTGAACGTGTTTAAGCCGGTGATTATTTTCAACGTCCTGCAATCCATCCGCCTGATAGCCGATGCCTGCAACAGCTTCACCGATCATTGCGTGGTGGGCATCGAGGCCAACACCGGTCGCATCACCCAGTTGCTCAACGAATCGCTGATGCTGGTGACCGCCCTCAACCCGCATATCGGCTACGACAACGCTGCCAAGGTCGCGAAAAAAGCGCATAAGGAGGGCAGCACCCTGAAAGCGGCCGCCATAGCACTTGGCCTGCTGACCGGCGAGCAATTCGACCAGTGGGTTATCCCCTCGGAGATGATTGCGCCAAAGAAGTAATCGCGACGCGGTTAATAGGTCTGGAACGGCATGGTGCCGGGGATTACCAGCACAATGTCGCCCTGCAGCGCGCCGTCTTCCTCCCCCCGCATGCGAATGGTGACATCCTCGCGCGGTTTTTCGCCCAGCTTGCGGTAGGCATCATCGGTGGCATTGCGCGCATCGTCGCTGAAAAACAGGGCGGTCTTAACCGTCGGCAGGCCCTTTCCGCTGATTTTGATGTTCACAAACGGCGCGCGTTTTTCAAGCGGGGCAGGAAACGCAGTGATAAAACTGAAGCGCCCCTCGCTATCCGTATAGGTGCGCCCGGCTCCGGCAAACACCGGGTTGGCTGACGCCAGATCATCCCTCCCCGCCAGCAGCCAGCGGCCTGTCGGGCCGTTCTGCCACAGCTCGACCACCGCTTCCTGCACCGGGGCGCAGCGTGTGTCGAGCACCTGACCGTGGAGGATGATTTTCTGGCCCGCCGCCTCAACCGCCTTACCGGCTGGCAGCAGCAGGTTGTTACCGGGCACAATCGCCGACGCGCCGGGATAATTCTGCACCGGCACCGTCGCGCCCGCCGCACAGGTCGGCCCGGCCTGCGCGGTCGTCCCATAGGCCAACAGCGCTGCCAGCAGCCCGAAGGAGAAAGAAGAAGCGCGCATAAACCGCCTGCCCGTTACGTTACTGCCCCAGCCATAGCACGGAGCCGGAGGCGGCTTCAAGCGGCGCGGCAAATCCACTCACAACAGGCGATGCGGCGCCTAATGGCGCGTCACCCCGGCGGAGTGAATGCGCGCCGGGTTGACATCGTGGCCGACGACCGACTGCACCCAGCTTTTATCGTCGCCATATTCAGCATCGTTGGCAGCGGCGTTCGCCGCCGGGGCGTGGTATTCGGGTGCGTTCGCGGCTTTCACGCTGCGCAGGAACGTTATGGGTTCGGCCCGTTGCAGACCGGCAGCATGGACGGTGGTCGCAGGCGCCGCTGTCGCCTTCACCTTGCCCTCCACTTCGGCATCTATTCCGCCTTCGCGTGCTTTGGGTACACGCTCGAACCGCGTGCCAAGAACCCATATCTCCTTCACATCTTTGCCCAGCCTGCCGAACCTGAAACCCGCCGCATCATCCATGAACTGGTAAATGGCTTTATCCATTTTTCCGAGGCTGCCGTCGCCCTTGGTATCATCCACCCGCAGGCCGAACTCGGCTTTCGCATACATATACGGTGTATAAGAGAGCGAGGCATCGAGGTATTCGTGCATGAAGTTGCTGCGGCCCTGACGCAGATGCGCCGCACTCATCGGCTCGTTACGCCCGCGCACGTCGAAGGTCAGCAAGTTGTCGAACCAGCGCGAGCGGGGGAACATGCCCTTATCCGCCAGTTTATTGGCAATATTGCCCGCACCGACCCCCATGCGGTACTGTTGCCTGCCCAGCCAGTTGAGGCTCTGACTGAAGCCTTTTTCGAAGCGGTCCATCCCGGTTGCCGTCGGGTAATGCGTATAATTAGTGGTGGCGTAGGGGTCGAACCCGCCCGGCGTGCCGATATTGGTTTTATCCCCAAGCATCGCGGTGATGCCCGCCTGCGGATTACCCTCCTGCACAAACTGCCCTCCCTTCCACTTGCTCTGCGAGGCGCGCATAATCCAGAACGGCACCACCGCCGGGTTCATGTAGAGGTTGGCCTTGATGAAGCTTTTGGTGACATAGCGCAGCGCATGGGCGGCGGTATCAATCGGCGTGGTGATGGGGTTAAAATCTTTGCTTAGATGCGGCGCATGCAGGGCAAAACCATCCGCCTTCCAGCGGTTGAAGGCATTGCCGATGGCGTCGTAGCCCTCGCGGAACATCAGCGTATACCAGTTATAGCCGACAAAGCGCGCGTGCAGATCCAGCGCACCGACCAGTTGGTAGTCGCCGACGATCTGCCCCTGCGCATTGACCTTATACGCACCACCGTTCCACCCCCGATCGAAAACGAGCTTATGGCCGTCGAAGCGTTTATTCAGGATATTGCTCAAAAACTGGCGCTGGAATTTCATCTGGAAGGCATAAGGAATCGCCGCCGCCCAATCCTCGCCCTGGTTTTTCGAAAGAATACGCCAGCTGGTTTTGCCGAGCGATTTCATCGCTTCCCCAAAAACAAAATGCCTTTTTTCACCGCGCGAAGCCGGATCCCCCGCATCGTTGACCAGCCATTTTTTGCGGATGTTCGGGTCAATCGCCTGAATGATATTGCGTATCAACGCATCGCCGATGGAGGCCATCGCGAAGTCGAAAGTGAAGCTGACCACCTCGGCCCCGTAGCTGCGGCCCACTTCCAGGTGCGGGTTGCCGTTGGCATCGGTAAAAAGGAAGCCACGCTTCTGGCGGAACGTCACCGCATCTTTCGCGATTATTTCTGCTTCTGCCGCGCCGTGTTTTAATCCCGCCAGACCACGGATACTGTATCTAATGCCCCGGCCAAGCGTCGCGTCGATGCCCTTGGCAATTGCCTGCAGCGGCTTTGACGAATCCCATTTCCAGTGCGCTTCGTGGTAGCCTGCCATCTGGCTAGCCGCCATGCGTCCGCCGATAGTGAAAAACGCTGCACCGGCAACGCCGCGCGAGAACAGGCGAATGATGGCCCGGCCCTTGGTACTGTCGCTCCATGCGGGCTGATCGTCAGATCCGGCGTTACCGAAGAGGTAATTCTGGTACGAGCTGTCGGGCGTGCTGTAACGGCGTTTCTGTGTCTGCGCGTGCGGCGTGGCGGTGCCGTCACCATCGCGTTGAGGCACTGTCGCAGACGCAGCATCCGCCCCGGCCTGTTCCGGCGCGGGCGGCAATGTCTCTGGCTGTAGGCGATGAGTCAACGCAACCTCATGGTTTTTCTCACCTTACAGAGTACCACAGGGCGTTTATTTTTTATGTGAAGGTTTTATGACAGTTTGAGGTAGAAAGTCGTGGCTTTTTAGCGGCTTGCAACTGCCATCGGCAGCGGGGGCGACGCTATTTCCCGCTGAACCAATTGCACATGGGTATCCGGGGTGGCCGTAGCTGGTTTATTTGCCGGTTTTTCAACAACAGCCACCGGCGCCCCCACCCCTGCCCCCAAAGGCGCTAAGGGCGCCGCTTGCGCGTGGTAACGGCAGACATCCGCCGCCAGATTACTGTAAATACTGGCATAATTCAGGGTTGGGTCGCCTTTGAAATGTTCGCTGAGGCTCGCTGCCGTATCGGCCAGCAACTGCGGCACTTTTTCGGGCGGGGTGCGCGCCAGCGTGTCGCTGGTATGGGCGTAGAGTTCTTCCATATTGACGTGCCGTTCGCCGAATTTCGCCCATGACCGCGCGATATACCCTGCCGTAAACAGGCTGGCGCCAATGCCCCCCAGCCAGTCGCGGTGCAGCTTGCCGTTGATTTTAATGCCGCGATCCGCGTTTTTGCCGGTGGAGTTGAAAAACGCGTCATAGGCCATCACGCCGAACGAGCTCACCTCAATCCATCCACCGGCAAGGAAGGTGTATTTTTCGCGCAGGCGGTCGAGCCAGCCGACAGGCTCCGGATTGTAAGGGTCGGGGATTTTGCTGCCCAACGCCAGCGTTTTACCAAAAATGCTGCTCAGGCCCGTATAGGCGCGTAACGGCGACGTGTTTATCGGTGGCAGTTGCCTCTTATTCAGCGATGATTTCCAGTGCTGCACCGGAAACGCAAGGCCGATCGCCGCCAGATAGCGCAAGCCCAGCTCGCCAATGGCCACCGAGTGGCGCTTAAGGAAGCCTTTGGCCTCATCTATCGGTTCATGCGATTCCTCGTCCGGGCGCAGCGATTTGCGGTTATCATTAATGTCAAAAGCGGCTTCCCCGGCGGGCAGATGCGGCGCAATTTCGCGGTTCATCTTCTGTTTGAGGAAACGCAGGCGGTGCGTATCATCCACCTGCGCCCCATGATCGTAGACGAGGTTGATGGTATTGGCCGTCAGGTTGGCAACGGCAAAAACAAAGATGCTTTTATCAATTTTGCCACTTGGCCGCAGGAAACTCGAAGTGAGTTGCAGCGCCTGCCCGGAAAACCCAAGAATACTGCGCATCTTCCAGGCGTTGAGTGATTTTTGCGGCTTCGGGGCACGAAACGACTCCCCCTGCGATTTCAGCGCGTTCAGAATCTCCGCGGGCGCCGCTTCCCCGCGCAGCACCATCACCTGCCTGCCCTCGACAGTGGTTGTTGCCACCAACTGCTGATGGAGCGGCGCGCGGCCCAGCAATTGCTGCATCTCCCGCGAAACAGCCGGACTGCGCAGCCGCAGGAAGGTCAGCCGATGCCCGTCCACGGTCGAGAAATCGACCGATTCCACCTTGCCGCGCGCAGAGGCATTGCGATATGTGACGACGGACTGCATATATGTGACGGGTTTCCCGTCCCCTTCCATAAAACAGACAAAAGAGAATTACATTCCATTGAGTTTAGCATAGTTCAGCCCCCTGATGATGATGAGATTTGTGAAGATTTAACGACGCTGCACCGCAGCATAAGCACGGGCAAGGGGGCAAGGCGGGCCTTCTTTGCACAAAAATCCCTTGCATCCGCTCGGATTTCTCTCTATGAAGCCGCACCCGCCCGGCATGGTGCCCGGTGGAGTACACACGTGAATGTCAGGGCTATTCGGGAGTTCCGGATTACCCGCCGGTGCAGGCAACTGCCATCGTTCACGGAGGATTAACCGGACTTAAGGAGTTACTCTCATGTCAGCACTTCCTGACTTTTCAATGCGCGAACTGATTGAAGCGGGCGTCCATTTCGGCCACAAAACCAAACGCTGGAACCCACGCATGGCGCCGTTTATCTACGGCACCCGCAACGACATCCACATCATCGACCTGCAACAGACCGTGCCGATGCTGCACCGCGCCCTGTCGGCTGTGCGCGCAACGGTGGCCAAAAATGGCCGCATCCTGTTTGTCGGCACCAAGCGTCAGGCGTCGGAAACCATCGCCGAATCCGCCAAACGCTGCGGCCAGTATTATGTCGATCAGCGCTGGCTGGGCGGTATGCTCACCAACTGGAGCACCATCCAGAACTCGATCCGCCAGCTGCGTAAATACGAGGAACTGCTCGCCGATACGCAATCGGGCCTGACCAAAAAAGAAACCCTCACCATGTCGCGCAACCGCGATAAACTCGAGCGTTCGCTCGGCGGGATTCGCGATATGGGCGGCAAACCCGACCTTCTGTTCATCATCGACACCAACCGCGAAGAATTGGCTGTCAAAGAAGCGCAGAAGCTGGGGATTCCCATCGTTGCCATCATCGACACCAACTGCACGGCGGATGGGATTGATTTCCCCATTCCCGGCAACGATGACGCCACCCGCGCCATCAAGCTTTACTGCAAACTGATTTCGGATGCGGCGCTTTCGGGCCTGAAGGAAAACCTCAAAGGCGAGGATTTCGGTGCGGCCATGGTTGACGACGCGGCGGAGCCGGGCGAAGGCATGACCGAACGCCAGCAACAGGAAAAGCTGGGCCGCGATTCACGCAAGGCCCCTGCCGGTAAGGGTAAAGCCGCTGCCAAAGCGGCCCCCGCCAGCAGCACCAAAAAGGAAGCCTTCGCCGAAGAAGCGAAAAAAGCCGCGAAGAAAAAAACTGCCGAAGTGCCGTTTGAAGCAGCCGTTGCTGCCGAAGCCGTCGCCGCCGAAGCAGAGGCCCCTAAAGCCAAAAAACCTGCCAAGAAAAGCGCATAAACCGGAGCTGAGTCATCAGAGCCGGGAGTTGGGTGAAGAGATATTCCTTCGCCCGTCTCCCGGCTCACTGACGCGACTCTCGATTCTCGACTCTGACCACTACTGGGAGAAAAACATGTCTGCAAAATTAGTTAAAGAACTGCGCGAGCGCTCGGGCGCCGGGATGATGGATTGCAAACGCGCCATCGACGAAACCAAAGGCGATATGGAAGCGGCCATCGACTGGCTGCGCAAAAAAGGCCTGTCGCAAGCGGCTAAAAAATCGGGTCGGGTTGCAGCGGAAGGCCTGATTGCCGTCGCCAGCAACGGCACCAGCGCGGCGGTGGTAGAGCTGAACTCGGAAACCGATTTCGTCGCCCGCAACGACCAGTTCCAGACGCTGGTGCATGAAGTGGCGCTAGAAGCCCTCCGCTCGGGCAGCGACATCGAGGCCCTGAAGGCCCAGAAAATGGCCGCCACCAACAAAAGCGTGAGCGAATCCATTGCCGAAGCCGTCGCCACCATCGGCGAGAACATGAACCTGCGCCGTGTTGCGACACTGAATGTCGCTGCGGGCGTGGTTGCAACCTACATCCACGGCGCGGTGAAGCCGGGCATGGGCAAAATCGGCGTGCTGGTCGCCCTCGAATCCACCGGCGATGCGGCTAAACTCGAAGCACTGGGCAAACAGGTAGCGATGCATATTGCCGCCAGCAACCCTTCCTACATCACGCTTGAATCCATCCCTGCCGAGGCCAAAGCGCGCGAGCAGGAAGTTAGCAAAACCAAGGCCGAGAAGCTGTTCGCTGAATTCGTGACCTTCGAATCTGGCATGGCGAAATACAAGGACAAACTCGCCAAAGAACGTAATTTTTCGGAAAAGCAGTTCGAGCCGAAACTGAAAGAACTGGCGCAAACCCTGCCGAACGTCGATACGCTGCTGGCCGATTTCGATCGCCAGAGCGTCAGCGAAGACCGCAAGGAAAAAGCGGATGCCGATAAAACCAAAAAACTCCTCAACATCTTCTTCGAAGAAGCGGCGTTCCTGCTCAAGAAAATGCGTTCCTACGGCGACGACAGCGCGATCAAAGTCAAGCTGACCGAGCTGTATTACAACGAGACCCTGCGCGATTCCGTCCTGTTCGAACAAGTGTTCGTCATCGACGGTAAAACCAAAGTTGGCGACGTGCTCGCCAATGCCGCAGGCAGCGTCGGTGCGCCGGTCGCCCTCAAGGCTTACACCCGTTTTGCGCTGGGTGAAGGCATCGAAAAAGCGGCCGATGATTTCGCCGCCGAAGTCGCCAAAGTGAGCGGCGTGGCGTAAGCCACAGCCGTCACCCCGTGGCAGCTTACTGAGATGAAGGCCGCCCCAAAGACGGCATAGCAAAACCTGAAAGGCCAGCAAGCGATTGCTGGCCTTTTTGCACCCGGAGAACCGCATGCAACTTACCTTTTCCCTACTGCCGGAAACCTATGGCATCTACCAACTGTCCGAGAACTCGCCCATTCCAACCCCGACAACCACGGGCTTCTGGTCGTTCACCCGCGCGCAGCATGAGGCCACGGTTGTGTGCCCCACCGGCGGTTGCCCCTACGCGGCCTCGAGAAGCGAAGGCTGGGGCGCAATTAAGCTTCATGGGCCGTTTGATTTTGCCCTGACGGGCATTGTTGCCGAAGTTGGCCGCGTGCTTGCGGCAGAGAATATCGGCGTGTTTGTGATGTCAACCTTCGACACCGATTACATCTTCATCAAGCAGTTCAGCATGGCTGCCGCAGTTAAGGCTCTGCTTGCGGCGGGCCATCTGCTCTCAATAGCGGGCGAAAAAGCAAGCGATTGCTGACCAGGTTCTTTTGCGCTACGTTATGCCGATGAAACACAGCGCCGCCCTTCTCTGCCTTTGCCTCGCCCTTACCGCCTGCGCCACCGTGACGACGGAGAACGCGCAAACCATCACCGTCAGCACCACACCCGAAGGCATGCGCTGCACGCTTGCGAACGATAGCGGCAACTGGTCGATTGAGCACACCCCCGGCAGCGTAGAGGTCGCGCGCAGCTTCAGCCCCTTGCAGGTCGAATGCACGCAGGCCGACGGCACAAAACTGACCCGGCAGATTGGCGCCCGAACGCGCGGTCGCGCCTATGGTAACATCCTGCTGCTAGGCATTCCCGCGCTGGTCGATGCCGGCACGGGTACGGGCTACGAATACAGCCCAGAGGAATTATCGCTGACACTGGAACCTTCGACTAAACCCTAAACTGCTAACTGCTGGCCTTCGGGAACGATACGTCCCGCCAGTGCCGCCTTGTGGATAGTACGAGATGGCTCGTTTGCTGCGGCAAGAATAAGGCGTGGCACCTCTGATATATTAACCTTAACTATACAACGCCCTCAAATAGGCAAGTATGACATTTTGATGAAGATTGCCCGCCTGCCGACCAAATATTCCTTGAACTCTCAGCGAATAAGGCTAGTTCTAGCCGCATACTGTCATCCCGGCTTTATGCCGGGATCTCCCGCATTCAGGCTCTGCCGTGTGGAAGGGGATCCCGGGACAAGCCCGGGATGACAAGTTCATAACCGGAGCCATTTATATGACCGCCAGCGCGCGCACTGCCCAAAGCACCGCCCCCAAATACCAACGCATCCTCATTAAAGTCTCGGGTGAAGCGCTGATGGGCGACAAGGGCTACGGCCAGGATCTCAAAACCATCCAACGCATCGCGACCGATATTAAACAGGTGGCCGACATGGGCGTGCAGGTCTGCGTGGTGGTCGGCGGCGGCAATATCTTCCGCGGCATTTCCGGCGCAGCGCAAGGCATGGAGCGCTCGAGCGCCGATTACATGGGTATGCTGGCGACGATTCTGAATGCGCTGGCCATCCAGAACATCCTCGACCAGACCGGCATCGAAACCCGCGTGCTCTCGGCAATCGAGATGGATCAAATCTGCGAGCCGTACATTCGCCGCCGCGCCATTCGCCACCTTGAGCGTGGCCGCGTGGTGATCTTTGCAGGCGGCATCGGCAGCCCGTATTTCACCACCGATACGACCGCCGCCCTGCGCGCCAGCGAAATGAGCTGTGATGCGCTGCTCAAGGGCACGCAGGTCGATGGCGTCTACACCGCCGACCCGAAAAAAGACCCGAAAGCCACGCGCTATGAAAAGCTGACTTACCACGAAGTGTTAAGCCGCGATTTGAAAGTGATGGACGCCGCCGCCATCTCGCTCGCGCGCGAGAATAACATCCCAATTCTGGTCTTTTCCATCCATGATTCCGGCGCCTTTGCGCGGGTTATTTCGGGCGAGGGCACCTGCACCACCATTCACGATTAGCTGTGCGTGGCAGAGCATCCCGGCGAAAGCCTGCCCACCACGCACTACCACCACTGACGAGGAGCGACTATGATACCCGAACTTACTAAACGCATGGATGGCGCGATTGCCACCCTCAGCAAGGAATTTGGCAGCCTGCGCACGGGCCGTGCTTCGACCAACCTGCTCGACAGCCTGCAAATCGAGGCTTACGGCAGCATGCTGCCGATACTGCAGGTCGGCAACGTCACCGCCCCCGAGGCGCGCATGCTGATGGTCAATGTGTGGGATAAAACCATGGTGAAAGCGGTCGAGAAAGCCATCCGCGAATCCGACATGGGCCTGAACCCGGCGGTTGACGGCCAGACCATCCGCGTGCCGATTCCCGCTCCTTCGGAGGAACGCCGCAAGGAAATGGCCAAGATCGCGCATAAGTTTTCGGAAAGCGCAAAAGTCGCCGTGCGCAACGTCCGCCGCGACGGGATGGATGAGCTGAAAAAACAGGAGAAGGATAAAAAAATCTCCGAAGATGAACACCGTACGCAATCGGATAAAATCCAGAAGCTGACCGACGATTACATCAAGAAAATCGACGAGCTGCTGGTTGCTAAAGAAAAAGACATCATGAGCGTGTAACAGCCGATGAATGCTGCGGTACAGACCAAGCGCCCCTCGACCACAACCGCCGCGTTGCCGCAGCATATCGCGGTGATTATGGACGGCAACGGACGCTGGGCGCAGCAGCATGGTATCAGCCGCGCGCGGGGGCATAATCAAGGGTGCGAAACGCTGCGCAGCCTGCTCGATAATTGCCGCGCCCGGCCCTTTATCCGCCATCTGACGCTCTATGCCTTCTCGCACGAGAACTGGAAACGCGCGCCCGAGGAAGTCAGTGACCTGATGACGCTCATGCGCCATTACGTCAAGCGCGAGGCGCCCGCCCTGCATGAGAACAATATCTGCATGCGGTTTATCGGCGAGCTCGATATTCTCGCCCCCGATATTCGCCACGATCTGGAAAGCGTCGCCCACCTCACCGCCAACAATACCGCGCTGACCGTCCATATGGCCATTTCATATGGTGCGCGGCAGGAAATCATCGCCGCGACCCGGCGCATCGCGCAAAAGGTGGCGGCGGGGACATTGCAAGCCGATGCCATCGACGAAGCCCTCATCGCCGCGCATCTGCATACTGCCGGGGTGCCCGACCCGGATTTACTCATCCGCACCGGTGGCGAGGAGCGGCTCAGCAACTTCCTGCTCTGGCAATCGGCCTATACCGAGCTTTATTTCACCGATAAACTCTGGCCGGATTTTAACGCCGCCGACCTTGACGCCGCCATCGCGGATTACGGCACGCGCGAGCGCCGGTTCGGCCAGCGCAACGAGGGCTGATGCCGCTTTCGCCAGAGCTTCGCACCCGCATCACGAGCGCGTTTTTTCTGCTCGTGGCGGTGATGGCGCTCACCCTGTGGAGCATGGCGTCATTTGCCGCACTCTGCCTGGTGGGCGGGGGCATCCTCCTGCATGAATGGCGCGGGCTAACGCGGCATCGCGGCGCACGCTGGATGGTTTTCGGCCTCGCCTATATCGGCCTTGCCGTCGCCGCGCTGCTTTATTTGCGCAACACCAATCTTCTGATTTTGCTTGCGGTATTTTTGATCGTGTGGACAGGCGATAGCGCGGCTTATTTTACCGGCAAACGCTTTGGCAGGCATAAAATCGCCCCGGCCATCAGCCCCGGCAAAAGCTGGGAGGGCCTTGCAGGTTCCATCGTCGCCAGCGCCGTCATGGCGGCAGTTTTGGGCGCGATGGCGCCGCTGCCGCACGCGGTGCTCGGCGCCGTATTTGCGGTGCTCGGGCTGGGCGGCGATTTGTTTGAATCTTCGCTTAAGCGCCATGCCGGGGTGAAGGATAGCGGCGCGCTCATCCCCGGCCATGGCGGCCTGTTCGACCGGGTCGATGCGCTGCTGCCCTGCGCCATTTTTGCCGCTATCGCGCTATACATCCGCCTTGGCATGCAGTAATTGGGAGCGATGATGCCGCACCCTTCACGCCGCCCCCTGCCCGCCGACGCGCCACGCACCGTCAGTATTCTCGGCGCCACCGGCTCGATTGGCGCCAGCGCCCTGCGCGTCATTGCGCAACATTCCGGGCGTTACCATATCGGCGCCCTCACCGCCCAGAACAACGCCGAGAAACTCATCGCCCTCGCGATGGAATTTCGCCCGGCGCTGGTGGCGATTGGCAACGAAGCGCATTTTTCCAGCGTGCGCAGCGCCCTCACGCCGCTGGGCATCCGCGTGCTGGCGGGCGCGGCAGGGGTCGAGGAAGCAGCAAGCGCCCCTGCCGATCTCAGCATTGCGGCCATTGTCGGCGCGGCGGGCCTGCTGCCGACCCTGCGCGCGGTGGAACAGGGCACCTCGGTGGCGCTGGCCAATAAGGAAGCCCTCGTCTGCGCCGGTGAGCTGGTGATGCAGCTCTGCGCGACGCACGGCACCCAATTACTGCCGATTGATTCCGAGCATAACGCGATTTTTCAGGTGCTGGCGAGCGCGCACCGGCCCGAGGTCGAAAAAATCACCCTCACCGCCTCGGGCGGGCCGCTGCTCGATCACCCGCTTAACCGCTTTGCCGAGGTCACCCCGGAAATCGCCGTCAACCACCCGCGCTGGAGCATGGGCGCCAAAATATCGGTCGATTCAGCAACCATGATGAACAAAGGGCTGGAGCTTATCGAGGCGCATTACCTGTTCGCTATGCCCGCTTCGCGCATCGCGGTGCTGATTCACCCCGAATCCATCGTGCATTCGCTGGTGCATTACAGTGACGGCTCGGTGCTCGCCCAACTGGGCATGCCGGATATGGCCATCCCGATTGCGTATGCGCTGAGCTGGCCCGAACGCATGCGGGTCGCTACCCCGCGCCTTAACCTCGAACAGATTGGCGCGTTGCATTTCTCCGCCGTCGAGGCCGCGCGCTTCCCCGCGCTGGCACTGGCGCGCGAAGCGCTGACGCAAGGCCCCGCGCACCTGATTGCCCTCAACGCCGCCAACGAAATCGCGGTGGCGCAGTTTCTCACTCGCCGCATCGGCTTTACCGCGATTGCCAGCACCGTCGCCCGGATAGTCGAAGCGACCCCCTCTGCCGCCATCACCTGCATCGACGATGTTGTGCAGGCCGATAGCGAAGCCCGCACCCGCACCGAGGAACTCATCGCATGCACACGCTAGCCACCCTATTCCATTACGCCTGGTCGTTCGCCCTGATTATCAGCATCATCGTGTTTGTGCATGAATACGGCCATTTCCTCGCCGCGCGCCTGCTCGGGGTGAAGGTCGAAACTTTTTCCATCGGCTTTGGCCGCGAATTGCTGGGGCGCACTGACCGCCACGGCACACGCTGGAGAATCGCGCTGTTTCCGCTGGGCGGCTATGTCAAAATGTTCGGCGATGCCAGCGCCGCCAGCACGCCCGACAAAGCCCAGTTGCAGACAATGGGCGCGGCGGAACGCAAGCAAAGCCTCCACCACCAGCCCTTATGGGCAAAATCCATTATTGTGGCGGCAGGGCCGCTGGCCAATTTCCTGCTGACCATTGCGGTGCTGACCTATTTCCTCTACACGGTCGGCATCGCCTCGACTCAGCCGGTGGTGGGCGAAGTAATGCCGAATACCCCCGCCGCCAGCGCAGGCCTTCAGCCCGGCGACCGCATCGCGGCGATTGACGGCAAGCCCATGCGGCGCTTCAACGACATCCCCGAGGCGCTGGTCACCAACCTCTATACCCCCGTTACCCTGACGGTGCAGCGCGGCGGCGAAACCCTCACCCTTTTAATGACGCCCATTGAATATGCCGAGAAGGATATTTCCGGGAACATCGCCAAACGGCCACTGATTGGCATCCGCAGCCAGCAACTGACCCGCGAGGATGTGAGTTTCCCCCGCGCCGTCTGGCTGGCGACGGAGAGAACCTACGCCATCTGCGCGACCAACCTGCGCGCGCTTGGGCAGATTATCATGGGCGAACGCAGCGCGAAAAACCTCACCGGCACCCTTGGTATCGCCAAACTCTCGGGCGACATCACCCAGCAGGGCGAAACCGCGCGCGAAACGCTGATGACGCTGCTGTGGTTCATTGCGATGATTTCCGCCGGTATTGGCCTGGTGAACCTCTTTCCGCTGCCGATGCTCGATGGCGGCCACCTGATGTTCTATGCCATTGAAGGGCTGATGGGCCGCCCCCTGCCCGATCATTTCACGGAATACAGCTACCGCCTCGGGTTTGCCATGATTATGCTGCTGATGGCCTTCACCCTGTTCAACGATGCCCGGAAAATCTTTTTCTCCTAAGGCGCGGAAAACACGTCAACAGCGTGGTTAAATCGCGAAATTCGCTTGCTAAGAAATCGTTTTTCCCGCAAACAATTCCGAATGATTCACCCTCTGCATTTTCGGACGTTACTGCTGATTGGCAGCATGATGGGGATTGCGCCCATCGCCCACGCGCAGGAAGCGGTGAGCACCATTCGCATCGAGGGCAACCAGCGGCTTGAGGCCGAAACCATCAAGACCTATCTCGGCCTTGAGGCGGGCAAACCCGCCACGCAATACGACCTCGACAGCGGCCTCAAGAAGCTTTACGCCACCGGCTTTTTCTCGGATGTGAATGTGACGCAGGACGCGGGCGTTGTCACCGTGCAGGTGGTCGAAAATGCGAGCATTAACGAGGTGCTTTTCGAGGGCAACACGAAAATCGACAAGGACGACCTCGAAAAGGAAGTCACCTTGAAGTCGCGCGCGGTCTACACCCGCACCAAAGTGCAGCGCGACCTGAAACGCCTGCTCGATGTTTACCGCCGCAACGGCTATTATTCTTCGGAAATCACGCCACAAATCATCGAGCTGCCGCAAAACCGCGTCAACCTCGTTTACAGCATCACCGAGGGGCCGAAAGCCTTCATCGAAAAAATCGCGTTCATCGGCAACGAAAATTACTCCGCCAAAGCGCTCGAAAGCATCATCAGTTCCTCGCGCGAACGCTGGTATCAGTTTTTATCGGACAGCGATAAATACGACCCCGATCGCCTGCAATACGATCAGGAGCTTTTACGCAAGTTCTACTTCGAAAACGGCTACGCGGATTTCAAAATCAAATCCGCCATCGCCGAGCTTTCACCGCAACGCGACGCCTTCTACATCACCTTCACCATCGAGGAGGGCGAACGCTACCGCCTCGGCAGCATCGACGTGGTGACAAAACTCCCTAAGACACGGCTACCCGAGCTGACGCCCGCCATCAGTACCCATGAAGGCGATATTTACAACGCCACGGCAGTGGAAGAATCCATCAACCGCATGACCGATATGCTCGGCGATAGCGGTTTTGCTTTTGTGGACATCAACCCGGAAACCAAGCGGCGCGGCGGCGGCGAAAAAATCATCGACCTGACCTACAACATCACCGAAGGCCCGAAAGTCTATGTCGATCGCATCAACATCTTCGGCAATTTACGCACGATCGATGAAGTCATCCGCCGGGAGTTCAAACTCTCAGAAGGCGATGCGTTCTCAAGCAGCAAACTCAAGCGCACCGAACAGCGCCTGAACAATCTCGGCTATTTCGAAAAAGTGAGCATCGAACGCAAACCCGGCGCCGCGGCCGACAGAACGCAACTGGATGTGGAAGTGCTGGAGAAATCCACCGGCGAAGTCAGCCTTGGCGCCGGGTTCTCGACCGCCGACGGCCCGATCGCTGATTTTGGCATCAAGGAACGCAACTTCCTCGGGCGTGGCCAGGAATTACGCCTGAGCGCGCAGGTCGGTGGCCGCCGCCAGCAGTATGATATCGGCTTCACCGAACCGTATTTCCTGGGCCGCGAGCTGGAAGCGGGGGTCGATGTGTTCAGAACCGTGCAGAATTTCCAGAACAACTCGACGTTCGACCGCGAAAATGTCGGCGGCAGGCTCCGGCTCGGCTACAGCCTAAACGAGCACCTGAGGCACCAGCTCCGTTACACGCTTGAGAACACTAAAATCAGCGATGTGGATGCCACCGCGTCGTCCTTCATCCGCGATCAGGAGGGCAGCTTTGTCGTTTCCTCGGTCGGCCAATCGCTCCTCTATGACTGGCGCGACAACCGCTTCAACCCCACTTCCGGCTATTTCCTGCGGCTGAATCAGGATGTGGCGGGGCTGGGCGGCGACGACCGCTTCCTGCGCCACGAAGTGCAGGGCGAGTATTACATCCCCGTCGCCAAGCAATGGACATTGGCGACCTTCGGCGCAGCCGGCAATGTCTTTGGCATCGGCGAGGACGTGCGCATCAACCAGCGGTTTTTCTCGGGCGGGCAGGATGTGCGCGGCTTTGCCAACGCCGGCTTCGGCCCGCGCGATGTCACGACCGACGATGCGCTCGGCGGCAACAGCTACTATTCCGCGACCACGGAACTGCGCTTTCCGCTCGGCCTGCCGGAAGATCTCGGCGTCAGCGGCGCCTTGTTTGCGGATGCAGGTAGCCTGTGGGATATTGACAGCAGCGGCCCCGACATCCGCGCCGACAACAAACTGCGCGCCTCGTTTGGGGTGGGGGTGGCATGGTCGTCGCCGTTCGGCCCGATTCGTATTGATATTGCCAAGGCGTTCCTCAAGCAGAGCTACGACGAAACCGAAACCATCCGCTTTAATTTCGGCACCCGCTTCTAATAACGCTCTATTTCACTATATTTCGACCGAACTTACACATTTGCGCACTTTACAGCATGCGGCAAATGGTGCAGATTGCCGTCGTTTTTGTCCCACTCTTTGATAGGTTGAACCGCCATGAAAAAACTCCTGATGACTGCACTCGCTGCCTTTGCCCTTGCCGCCACCCCCGCCCTTGCCGAAGGCACCACCGGCGTGGTCAATGTCGCTAAAATCATGCAATCGTCGAAAGCGGCGACCTCGGTACGCACCCAATTGCAGGCCAAACAGAAATCCTTTCAGGCCGAGCTTGACGCCAAAGAAAAAGAACTGCTGAACGAGGATCAGGCGCTGGTGAAACAGAAAGACATGGCCGACAAAGCCGCTTTCGAGAAAAAAGTAAAAGATTTCCGCGCCAAAGCCGCCAACGAACAACGCGAAGTGCAAAGCAAAAAGGCACAACTCGATAAATCCTTCGCCGGCGCGCTCGATGAAATCCAGAAAACCGTGTTCGAGATTGTCAAACAGGTCGCGGCCGAGAAAAAACTCAACCTCGTCGTTTCCTCCTCGCAGGTGCTGTATGCCGACCCGGCGCTCGACATCACCGAGGATGTGCTCAAACGCCTCGATACGAAGCTGCCTTCCGTCGCCGTTAAGTTCTAGTCGCCGCCCGTTTCGTAGTTAACGTCATGGTCGATCGCCGTTTCTTTTCCAATCACGGCCCGTTTACTGTCGCGCAACTTGCGGCAGTAGCGGGTGCCGTGCTGCATCCTGCGGCGGATGGTGCGCGCAGCCTTGGTGACGTGGCGCCGCTCGACCGTGCGGGGGAAAGCGACATCAGCTTTTTTGACAATGCGAAATACATCGAGCAATTTACGCATTCGCAGGCGGGCGCCTGCTTTGTGCGTGAAAAATACGCCGCGATGGCACCGTCCGGCATGGCGCTGCTGATAACCGAGGATCCTTACCGCTGCTACGCGCTGGCCGCACAGCAGTTTTACCCCACCCAAAAGCCCGTGGCCGCGATTGCGGCGAGCGCCATCATCGACCCGACAGCCAGCCTTGGTGACGGGGTGAGCATCGGCGCAGGGGCGGTCATCGGCGCGGGGGTGGTCATCGGCCACCGCAGCGCGATTGGGGCCAACAGCGTCATCGGCGATGCCGTCACCCTTGGCGACGACAGCAGCATCGGCCCGCTCTGCACCATCACCCAATCCCTTATTGGTCACCGCGTCATTATTCATCGCGGCGTGCATATTGGTCAGGACGGCTTCGGGTTCGCGCTCGGGCGTGAGGGGCATGTCAAGGTGCCGCAGCTTGGCCGTGTCGTGATTGGCGACGACGTGGAAATCGGCTCGGGCACGACCATTGACCGGGGCACGGGGCCGGATACCGTCATCGGCGACGGCGCAAAAATTGACAATCTGGTACAGATTGGCCATAACGTCCATATCGGCAAACGCGCGATTATCGTGGCGCAGGTTGGTATTTCCGGTTCCACCCGCATCGGCGACGGCGCAATCATCGGCGGACAGGCCGGGATTGCAGGACACCTCAAAATTGGTGCAGGGGCGAAGCTTGCGGCCAAATCCGGGGTGATGACCGATATTCCAAACGGCGCTTCGTATGGCGGTTCGCCTGCCGTGCCGGTGGTTGACTGGCATCGCCAGACCATTGCCGTTTCCCGCTTGATTAAACCTAAATCGAGGCCTGCATGACCCACCCTTTCATCATTGACCCGGCACTTCCCTCCTACGATGTCATGGGCATCCAGAAGCTCATCCCGCACCGCTACCCGTTTTTAATGATCGACCGCGCGGTCAATATCGTCACCGCCCAATCCATTGTCGGCATCAAGAATGTTTCCATCAACGAACCGCATTTCACCGGCCATTTCCCGAACCACCCGGTAATGCCCGGCGTGCTGATTGTCGAAGCGATGGCGCAGACTTCCGCCGTGCTGGTGATGCACACGCTCGGATCAACGGCACACGGCAAAGTGGTTTACTTCATGTCGGTCGAGGGGTCGAAGTTCCGCAAACCCGTTGTCCCCGGCGATGTGCTGCACATCCATTGCGAAGCGCAGAAAAGCCGTGGCACCGTCTGGCGTTTTGCCGGGATTGCCAGGGTCGAAGGCGTCAAGGTCGCCGAAGCGGTCTACACCGCAATGATTGTGGATGAGAAAGACGAAGCATGAGCCAATCCATCCATCCCACAGCGGTGATTGCAGACGGCGCGACGCTCGGCGCGGATGTGGTGATTGGCCCGTATTGCGTGGTCGGCGCGCAGGTGACACTGGGGGACGGGGTGCATCTCGTCAGCCATGTGGTGGTCGATGGGCACACCGAAATCGGTGACGGCACGGAGATATTCCCCTTTGCCTCGATTGGCCACCGCCCGCAGGACAAAAAATTCAAGGGCGAGGATTCGCGGCTTAGCATCGGCAAACGCAACGTCATCCGCGAGCATGTGACCATGAACCCGGGAACCGAGGGCGGCGGACTGATTACCCGTGTCGGCGACGACTGCCTGTTCATGGCCTCGGCACATGTGGCGCATGATTGTCAGGTCGGCAACCAGGTGATTCTGGCGAATAACGCCACGCTGGCCGGGCATGTCACGGTTGGCGACGGCGTCATCATCGGCGGGCTGGCGGCGGTGCATCAGTTCGTACGCATCGGCAATTATGCGTTTGTCGGCGGCATGACGGGCATCACCAAGGATCTCATTCCCTACGGCATGGTGGTAGGCGACCGTGGCGCGCTCAGCGGCCTGAACCTGGTCGGCCTGCGCCGCCGCCAGATCAGCCGCGAGGAAATCAAACAACTGCGCGAGCTTTACGACCAGCTATTCACCGGCGAAGGCACCCTCGCCCAGCGCGCCGCTGCGGTGGATGCCGCAAGCCTCCTGTCGGAAGCGAAATGCATGCTCGATTTTGTCATGAGCGATAGTTCGCGCTCGTTCTGCACCCCCGCCGCCGCCAAAGCCGGGCAGCCCGAGGCCGCATGAACGCCCACGCGCAGGCGGCGGTGCCCTCCCTCCCGGCGCTGGGCATCATCGCAGGCAGCGGCGAACTACCGCGCGTTCTCATTCAGGCCTGTCTGGACACGGGCCGCCCGTATTTCGTGCTTGCGCTCGAAGAAACCGCCGAAGAAGCCACAGCGACGCTTGCAGGCACGCATTACGCCGTCATCCGTTTCGGCGCGATTGGCAAAGCCTTCGACATTCTCCGCAAACATCAGGTGCGCGAGCTGGTCATGGCCGGGCGCGTCACCCGCCCGCGTATCGCCAGCATCCGCCCCGACCTGAAAGGCGCCAAGCTGCTCGCCCGCATCGGCACCCAACTGCTCAGCGGTGACAACGAACTGCTCAGCAACATTGTCACCTTTCTGGAAGAGGAAGGCTTCCGCGTCGCCGGAGCGGAAGACGTGGTGCGCGACCTGCTGACCCCCGAAGGCATGATTGGCAGCATTTACCCCGACAAACGCGCGCAGAGCGACATTGAAACCGGCGCCCGCATGGCCCGTGCCGTCGGCGCGCTCGATATCGGGCAGGCGGTGATGGTGCATAACGGCATCATCCTTGGCGTGGAGGCGGCGGAAGGCACGGACGGGCTGATTAGCCGCTGCGCTCTCCTTCGCCCCGAGGAAAAAGGCGGCGTGCTGGTGAAGGTCAAAAAACCGCAGCAGGAGCGCCGCGTCGATCTGCCGACGATTGGCGTTGAAACGGTCGAGCGCCTTGCCGAATGCGGGTTTGCCGGCGTCGCGGTCGAAGCGGGAGCCTCCCTCATCCTCAACCGCCGCGAAGTCGCGCGCCGCGCCGATGCGCTTGGCGTGTTTGTCATCGGCTTTTCCATTCTCGAATAGGATGGCACGCATTGCACTCATCGCGGGCGAGGCCTCGGGCGACCAGCTCGGCGGCTGGCTGATGGCGGCGCTGAAAGCCAAACGGCCGGGCACGGACTTCCTCGGCATCGGCGGGCCGATGATGCAGGCAGAGGGCCTCGATAGCCTGTTTTCCATCCGCGACATCAACCTCATCGGCATTGCCGAGGTGCTGCCGCATGTGTTCACCATCACACGCCGCATCCGCGAAACGGTCGCTTTTCTTGAACGCGAACAGCCCGATATGCTCATCACGATTGATTCGCCGGGGTTTGTGCTGCGGGTGTTGAAGCAGTTGCGCGCGCGGGGGGCGGTGCGCTTTCCCTGCGTGCATTACGTCGCGCCGACCGTGTGGGCCTACCGTCCAAAACGCGCGGAGATCATGGCCGAACGCTTTGATTACCTGCTTTGCCTGCTGCCGTTTGAGCCGCCCTATTTCGATGCGGTTCACCTGCCCAACCGCTTTATCGGCCACGAAATCGCCTGGTGGTGGAAATCGCGCGGGCATGGGCAGGCCTTCCGCACGAAGCACGCCATCGCCCAGGAAGCGCCGCTACTGGCAGTTTTTCCGGGAAGCCGGAACGGTGAAATTAATCGCCTCTGGCCGATTTTCAAACGCAGCATCGCGCGGCTGCATGCCGTTATCCCGGGGCTACGGGTGGTAATTCAGGTGACGCCTGGCCTCGTCGAGCGGATGCGTGCCGAAACGGCGGGTTGGGAAATCGCGCCGATTATCCTTGCCAACAGCGAAGACAAAAAAGACCTGTTTGCCGCCGCCACCGCCGCCATGGCGAAATCCGGCACTATCGGCCTTGAATGCGCGCTGGCAGGCCTGCCGGGCATTATCGCCTACCGCGCCAGCGCCCTCAGCGCCTACCTGCTGCGACGCATGCTGACCATCCGCTACGCCAACCTTGCCAACTTGCTGGCCGACCGCATGATCATTCCGGAGCTGCTTCAGGAAAACTGCACGCCTGAGAAAATCAGTGCGGCACTGCTGCCGCTGCTGACTGAGGAACCTGCCCGCGAGGCCCAATGCCGCGACATGGCAGCCATCGCCACCCTGCTCGGGGTCGATGATGCGCAATCCCCCAGCGAAAAAGCGGCGGACATTGTGCTCGGGTTACTGGATAAACAGGCAGCCAGAGCGTAGGCCCCTGCCCATGCCGTCGTCATTGCGAGCAGGTGCGCGGCGATCCATCTTGGCCATCCTCCCGTGTCATGCCGCCCTATGACGGCATTCATTTTTTTCAAGTAAAGCAGACCTCGTCATTCGACGGGGTGACACATGGGGGTTGAGGCGCTGTTGGGGTGACGGGTGGGGCTGCACTGACTGCCACCGGACACTCCCCCATCTTTTGTCATGCCAGCTTTACGCTGGCATCTGGCGAAAGCGTAGGCCTCCACCCTGCTACCCTGCACCCCTGCTACCCCGCCTCCGCAAAATGCGCTAAACCGATTTGAGCTGCGTCATCGCCGCGTCGTATTCAAACAGCGCCAGCAGGAGGCGTAGAGCCTGCCCCCGCTCACCGAGCAGCTCCGGGTCGCGGTGCAGTATCAGCTTGGCATCATCATGCGCGATACGCAGCAACGGCAGGTGATGCGCCATATCCGCCAGCACAAAATCCGGCATACCGGTCTGCTGCGTGCCGAGCATATCGCCCGCGCCGCGCAAACGCAGATCCTCCTCGGCAATCACGAAACCATCGTTGGTATCGCGCAGGATGTTGAGGCGCGCCTTGGCCAGCGCCGAAAGCGGCTCGTGGTAAAGCAGGATGCAGCGCGAAGGTTTGTCGCTGCGCCCGACGCGTCCGCGCAACTGATGCAATTGCGCCAACCCAAAACGCTCCGCATGCTCGATTACCATGACCGTTGCTTCGGGTACATTAACGCCAACCTCGACCACCGTGGTCGCAACCAGCAACTGCACCGCGCCATGGGCGAAGGCCCGCATCACTTTTTCGCGCTCGGCCAGCTTCATGCGCCCATGCACCAGCCCGACTTTGTCCCCGAAACGGCGGCTTAATTCTCCAAAACGCTCCTCGGCGGCGGCCAGATCGAGGTTCAGTGCGATTTTATCTTCCTCGCTCTGCTCCTCGATGAGCGGGCAAACCCAATAGGCTTTTTCGCCCGCCGCCAGCACCCGCGCGAGGCCTTCGACCATCTCGGCCATACGCGCCGAGGGCACCGCCCGCGTATCAATCGCCAGCCGGCCCGGCGGGCGCTCGGTCAGGTTCGAAATCTCCATATCGCCATAGAGCGTCATGCTCAGGCTGCGCGGAATCGGCGTGGCGGTCATCTGCAGCAGGTGCGGGGTCAGGCCTTTGCCCGCCAGCTTCATGCGCTGCCCGACCCCGAAGCGGTGTTGCTCGTCGATAATCAGTAAGGCCAGACGCTGGAAAGCGACGTCCTCCTGAAACAGCGCATGGGTACCGATGATAATATCGTACTCGCCTGCCGCCAGCGCCGCGCGGATTTCCGCCTGCTCGCTTTTGCGCATTTTCCCGGAAAGAAAACCAAGGCGCATCCCCGCGTGTTTTGCCAGCGGGGCCAGTGTTTCCCGATGCTGCCGCGCGAGCAGGTCGGTCGGCGCCATCAGGCAGGCCTGAAACCCGGCGGCCACCACCTGCACCATCGCCCCGAAGGCGAGGATGGTTTTGCCGCTGCCAACATCGCCCTGCAACAGCCGCACCATGCGCTGGCCGCCGGCCATGTCGCGCGCAATTTCACTAAGCACTTGTGTCTGCCCGGCGGTCAGGGTGAAGGGCAGTGCCGCTTTCCACTGCGCCTCAAGGCGGGGCTGATGCGGGATTTTCCACGATTCCTGCCGTTGCACCATGCGCCGCACCAGCGACAGCGCCAGCTGATTGGCCAGTAATTCATCATAGGCCAGACGCAGTCGCGCGGTGCCTTGCGGCGCAATATCCGCCATTTCGTCGGGCGCGTGCAGCCGGTGGAGACTCTCGGTAAACGAGCAAAACTGCCGCTCACGCATAAAAGCAGCATCCAGCCACTCGGGCAGCGGCTTTATCCGCGCCCATGCCTGCTCCAGCGCATAATGCAGCATGCGCTGCGTCAGGCCGTAGGTCAGCGGATAGACCGGGGCCAGCCGCAGCACCTGCGCCGCTTTTTCCACCGGCGCGGCGATGTCGGGGTGGGCAATCGTCGCCTGCCCGTCATACATTTCGACCGTGCCAGCGACAATGCGGCGCGCATCCACCGGCATACTGCGCGCGAGGTAATTATCCTTCACATGGAAATAGGTGAGGATGAGGATGCCGGAATCATCCTGCGTGACAATGCGGTACGGCACCTTACGGCGCGCGCGCGGCGGCGGCACATGCTCGATAATCCGGACTTCAAACGTCGCGTAGTCGCCCGCTTTTGCCGCTGCCACCGGGGTTGTCACGCGCCGGTCAATCGCGCCGATCGGCAGATGGAACAGCAGGTCGCGCAGCACGGGCGGGCGATTCTGCGCCGCCTCCACATCACGCGAAATGCGTAAAAGCCGCGTGAAGGCTTCCGCTGTCGCCGGGCCAATCAGTCGAAGCGAGGTGATCGCCGTAAACCAGGCATCAAGCGCGCGCGGCGGCATGGGGCGCACTCAGGGCTTTGCAAATTCGAGGAGCATGTTGCGCTCGTTTTCATCAATCGCGGCCATGGCCGCCTCGTCGCGCACGAGGGCGGCGGTGGCGTCCTCAAGGTCGAGCAGTTCGAAGCCGATGCAGGTGGAAATCGAAAAATCCGCCTTGCCGCCGAAGGCGAAGCGCTGGCTGCGGATTCTCCAGCGCAGGCGGTTGAACACCACCCGCGCCGATTCGGGGCTGATATCGAACAGCACCACGCCAAGCGTACTGTCGGAAAGAGCGAAGATTAAATCCTCGGCGCGGAAGGTGCTGCGGCAGATTTCGTTGACATGCCGCAGCAATTGCGCGCAGGCCTCGCGCCCGTAGCGGGCGACGCTCTTTTTGTGCCGATCCATCCGTATCAGCGCAAAGACAACATTCACCGGCTTTTCGGTAAAGAAGTTTTTCAGGCCCGGCAGGAAGGCTTCGGCTGTTTTGTGGTTGGGCAGGCCCGTCGCCGGGTCGAGTTCCTTGATGCCTTCGAGGCTCAAGGTGATAAAATCGCTCAATTTCGAAGCGACACTACGCTCCTGCTCGTTGGGGATGACTAATTGGAAACAGGCATTGCCTCCTTGCGCCATCAGGCGCGACAGCGTGTAGTTGACGCGGATTTCATCGCCCGTCCGCCGCCGCAGGCGCAATTCGCGGATGCGTGAAAATAAATCGCCAAAATCCGGGGCATCTTCGGTGTATTCCAGGTCATCAGCGATAATTTCCGCTTCCTGTTTTCCCAGAATCATTTCAAGGCGACGATCGACCACCTCTCCCGCCGCGTAGCCAAGCATGGCCCCAAGCATCTCGTTCATGCCCAGGATAACCAGTGATTTATCGGCGTTATTCTGCACTACCAGCAGCACCCCGTCGCCACGGCGGGCGGCAAGTGCATCGGCTTTCGGCGGGTTGCTTTCTTCGGGATTCATGGCGGCTCCGCACTTGCGCATTTATTCGATGCTACTATGTTGTAGCCTGAACCCCTGAGTCAAGCAGATGCCGATGCAAACCGACCCGAACCGACCATTACCCCGCGAGCTGTGGCTCAAGCGCCTGACCTACCGTAGCTGGCACCGTGGCTGCAAAGAGACGGATCTGGTGCTTGGCACCTATTGCGCCCGGAATCTCGCGCAGTTGAGCGACAGCCGCATGCAGCTGTTCGAGGCGTTTCTCGACGAGGATGACGCCGAAATCTGGGCGTGGCTGACCGAAAAAACGCCCTGCCCGAAGGCGGAATATGCACCGCTGCTGAGCGACCTTCGCGCCCAGAAAATCGGCTAACATGCCCCTGCCAGACGCACTCCTCACCGGCCTGACGCAAGGCGCAGGCGGCCTTACCGTTGAAGCGCCGCTGGCCGCCCACAGCCATGTGCTGGTGGAGGTGGTGCGCGCCCTCGCCCGCCCGGTTGTCCATGTGCTGCCCAGCGACAAGGAGATGGCCGCCACCGCCGCCCTGTGCCGCTTTTTCGCGCCGCAGTACGAAGTGCTTGAGCTTCCGGCATGGGATACCCTGCCTTATGACCGCGTCAGCCCCGGTGCGCCCATCATCGCGGCACGTCTTAACACCCTTTATGCGCTGGCAGGCCGCGCGGGCAACCCGACCCCATACATTCTGCTGACCACTGTCAACGCCATCACCCAAAAGCTGCCGCCGCGCGCGCAATTTCTGAATGCCTGTTTTGACATTAAAAAAGGCGATGCCCTAAAGCGCGAGGCCCTGCTGCAATTTCTTGAAAGCAACGGCTACCAGCGTGTCGGCAAAGTGATGGAAGCGGGTGAATACGCCGTGCGTGGCGCGCTGATTGACCTGTTCCCCTCGGGCTACGAGCAGGCCATCCGCATCGACATGTTCGGCGAGGAGGTGGAATCGTTGCGCCGCTTCGACCCCCTCACCCAGATCAGCGAAACGGCGGTGGAATCGCTGACGCTGCGGGCGGTGAGCGAAGTGTTGCTGCAGCCGGCCACCATCGCCCGTTTTCGTGCTCGCTACCTCGCACTGTTCGGGGCGGTCACGCGCGATGACCCGCTGTACGAATCGATCAGCGAAGGGCGCAGTTATGCCGGGATGGAGCATTGGCTGCCGCTGTTCTGCGAAACACTTGAAACCCTCGCCGATTATTGCCCGACGGCGATTTTCAGCGTCGATCACCGCCTCGAATCCTCGGTCGCGGCGCGCGACGAAACCGTCGCCGATTATTACACCGCCCGCAAGCTGCATCAGCGCAAGGATAGCGCCGGTTACAACCCGATTCCGCCTGAACAATTATTTTTGAATCACGACGCGCTGATGCATGGCTGGCGCAGCCATGCGCGCATGACTCTGACACCATTTGGCGGCACCGGCAGCATTGCCACCGGCCTGCGCCTGAGCCCCCAGCTCTTCAACCGCCGCCACGAAGAGCAGCAGCACATCCGCGACGTGATTTCTGAGTATATTCGCGCGGCAGAACTACCGGTTATCCTTGCCGCCAATTCCGCAGGCAGCGCCGACCGCATCGCCAAAATGCTCGGCCTGCCGGAGGCTTTTCCGAAGGTACGCCTCATTGTCCTGCCGGTTGAGCAGGGCTTCACGACGCCGGAATTCATCCTCCTCACCGAACAGGATATGTTCGGCGAGCGCATTATCCGCACCCAGAAGCGCAAACGCAAATCCGAAGCCTTCCTTGCCGAGGCGGCGAGCTTCATCGAAGGCGAGTTGATTGTCCACCGCGAGCATGGCATTGGCCGCTTCGAAGGCCTGCTGACGGTCGAAGTCAACGCCACGCGGCATGATTGCCTGAAGCTGACCTATGACGGCGGCACGCTGTTCCTGCCTGTCGAGAATATCGACCTTGTCAGCCGCTACGGCGCCGCCGAGGGTGAAATCGCGCTCGATAAAATCGGCGGCGTAGCCTGGCAGCGGCGCAAATCAGCCCTCAAAAAACGCCTGAAAATGGCAGCGGAAGCACTTATCAAGGTCGCCGCCGAGCGCGCCGCCATTGCTGCGCCGGTGTTTACCGCCAATGCTGGGCTTTACGACGAATTCGTCGCCCGCTTCCCCTATAGCGAAACGGATGACCAGCTACAGGCCATCGACGAAGTGCGTGCCGATCTTGCGGCTGGCCACGCTATGGACCGCCTCGTCTGCGGCGATGTCGGATTCGGCAAAACCGAAGTAGCCCTGCGCGCAGCTTTTATCGCTGCAAGCAATGGGCAGCAGGTGGCGGTCATCGCACCAACAACCCTGCTTGCGCGCCAGCATTTCCACACATTCAGTGAGCGTTTCCGCGACTTGCCGTTTCGCGTGCGTATGCTCTCGCGCCTGACCCACGCGAAAGATGCCGCCGCCACCAAAGCCGCCTTGCCCGAGGGCGGCGTCGATATTGTGGTGGGCACCCACGCCTTGCTTGCGGGCAATGTGCAATTCAAAAACCTGGGTCTGCTGATTGTCGATGAAGAGCAGCATTTCGGCGTCGCGCAGAAGGAAAAACTCAAGCAACTCAAATCCAGCATCCACGTACTGACACTCTCGGCGACGCCGATTCCGCGCACGTTGCAGCTCTCGCTTTCGGGCGTGCGCGAGCTGTCGCTCATCACCACACCGCCAGTGGACAGGCTTGCCGTGCGCACCTATGTCATGCCCTATGACCCGGTGGTGCTACGCGAAGCAATCCTGCGCGAATACCATCGCGGCGGCAAAATCTTTGTCGTCACCCCGCGTGTGAAATATATGGCCGAATTGCAGCAGAAATTCAGCGAACTGGTGCCCGAGGTGAAAATGGTCGCCGCCCACGGGCAGATGGGTGCCGCCGCACTTGATAAAACCATGAACGCATTTTACGACGGCAAATACGACCTGCTGCTTTCCACCTCCATCATCGAATCGGGCATCGACATCCCGACCGCCAACACCATGATTATCGACCGCGCCGATATGTTCGGCCTCAGCCAGCTTTACCAGTTACGCGGGCGCGTTGGGCGCAGCAAAACCCGCGCCTATGCCTACCTGACGCTGCCGCACGGTAAAAAGCTAACGCGCGAGGCCGAGCGCCGCCTCGAAGTGATGCAGCAGCTCGATACGCTCGGCGCCGGATTCCAGCTCGCCAGCCACGATATGGATATTCGCGGTTTTGGCAATTTGCTCGGCGAGGAGCAATCCGGCCATGTGAAGGAAGTCGGCATCGAGCTGTATCAGGCCATGCTCGAAGAAGCGATTGCCGACATGAAGCGCCGCGACACAGGCCGCAACAAAGAGGAGGAGACCGCTGATAGCTGGTCGCCGCAAATCAACCTCGGCATGTCGGTGCTGATTCCTGAAACCTATATCGAGGATTTGCCGCTACGCCTCAGCCTCTACCGCCGCGCCGCCGGGCTTGGCAACGACGCCGACCTGCAGGGCTTCGCCGCCGAACTCGTCGACCGCTTCGGCCCGGCCCCGGTCGAAGTCGAGCATTTCATCGCCACGCTGCACATCAAGCTCTTGTGCAAAGAGGCGGGCATCGTGCGGCTCGATGTCGGCCCCAAAGGGCTGGTACTCGCCCTGCGCAACAACCGTTTTGCCGACCCGGCGGCGCTGATTGCGCATGTCGCCAGAAACCCCGAGCGCATTAAGCTGCGCGCCGACCAGACCCTGTTCATCGCCGCCGTCGCGCCGGATGATGCCGCTCGCCTCGCCATTGCCGACAGTATCGTCCGCGAGATTCTCGCCCTGCTGCCCGCCGCCACGGATAATGCCGCCTGATTTGTCATTAAACTGTCATACATCAACGGGCATGGGCCACTATAATGCCGCCATTTCAAGGAGTGGTTATGCCTGTATTTTCCCCAGCAATTTTAGCGGCTGCCGCTGCTGCAGCCCCCGCCACGCCTGTAGGGGGGGCTGCGGCAGGAACCCCACCGACATCGCCTGGCGCAACACCCACAGCGAAAAACTACGCGGGCTATAAAATCCTTTATGCCGCATTCAATGGCTGCGGCACCGGTGACAATGCGCAGCATAATTTTGATAATCTTGGGGCATTGGAAAACGAAGGAATTAAGGTCACTTATGCCAATGTTAATCCGCTTCCAAAAGAAATGCCGATTATACCAACGGCACCAGGAACACAGGCAAACAATACTTTCAAAGAAGGAATCACATTGCTTGACCGCTACGATATAGCCGCCTTCTTCAACATAGCCCTGCTGATTGCTCCGAGTGGTGAAGCTATCGGCAGCTTTGATTCCAAACAAAATACGTTTGTTACAAACGTCACTACCGCCATTCAGGCGCATCAGCAGGCGCAGTCGGCACACACGGCACCGCGTCGCCGCTAACGATGTCACAACACGCCACATCACCAGATGCGCACGACCATCGGCACCACCTTAACCCATGGGTGCTTGGAGCGGCAGGGGCAACGGCGGCGCTGGTGCTTTCGCCCTATCTGTTACCGCTCCTTGGTGTGGGTGAAGCCGGCACCGCCGAAGACATCATGCATTATATCGGCGGGCATAAGGAAGGTAGCTTCGGCACCGGCCTTGCGGGAACGCTGCAATCAGGCATCGCGCAACTGCCGCTCATCGGCGGCGCACTGACTTCCGGCACCCCGGTCACGCTTCCGCTTCTCGGGGTCACTGTCGCTTCAGGCATTCTGGTAACGGCGGGCACATCGCTGCTGATTGGCGCAGGCGGCCTGTGGCTTGCCAACTGGATGCACAAACGCGAGCCTAACGACGGCGGCCTGCACTGGAGCCATATCATCCGCGCGGCAGCACTCGCCACCAGTGTCCTGATTTCGCTGCCCAGCCTGCTGACAGCCATCAGCGTCGGCATTACCTTTCTCGCGATGCTCGTTCGTCCACTCTGGGGCAGTTATGCTGCGCACTACGCGCAGCAGACACTCGGCGGCATCAGTATGAATATGGGCGCGCTGGGCGGGATTGCGACGGTGCTGCCGCATCTGTTCGAGCATAGCGCGGCACTGGCACCGCTGCTCTTTGCGCCCTTCCTCGGCACGCGCGCGCAGGCGGCGCACCCCGCAAACGACGACAGCGTGCCAGAAGCGGTGGAGTTAGTTGAAGTAACGCCGATTGTGAAAGACCAGCCCTGCCATATCGCCTTCCGCCTGCGCGATGCGGTAAGCGGCAAAAGCCTTTCGCCGGACGACATCCGCACCGTACATACAAAAAAACTGCACACCATGCTGGTCGACAGAACTCTCAATGAGTATCATCATATTCATCCGACCTACGATGCCAAAACGGGGCTTTTTACCTGCGACTTCACCCCACGCACGCAGCAACCCTTCACTGTGTGGAACGAGTTTACGCCCGTCGGGCAGGAAGCGCCCATCCGCAGCCGCAGCGTGCTTCCGGCAACGCGCGGCCTCGTGCTATCACCGCGCATTACCCCGGTGCAGCATGCGAGCGCAAACGGCCTGAGTGCCTTTATCACCGCCACCCCACCCCTCACCTCGGGCCGCACCTCGACCCTGCGCGTGCAGTTGCGCGAGGCGGATGGCAGCCCCGTCAACGGCCTTGCGCCGGTGATGGGCGAATATGCGCATCTGGCCGGGTTCAGCGCCGATGGGCGGCATTTCATCCACAGCCACCCGTTGACGCCGCTTTCCGCGCCCGTAGAAAACGGCGTGCTCGCATTTCATATCGCGCCGGAGCAGGCGGGCCTCAGCAAGTTTTTTCTGCAAATCAACCATCAAGGGCATGAAGTGGTGATACCGTTCGGACAAGCCATCGGTAAGGCACAAAGCTTTCGCGAGAAGGTCGTCACCCAATCTCATCCCCCACACCATCACGCCATGGCCTGATTCCAGAAGCCCGCAGAAAGTCTTGCGCTCAACCGAATACCCGCTATATTCGCCGCCCATGTCCGACCTTTTTAAAGCTGGCGCCAAAGCCAAACCTGCCGCCTCGACCTACTCCGCCGAGCATATCGAAGTGCTTGAGGGGCTGGAGCCTGTGCGCCGCCGTCCCGGCATGTATATCGGCGGTAACGACGAAAATGCCATGCACCACCTCATCAACGAGGTGTTCGACAATGCGATGGACGAAGCCGTCGCCGGCCATGCCAGCTTTATCGAAGTCGAAATGGCGCCAAACAACGTCGTCACCATCCGCGATAACGGGCGCGGCATCCCCATCGACGCCCACCCGAAATTCCCCAAAAAATCCGCGCTCGAAGTCATCATGACCACGCTGCATGCGGGCGGCAAATTCAACGACAAAGTCTACCACACGGCGGGCGGCCTGCACGGCGTAGGCATTTCGGTGGTCAACGCGCTGTCCGACCGGCTTGAGGTCGAGGTCGCGCGCGAGCAGCAGCTTTACCGTCAGGAATATTCGCGCGGCGCGGCACAAGGGAAAATCAAACATGTCGGCGCAGTAAAAAATCGCCGTGGCACCGCAGTCACCTTCCACCCCGATGCAGAAATTTTCGGCGCCAAAGCGAAGTTCCGGCCCGATAAAGTCTACAAGCTGATTCGCTCGAAAGCCTACCTCTTCCGTGGTGTCGAGATTCGCTGGAGCTGTGCGGCGGAACTGATCGGCGAGGGCAGCAAAGTCCCCGAGAGCGAGGTTATTCACTTCCCCGGCGGGCTGAGCGACTTCCTGATTCAGGAACTTGACGGCAAACCGCTGGTCACCGGGGCCTTCGGCGGCGAAGCCGATTTGGGCGACGGCAAAGGCCGCGTCGAATGGGCCATCGCCTGGCCGCGCGAGGACGAAGACGGCCACGCATCCCTGTTCTGCAACACCATCCCCACGCCTGAGGGCGGCACCCACGAGCAAGGCCTGCGCGCCGCGCTCACCAAGGGGTTGCGCCAGTTTGGCGAAATGACAAAAAACAAGCGCGCCGCGACCATCATGGCCGACGATGTGATGCAAGGCGCCATTATCATCATGTCGCTGTTCATCAAAGACCCGCAGTTTCAGGGCCAGACCAAAGACAAACTGGTCAGCAACGACGCCGTGCGCCTCGTCGAAAATGCGGTGCGCGACCCGTTCGACCACTTCCTCTCAGGCGATCTTGAGCAAGGCAATGCCCTGCTCAACCACATTATTTACAAGGCCGAAGAACGCCTGCGCCGCCGTCAGGAAAAAAACGTCAAGCGGCAGAATGTCACCTCGCGCCTGCGCCTGCCCGGCAAACTGGCCGACTGCACCCGCAGTATTCCGCAAGGTACGGAGCTGTTTCTGGTCGAAGGCGATTCGGCAGGCGGCTCGGCCAAGCAGGCGCGTGACCGTGAAACACAGGCGGTGCTTCCACTGCGCGGCAAAATCCTCAACGTCGCCAGCGCCACGATCGACAAAATTCGCGGCAATCAGGAAATTTCGGACCTGATGCAAGCACTGGGTGTTTCGACGGGCAGCCAGTTCGACATCGCCGCCCTGCGCTACGAAAAAGTCGTCATCATGACCGATGCGGATGTGGATGGCGCGCATATCGCCAGCCTCCTGATGACCTTTTTCTATCAGGAAATGCCTAAGCTCATTGCGGGCGGCCACCTCTACCTCGCCCAGCCGCCGCTGTTTCGCATCACCGCCGGGCACCAGACCTATTACGCGATGGACGATAAGGAGAAAGAGAAACTCGTCGCCCAGTTAGCGGTGAAACACAAAAGCAAAATCGAGATTGGCCGCTTCAAAGGGCTTGGGGAAATGACCGCGCCGCAGTTGAAGGAAACGACGATGGACCCCAAAAAACGCACCCTGCTCAAGGTCATGATCGCCGAGGCCGACACCGACGAAACCGCCGAGCGCGTCAACCAGTTGATGGGCAAAAAACCGGAGCTGCGCTTCAAGTTTATCCGCGAACAGACCGAGCTTTATGGCGATAAATTCCGCGAAGCACTCGACGTTTAGCGCACGCGGCGCCTATATCCCGGCAGCTATTTTCTTTATCGCTTCATGTTCGGCATCGCCAAGCGGCAGCAAGCCTTTGAGCACCAGATAACCATCCTCGCCCGAGGCCGCATCCGAAGCAAGCTCGCGCGCAAACTCGCGCAGGCCCGGCACCGTATCGGCATGGGCGTTTTTAATGTACACATAGAGGCTGCGCGCCACATGGTAGCGCCCGGCCTCGATCGCGTCATAGTCCGGAAACACGCCATCCACCGCGTTGGCCTTGATTTTCGCCGCATTGCTCTCAAGAAAACTATAGCCAAAAACCCCCAGCGCTCCGCTGTTGTTGATAAGCTTTTGCACGATGAGGTTGTCGTCCTCGCCCGCTTCCTTAAAGGCGCCGTCTTCGCGAATGGCGCCGCATTGCTGCTGCCGCTTTTTTTCATCCGGCACGAGCGCGTGCATCGATGCCACCTGCTCGCAGCCTCCCTGCATCACCAGCTCGGTGAAAGCGTCGCGCGTGCCGGAACTGGGCGGCGGGCCATAGACCTCGATGGCAAGATCCGGCAGGCCGGGGTCGATCTCGCGCCAGCGCCGATACGGGTTTTTAACCAACGCCCCCGCCACCGGCACTTCACGCGCGAGGGCGAGAAAAAGCACGCGGCGCGTCAGCGCAAAACCTGGGCTGTGGCGGGCATTGGCCATCACAATGCCATCGTAACCGATTTTCAGCTCGGTAATGTCGTGGATGCCGTGCGTTGCGCACAGCGCCACCTCCGAGGGTTTAATCGCGCGCGAGGCATTGGCCATGTCCGCATAGGCTTCACCAACGCCTTCGCAGAACATCTTGAGGCCGCCGCCGGTGCCGGTCGCTTCGACAATCGGGGTGCGGAACTTCCCCGCATGCGCGAATTGCTCGGCAGCGGCCGCCACAAACGGAAAGACGGTAGACGAACCGACAATGCGCAGTTGCTCGCGCGCGTTCGCCACCACCGGCGCGAGGCACAGTGTGGCACAAGCCAGCGCAAGGAGGCGTTTAACCATGAAGCAGCTTCTCCACTTCTTCGGGCGAAAGCGCTTCATCGGCGGCGGGTGTTGATGGCGCGGGGTCGGTCGGCAAGGTTGCCGAAGCCATCGCCAGTAATTTTTCTTCCGCCGATGGCTCGGGCGATTCGGGTGCAGAGGCTATCGGCGCCGGTTGCTCAAGCGCCGGGGTTTCCGGGGCTTCGGCAGGCGGCTCCACCTGTACCGGCTCGGGCGATTCGGCCGGTGGCAGTGGCGCGCGGGCGTGCTGCTCGATGATTTCATGCAGCATTTCCGGCGAAAGAATGCGGGCGCGCACCGTGCCGTTATTCTGCAAATCCGCAAGGTTCATCGGCTTAAAGTTCTCCGCCTTTATTTTCTGCAGGTCTTTTCTTGAGGCCAGGTCGGTCATCCGCTGTGTTTCGATTTCCCTGCGCTCTGTCGGCAGCGTGACCCGCGAAGCCTCGGGGTCGATGGCCGCCATGCGCTGGGCTTCAACGGCGATGCCTTCGGTCGGCAGGTCGCGCACGATTTTATGCGGCTTACTGATGCCCGAAACCTTCACCGCCATCAGCGCGTTTTCGGCAATGACCGCAATAAACTCCGACGGAGTGCTGTAGACGCGGTAGCGAACTTTGTCCTTGTCGACGATGATCGCACGCCGCAGCGCAATCGACTCAAGGCCGGTAGCATCAGGCTTCATTTAGAACGCCTTCCACTTCATGCCTCCGAGCAGGAAGGTGACTTTTTTCGTGTCACCCGCACTGGCCAGCGGCAATACGCAGGAGCGGTATTTCACTTTCTCGCCCAGCGAATTGGTAAACTCGTTCTCATCGCGCGCAGGCGCCGCATTCAGGACAACATTTTTGAAGGTGTTAATCAGCGACGGCGGATGCGGGTAGAGCAGGGTTTCGGTAATTTCCTTGCCGGTTAAGTCATCGCCATAGGCCAGAATAAGCGACGGCCCGAGGTAATCATAGGCAAAGCCGTTCGCCTTCACGCTCAACAGGAAGCAGTAATCCCAGAGGTCTTTCAAATCCTCCATCACCACGTCGCTTTCCAGCGGCATCGGGCGGCCACGGCATAAACCGCGCCAATAATCCGTCAGGCGTTCGTTGATACGAAGATGGGGGGTGCTGTTGTTCATAATCGGCCTCATGGGGGTGAATATACCAGCCGTCAATTGAATTAGCTATGGTTTTTAAGCACTTCTCCCGCAAGAAATAACGAGCCCGCAATCAGCAGACAGCCTTGTCCGGGCAGAAAATACTGCGGCGCCTCTGCCGGTGAACCCGCCGCCGCCACTGCGTCGATGCCGATGGTGCGGGCAATTTCCGCCAGCGCTTCAGACGAAAAACTATCATTTCCCGCGATAGGCAGCGTAATCACCTGCCGCAGCTGCGCGGCGATGGGTTCGAGAAATCCGCGCGCATCCTTGCGCTGCATCATCCCCCACAGCAGGGTGATGGGGTCGCGCTGCGTTGCCGCCCACGCCGAAAGCGCCTGCGCCGCATGGCGGTTATGCCCGCCATCGAGCATCACCGGCCCGCGCGCGCCCCATGCCGCAACCAGCGGCCCATGCTGCAACTGCTGCAACCGCGCCGGCCAGCGCGCCCCGGCCACGCCGCGTGCCATCGCCTCCGCCCCCACGGGCAGCGAAGGCAGCGATTGCGCGACCACGCTCGCCAGCGCCGCGTTATGGTGTTGATGCGCGCCCGGCAACGCGGGCAACGGCAACGTCCAGGCGCGGCGGTCGCACAGCACGTCGATAAAAGCGCCGTCACGCAGCTCGTAGCGCCAGTCGCGATCGTGGAGAACCAGCCGCACATCGAGCGCGCGGGCGGCGCGTTTGATGACCTCGCGCGCTTCGGGCCGTTGCGCACCGACAAAGCAAGGCGCGCCGCGCTTGAGGATGCCTGCTTTTTCAGCGGCGATTTCCGCCAGCGTGTCGCCGAGAAACTCGCGGTGGTCGTCCTCCACCGGCGTGAGGATGGTGGCGAGCGGATGGGCCACCACATTGGTCGCATCGAGCCTGCCGCCCAGCCCGGTTTCAAGCAGCAGCACATCGGCGGCATGTTCGGAAAAAGCGAGGAAAGCTGCCGCCGTCGTTGCCTCGAAGAATGTGACGGGAATGGTTTCCGCCGCCGCATGCACGCGCTGCAATAGCTCCAGCAGATACGCGTCGCTGATCTCGCTGCCCGAAAGCACGATACGCTCGTTAAACCGCACCAGATGCGGCGAAGTGTAAGTATGCACGCGGTAGCCCGCCGCCGCATACATCGCGCGCAGGAAAGCCAACGTCGAGCCTTTGCCGTTGGTGCCCGCGATATGGATAACCGGCGGGAGCCTGCGCTCGGGGTGGCCGAGGGCCGCAAGCAGCGCCTGCACGCGCGCAAGCGATAAATCAATCGCCGCCAGTAAAGGATGGTTGAGCGCCGCCAATTGCGCTGCAATGGCAGGGTCTAGGTGCATAATTGCCCGAACAGACGGGCATGGCGCGCGACTGCATGCACACGCAGATAATCCACTTCCGCCTGCGCCAGTTGCGCCGAAAAGGCAAGGGTCAGGTCGTCGCGCTCCGCCGCATCCCCATGGGTAAACAAACCGAGGAATGATTTGCGTGAATGGCCGTAAAGCCAGCGCCCGCCGCTTTTACGCAACAGCGCGGCGGATTGTATCAGCGCCAGCGATTGCGCCGCCGTTTTGCCAAAGCCGATTCCCACGTCGTAAATCAGGCGCTCGGGCGCGATGCCGCGCGTACGGGCGCGCTGTGTCACCGCGTCTTTCCACTGCAGCAGCACCTGCACCACATCGCAGCCCTCGGGCAAGGTGCGCGCGCGATCGGCAGGAATACCGAGCGCATGCATCACCACCACGTCGCAGTCATGTTCGCCCAGCAATTCGCACATCGTCTCATCCGTCAGCCCACCGACATCGTTGATGATTTCCACCCCGAGCGTGAGCGTCCGCGCGGCGGTTTCGGGGTGGCGCGTGTCGATGCTGAGGCGCGTCTGCGTCCGCCAGTCAGCCACCATGATGCCCTCAAGCACCGGGGCAAGCCGCACCCATTCCTGCGCAGCGGTGAGTGGGATCGCATCCGGGCGCGTCGATTCCGCGCCGAGGTCGATAATATCCGCGCCCTGCTGCACCATCGCCTGCGCCTGCCGGATGGCCGCCTCCGCCTCGCGCACACCGTCGCCGGAGAACGAATCGGGCGTGACATTGACAATCCCCATGAGGGCCGGGCGCTTCATGCGGGCAGCTCCGCCAATAGCTCGCGCGCGGTTTTGTCCAGCACCGGGTGCCGCCAGTCCGGCGCGATTTCGCACAGCGGCGCCAGCACGAAGCGGCGTATATCCATCTGCGGGTGCGGCAGGGTGAGGATGGCATCGACCACCAGCACATCATCGTAGGCAAGAATATCAATATCAATTTCACGCGGCGCCCAGCGCGCTTCGGGCGTGCGCCCCAGTTCGCTTTCGATGAGTTTGACGCAGGCCAGCAGATCATGCGGGCGCAGGTGCGTTTCCACGCGGATGACCTGATTCAAAAACGGCCTGTTCCAGTCGTCAGGTGCGCCTTCGGGCATCAGCGCCGGCGTTTCGTGGATGCCCGAAGCCGCGACGATCTGCACATCGTAGAAGGCAAGCACGGTGCGGGCCTGCGCCAAAAACTCTTCGCGCTTCCCCCGATTGCTGCCCAGCGCGAGAAGAATCATGTCGGCCTCATCCGTGAGTGCTGACAGTCGCGTCGGCTGGCAAATCGCACTGCGTGAACCCGGCGCCGCCAATCAGGCCCGGCAACGGCGCGGCGACTTTGCTCAGATGCAGCCACAGCCGGATATGCGAGGCCCCGCGCCCGTCCAGCTCCGCGCGCAGATGGCGGAACAGCTCGGCGCCCATGAACTCCACCAGCTTGAAATCGCGCGTCAGGATGAAGTCGGTCAGGACTTTGCATAACTCGCCGTAGTCGATAAAATCGGCCTCATCGTCGCGCGAGCAGAGGGGCGCTTCGGGAAAATACAGCCGGAAGCTGATTTCAACCGGCTGCGGCTTGGCACGCTCGCCGGTGTAAAACCCCACATGCGCAGGCACCTGCAGCCGGTTGACCGAAACCATATGCGCGAAATGGGCCATGATATCCTCTAAAAAAGCCAAAAATCATAAAGAAAACAATTCTATTCGCCGGGCAACCGTAAAATTTTTCGACCCACCGCAATATGGTTAGTGTCATGGCGCATAATTCGCGCTAAAGCAAGCGCATGCACGCGCACCTTATCACCTGCCTCAACGGCGCATTCATGCCCGCCGAAAAGGCCATGATTCCCGTTGCCGACCGGGGCTTTCGCCTCGGCGATGGGGTGTTCGAGAACATACGCCTGACCGCGGGCATCCCCTACCAGTGGGCGCTGCATCTTAACCGCCTGCACGAGGGAATCTCCGCCCTGCGCATGACACCGCCCGCCGTAGACTGGCAGAGCATCGCCCGCCAACTGATTGCGATGAACAACGCCCGCGAAGGCTTCCTGCGGCTGGCCATTTCGCGCGGGGTCGGCAGTTACGGCTATCTTCCCGTTACCGGCATCGCCGCCAACTGGGTGATGGAATATCTGCCACCGATCCCGACGCCTGCTGCGCCATTTTCGCTGTGGATGGGTGCGCGTGAGCGGCCCTCGCTCGCCGCACTGCCCATGAATTACAAAATCGCCCATGGCATCGGCAGCACCCTCGCGCTGCTTGAAGCGCACGAACAGGGCTGCGACGACGCGCTGATGCTCACCTCTACCGGGCATCTCTGCGAGGCGGCAAGCGCCAGCCTGTTCTGGTGTTCGCGCGGCAGGCTGTTCACCCCGGCCCTCGCCACCGGCTGCCTTGCCGGCACCACCCGCGCGGCGGTGCTGCGGCTGTCGCCCCTGCCCGTCGAGGAAGTCTGCGTGAAGCCGGAGGCTCTCGAGGAAGCGGACATGCTGTTTGTCAGCAACACGCGGCTTGATGTCTGGCCGGTTTCGCAATTATTGCCCGTCGGCAGGCGTTACCCCACCTCTCACGCCGTTTTCCGCGACATCCACGCGCGCCTTGCCGCCGACCGCGCGGCTTACGTTGCCACCCATCAGGGTGAATGGGCGGCAGGATGACCCTCTGGCAGCGGCAGGAAACGGGCGCGTGGGTGGAGCCGCTTGCCCTCGCCCGCCGCTATGCGGGTGGCGATATGGCGCTGCTTTATTCCGGCGTGATGGAAGCGACAGGCGGCCATGACAGCTATCTTTTTCTCGACCCGGTTGAAAGCCTCAGCGGCGACGATTGGGCGCAACTGCCGGCGTTGCCCGCTCAGGCCGATGGCCTGCCATTGTGGGTTGGTTATCTCGGTTATGGCCTGCGCGACGACCCGCCGCGTGGTGCGCCCGGCCCCATCACCCTGCCCGGTTTCCGCCTGACCCGCTATGCGCGGCTGCTGCGGTTCAATCATCAGGCGCGCGCGATCGAACATTTCGCCGCGACGGGGAAAGCGGCCACTATCAACCGCACACCTATCGCCACCACGGCGGATGCCATGGCCGACACGCCGCCACCGCCCGCGCGCATGGCCTCGAACTTCACCCGCACGCAGTATGAATCCGTGGTCGCGCAGACGGTCGAGCGCATCCATGCGGGGGATTTTTATCAGGCCAATATCACCCGCAAATTCTTTGGCCAATTCGAAAAAACACCCGACGATTTCAGCCTGTTTGAGCGCCTGTGTGCGGCCAGCCCCGCGCCTTACAGCGCTTATATCCGCAACGGCGAGCAAGCGATTCTATCCTCCAGCCCGGAATGTTTTTTGCGCATTAACGCCACGGGGAAAATGACCACCCGCCCGATCAAAGGCTCCGCCCGGCGCAGCGACGCGCCCGCCGAAGATGCGCGCCTGCGCGACGCCCTTGCCCAAAGCGCCAAAGACCACGCCGAAAACCTGATGATTGTCGATCTGATGCGCAACGATTTCGCCCGCGTCAGCGTGCCGGAAACCGTGCGCGTCCTCGAACAGTCGGCGCTCTATTCCTACCGCACCATTCACCATCTTATTTCCACCGTAGAGGGGCAGAAACTCCCGCATGTTGGCGCTTACGAAGCAGTGCGCGCCTGCTTCCCCCCCGGCTCGATGACCGGTGCGCCAAAAATCGCCGCGATGCGCTGGTGTACCGAGCAGGAACCCATGGAACGCGGGGTTTACAGCGGCGCCATCGGCTGGTTTGGGGCGGGTGAAACCTGCGATTTGTCGGTGGTCATCCGCACGCTGATTCTTGACGGTGACCGCTTCGAGTTTCAGGTCGGTGGCGGCATTGTCGCCGATTCGACGCCCGAGGCCGAATGGCGCGAGACCCTCGCCAAGGCGCGCGGCATCCTGCTGGCGCTGGGCCTGAACGAAAACGCACTTGAGGAGTTGTAGCGATGATCCCGGAGCAGACTTACGATTTTAAGTCAGAAATATGGCTCTTTCAGGGGCAGGGCGCGTGGTATTTCGTAACCCTTCCCGCCGACATTACCGCACGCATCCGCCAGCTCATCAGCGGCCCACGGCGGGGCTGGGGCGCCATCCGTGTGCGCGTCACCATTGGGGACACGCGCTGGCAGACCTCGATTTTTCCCTACAAGGCGCTGGATGCGTTCATCCTGCCGCTTAAAGCGAAAATCCGTAAGGCCGAGGGGCTGACGGCCGGTGACCGCCCGCATATCCAGCTCACGGTGCTGGAATAACGCAAGGTTACGCCGCTTCGGCCAGCACTCCCTGCAACGATTGCACCTGCATGATTTCATCGGTCGCAATCGCGTAATGCCCGGCCAGCGCCAGCTTTACCAGCCCACCCGGAATGCGGATATGCAGCTCCACCCGCGCCCCGCGCTCGCCCGGCGTGCCCAGCATTGCCTTGAGGCGCGGCCAGTCCACCGCCTCCTCCACTTTCACCGTCAGCTTTTGTGCACGCAGCGCCTGCGAGGCCTCTTCCAGCGATTCGATGCGCGTCACCAGCAGGCGCTGGCCGCGCTCACCATGGCGCACCTCGACCCCAAGCATGAGCACGGCGGCATTTTTCAGCATCGCATGGTGCTGGTTGAGCAAATGCTCGTCGAACACCGCCACTTCGTATTGCCCGTGCGCGTCCGAAAGCGTCAGGAAAGCCGAGCGCCCGCGCGGCGAACTGCGCATTTTCGTGGCCGTCAGAATCCCCGCGAGCTTGAGCTTCTGTTTATCCGGCAAGGCTTCGTTCAGCCGCGTCGAGGGCGAAACCCCCAGCTTTTTGAGCACCGGCTCGTAGGGCGTCAGCGGGTGCGCGGAAAGGTAGAAGCCAACCGCCGCGCATTCGTGGTTCAGTTTTTCAAGGCGCGGCCATTCTTCCACCGGTTTTAGTGCGCGGCGGTTCATGTCTTGCGTTGCCTGCTCGCCAAACAGGCTGACCTGCGCGCTACTGCGTTCTTCCGTCGCATTCTGGGCTGAGGCCATCAGCATATCGAGGGATTCAAACACCTGATGGCGGTTCGCATGGAGTGAATCAAATACACCCGCCATGGTCAGGTATTCGAGCTGCCGACGGTTCATCACGCTGGCATCGACCCGGTTGGCAAAGTCGTAAAGGTCGCGGAAGGCGCCGTTTTCTTTGCGTTCGGCGACAATTGCTGCCATCGCCCCGGCGCCGACGTTTTTGATGGCGGCCAGCGCATAGCGAATCGCCGGTTTTTTATCTGCCTGACGCTCGACCGAGAACATAACCTCTGAGGCGTTAATATCGGGCGGCAACACGGCGATGCCGAATTTTTTCGCCTCGCCGACAAACTGACTGAGCTTATCGGTTGAGCCGCTTTCGTAGGTCATCGAAGCGGCCATAAATTCGACCGGGTAATTGGCTTTAAGATAGGCGGTCTGGTAGGCAATCACCGCATACGCCGCTGCGTGCGACTTGTTGAAACCGTAGCCCGCGAATTTCGCCACAAGGTCGAAAATATTGCTCGCCTGCGCCTGCGATACGCCGTTTTTCTTTGCGCCTTCGACAAACAGGCTGCGCTGCGCGTCCATCTCGGCTTTGATTTTCTTCCCCATCGCGCGGCGGAGCAAATCCGCGCCGCCCAGCGTGTAACCCGAAAGCACCTGCGCAATTTTTTGCACCTGCTCCTGATAAATAATTACGCCATAGGTTTCCTTCAGCACCGGCTCAAGCAGCGGGTGCAAATAATCGGGTCGCGCGCGGCCATGCTTGACTTCAATGTAGTTGGGGATGTTATCCATCGGGCCGGGGCGGTAGAGTGCCCCGAGTGCGATTAAATCCTCAATCGCATCGGGCCTGAGGTTTTTCAACGCCTCGCGCATACCGGCGGATTCGAACTGGAACACGCCCAGCGTATCGCCACGGCTCATCATCGCGTAGGTTTTTGGATCGCCTTCCGGCAACTTCAACAGGTCGATTTTTGTGCCAGAATCGGCGATGAATTCGACCGCCCGTTTCAGAATCGACAAGGTGCGCAACCCCAGAAAGTCGAACTTCACCAGCCCCGCAGCCTCGGCCCACTTCATGGAATACTGCACCACCAGCATGTCGGATTTCGGATCGCGGTAGAGTGGCGTCAGTTCCGCCAGTGGCCGATCTCCTATCACCAGCCCCGCCGCATGGGTCGAGGCGTGGCGGTACAGCCCCTCAAGCTTAAGCGCCAATCCCACCAGATGCGCGACGTTTTCGTCCTCCTCCATCGCCTGCGCCAGCAAAGGCTCCTGCGTGATTGCCTCCTGCAAGGTCACCGGAGCGGCAGGGTTGTTGGGCACCAGCTTGCAGATGCGATCGACCTGACTATAGGGCATCTGCAGCACCCGCCCGACATCGCGCAACACCGCACGCGCCTGTAGTTTTCCGAAGGTGATAATCTGCGCGACACGGTCGTCGCCATACTTTTCACGCACATAGGCGATCACGCGCTCGCGCCCGTCCTGACAGAAATCAATATCAAAATCGGGCATCGAAACGCGCTCGGGGTTCAAGAAGCGCTCAAACAGCAAGCCATAGCGCAGCGGGTCGAGGTCGGTAATCAGTAGCACCCAGGCGACAATGGAACCAGCCCCCGAGCCGCGCCCAGGGCCGACGGGAATGTCCTGCTCCTTCGCCCAGGAAATAAAATCCGAAACGATGAGGAAGTACCCCGGAAATTTCATGGTGATGATAACATCAAGCTCGAACTCCAGCCGCTCGCGGTACGGCGCGGCAATCCGCTCACGTTCGGCGGCGTCCATGTTTTCGGTGAACACCAGTTTTTCGAGGCGCGCCTCAAGCCCGGCGCGGGCACGCACGGTAAGCGCCTCGGATTCACTGAGCACGTTGCCCGCCGCGTCATGCATCGCAAAACCGGGCAAAATCGGCGAGCGCGACGGCGCCCAGACATGGCAGCGCTGCGCGATATGCAGCGTGTTTTCAATCGCCTCCGGAATATCGCGGAAAAGCAGCCGCATTTCTTCCGCTGTCTTGAAACGGTGATGTTCGTTCATGCGCGGGCGATCGGTTTCGGTGACATAACGCCCATCCGCGACGCATAACAACGCATCATGCGCCTCGACCATCGCCGCGTCCGAAAAATAGATGTTATTGGTGCCGACCAGCGGGATATTCTGCGCCAGCGCCGCGTCGATCTGCGCCCGCTCGATTAGCTTCTCCTCGGGCAGGGCATGACGATTCAGTTCGATATAGAGCCGGTCGCCAAACATTTCCTGTAACTGCGCCAATAATGCTTGCGCATCACTGCTGCGATTGGCAAGTAGCATTTTGCCAAACCCGCCCTGCAGGCCAGCCGTCAGCGCGATCAATCCATCGCTATGCTCGCCGAGGGTTGCGTAATCCGTCAGTGGCGCCGCACCAAGCGCCGGTGAGGTATAGGCTTTGCTCGCCAATTGCAAAAGGTTGGCATAGCCGCGCTCATCCTTGGCGTAGAGCAGCAATTGGTCGGGCTGCATCCGCGCGCTACCGGCACCGTGGCTCGCCTGCCCAAACGGCACCAGCGAGAGGGTGACGCCAAGAATCGGCTGCACGCCTTCTTTCACCGCGATTTCCGAGAATTCGAGCGAGCCGAACAGATTGTCGTGATCCACCAGCCCCAGCGCGGGCATATTCTGCGCCTTCGCCAGCGCAATCAGCTTTGGGATTTTAATCGCGCCTTTGAGTAACGAGTAAGCGCTGTGTGCGCGCAGATGAATAAAGCCGCTCATGGTGCGACCGCTTCAACCTTGCCGTCGCGAAGCGTCACCGCACGGGTGAGGCGACGTGCCAGCGCCATGTTATGGGTCGCCACCAATGCCGCCACCCCCTCCTCGCGCGCGACCTCAAGCAGCAAATCCGTCACCGAATCGGCGGTGACAGGGTCGAGGTTGCCAGTCGGTTCATCCGCCAGAATGAGCTGCGGCCTGTTCGCCAGCGCCCGCGCAATCGCCACCCGCTGCTGCTCGCCGCCCGAGAGTTGCGACGGCAGATGATTTACGCGCTCAGCGAGGCCAAGCCGCGTTAAAAGCGTTAGCGCACGGGTTTTCGCCGCTGCCGGTTTTACCCGCGCAATCAACAGCGGGATCATCACATTTTCGAGCGCCGAAAGCTCGGGCAACAGGTTATGAAATTGATAAATGAACCCGATATGGTGGTTACGCAAGCGGGTACGCACCGCATCGCTTGCCGCACGGGCGTGCGTACCCACAATACAAATGCTGCCATCGTGCGGGCTATCAAGCAGCCCGGCAATATGCAACAAGGTCGATTTGCCTGAACCTGACGGGCCAATCAACGCCACCAATTCGCCCGCATGCAACGTTAAATCCACCGCGCGCAACACTTCGATCGCTTCGCGACCTGTCGCATAATGGCGGCTAATGGCCGATAATACCAGCACCTCACTCATAACGCAGCGCCTCCGCAGGGTCGAGGCTCGCCGCACGCCGCGCCGGATAAATCGTCGCCAGAAACGACAGCCCAAGCGACAGCACAATAATCACTGCCACTTCGCGCGGATCGGTTTTCGTCGGCAAGGTCGAAAGAAAGTAAATATTTTCGACCAGAATTTCCTGCCCCAGCACACGCTCCAGCAGATGATGTAATGGCTCCAGATAGGCAGCCAGCAACAACCCGAGCAGCACACCCGCAACAGTGCCGACCACCCCAATCCATGTGCCCGCCGCCATAAAAATACGCATCACACTCGCACGGCTCGCCCCCATCGTGCGCAGGACTGCGATGTCGCGCCCCTTTTCTTTCACCAGCATCACAAGGCTTGAAATAATGTTAAAGGCGGCGACGAGAATAATCAGCGCCAGAATAATCACCATCACATTGCGCTGTATGGTGAGTGCCGCAAACACGCTGGCATTGCTCTGCTGCCAGTCATAGACCCGCGCGCCCGCGCCGAGCATCTTCCGCAATTCTACGCTCATGGCATGTGCGGCATTCACATCCGTTAACATCACCTCAAGGTTGCTGATAGCGCCATTGCCCTCAGGCGTCATCAGCATGAAATAATTTTGTGCCTCGATAAACGGCATAATAACCAGACTCGCATCGAGCGCATGCATACCGAGTTTTACGGTGGCAATCACCGGATAGGCCTTCATGCGCGGAATAAATCCGGCGATGGTGGCGCGGCCTTGCGGCGAAATCAGCGTCACCGAGTCACCCACCTCCACCCGCAGGTTGCGCGCCAGAGCAGCACCAAGCACGATGCCCGTTTCGTCGCGCAGCCCGTCGAGCGCACCCGCTTCCACATGGCTGGTTATCAACGCATTTTTGCTAAGCGCGTCCCACGGCATGGCCACAGCCTGCGCGCCGAGCGCCGCACCATGCGCCGTCACCATGACCTGCCCCGTCACTTTTGGCGTAACCCTCGCCACCCCTGGCATGCCCGCAATCGCCTCACGCGCAGGCTGGTAATCGGTAAAAGCGCGGGCATTGCTGTAAATGGTCACATGCCCATCGAGCCCGATGAAGCGCGAGGTCATTTCGTCACGGATGCCATTCATCAGTGACGTCACTAAAATCAGCGTCGCCACGCCCAGCGCAATGCCGATAATCGCAAACCAGGTGGTGATGGAAATAAACCCCCGCCGCGCCCGCAGGTAGCGCCGCGCCAGCAACCACTCGACTGGCGAAAGCAGGGTCATGCAACCTCTTGCAATGTGTCATGCTGAACGTGATTCAGCATCCATCTATTCAGAAATATTTCGGCGCAGACGCGCCGCGATGGATCCTGAATCACGTTCAGGATGACAACCTGCGAATATGAGCCACAACGCATCACATCGCCACCTTCGCTTTATAATTTTCGACGAGTTTCGCCACCGCCGCTTCAAGCGATAGCTCGAACTTTTCGCCGCTGCGACGGTATTTCATTTCAATCGTGCCGCTCGCCGCACCTTTCGGGCCGACAGTGAGCTGCCAGGGCAGACCGATTAAATCCATCGCTGCGAATTTCTCGCCGCCACGCTTGTCGGTATCGTCGTAGAGCGGGTTCAGGCCGCCCGCTTTCAAGCCATCATAAAGTTGCTCGCACAGCGCGTCACACGCCGCATCACCGCTGCGCAGGTTGATAATGCCTGCATCGAACGGCGCGACCTGCTCGGGCCAGATGATGCCGTTTTCGTCGTGGCTGGCTTCGATAATCGCGCCGACCAGACGCGACACGCCGATGCCGTAGCAGCCCATTTCAGGCGTAACCTCTTTGCCATCCGCCCCCATGACGCCGACACCCATGGCCTTCGTATATTTATTGCCAAGGAAGAACACCTGCCCAACCTCGATTCCGCGCGCGACACGCAGGCGTTCTGCCGGAATCGGACATTTTTCCGCAACGTGGAACTCATCCGCCGCTGCGTAAAGCTTGCGTTTTTCCTCGCCGCTCATTGTCACGTTGCCACTGCGCACCTCGTCGAGCTTCGCATCGTAATACAGCGCGCTTTCGCCCGTGTCAGCGACGACGTGGAACTCGTGACTGAGATCGCCGCCGATCGCACCCGTATCGGCCGCCACCGCGACAGTGGTTAAGCCCATGCGGGTGAAAATGCGGTCATAAGCGTCGTACATTTTGGCGTATTCGCGCTTGGCGTCTTCCACATCGACATGGAAGGAATAAGCGTCTTTCATCAGGAATTCGCGGCCACGCATGACCCCGAAACGTGGGCGCACTTCGTCGCGGAATTTCCACTGGATCTGGTAGAGGTTCAGCGGCAATTGTTTGTAGCTTTTGACATAGCCACGGAAAATATCAGCAATCATTTCCTCGTTCGTCGGGCTGTAGAGCAGCTCGCGATCGGCGCGATCCTTGAAACGCAGCATTTCCTTGCCCAGCGCATCGTAGCGGCCTGATTCCTTCCATAAATCGGTCGGTTGCAGGGTCGGCATCAGCAGCGGCACGCAGCCCGCTTTCTGCAATTCGTCGTTCACGATATGCTCGATGCGCCGCAGCACCGCAAGCCCAAGCGGCAGCCACGAATAAATCCCCGCCGCCTGCTGGCGAATCATCCCCGCACGCAGCATAAAACGGTGCGAGACAATCTGCGCTTCTTTGGGTTCTTCCTTGAGCAATGGCAGAAAATACTGAGAAAGGCGCATGCGAACTCCGAATGTTTAAGGGAGCCACACTATGGCGGGCGCGCCGCAAATTGCAATGGTTTGCGCCAGCTTATCGACAGCCGACGTTAGGGCAGCCAGGGGAGCTTTTCAGCCGCTACGGGCGCGGCGGTGGCTGGCACTCCAGATGCGTTACGTCCGCGCGGCGCGGGCCTGACGGCATGCCGCCCCGCCTGCCAGCTACGCGGCGAGTTCCAGCCCCGCGCGTCCATACACGGCGCGATGATGCGCCCACGCAGGCGGTCTAGCTCCGCATTGTGGCGGTGATCCGGCTCGACGCTGACAAAACCGCCGCTGTAATACGGGTAGCGGCCAAAACCGCCGCCAACCACCGGCGAAAACCCGCCCCGGTCATAGAGGGTCGGCGGGTAGGTCGCGTCGGCCTCGCTTGCGCATACCCGGTAATCGGCGCCAAACGCCGCTTCCTGCTGCTGGTAATAGTCGAGGCACTTACTATATTCCGCCGTACCCGCCACCCCGAACTGGCGGCAATACTCAATATCCGCCGGGGTGCAGGCGGCCAGCAGCAGCAGCGCCGCAACCGGGAGGATATACTGAGGTTTATTTTTCCTATTCATCGCCGCAACCATCTGTCGTTATTTCATTTTCCGTAATTGACTGGCCGTTCAGCAAAACATCTCCGTCGCGCTTTACCTCTAGTTTTCCCGCTTCGATAAAGCTGTGCGAGAGATCAACATTGCGGCCATTGATTGAGGTGGGGGTGTCATCCGCATCGCCGTCGGCCTGTGCGGCGCGGTCGAGGTAGCGCTGGCTGGGGATGTCGAGTGGAATGGCGATGGAATCCGCATCCACCACCTGCCGCGAAGGGTTTATATCCGCCGCTTTCACCCGCTTATCCCCCGTGCCGTAGCCGTCGCGGGCGGCGACATCCGCAGCGGGGACGTGCTTGCTGGTTTTGTGACAGTCACTGCCTGCGTGGTACACCGTTTCCCCGGCGCGGGCACCGGTGGCGACAAAATAAATCAGCAATGTCGGCAGGATGGCCAGCACGCTCGCCCATAGGCATTTTTTCTTCAGGCGCGGGTTAGCGGGGGCCGAGGGGGCGTGACCTTTCTGGGGCTGTGCCGGGGCCTCGGCGCCAAAAGGCAGCACCATGAATAGCACCAGCCACCAGCTTACCGCATAGGCCACAATGAATTGCGCGATGGTCATGCCATGGTTGTAGCAGTTTTCTACAGCCTCAGAAAGTCCAAAAACAACGCGTTAGCGGCGAAGCAAAATAGGATTCTGGCCGGGTTTCCGCCCTCCATGAAGCTCTGAATAATTGTCACAAAAGCTTCACATTCGACCCCCGTCATTATGGTAAAATATGAGGGTAAAAACAGGTATCGAGCCATTAATGACCAGCGCCGAAACAACCGCAATGAAGCTAAAAAGCACCCCAACCGGTGGGGTGGATGCTTCGCACAGCCCGTATTACCGCCGGTTGCTTTCGGCGGGCTATAAGGGCTTTCTGCAAGGCAGCATCGGTGGCGCGTCGCTCTATGGCACGTTCGGGCTGATTATCGGCGGGCTGCTGGCCATTCCATTACTCGCGACCCCTATTGGTTGGGGCGCCCTCGCCCTCATCCCGGCGGCAGCAGGAGTTGGCGTACTCAAAGGCGCCAGCACCTTTGGCAGCATCGGCTCGGTGGCCGCCATCAACGCCGAAAGCTCCGACCTTGCCGAGCAGCGCCGCTACCTGCTCGACCGCTATTACGACCTGCCCGAAGGCCCCGAAGGCGACAAGGAGGCCGAGGCCATCCGCCACGAACTGCAGCTCCGCCAGAACGATACCAAAGTCCCCGAACACATGTTCCATTGGAAAACCGTCGCCGTCGGCGCGCTGGTGGGCGCTGCACTTGCCTTTGGATTTCTTGGATTTTTTCCAACGATAGTGGCCGAAGCCGGCATTATTCACGGCATCGAAGCAGCCCTCGGCACCGCAGGCATTCATGGGACGATCCTTACCAGTGTCGGCGCGCTGGCAGGCGCGCTTTCCGGCGCAGTCATCGGCCTTGACCGCTATTATGTCCGCAAATGGTTCGACCATACCGAAGGCATCGTCCATGGCAGCAGCCACAGCGAAAGCGCCCTTGTCGAACGCAGCCAGATGCTGGGCCGCTTGAAGGAAGCTGCGCAAGATGATGAGCATACCAAAGCGCAGATGAACGCCATACACGCCTCGGCGCCCATCGCCGCCCATGCTCCAAGCGCACCGACTCCACCTATTTCAAGCCTCAATACTCCCATGAAAGCCGCCGCGCCGGATACAAAAATTCAGGCCAGCGGGGCAACCTTGCAGCGCCGCATGGCAGACCTCGAACAGGCGCTGAGCACCCCCGCGATTTAGCAAAATTCAGGTCGTAATCCGCGTGATACGCACGGTGCGGATGCGACGCGGGTCGGCCTGCAGCACCTCGGCTTTCAGGTTCGGCTTAAGCATCTGCACCTCGCCGCGCACGGGCACGCGCCCGAGCAGCGAGAAAATAAGACCCCCGATAGAATCCACCCCTTCGGCAATTTCTGCCTCGCACAGCGCCTCGCCCAGCGCCTTTTCCAGCTTCTCGATGCTGACGCGCGCATCCACCTCGACCACATGGTCGCCCAGCCAGCGCATACTGGCGGTGGATTCGTGCTCGTCATGTTCATCGAGAATTTCGCCGACGATTTCCTCGAACAGATCTTCCATCGTCACCATACCGTCGGTGCCGCCGAATTCATCGACCACAATTGCGATATGGCAGCCCGAAACGCGCATTTTGAGGAGCAGATCGACAATGCGCATGCTGGGCGGCACAAAAAGGATTTCGCGGATGACCTGCCCGATATCGAAGACCTGCGCCGACGCCAGATGCGGAAACATATCCTTCACATGGATGAAGCCCTCAATCGTATCGAGCGAGTCTTCATACACCGGGATGCGGGTGTGGCCGATGGTGATAATATGCTGCTGGAGCAATTCGAGCGAGGCACTGCGCGGCACCGCCATGATTTCCGAGCGCGGCACCATGACATCTTTCACTGTCAGCTCGCCGAAATGAATCAGGTTAATCAGTAGCGATTTTTCTTCGGCGCTGATATTGGCCGATTCACCGGCGCTTTCTTCGAGCGCTTCCTCGATCATTTCCTTGAGGGTGCCCTCGTTGCGGGCAAACAGCCGCTCGCGGAACCAGCGCACCGCAAGGCTCAGGCGTGAGGGTGCTTCGTACGGCGATTTGGTTCTACTGTCGCCCTCGATGGCGTTTTGAGCATGATTCATGATGCCATGCTAATCGGATTCGTAGGGATTCGCAATACCCATGCACGCGAGAATTGCAATTTCCTGCGCTTCCATGGCTTCCGCCTCCCCGGCTTCTTCGTGGTCATAACCGAGAAGATGCAGCACGCCGTGGATGGTGAGGTGGGCGATATGGTGCTTGAGCGCTTTGCCCTGCTCCGCCGCCTCGCCCGCGATGGTTTCATAGGCCATGGCAATATCCCCCAAATGCATTAAAGGCTTTCCATTGCGCCCCATTTCCTCACTTCCATCCGGGAAGCTGAGCACGTTGGTGGGTTTATTTTTACCACGGTATTGGGCGTTGAGAGCCTTTACCTCCGCATTGTCGGTGAGCAGAATGGTGACGGCACTATTTTTATGCCCATCAGCACTCACATTTAGGCTTTTCTTTTTGTTACCCACGCGCTTTCGCGAAGATGCGTGCTTCACCTCCAGCGCCGCTTCCACCGCACGTTTGACCGTTGGAGCCAGCCCTTTCCAGCGCGCATCATGGGTGAGAATGGTGATATCAGCCACGCCTCATTCACCCAGAGTGTCGCGCTCTTCAGCGTATTGTTTCTTTTTCGCCTCCCACTCGTCGTAGGCCTTGATGATTTTAGCGGCCAACGGGTGACGCACCACATCGCCATCGCTAAAACGGATGGTTTCAATGCCGGGGATATGCTCGATTTTCGGGATGCAGTCGGTCAGCCCGGATTTAATGTCTTTCGGCAAATCGATCTGCGACTGGTCGCCGGTGATAATCATCCGCGAGCGTTCGCCCATACGGGTGAGAAACATTTTCATCTGCGTGCGGGTGGTGTTCTGCGCCTCATCGAGGATGACAAAGGCGTTGCTGAACGTGCGCCCGCGCATGAAGGCCAGTGGTGCCAGCTCGATTTCGCCGTTTTCGATCGCTTCGTGGACGCGGTCGGCGGGCATCATGTCGAACAGCGCGTCATAGAGCGGGCGCATGTAGGGGTCGAGCTTGTCCTTCATGTCACCGGGCAGAAAACCAAGCTTCTCACCCGCCTCCACCGCCGGACGCGAGAGAATAATCCGCTCCACCTTTTTGTTGAGGAACATATAGACCGCCATCGCCACCGCGATGTACGTCTTGCCGGTGCCGGCCGGCCCGAGGGCAAAGACCAGATCGTTGTCGTACAGTGCACGGATATAGTTGGCCTGCACATGGCTGTAAGGGGTGATAGTTTTGCGCATGGTGCGGATGTAAACATCCGTATCGGTAGCCTCGACACCATGCCGGTTTTTCGGTTTTTTATCGTTCACCGGCGGCATCATGCGGATAGCGGCATCGAAATCCGTTTCGGTAATTTCGACACCGTTCTCAATTTGCTCGTAGAGCGATTGCAAGAGGATTTCCGTCGCGTCGATGTCGCGCTTAAGGCCGGTGATGGAGAGCATGTTGCCGCGCGCCACCAGCTCGACATTGAGCGCCTGTTCGAGCCGACGCAGATGCGCATCGCGTTCGCCATACAGGAGTGGCAAATATTGGTTATGTTCAAAGAAAACGTTGATAGTTTGCGTTTCGCGGGCAACTTTTTTATCGGGTTTGGACATGATCGCTCCCTGATGGTGACAGGTAAACTATGGCAGAACCAAAGCCCAATGCACGCGGAAACGACCGGATGTGCACAAATCACACGGCGCGCAGATGTACGCCCATTGCGTTCGTCACCTTGAGAATGGTTGCAAAACTTGGCGAGCCTTTACCTGAAAGCGCCTTGTAAAGCGATTCGCGCCCGAGGCCGGCCTTCTTGGCAACGTCGCTCATGCCGCGCGCGCGCAACGGCCCCCAGACACTGGGCAATGAAGGCAGGGTCATCTCCATGTTCCTCCAACGCGAGATTAATGAACATCGCGACATCCTTCTCCGTTTTCAGGTGATCAACGACGTCCCATTTCTTAAAACCCTTTTTAATTTCTTTCTTGTGTGTCACCGATTCCTCCACTGTTCCGCCAATGTTTTTGCAAGAGCAATATCCCGCGATTGGGTCGATTTATCGCCACCGGCAAGCAGTATAATCACGGTTTTACCTTGCTGTATGAAATACAAACGAATGCCGCCCGCCACATGAATCCGCACCTCGTTGAGGCCATGCCCCACCGCCTTCACATCACCCGGATTGCCTTGCTCCATACGAAAGATTCGAACAGCTATCCGAAGCCGCACCTCACGGCTTCGTAACGCGCAAAACCAGCGCTCGAACTCTTCGCTGCGGATAATTTCCATTATTCTGCTGTTTGTATCCCATTGGATACAAAATGTCAACAGCAATTGGCGAACAGCTTTACTAAGCGCGAACCACCACTTCGCCCTTCAGGCTGAATTCGTAGGCCTCGGCAATGGCGACGTCAACCAGCTGCCCTAGCCTGTGCACAGCGTTTTCGAGCACGACCGATTGCATGAACGGCGTTTTGCCGATAACCTGCCCCTCTTTACGCCCCAAACGCTCGATGAGCACGGGTTGCGTGCTCCCGACCATACGGCGGTTAAAGCGCAGCTGCTGGGTGCTGATGGTTTGCATCAGCCGTTGCATGCGTGCGTTTTTGATGGCGTCTGGCACCTGATCTTCCCGACTGGCGGCGGGTGTGCCGGGACGCGGGCTATAGGCGAACACATACGACGAAGCAAACCCCACCGTTTCGACCAGCTTCAGTGTTTCCTCGAAATCGTCTTCGCTTTCGCCGGGGAAGCCGACAATAAAGTCCGAGCTGAATGCCATTTCAGGGCGTGCCGCGCGCAGCCGTTCCACAATGCCGATATAATCCGCTGCTGTGTGCTTGCGGTTCATGGCTTTCAATATCCGATCCGACCCGGACTGCACCGGCAGATGCAGCATTGGCATCAGCGTTTCAATCTCGCCGTGGGCGGCAATCAGTGCGTCGTCCACATCGCGCGGATGCGACGTGGTATAACGCAGCCGCTTTACCCCTGGAAGCGCCGCCACCAGATGCAGCAGTGCCGCCAGCCCAACTTCGCTGCCATCTTCGGCCTTACCGTGATAGGCGTTCACATTCTGCCCAAGCAGGGTGATTTCCACGGCGCCTTGCGCGAGATGCGCCTCGACCTCGCGCAGGATAGCCGCAACTGGCCGCGAGAACTCCGCCCCGCGCGTATAAGGCACGACACAGAAAGTGCAGAATTTATCGCAGCCTTCCTGAATCGACACGAACGCCGACGCGCCCTGCGGTTGCAGTGCTTCGGGTAAAAGGTCGAATTTTTGTTCCTCGACAAATTCAAGCTGCACTGCGCTTTTTCTGGTGCGCTCTACCTCGGCAATCAGGTCAGGTAAACTGTGGTAGCTCTGCGGCCCCACCACCATATCGACATACGGTGCGCGGGCGATGATTTCCTCACCCTCGGCCTGCGCTACACACCCCGCCACTGCAATCAACAGGCGCTTTCCCTGCGCGGCCTGCGCCACCTTGTGCAGCCGTATGCGGCCAAGGTCGGAGTACATTTTTTCCGCTGCTTTTTCGCGGATATGGCAGGTGTTGAGCACCACAAGATCGGCGTCCTCGGGGGCTTCGCTCTCGACATAGCCCAGCGGTGCCAGCACGTCGGCCATGCGGGTGCTGTCATAGGCATTCATCTGGCAGCCATAGGTTTTGATGTAGAGCTTCTTTTTGTTCATGGGCGCGGGTTTAGCGCAGTTTACGCACCCGCGTCAATCTTCGCCGCGACGATAAAATCATTGCGGCTCAGGCCACCGAGGCGGTGGGTGGTCAGCACAATTTCGACATACCCCCAGCCGAAATGAATATCGGGATGATGGTTCTCGCGGTGCGCCACTGCGCTCGCATGTGCCACCAGCGCGAGGGCCTGCGTGAAGTTCGGGAAATCCCAGCGTTTTTCAATGCGGTCGGGGTAGAATGTCCAGTTATCCAGCTCGCCCATCAGCACCACGGCCTCGCTGCTGGCGAGCTTCCCCTCGCCTTTTTTGCAGGGTTTGCATTGTTCTTGCGTGAGATCCATAAACCATTCCTGCCAGTGTCATTCGCGCTTTGAAGGAAACGACAATTGCTTTATCAGGAAGTTTCATTAACAGGAAATTCATGCACACCCAACCCATTTTAGCCTTCGACACCGCCTGTCATGGGGCGAGCGTCGCCCTCGTGGCGCGCGGCACAACAGCCACCCTCCGCCTTGAACAGAGCGCGCAGGCGGCGCAACTCCTGCCCGCGATCGACGGGTTGATGCGTGAGGCAGGCGTTGCCTACCGCGATTTAGGCTGCATCGTGACCACTCTCGGGCCGGGCAGTTTCACCGGCGTGCGCATTGGCCTTGCGACACTGCACGGGCTGGTGCTGGTGACAGGCACCCCCGTCAGAACCCTGAGCACGCTGGCGGCGATGGCGTGGCGCGTCGCCCTCAGCACCGAGGCCCCTGCCCGCTTCCACATCGCCCTGCGCGCGGGCAAGGGTGAGCTTTACACCCAACCGTTCGTTACCCAAACGGGCAAGGTCGAAGCGCAGGGCGAAATTACCCTCGTAGCCGAGGATTTTACCGCATGGGATACCCCCTGTTTTGGCAACCACCTGCCCGATACCGACCCGCACCACCTGCCCGGCCCGGATGCAGCGACGCTCTGCACCATCGCCACACAGCTCGACATCACCCCGCTGGCCGCCGCGCTACCGCTCTATATCCGCCCGCCGGATGCGGTGGCAGGCGCACGCCCGGCATGGCTCGGCGCAAATTGAATCTTTTACTAAACGGCAGGCGCGTGCTACACACGGGCCATCGCCAACAGAGGAAGCCGTATGAAAAAAACCTTCGTTGTTATGGCCTTCGCCCTTTTACTCAGCGCCTGCGAGCAAGGCCCGTCGCCCTACCGTGCGCCGCCTTTTGCCTTCGAGCAGACGCTGGCGGCACCGACGCGCATCAATGTCGCACGCATCACGGTGCATCAGAATTACCACCCGCCGCTGAAACGCCCGTATGTCGATCAGGAGTTTCCCGTCGCACCGGCACAGGCGGTCGAAAAATGGGTGATGCAGCGCCTGAAAGCGGCAGGCAACAGCGGCGTGCTTGAAGTCACCATCGAGGATGCCTCGGTGAAAGAAGTGAAACTGCCCAAAAGCAAGGGCCTGAAAGGCCTGATTACCGACGATCAGGACGCGCGTTACGACGCCCGGCTCGTGGTTCATTTCAGGCTCTACAGCGGCGCACGCGGTATTTCCGACGCCAGCGGGCAGGTGAACGTCACCCGCTCGCGCAGCATCAACGAGCGCGCCACGGTTTACGAGCGCGAGGCCATTTTCCACCGGATGACCGCCGAGATGATCGCCGATTTCGAGCGCGAAACCCAGGCTCGCCTGCGAGGTTATTTCTCCGCCTATCTGATGCCGTAACATGCATATCTACCTGCCTATCGCCGAACTTTCCGCCAATGCCCTGCACCTGTTGCTGCTGGGCGGCATTGCGGGCCTGCTTTCGGGCATTTTCGGCATTGGCGGCGGTTTTATCCTGACCCCGATGTTGATTTTTATCGGCATCCCGCCCGCTGTTTCCGTCGCGACCTCGACCAACATGATTATCGCGTCGTCGTTTTCGGGGTTCCTGTCGCACCTCAAGCACAAGCGCGTCGATATCGCGATGGGAAGCTGGCTGATTGCCGGGGGCATGCTCGGCGCCGGGCTTGGCGTCTGGCTGTTTTCGAGGCTACAACGCCTGGGGCAAATCGACCTGATGATTACACTGCTCTACATTTCGCTGCTGCTTACCATCGGCGTCATCATGCTGCGCGAGGCGCGCCAGATTCTCGCTGCGCGGGCGGCCGGACTTGAGCACCATACCGTGTCGGCGATAACCCTGCCCGGGTGGATTACCCGCCTGCCCTGGCAGGTGGAGTTCAGCCGCTCGCACGTTTCGCACAGCCTGCTGCTACCAATGGCGATTGGCCTGCTTTCCGGGCTGCTGGTCGGGCTGCTTGGTGTGGGCGGCGGGTTTATCATGCTGCCGCTGATGCTGTATGTGCTGCGGATGCCGATCAGCGTGACCATCGGCACCTCGCTGTTCCAGATTATTTTTATCACCGCCGCCTCGACACTGCTGCACGCCCTGACCACCCATGCGGTCGATATAGTGCTGGCCGGGCTGCTGCTGATGGGCTCGGTCGTCGGCGCGCAATATGGCGCACGTTTCAGCCATAAAATCCCCACCCACCTGCTGCGCTTCATGCTGGCGGGCCTGCTGCTGACGGTGGCCGCCCGCCTTGCCTATGGGCTGTTCATCACCCCGAGCAACATCTTCACCCTGGTGACGGATATCCCATGATGCGCCCCCGTCACCTGTTCGCCTGCCTGCTGCTACTCTCCGGCGCACCCTGCGCCTATGCCGGGGATGACGCGCCGCTGGCCACCCTGACCAACCCCCTGATTGCCGATATTTCGCAAAACAGCATCGAGATACGCTCGGATTTCAACGGCGCGCAGCTGCTGATTTTTGGCGCGCGCAACGTGCCCGGCGATCTGGCGATTGTCGTGCGCGGGCCGGAAGTGGCCGCCACCCTGCGCCGTAAAGAGCGCATCGCCGGCATGTGGATGCATGTCGATCAACGCAAATACAGTGAATTACCGGTGTTTTATGCCATCGCCGCCACTAAACCCCTCAGCCGCCTTGCTCCACCGAACGTGCTGCAATCGCTCGGCCTTGGCGAGACCCGCATCATCCGGGCGAGCAACGCCACCCCGGACATCACGTTCGACAAAGCTCTCGCCCGCACCCTGAACCGCAAACGCTGGTGGCAGGTGCCGTTTGGCGACATCACTTATTTTGGCGAGAGCCTGTTCAAAGTGCGCATCACCCTGCCCGACAGCCTGCCCAGCGGCAATTACACCGCCGAGGTTTATCTGTTCGACCGTGGCAAGCTGGCAGGCTTCCAGATTATTCCGCTGACGAGTTACAAAGTCGGGTTCGATGCGCGCGTGACCGATGCGGCGCGCCACCACGGGCTATTCTATGGGCTTGGCGCCATTGTCATGGCCCTGTTCGGCGGCTGGCTCGCCCACCGGCTTTTTCACCGCAAGTGAGTATAACCAGCGATAGCCGCGCTTGACCTGCTGCCAGTACCAGCCGCGCGGGCGCGTATAAATCACCACCGTACCCGCGATGTAATCATGCCAGCCCCGGTGCTGACGGTTAAAACTCATCCAGAAAATACCCAGCATCAGCGGCAGGGCGGCGGGGATATAGGCAAAAAACCGCAGGATATAGCGCCACGGGGCGACCGGCTCAAGCGTCCCCACGCGGACAATTCTCAGGCCAAGCAGCCATTTGCCCGGCGTCGTACCATAGGCCCACTGACAGGCGACCAGCAGCATGCCAATCATCAGCACCACCAGCCCGTTGGAAATCAGCCACGGATAACGAATTTCCCATAAACCGGCTGCCAGCGCCTCGAAGCTGGTGACCGGCGCACCGCTGCCCGGCGGTATTTTTTGAAACGCCGCGTAAATGAATGCGTTCGCCCGCGCCGAAAGGTCGTTCAGCAAGGTAAACAGCAGCACAATATCGAGGGCCGAGGCCATCGAGCGGTCATTCGCCCCCGCATAGCGTGGGCCGGTATCGAGCGGTTTTGGCTTTAAGCCCCATCGAGCCATGAACGGCAGCATCTCAAATCTCCAGCGCGTGAATGGCCTCTGCCTCGCACCACGAGGATACCAGCGGCTGCGCAATGCGCAACGGAATCTGCGTGATAAACGGCGCAAGCCCCTGCATCGCCTCGTCGAGTGTGACGGCGCTGCCATGGGTTTCGTTCATCACCAGCGCGGCGACGTTAAGGCCGCGCGCATGAAGCGCCGCCAGCGCTGTCAGCGTGTGGCTCAAGGTGCCGAGGTAACTGCCCGTCACAAAAATGACCGGCAGGCCGAGCGCTGCCATCCAGTCAAGCGTGGTGGTGCGATCGCTCAGCGGTGCCATCACCCCGCCCACACCCTCAATCAGTGTCAGTGCCCCGGGTTGTATCTGCGCGCGCGTCCACGCCGTAAGCGCCGGAAGGTCGATGGATTGATGTTCACGCGCCGCCGCCCGGTGCGGCGAAAGCGGTGCCGCAAACCGCCAAAGCGAGGTTGTTTCCACCGTTTGCGTACTGCCACTCGCGCGGATGAGTTGCGCGGTATCGCTTTGCGCATCCGCCGCGTCCCAGCCGGAAATCACCGGCTTCAGCCCGCGCACCTGCTGACCTCTGCCGCGCGCCGTATGCAGCAGGGCGCAGGTGGTGAAGGTCTTGCCGACCCCTGTGCCCGTGCCGGTCACCACATACGCTGTCATGGCTTATTCACCACAAAGAAATGATGTTCCCACGTCGCAGGCAGCCCCTGCGGCATGCGCTGTTGCTCGTAGGCATCGACCATCGCTGCCCAGCGTTTGGGGCCGGTGAGCCCGCGCGCCGCAGATGCCAGATGATTGCCTGCGCCAATCGCGCGCATGGATTCGACCAACGCCGCTACGGTCGGGTAATGCACCAGCTCCAGCCGCTTTTCGCTGAGGCTAACGGAAAGCCCGGCATCCCGCAGGGCCTTAACGCTCGATTCGCAATGCTGCATGGGCACAAGCCCAATCGGCAATCCGGCGGCCTGCGCACTCGCGCGCAGTTCCTGCAGGGTCGCGGCCCCGAGACTCGCGATAATCGCCCGCCCGCCGGGTTTGAGGATGCGCGCGACTTCGGCGAACGCCTGCGGCTGATTCTCGACCCATTGATAGCACAGCGCGCTGACCACACCATCCACCGATGCATCGGCGAGCGGCAGGCGGATGGCATCGGCGTTCACGGCATGGCAGCGCGCGCGGGCGGCCTCGCACATGCCATAGGCAATATCCGCCCCGAGGATGTTCCAACGTGGTCGCAGCGGGCGCGCTTCATGGGCAAAATAGCCCGTACCACAGCCAATATCCGCCAGCGTCGCCACTTCGGGTAGCAGCATATGCGCCGCATCCAGCACGCGGCGCGTCTGCACATGCTGAAACTGCGCGCGGGCGTCATACTGCGCAGCGGCCTCACCGAATTTTTGCTGCAAACGAGCGCGGCGCAACTGCATCAGGCGACTCCATGCATGGCGCGGTGGGCGGCAATTTCGGCACATACCCGCGCGGCATCATGCACATGCGGCGCATGCCCGACCCCTTCCCACAGGTTCAGCCTCGCCTGCGGCAAGGTGCGCGCCAGATATTCGCTTTGGGCATAAGGGACAATCGCATCGTTCATGCCGTGGATGATAAGCGTCGGCGGCGCGGATGCAAGCCCCCTCACATCGAGCGGATACGTCGCCAGCGCATCGAGCCAGGGCAGCCAGCGCGCCACTTCTTCAACCTGCGGATGATGCGCCAGCATCCCCATAATTCGTTTGAAATCGCGATCGCCTTTGGCTATCAGCCCATGGAAGCGGGTTTGGGTGCGCGCAGGATCGTTGATATAGCTTTCACGAAACAGGCGAAAAGTCTCCTCGCCCATACCCTCTTCGCCGACAAAGCGGTGCGGCGCGGCAATCAACGTCAGGTGCCGTGGCGCCATCGCCCCGGCGGCAATCGCGCGTAAAGCCAGTTGCCCACCCAGCGACCAGCCGACGACATAGGCAGGGTTAATTTTTTCGAGCGCCGCCAGCGCCTCACCGGGCGAGCCATACGCACTGTAATCAAACAGGGTCGCGCCCTCCGCGAGGAGAATCAGAGCATCGACAGGCTGCGTCCAGCCGCTGAGCAACAGGGTGCTCACAACACCTCCTTTAATACCGCTATCAATTTTTCCACTTGCGCATCCGTATGGGCGCAACTGAAAGCGAGGCGCAGACGGGCAGTGCCGGGCGGCACCGTCGGCGGACGAATGGCTACGGCGAGCAGACCCTGCTGCCTTAGCGCTTCACTCGCCGCCAACGCCCGCTCAGGCGTGCCCAGCATCACGGGGACAATCGCACTGCGGGCAAGCGGCAGGCCGAGCACCTCGGTTACCCGTTGCGCCAGTTGCAAGGCACGCTGCCCGCGCTCAGGTTCCGCCGCGATAATCTCAAGCGCCACCTGCGCCGAAGCACAGAGCGCAGGGGGAAGCCCCGTGCTAAACACCAAGCTGCGCGCGGTGGTGACCAAAAAATCAATCAACGCCTGACTACCGACTACATACCCGCCATAGCCGCCCGCCGCTTTCGAGAGTGTGCCCATCCAGATATCCATTGGCGCGGCGGCAGGCACGATGCCCAACCCATGCGCGTCGTCGGCCATCGTCCAGGCGTCGTAGCGTTCCGCGAGCGCGGCGATGCTTGCAAGCGGCGCGACATCGCCATCCATGCTGAACACATGATCGGTGACAATCAGCGCGCGCGGCGATTCCTCGCGGTGCTCTTTGAGCAGCGTTTCGAGATGCGGCATGTCGTTATGCGCGAAACGGATGAGACGCGCGCCCGAAAGCTGCGCCGCATCGAGGATGCAGGCATGCACCAGCTTATCGGCAAAAATTACGTCGCCCTTGCCCATCAGCGCCGGAATCACACCCAGATTGGTGAGGTAGCCGCTGCCAAAGACCAGCGCCGCCTGCGCCCCTTTCATCGCCGCCAGTTGCTGCTCCAGCGGCGCATAAAGCGGGTGGTTGCCCGTCACCAGGCGCGAGGCGCCCGCCCCGGCACCATACTCCGCCAGCGCCTGCTGCCCGGCGGCAATGACGCGCGGATCGGCGCGCAGACCGAGGTAATCGTTATCGGCGAACGACACCAACCGCACGCCGTCCTGCACGATGTCCACCATCGCCCCTGCCACGTGCGCGCTCGTCCGCAGCCTGCGGCGCAGATGCTGCTGTTCGGTATGGGCGATGGCCTTTTCGCAATGTTCGTTTAAATGCGGCATTTTTCCTTTGCGAGCCTTAGCATTACGGGCTAAATCACGCAAACAGGAAACCTCAAGGAGGCTTTAGTATGAGCGAATTGCGACATAACTGGACTCAGGCCGAAGTCCGCGCACTGTTTGCGCTACCACTAAACGAACTGTTATTTCAGGCAGCGAGCGTCCACCGTACGCATTTCAACCCCTCCGAAGTTCAAATTTCGCAGCTTTGCTCGATTAAAACCGGCGGCTGCCCCGAGGATTGCAATTATTGCTCACAATCGGCCAGCTTCGAAACGCCCGTCAAAGCCGAAAAATTAATGGAAATCGAGTCTGTCCTTGCCGATGCGCGCGCCGCCAAAGCCGCAGGTGCCAGCCGTTTTTGCATGGGTGCGGCGTGGCGCAACCCCAAACCGCGCGATATGGAAAAAGTGACCAGCATGATCCGCGAGGTGAAGGCAATGGGGCTTGAGACCTGTGCGACACTCGGCATGCTGACCGCCGAACAGGCCGGGCAACTCAAGGCGGCGGGCCTTGATTATTACAACCACAACCTCGATACGTCGGAAGAATTTTACGGTGAAATCATCACCACCCGCACCTATCAGGACCGGCTCGACACCCTCGCTCATGTGCGCGATGCGGGCATGAAAACCTGCTGCGGCGGCATCCTTGGCATGGGCGAAACGGTGGCCGACCGCGCCGCGCTGCTGGTGACACTGGCCAACCTGCCCGCCCACCCGGAATCGGTGCCGATCAACCTGCTGATCCCCGCTGAGGGCACGCCGCTGGCGGGCACCCCACGCATCGACGGCATCGCCTTCGTGCGCACCGTCGCCGTCGCCCGCATCCTGATGCCACGTTCCTTCGTGCGCCTCTCTGCCGGACGCGAGGGCATGAGCGACGAATTGCAGGCATTATGCTTCTTTGCAGGCGCAAATTCGATTTTCGTCGGCGAGAAGCTCCTCACCGCCGCCAACCCCGGCCATGACGCCGATGCCGCACTGTTTGCCAAGCTAGGGCTGAAGGCGATGGACATATCTGGCACGCAAACTGCTTCTCTCCATACCGAAGCTGCTTAAAGCGCAGGATCGGGGAGGACACAAGAACGGGAATGACACAAAAAGCACCTGCAGAAACAACACCTTGGCTAACCACCGGCTACCCCCATATCTGGCTGCCCTATACGCAGATGCACACCGCCGCGATGCCCGAGGCGGTGGTGGGTGCCAGCGGCTGCCGCATCCGGCTTGCCGACGGGCGCGAACTGATTGACGGCACCGCAAGCTGGTGGAGCATGTGCCACGGCTACCAGCACCCGCATATTGTCGAGGCGATTCAGAAACAGGCAGGCGAATTATCCCATGTGATGTTCGGCGGGTTGGCGCACGAACCGGCCTACACCCTTGCTACGCGCCTGTGCGCCACAGCGGGCATGGGCATGGAGCGGGTGTTTTTCACCGAATCCGGCTCGGTCGCGGTCGAGGTCGCGCTCAAAATGGCGCTGCAATACTGGCGCAACAAGGGCGACAGCAAACGCAGCAAGTTCATCTGCTTTAACCACGGCTACCACGGCGACACGGTGGGCGCGATGTCGGTTTCCGCGCGCAGCCATTTCAACAGCGCCTATGACAGCCTTTCGCTGCGCAACTACACGCTCGACATCCCTTCCGACGAATACAGCTTCGCCGAATTCGCCGACACCCTCGCCGCGATCAAAAACTCGGTGGCGGCGCTCATCATCGAGCCGCTGGTGCAGGCGGCGGGCGGCTTCCGCTTCCATTCGCCCGACATTCTCTCGGAAATCCGCCGCGTCTGCCGCGAGCACGACATCCTCTTTATCGCCGACGAAATTGCCACCGGCTTTGCGCGCACCGGCAGCCTGTTTGCTTGCCACGAAGCTGCCATCGCGCCGGACATTCTTTGCCTCGGCAAGGCCTTGAGCGGCGGTCACATGCCCCTTGCCGCAACCCTTGTCAACGCCCGGCTGTTCGAGGCCTTCCTCGGCGACAACGACGAAAAAGCCCTCATGCACGGCCCAACATTCATGGCACATCCGATTGCCTGCGCAGCGGCCAACGCCTCGCTCGACCTATTCGCACGCGAGCCACGCCTCGCTCAGGCCGAAGCTCTGGAGCAAAAATTATGGGATGGGTTACGTCCGTTTAAAACCCGCGACGGAGTGGTGGATGTGCGCGTCAAAGGCGCGATTGGCGTCATCGAAACACACGGCGATGCTGAAAATAACCACCATCTGCGTCAGGCACTCATCGCACAGGGTGTGTGGCTACGTCCCTTCGGGAACGCGCTCTACCTCATGCCGCCACTGACCATCAGCGACGCCGATCTGGAACAGCTTTTTGGCGCCATCGCGGCGGTGCTGGCCTGATTCTCCGTTCGCTCAGATATGCAGCGCGCGGCCATAGGCGTCGAGCACGGACTCATGCATCATTTCGCTTAACGTCGGGTGGGGAAAGACGGTCGCCATGAAGTCGGCTTCGGTCAGCTCCGCCTGCTTGCCGATGACAAAGCCCTGCACCAGCTCCGTCACCTCCGCGCCGATGAGATGCGCGCCGAGCAGCTCGCCGGTTTTCGCATCGAAGATGGTTTTCACCAGCCCTTCCGGCTCGCCCAACGCCACGGCTTTGCCGTTGCCCATGAACGGGAAACGGCCGATTTTCAGCTCGTAACCTTTTTCCTTCGCGGCTTTTTCGGTGAGGCCGACGCTTGCCACCTGCGGGTTGCAATAGGTGCAGCCGGGAATGTTCTCGCGCTTCATGCTGTGGGGGTGGCCGCCCGCGATGTGCTCGGCGGCAATGGTGCCCTCATGGCTGGCCTTATGCGCGAGCCATGGCGCGCCCGTAATGTCGCCAATCGCATAGATGCCCGGCTCATGGGTCTGGCAGTGGCTATCGACCATGATGCGCCCATGCTCGAGCTTGACCTTGGTGCCCTCCAGCCCCAGCCCTTCGGTATTGGCGACAATGCCCACGGCGGAAATCACCCGGTCAACCGTAATTTCCTGCTTCTTGCCGTCTTTTTCAATCACGGCGGTGACGTTGTTTTTGCCTTTCTTCAGCGCCTTCACCACCGCGCCGGTGATAATACTCATACCTTGTTTTTCAAACTGCTTTTGCGCGAATTTGCTGATTTCTTCGTCCTCCACCGGCATCACGCGGTCTTGCAGTTCGACCACCGTCACCTGCGCGCCCAGCGTGTTATAGAAACTCGCGAACTCGATCCCGATCGCGCCTGACCCCATGACCAGCAACGATTTGGGCATCTGCTCAGGCACCATCGCCTCACGGTAGCTCCATACCAGTTTGCCGTCGCTCTCCAACCCCGGCAGATTGCGCGCCCGCGCGCCGGTGGCCAGAATAATCGCCCCGGCTGCAAGCTCGGCGATTTTCTTTTTATCCGCACCCGTCACGCTCACTTTGCCTTTGCCCTCAAGCGCGCCCGAACCTTCGAACACGGTGACTTTGTGCTTCTTCATGAGGAAGCCGATGCCTTTTTTCATCTGCTCGCTCACTCCGCGCGAACGGGCCACAATCTTAGCAATGTCGAACTTTGCATCTTTCACGCTGATGCCATAATCAGCGCTATGTTGAATGAGGTGAAATACCTCCGCCGAGCGCAGCAGCGCCTTGGTCGGAATACAGCCCCAGTTCAGGCAGATACCGCCCAGATGCGCGCGCTCGACCAGCGCCACTTTTTTGCCAAGCTGGCTGGCGCGGATCGCCGCCACATAGCCGCCCGGGCCGCCACCAATCACCACCACATCGAATTGTTCAGTCATAAACTTCTCCTACCATTGCTCCGGGTTTACCGGTTTTTTCATCACAATCTTTTCCGCTGTGCGCTCGTTGCCGAACACTAATTCTTCTGTTTTTGTATCCGCCATGGGCAATACCCGCCCAAGCTCCACCTCCAGCCGATGCCGCGCGAGCCGCCCGGTGTTACTATTTAGTTTTACCATCGTCGGCAAGCCGCAATGCGGGCATTGCTTGCCTGCCCTATTCCCCATCGCGCGCCACAGCGTGTAAACTGGCAACAGGGTCACTATGCCCAGCACACGGGCGACACCGCCGCCTTTGCGCTCACCGATATGCCGTCCGCGCCCCTCATACCCGCAATGGCTGCAGATTTGACTGGCCACGCGGCGCCCCCTTACACGAACATCAGCACGGGGTTTTCCATATAGCGCTTGAAGAGTTGCAGGAACTCCGCACCAAGCGCGCCATCGACCGCGCGGTGATCCACCGAAAGCGTGGCATTCATCGCCTGCACCGCTTTCACCTGCCCGTCGCGCATTTTCAGCACCTCCGTCCCGGCGCCCACTGCCAGAATACAGGCTTGCGGCGGGTTGATAATCGCCTGGAAGTTATTCACCCCATACATGCCGAGGTTGGAAATGGAAAAGCCGCCGCCCTGAAACTCCTCGGGCTTGAGCTTGTTGTCGCGCGCGCGTTTGGCGAGGTCTTTCATCTCGCCGGAAATCTGCGGCAGGGTTTTCTGGTCGGCATTGCGGATAATCGGCGTAATCAGCCCACCCTCGGTCGCCACCGCCACCGACACATCGACGTTGCCATATTGGATAATCGCGTCGTCGTACCAGCTGACATTGCAGGTGGGTTTATCGCGCAGCGAAAGCGCCACCGCCTTAATTACCAGATCGTTCACCGAAAGCTTATAGGCAGGCGGGTTGCCTTTGCCTGCTTTGCGTTCCGCATCCGCATTCAACTGCGCGCGCACCGCCATCAGCGCGTCCAGCTCCACTTCGACCGTGAGGTAAAAATGCGGCACCTGCTGCTTGGATTCAAGCAGCCTGCGCGCGATGACCTTGCGCATGGAGTTATTCGGAACCTGCACGAACTCGGTCGGGTTGCGCCGTATCGCGCCCGCGCCGCTGCGGCCCGCGCCCGCCTCGATATCCGCTTTCACAATCCGCCCGCCCGGGCCGGAACCGACGACTCCGCTCAGGTCAATTCCCTTGCTCGCAGCGAGGCGTTTAGCCAAGGGTGACGCCTTCACGCGCCCCCCTGCCGAAGCGGCATAGGCAGGTGCCGCCGATGCGATCGGTGCCGCAGGTGCTTTGCTCGCACTAGGCGCAAGGGTTGGAGCTGCAGAAACAGGTGCCAATTGCGGTGCGCCAACTTCTTTTTTTGCTTCACTGGCGACTGGCGACTGGCTACTTGCTACTTGCTTCGGTTTCCAATCGGCGAGCGCTTTTTTGTCTTCGCCATCGGCCAATATCAGCGCGATGACGGCGTTGACTTTCACCCCCTCTGTGCCGGCAGCGACGACGATTTTACCGAGCGTGCCTTCATCGACCGCTTCCACTTCCATCGTCGCCTTGTCGGTCTCGATTTCGGCGATGACATCGCCGGCTTTGATTTTGTCGCCTTCTTTTTTTGTCCATTTGGCGAGGTTGCCCTCGGTCATGGTGGGCGAAAGTGCGGGCATGGTGATTTCAATGGGCATGGAAAAACCTCTTAGTTCAATTCAAAAATGACAGATACATTCGCTTGTAAATCCTGCTCACCCGGCGGGGGCGTTACGGCGGAACCCTGCGCTTCGGCGACACCCATTTTCGTCATGGCCATCATCGGCATTGGCCGTGGCGGGTTATAGGGGCTGACCATGCCTTCGCTGATGTGCTGAACACGCACCACGCCGGCGCCTGCCGCCTCTGCCATATGTTCAGCCTTGGCGCGGGCGGCGGCAATCGCTTCGGCCAGCAGTTCGTCACGCTTTTTTTCCGGCTCGCTCACCTCATAGTGCAAATCAAGCAGATTTCCCCACTCGGTGTTGGCCTCTTTTTCAAAGCCCGCTTCGGTAATTTTCTCCATCAGCGCGCCGACCTTGGCCGTATCCACCACCGTTATATCGAGCTGCGTTTGCATGCGGTAGCCACGAAACACGCGCGTGGGCTGCGGGTTAGGCATCGTGGCCGTTACCGGCGGGGTCACATACTCATAAACCGGCTGAACGCTGGCGCTTTCCGTGCGCAGTTTTTTCTCCTCAACCCCTTCGCTTTTTGCAATCTCAAACAGCGTTCCGAGTTTTTCATCATGCGCGGCTTTCGCTTCGGCCATATTCAGGTTCATCGCGTTCAGATTCACCCTGAGATGCGCCTCATCCGGCAATATTTTTTTATTGGCCTGCCCGGTGACGCTAATCGTGCGCGGCGCATTTGCAACGCCCGACATGGCAGGCAGACGCACCACCGCCACCGCACTAAGCAGCGCAATTACCGCACCGAGAATGACTGGCTTCATGGCGTTGCCCATCGTTATGCCGCGTGGCTGCGCGGCTGACAGATCGCGCGCGCGGCAGCGACCACATCCTCCGTCGTCGGCAGCGCGAGTTTTTCGAGGTTGGCGGCATAGGGCAGCGGCACATCCTTGCCCGTCACCCGCACCATCGGCGCATCCAGCTCGTCGAACAGATCTTCCATCGCAATCGCCGCGATTTCCGAACCGATGCCCGCGACAGGCCAGCCTTCTTCCACCGAAATCAGGCGGTGGGTTTTGCGTACCGAATCAAGGATGGTCTGCTTATCGAGCGGACGCAGCGTGCGCAAATCAATCACCTCGGCGCTGATGCCTTCGGCCTTGAGCTTTTCCGCCGCTTCGAGCGCATATTTTACGCAGATGCTGAAGGCGACGATGGTCACATCCGTCCCCTGCCGCTTCACCGCCGCTTTGCCGATAGGGACAATATGCTCGCCCTCGGGCACCTCGAAGCTCACGCCGTAGAGCAGCTCGTTTTCAAGGAAAATCACCGGGTTCGGGTCGCGAATGGCTGCTTTCAGCAGGCCCTTGGCGTCCGCCGCGTCATACGGCGCGACGACTTTCAATCCCGGGCAATGCGCGTACCAGCTCGCATAGCACTGCGAATGCTGCGCGGCGACGCGGGAAGCGGCACCATTCGGCCCGCGAAACACGATGGGCGATTTCACCTGCCCGCCGCTCATATACAACGTTTTCGCGGCGGAGTTTAAAATCTGGTCGATGGCCTGCATCGCGAAGTTCCAGGTCATGAACTCGACCACGGGTTTCAGCCCCATGAACGCCGCGCCGATGCCAAGCCCGGCAAAGCCCTGCTCGGTGATGGGCGTATCGACCACGCGCGCGGCACCGAACTCGGCCAGCAGCCCCTCGGTCACCTTGTAGGCGCCCTGATACTCGGCCACTTCCTCGCCCATGACGAACACATCGCCATCGCGGCGCATTTCCTCGGCCATCGCATCGCGCAGGGCCACTCGAACCGTTTGCATTACCATCTCAAACCTCTCCGTATGTATTCCTACAAAAACTTTTCAAAGGCGCCTCCCGCGAAGGCGGGGATCGCCTTATATTAAAAAAGCGCCGTACCCGTCAGGCGAATTCAATTTTATTACCAGTATTCATCGCTTACCAAACCGCTTTTTTATAATGTTTCTGAATCACCCGATCCTTAGTAATTAAGGCAGCATTCTCGGCTGATGCCGTCGCGGTAATCAGACGGTCGAACGCATCACGCGTCCAGCTGAGTGTCTTTGCCTTCTCGATGACTTTCATAAACGACGTCTGCGCTACCTTGATCGAGGTATGCTCCTCCAGCCATTTTTTTACCGCTGCGGCAGGTTGCTCCAGCCGCTTGATTTCATGCATATACTGTATTTCCAGCAACACCATCGGCGATACAAAAAGCTGCTCATTTTTCTTCAGCAACGCGCTTACTTTCGAAGACAGAAAATCAGCCTGACGATTATAGAGCCACATCACTACATGCGTATCGAGATGCACTACCATTTTTCAGACCCGTCCCACGCGTCGAGCTTCCCATAGATCAACGTTTCTTCATCGCAAAGAATAACGGAGGGCTTGCGCGGCCCCATCCGCTCCAGCTTTTCAAACCAATGTTCTTTTTTAGCGGCTCCTTTCGACGGCGCTTTTTTTCTCTTAGCCGAGATGATGACACTTTGGCCATCGCGTACCACTTCGCATGGCTCGCCCGTTGCAATCACATGATCAAACACTTGATAAATTTTACTGCGCAGCTCCGTAACGGTTATTTTGTCTTTTGTCATCACATCCTCCATAAGCGCACGTACGTTTTAACATCGATGCGTACGTACGTCAACTGGCCGCTAACTGCTCAAAATGTCCGTCCACAGCTCGGTGGCTGCGGGTTCGGGAGATTCTTTGGCAAACTCCGCCGCTTCATTCATCTGCAGCTTGATCGCGTCCTCGATTTTCTTCAGCGCGGCCTCATTCGCCACACCCTGCGCCAGCAGATACTCGCGGAAATGGTTGATGCAATCGCGCTCTTCCTTGTATTTTTCGACCTCTTCCTTGCTGCGGTATTTCGCCGGGTCGCTCATCGAATGGCCACGGTAGCGGTAGGTTTTGATTTCCATCAGCATCGGCCCTCGGCCAGCCCGCACATGCGCAATCGCCCTGGTTGCGGCTTCATGCACCTTCAGCACATCCATCCCATCGACCTGCATGCCCGGAATGCCGAAAGCCTCGCCGCGCTTGTAAAGCTGCGTATCCGCCGCGTGACGCTTGGTGGAGGTGCCCATCGCGTATTCGTTGTTCTCGATGATATAAATCACCGGCAACTGCCACAGCGACGCCATGTTGAACGACTCATACACCTGCCCCTGATTGCTCGCGCCGTCGCCGAAATAGACCATCGTAATCGCGTCCGTCTTTTTGTATTTCTGCGCGAAGGCAATGCCGGTGCCCAGCGGCACGTTGGCGCCGACAATCCCGTGGCCGCCAAAAAACTTATTCTCCACCGAGAACATATGCATCGAGCCGCCCTTGCCATGCGAAAACCCGCCCATGCGGCCCGTCAGCTCGGCCATGATGCCCTTCGGATCCATCCCGCAGGCAATCATGTGGCCGTGGTCGCGGTAGGTGGTGATGACCGCATCGCCTTTTTTCGCGGCGTGCTGCATGCCGATAACGACTGCTTCCTGCCCGATATACAAGTGACAGAACCCCCCGATCAGCCCCATGCCATAAAGCTGTCCGGCCTTTTCCTCAAAGCGGCGGATGCTCAGCATCTCGCGATACATGGCGAGCAGCTTTTCTTTCGGAAGGCCCGATGGCGTCGGCGCAGCGATCTTTGTGCTCACAGCAGTTTTAGTGGTCGATGGCTTCTTAGCGGCAGTTGGCATGGCGTTTTCCCAAACGAGCGTGACAGCGAATGCACGTTGTAAACGAGAATGCACGAAGTACAAGCGATAAACTGAGGATTCCGGCGGCTTATAGTGCAGCGCAACATGTGCCGGATGCTCGCTCAACAGGACCGATGCCTGCGCCAGAAATCAACAAAATGTTTTGCCCGAATCAGTGCCGGAGTCAGTGATTATCCCCCATCAGCACCACGATTTCGCCTTTTTTCATGACGCCCAGCATACGGCGCATCTGTTCGTCGAGCAAATCGCGGTCGAGCGAACCGCTGCGTAGGTGGCTGACGCGCCGCTCCATCGCCTCGCGGCTCGCTTTGGTTTTCGCGAGGTCGTCCTCCAGCCGCACGGCCTCGCGGCGGTCGCGCATCAGGGCGTAAAGCCCGCGCTCACCATGCAGCATGTGGTAGCCGATGTAGAACGTCACCAGCATCCACAGCAGCGGCCGCGCCAGGCGCGTCGGGGCAAGATTCTGACGTTTCACACGCACCATCATTGGCGAAAACTCCCGCTGACCCAAAGATACACCACCTTCACTGGCTCGACGTTCAAGTCAAAAGGCAGCACTCATTGCAAATAATGGTGATGTTATAGCAGCTTAAAAGCGGATTTTACAGTGCTTTCTGCCCCGATATTCGCTTTCCATCGCACTGAGGCTTGTGGGCAACAGATCGCTTATGCGATGCCGCGCCCGGCGTAAACCGCCCCCGGCCCAAGTATCTCGGCGATGCGGATAAGCTCATTGTATTTTGCAGTACGGTCGGTACGGCAGGGCGCACCCGTTTTAATCTGCCCGCAATTCATCGCCACGGCGAGATGCGCAATCGTCGTATCCTCGCTCTCGCCCGAACGGTGGCTCATCACCGTGCGGTAACCCGCGCGATGCGCCATTTCGACCGCCCGCATGGTTTCGGTCAACGTGCCGATCTGGTTTACCTTCACCAGCAATGCATTGGCGAGGTTTTTTTGAATGCCCGCAGCCAGAATCTCGGGATTGGTGACAAACAAATCATCGCCCACCAATTGCACGCGACGCCCCAGCGCTTCAGTCAGCGCCGCCCAGCCCGCTTCGTCATCTTCTGCGCAGGCGTCCTCAATCGAAACAATGGGGAACTTGCTGATAAGCGCGTCGTAAAACCCTATCAACCCCTGCGTATCGAGCGATTTACCTTCGCCCACCATTTCGTATTTGCCATTTTTGTAGAACTCGCTCGATGCGGCATCGAGCGCCAGCATCACATCCTCGCCGGGCTTAAACCCCGCCGCTTCAATCGCCTTGCAGATGAAACTGCAGGCTTCCTCGGCGCTGCGCAGGTTGGGCGCGAAGCCGCCCTCGTCGCCGATGCCGGTGTTATGCCCCGCATCCTTAAGCTGCTTTTTCAGCGCGTGGAAAATCTCCGCGCCAACGCGCACCGCGTCACCCATCGTGTAGGCGGCGACGGGCATAATCATGAATTCCTGAATATCAATCGGGTTATCGGCATGCGCGCCACCGTTGATAATGTTCATCATCGGCACCGGCATCACCGCCGCCGACACGCCACCGATATAGCGAAACAGCGGCAGGCCGACACTCTGCGCTGCCGCTTTCGCCGCCGCGAGCGACACGCCGAGCACCGCATTCGCGCCAAGGTTCGACTTGGTCGGCGTGCCATCAATCGACAGCAACATTTCATCGATCATCACCTGATCGAGCACATTCAGCCCGCGCATCTGCTCGTTCAAAGCGATGACGTTTTCGACCGCCTTGCGCACGCCTTTGCCGTTATAGCGCATCGCGTCGCCGTCGCGCAGTTCGAGCGCCTCCTTGCTGCCGGTGCTTGCGCCCGAAGGCACGGCCGCGCGGCCCATCGCGCCGTTTTCGAGCATCACGTCCACCTCGATGGTGGGGTTGCCCCGGCTATCGAGAATTTCACGGGCGAAAAGCGAACGAATGATGGACATGAGCCTATTCCCTTGTTTTTTTGTTATGCTGGCGCGCGCTGCCATCCAGCGGAAGCATTAAGGAAGCAGCTTGTGTTTACGCTGGCACGCCGCACTGCGTCAAGCGGCGAAGCTTTTTGCCAATGCATCAAACGCGATGAGCTGGTCAAGCAGCGCGGGTAAATCCGCCAGTTTGACCATATTCGGGCCGTCGCTTGGCGCGTTATCCGGGTCTTCGTGGGTTTCGATAAAGACGCCCGCCACCCCGACCGCCACCGCCGCCCGCGCAATCGTCGCCACGAACTCGCGCTGGCCGCCGCTGCTCGTCCCCTGCCCGCCAGGCTGCTGCACGCTGTGCGTCGCATCGATAATCACCGGATAGCCCGTCTGCGCCATAATCGGCAGGGCGCGCATATCGTTGACCAGCGTGTTATAACCGAAACTCACGCCACGCTCGGTGAGCATCACGTTGCTGTTGCCAGAATCCGCCACTTTCGCGGCGACGTTTTTCATATCCCATGGGGCAAGAAATTGCCCCTTTTTAATATTAATCACCCGTCCCGTCCGGGCGGCGGCGATGAGTAAATCGGTTTGCCGGCAAAGAAACGCGGGGATTTGCAGCACATCAATCACCGGCGCCATCACTGCACAATGGGCGATTTCATGCACATCCGTCAGCACCGGGCAACCGTAGGTCTGTTTAATTTCTGCAAACACGGCGAGCGACTTCTCAAGCCCCATACCGCGCACGCCTTTCAGACTGGTGCGGTTGGCTTTGTCGTAGCTGGTTTTATAGACGAGGCCGATGTTTTTTGCCTTCGCGATTTCGACCAGCCTGCCTGCCATTTCCATCGCGTGGTCGCGCGATTCCATCTGGCAGGGCCCGGCAATCAGCGCCAGCGGCAGGTCGTTGCCGAAGGTCACGTTGCCCGCACTGATATGCTGCTGCGGGTTCATTACGCCGCCCCCACTTCCTTATCCATCGCCCGCGCGCGCTCTTTTGCCGCTTTCACAAAACCCGCAAAAATCGGGTGCGCCGCGAAGGGGCGCGATTTGAACTCGGGGTGAAACTGCACGGCGATAAAGAACGGATGGCCTTTGATTTCGACGATTTCCGGCAGCTTTCCATCCGGCGAAAGCCCGGAGAAAATCACGCCGTGTTTTGCCAGCTCCCCGGCATAATTGAGGTTGACCTCGTAACGGTGGCGGTGGCGCTCATGGATGGTGGCCTCGCCGTAAATTTTGTGGGCCAGCGTGCCGGATTTGATAGCGCAGGGGAACGCCCCAAGGCGCATGGTGCCGCCCATATCCGCGTTTTTCGCACGGCGTTCGACGACGCCGTTCTGCGACCATTCCGTCATCAGCCCGACCACCTGACCACGCGCGTCTTTCGTGTGGGCAGCATTGAACTCGCTGCTGGTTGCATCCTTCACGCCCAGCAGATTGCGCACCATCTCGATGACCGCGACCTGCATGCCGTAGCAGATGCCAAAGTAGGGGATTTTATGCTCACGGGCGTAGGTGACGGCGGCAATTTTGCCCTTCACCCCCTCTTCGCCGAAGCCGCCGGGAACCAGGATAGCATCCACATCCCGCAGTTTCTTTTCCGCATCCGCCGATTCGAACACACGCGCGTTAATCCACTGCACATTGACGCGCACATTATGCTCGATGCCCGCATGATCCAGCGCTTCAGTCAATGATTTGTAAGTATCGCCGATGGAGGTATATTTGCCAACCAGCGCAATATTCACTTCACCACGCGGCGACTCGAAACGGGTGACGATGCGCTCCCACTCTTTTAGCTCCAGTGTCTGCTTGGATTTTAGCTTAAAATGCGCCAGCACACGCTCGTCGAACCCTTCGAGATGCAGGTTTTTCGGCACTTTATAGATCGACGATGCATCGAGCGCCGAGATGACGTTCTCCTCGCGCACGTTACAGAACTGGGCGATTTTTTTCTTTTCGCCGATGGGAATCTCCCGGTCGGCGCGGCAGAGGATAATGTCGGGCTGGATGCCGATGGAGCGTAATTCCTTCACCGAGTGCTGGGTGGGCTTGGTTTTCAGCTCCTTCGCCGCCGCGATATAGGGCAGCAGCGTCACATGCACATACAGCACACGGTCGCGCCCCAGCTCGTAGCCAAGCTGGCGAATCGCCTCGAAGAACGGCAATCCCTCGATATCACCCACCGTACCGCCGATTTCACAGAGGACAAAATCCTCCTTCCCGGCGTCGTTGACCACAAATTCCTTAATCAGGTTGGTGACGTGCGGAATGACCTGCACGGTGCCGCCGAGATAGGCGCCTTTGCGTTCATTGGCGAGCAATGTCGAATAAATCCGCCCGGCCGTGATGTTATCGGATTTCTTGGCGTTCACATCGGTAAAACGCTCGTAATGGCCCAAATCAAGGTCGGTCTCGGCACCATCTTCGGTCACAAAAACTTCGCCATGCTGCGTCGGGTTCATCGTTCCCGGATCGACGTTCAGGTAAGGGTCGAGCTTACGCAGACGCACCTTAAAGCCGCGCCCCTGCAGCAACGCCGCCAGCGACGCCGCCGACAACCCCTTGCCGAGTGAGGAAACCACGCCGCCGGTAATAAAAATATAGCGCGTTGGCATGCCTCGAAACTCCTGAAAATTAAATAATCAAATTACTGAACTGAATTACTGGTTGCTGTCGGTCATGGCATTCGGGTCTGTCGCCTCTGAATCCCCGATTGGTTTTTTCTTCGCGACGGACTTCTTTTTTACCGGCGCGGGCGGCGCATCGGCATCGGCCGCCGGGACACTGGGCGGTGTGGATTGCACAGGCAGGGCCGGTGCTGCATCCCTGCCTGATTGCTGCCGGGTGATTTCCTCGACAATCGAGGGGGTGTGGCCGCGTGCCGCAATCACCGACAGGGCCAGCGAGTTTATAATGAACAGCCCCGCCAGAATCGCGGTGGTGCGCGTCATCAGGTTGGCTTTTGCCCGGCCCGAAAGCAGGTTGCCGCCCGAACCGCCGCCGCCAAGGCCGAAGCCATCCGCATCCGAACGCTGGATAAGCACCATGCCAATCAGCACCACGGCGAGCAACACCTGAACGACCAATAATACCTGTTCCATTACTTACTTCCTTACCTCGTGGTGGTGGCGCCGGTAATCAGCGCGCACATACTTGCAATCTCAAGGCTGGCCCCGCCTATCAGCGCGCCGGCAACCTCGGGCAACGCAAGGATTTCGCGTGCATTACCCGCATGGACGGAGCCTCCATACAGGACAGTCGCGCTACTTCCAAGTACTGATTTTATATGGCGGTGGGCTGCCTGAATTTCGGTCGGCGCGGGCGTGCGGTTGGCACCAATCGCCCAAAGCGGTTCATAGGCGATAAGGTAGCCACCTGCGGGCAATGCGCCAAGCCCCGCCAACTGGCGATCGAGCGCCGCCTGCGTCCCGGCGTTATCATAATCGGCCTGCGCCTCGCCAAGGCAGATAATCGGGGTCAGCCCCGCTGCAAGCGCGGCCTGCGCCTTGGCGCGCACGGTGGCGTCACAATCGCCGCTGCGGCGGCATTCGCTATGACCGACGATTACAAAACGGCAGCCCTTGTCGGCCAGCATGGCGGCGCTGGTTTCGCCGGTAAAGGCGCCTTTTTCCTCGCGGTGGCAATCCTGTCCACCGAGCATCAGCCGCGCATTTGCCGGCAGGGCGGCGCCTGCATCCCCCAGATAAATAGCCGGTGGGCAGAACACGGCACGGAGGGGTGCGGCCTGCGCCGCCAGTGCCTGATTGACCGCAAACGCCCACGCTCGCACCGCAGCGGCGTCGCCGTTCATTTTCCAGTTGGCAATCAGCCATCGCGGTGTTGTCTGCATGGGACTGCTATGCCAGCCACACGCCTGCGCGTCAACCCTTTGACAAAGTGCACGGAGCGTGTACATCTGCCGCATTAAAAATTTGCTTCAAAGGAATCCTATGCTGAGTTCCATGCGCACCCTCTCGAAAAGCATCGTCTCGAAGGCGCTGATGTTTCTGCTCGTCATTTCCTTTGGTGTCTGGGGCATTGGCGACATCATGAACAGCAGCGGCCCGGGCTACGCTGCCAAAGTCGGCAACGAAACCATCAGCCTTGGCGAGTTCCAGCAGCAACGCGCACAGGTGGCACGCCAGCTCGAAGCCCTGAACATCAAAAACCTACCTGCGGGCCAGCTTGAGCTGAGCGTCATCCGCCAGTTGGTGCAACAGAAGCTGACCCTGCAATTCATGCGCGACATGGGGCTGTTCGTCAACGACGCTACGGTCAGTCGGTTTATCGCCGATTTGCCCGAATTCAAGGACGAAAGCGGGGTCTTCAGCGCCGATGCTTTCCGGGCCGTCCTCGCGCATCAGCGCCTCTCAGAACAGGCGTTTGTCGACCAGATTCGCAACGACATCGCCGGGCGCTTTCTTGTTGAAAGCCTTGCTATGCAGGACGCGACGACGCCTTCGAGCCTGCTGATGCTCGAAGCGATGAGCCATGCCCAAACCCGCGACGCGGTGCTGCTGACCATCCCCGCCCACAGCGCGATGGATACGAAAAACGAAGCGGCGCTGCAGGCGTTTTATGAGGAAAATAAAAGCGTCCTCTACCTGCGCCCCGAAACGCGCACACTCGAATATGTGGTGCTCAACGAACGCGACATCGACGCGCTGCTTGAAGCCGCCATCACCGATGCGCTGCTCGGCGAGGCCCGCGCCACCCGCACCGGCAGCAGCGACGCCACCCTGCGCGCCCAGTTGAAGCAGGAGCAGCGCGACAGCGTGATGCAGACCCTGAGTAACACCATCGAAGATGCGCTCGCCGCCGGCAAACCCATCGCCGAGGCGTTCCGCAGCGCGGGGATTCACGCCGCACCGCGCACGCTCGATCAGGCCCGCGCCGACATGGCAACAACCGGCGGCGATGACATCAGCAGAACTGTTGTCGAGCAGGGTTTTGGCCTGAATGAAGGCGAAATCTCGCGCCTCATCCGCAGTCCGCAGGGCGCCTTGCTGATGGTTGCCGTAAAAACCGTTCAGCCCGCCGCGCCGAAACCTTACGAGGAAGTAAAGGCCGATGTCGGCACCCGCCTTGCCAGACAGCTCGCCCGCGAGGCCGCCGTCGCCAAAGCGCAGACGGTGAAGGCCGCGCTCGCGAAATCCCCCAACTGGCAGACGGTGGCGGCGGAACATGCCCTTTCCAGCCGCGTCATCAGCCGCCTTGCCCGCCCGGTTGAGTCAAAGCCAGCGACGGTCAATGGCGTGCCACCGGCTCTGCAGCACGCGATATTCGAGCGCGCGGTGGGCGAAGTCGCCGGGCCGCTGACCCTCGATAATGGCGACCAGCTTCTCGCCCTCATCACGCAGGCTCACCTGCCCGATCGCGCGGCGATAAAAACCACCGGGGCGGATAAGCGCGTGCCGATTGCGCAAACCACGGCAGAGGCAATCGAGGCCGAGGCCTTCCAGGCTTTCGCGGCCAAACATAAAGTGACCCTCAACCCCGCGTTACTGCGCGCCACCGCTTCCGAGGAATAATGAGCGTTTTTACCTTCAGCCCCAGCCGCGAAGATTTTATCCGCGATGCCAACGCGGGCAAGGCGCAGGTGATTTTCACCAAGCGCGTCAGCGACCTTGAAACACCCGTTTCCGCGATGCTGAAACTCCCCGACGATGCACCTGCATTTCTGCTTGAATCGGTTGAAGGCGGTGAATCGCGTGGGCGTTACTCGATCATTGGCATCGACCCCGACCTGATGTGGCGCTGCTATGGCAACCGCTCGGAAATCTCGACGACGCCGCCCTTTGCCGAAAGCAGCTTTGAATCCGCGTGGGACGACTCGATGAGCACCCTGCGCCGGCTGGTGCATGAACATCGCATGGATCTGCCTGAAGGCACGCCGCCGATGGCTGCGGGCCTCATCGGCTATATGGGCTACGACATGGTCAAGCTGATGGAGCGCCTGCCAGACACCAAGCCCGACCCTCTTAAGATCCCCGATGCCTGCTTCATCCGCCCGCGCGTACAACTTATTTTCGACGGGGTGGATGGTGTGGTTTATATCCTCGCCCCCGTCTGGAAAACAGAGAGTGACGCCGGGAAAATCTACGACACAACCTGCGCCCGCCTCGAAAAAATTGCCCGTCAGCTGCAAGGCCCGCTCGACCAGCGCAACTACTATAAGGATGTCCCTGCGATTCCCCGCGCCTTCCGCAGCAACATGCGCGAGGACGAACATGCGGCGATGATTAAGAAAGCCAAGGAATATATGGCCGCGGGCGATATTTTTCAGGTCGTCCTTGGGCAGCGGTTTACAGCCGATTTTGATCTGCCGCCCCTCGCGCTCTACCGCGCGCTGCGGCACATGAACCCCTCGCCTTTCCTGTTTTACCTCAATTTCGGTGATTACGCGCTGGTCGGTTCGTCGCCGGAAATCCTCGTCCGCCTGCGCGACGATACCGTCACCATCCGCCCGATTGCAGGCACCCGCAAACGCGGCAAAACCAAAGCCGAGGACGCCGCACTGGCCGCAGATTTGCTCGCCGACCCGAAAGAGCTGGCCGAGCACCTGATGCTGCTTGATCTTGGCCGCAACGATGTTGGGCGGGTCGCCAAAGCCGGGGATGTGCGCGTCACCGAACGCATGACCATCGAGCATTATTCCCATGTCATGCATATCGTCAGCAATGTCGAAGGCACAATTGATCCGAAATACGATGCGGTCGATGCTTTAATTGCGGGCTTCCCGGCGGGGACGGTTTCGGGCGCACCCAAAATCCGCGCGATGGAAATTATCGACGAACTAGAGCCGGTAAAACGTAGCTATTACGGCGGCTGTGTCGGGTATTTCTCGGCGAACGGCACGATGGACACCTGCATCACCCTGCGCACGGCGCTGGTCAAGGGTGGTAAAATCCACGTGCAGGCAGGAGGTGGCATCGTCGCCGATTCCGTCGCCGCCGACGAATATCAGGAATCGCTCAACAAGGCCAAAGCGGTGATGCGCGCCGCCGAGGAAGCGGTAAAATTCGCATGAAACAGATTCTCCTCATCGATAATTACGACAGCTTCACCTACAATCTGGTGCATTATCTCAGTGCGCTTGGCGCCACCGTCGAAGTGGTGCGCAACGATGCGCTCAGCGTCGCGGATGTCCTTGGCAAAAAGCCGCAAGGTATTGTCATTTCACCCGGCCCTGCCACGCCGGACGAAGCGGGCATCTGCCTCGACCTTATCCGCAGCAATGCCGGGGCCATCCCGCTGCTGGGCGTCTGCCTCGGCCATCAGGCTATCGGCCAGACGTATGGCGGCAAGGTGGTGCGCGCACAGGCGGTGATGCATGGAAAAACCAGCCGCATGACCCATACGGGGCAAGGCATTTTTCGAGGCATCCCTTCGCCATTCATCGGCACGCGCTATCATTCTCTCATTGTCGAGCGCGCGAGCCTGCCTGACTGCCTTGAAGTCACCGCCGAAACAGAGGACGGCACCATCATGGGGCTGCAACATGTTTCGCAACCGGTTTTCGGCGTGCAATTCCACCCCGAGAGCATCGCCTCCGAGCACGGCCATGCCCTGCTGAAAAACTTTGTGGATATACTATGACCCGCCGCGCCGACATTGAGGCGCATATCGGCGCCCTGCTCGATGGCACGCTGAGCGGCGACGAGGCTGTTCGCTACCTTGGCGCTCTGGACATTAGCCGCCTTAATCCTGAGCAACTCGCCGGTGCGGTCGATGCCGTCATGGCGCGCGCGAAGCCTTTTCCCGTCTATGAAGACGCGATCGACTGCTGCGGCACCGGCGGTGATGGACGCGCAACCTATAACATCTCGACCGCCGCCGCACTGGTGGTCGCGGCACGTGGCGTCAAAGTAGCCAAGCACGGCAACCGCGCCGTCACCAGCAAAAGCGGCTCGGCGGATGTGCTCGAAGCGCTCGGCATGTACACCAACATTACATCCGAGCATGCCGCAAAAATCATGGATGAGATTGGCATATGCTTTCTCTACGCCCCGACCTTTCATCCCGGCTTCGCCCGGGTGGCACCACTGCGCAAGGCTATTGGCCGACGCACCATTTTCAACCTGCTCGGGCCGCTTTGCAACCCCGCGCGGGTAAAGCGGCAACTGATTGGCGTTTTTGCGGCGGAATATAGTTCGCTGATGGCCGAGACCGCGCAATTGCTGGGCCGCACGCATGTCATGGTGGTGCATGGCGAGGACGGCACCGACGAGTTCTCCATCACCGGCAACACCCATGTCAGCTACCTGCAGGACGGCACCATCCGCTATGCCTCCATTCGCCCGCAGGATGCCGGCCTTTCGCCACATGAAGGCCGCACACTCATCGGTGGTGATGCAACCCAAAACGCCCGCGCCCTGCGCGACGTGCTCGACGGAATCGAAAGCCCTTACGCCGACGCGGTACTGCTCAATGCCGCCGCCATGCTCATGCTGGCAGATAAAGCCCCAACATTGTATGAAGGCGTCGCCCTCGCCCGCAGCAGCATCGCTCGCGGTGAAGCACGCCAGAAACTTGAAGCACTGATTGAAGCGAGCTTCCCCGATGCCTGACATTCTGAGCGCCATTTGCGATAAAAAACGCACCCATATCGCCGCCCGTAAAGCCGCCGTCAGCGAGGCGGAGCTGCATACGCGCGCGCTTCACGCCACCCCGCCGCGTGGCTTTCATGCCGCGCTGAAACAGCGCCTCGCCGCAGGTGGAATCGGGTTGATTGCCGAGATCAAAAAAGCCTCGCCGAGCAAAGGACTGATCCGCGCGAATTTTGACCCGGAAGTACTGGCGCTTGCCTATGAAACCGCAGGTGCAACCTGCCTTTCGGTGCTGACGGACACACCTTATTTCCAAGGTGAGGACGCCTACCTCGTGGCCGCGCGTGCCGCAGTAAAACTGCCTGTGCTGCGCAAAGATTTCATGCTCGATGTCTATCAGGTGCTTGAGGCGCGCAGCCTTGGCGCCGATTGCATCCTGCTGATAATGGCCGCGCTCGACAACACGCAGGCCGCCGAACTCGAAGCCGTCGCCCATGAACTCGGGATGGATGTGCTGGTCGAAGTGCATGATGCCGCTGAGCTGGAGCGCGCCCTAACCCACCTGCGCTCGCGGCTTATTGGCATCAACAACCGCAACCTCAAAACGCTGGAAGTGAACCTTGCCACCAGTGAAATGCTACGAAAATCAGTGCCCGACGACTATACGCTGGTCTGCGAAAGCGGCATTGCCAGCCATGCCGATATTGTGCGCATGCAGGCACAGGGCATCCATTGTTTTCTCGTCGGGGAATCGCTGATGCGTGAAGCCGATGTTGCTGCGGCCACCCGCAAACTACTGGGTGAGAGTGACGCATAGCGGGGCTGATTACTCTCCCCGTGTCGTGCCGTCTTTATGACGGCATCCATCTTAAGGTGGACCCCGCAATGAATGCGGGGCGACAAACGTGGAGGCTGCAAGAAAAGCCGCGCCTAATCGCCGTCTTGCGGTTCTGCGGCGTCCTGCACACTCCATGGCCGCACGCCCTGCCAATCGGCGCTGGTTTCCTGCCGTATACTGCCATCGTCACGTACCCACAGCGCGGTGATATTGCTGCCGGAATCCTGTGTCGGATTGATAATTCGCACGGGCTTTTGACACTCACGCACCGCCAGACCGCTGACGATAACCGCTGCATGGATGCAATCCTCCTGCCACGCTGCCGCATCGCTCGGGAATGCGATCTTAATCCCCTTCACCTGCGCCACGCAGCCAAGCGCATCGCAGCGCCAGTCCGGCTTATCGGCGGGTGGAAGTTCCTTGTATCCAAGGCCATTGCCCCATAATTCAGGCACCAGCGAGGCGGCACGCCCGCGCGCGAGCACATAACCGTTATCGCTGCGAAAGGCAATTTGCTTGAGGTTGGCGCTCATCAGCATATCGGGCTGACTGACCGTCAGCACGGTCAGCACGCCTACGACGGCGGGAATCACCCCATAGCGCCGCACCCGCGTCTGCCACAGGCATATCCACAGCAACCCGAACATAAAGAGCGCCACACCATACCCAGGCAAAGATGGAGAAAAGAGCTGCGCATACGGCAATTGTGCAATCCAATGCGCTATGCTGAGCAAGGCATGAATACCTGCCCCGAGCAAGGTCAACGCAAAGGGGTGCAGGCCAAAAGGTAGCAGGATAAAAAACAGCGCGACCATCGGCATCAGGAACAGACTCACCAGCGGCGTGGCTAAACTATTCGCTAAAATGCCATATGGGGCGATATTGTTGAACATCGCAATGACCAACGGCCCCGTCGCCATTTCGGCCACCACGCTGGCAAGTAAAATCGTGCCAAGATGGTGCAATCCACGGCGCAACCGACTCTGCTCAAGCAGCGGTGACGGTGCCATCACCCGCGTTTCGATGAGGGCGATGAGCGCCAGCGTCGCCGCGAAGGAAAGCTGGAAGCCAGGCTCAAGCAGGCTGGCCGGGTCGTAAAGCAGCAACAGCAGCGCCGTCAGCGCCAGCGAGCGCATGGGGTCCACCTGCCGCCGCAGCAGAATCGCGCCCAGCACCAGCGCAATCATGACATAGGCGCGCACCGCCGAGATGGGCAGGCCGGTGACAAACAGGTAAACGCTCACCAGCAGCAGGCTGATCAGGGCGATGACGGATTTGCCCTCCGGACGCAGGGCGATACGCGCGGGAAAAAGCAGCAACAGCAACAGGCGCAGGCTGATAAAAATCACCCCGCTGATGACCATCATATGCTCACCCGAAATCGCGATGATGTGATAGAGGTTGCTGGCGCGAAGGGCCTTAAAATCCTCCTCGCTGATGGCCCGCGCATCGCCCGTAATCAGCCCGGCGGCGATCCCGCCTGTTTCGGGTCCGAGGCGACGGACAATACTATCGGTCAGGTTGGCACGCCAGCTCCAGAAGCGGTTGGCAAGCGAGGGCCGGTTATCGGATGCCAGCACCTCCCATGGCGGCAGCCCATAGCCGACCGCGCCAATATCGCGGAAGGCAAAATAGCGCGCAAAATCGAAGCCGTTAGGCAGGGCCGGCCCCATCGGCACCATCAGCCCCGCGCGGATTGTCACCGCATCGCCAATATTGGGCAGCGTAAACGCCACCCCCTTTTTCAGCCGCACCGAAAGCCGCACCTGCGAAGGCGTCAATGCCGGGGCCAGCCGGTCAATCATCGGCTGGCTGAGCGTCAGCCGCACGCCGTGCTCGGTGCGCTCGATGTCGCGCACCACCCCCATAATCGGGCGCGGGGTCAGCGATTCGCGCAGGATGGTCGGCTGATGCTCCCTCGCCCGCAGATTGGCCCAGCCTGCGCCGATACCCGCCGCCAGCAGCGCCACCGCCAGCCCCATCTGCAGAGGGTTCAGCCAGCGCCGCGCCGCGCGCATTCCCAGCAGCACCAGCAGCGTCAGCGCCGGAAAAAGCCATCCCGGCGGCTCGACCGGCAGGTTGTAATAAAGCGCGATGCCCGCCGCGAAACAGGCCGGCAGCCACAGGATGCGGCGCGGCGCTTCCGCCGTCCACCATGCCCCCAGCCGTTCGCCCCTGCGCGCCATGCACTTACCTGCCATCGTATAGCTGTTTCATTCCAGTTTTTGCCCACGCAAACAAGCAAAACCACGCGCATAATGGTTGGATTTTTGAAGATGGGGTGCTAGGCAGCAAGGCGCGCCACCGCGCTACGCACCTAACCGCAACCCCTCGCCCGAAGAACCCGCCATGAACGTCGTCACCCGTTTTGCCCCTTCCCCCACCGGCATGCTGCATATCGGCGGCGCACGCACGGCATTGTTCAACTACCTGTTTGCACGGCATATGGGCGGCCAGTTCAAGCTGCGGATTGAGGATACGGATGCGGCCCGCAATTCCGAAGCGGCCTACACCGCGATTGTCGATGGGCTGAAATGGCTCGGGCTGCCGCACGACGGCGATATTGTCTATCAAAGCAAAAACGCCGACCGCCACCGCGAAATCGCCCACGCCCTCGTCGAACGCGGCGCGGCCTATTATTGCTACACCACGCCTGAGGAGCTGGCCGAACAGCGCGCCGCCGCCGAAAGCAGGGGCGAGGCCTTCAAATACAACCGCGCCTGGCGCGACAGCCACGCCACCCCACCGGCGGGAGGAGTGCCTTCCATCCGCATCAAAGCACCGCTCAGCGGCGGGGTGACAGTCCACGACGCCGTGCAGGGCGATGTCCATTTCGGAGCCGAGGCGCTTGACGACCTCGTGATCCTGCGCAGCGACGGCACGCCGACCTACAACCTCGCCGTCGTCGTCGATGACCACGACATGGGCGTCACCCACGTCATTCGTGGCGACGACCATCTGAACAACGCCGGACGCCAGAGCATCATTTACAACGCCATGGGCTGGGATCTCCCCGTGTTTGCGCATATCCCGCTGATTCACGGGGCGGATGGCGCGAAGCTGAGCAAGCGTCACGGCGCCACCAGCACCACCGAATACGCCGCCATGGGCTACCTGCCCGAGGCCATGCGCAACTACCTCGCCCGCCTCGGCTGGGGGCATGCGACGATGAAATCTTCAGCGACGCGCAGGCCATCGCGTGGTTCACGCTCGAACATATCGGCAAAGCGCCCGCGCGGCTCGATTTCGCCAAGCTCAACCATGTGAACGCGCATTACCTGCGGGCGCTTGACAATGACAAACTCGCCGCCCTGATTGCTCCCTCGCTGTCGGCCAGCGCCGCTGAACATATCCTCCTCACCCGCGCCATGGATAGCCTCAAACCCCGCGCCCACACTCTGGTTGAGCTGGCGAAAGCGGCGGAGTTCTACCTGGTCGCCCCCACCGCTTACGACGAAAAAGCAACGGCGACGCTGGCGAAAAACGGCACGAACCTTTCCCTGGTGCTGCCCGCGCTGAGCGCGCTGGCCGAGCCATGGACGCCCGAAAGCGTGAAAACGGCCATCCACGAAATCGCAACGGCCACGGGTAAAAAAATCGGCGAGGTAATGCCGCCCCTGCGCGCGGCGATTGTCGGCACGATGAGTGGTCCCGATATCCCCGATGCCATGGCAATTCTGGGGAAAACCGAGAGTATTGCACGAATCATGCGCCCCATCGCTGCTTGATTTTGGTGCCGCAACCTATAAAGTGAAAGCGATATGACTGTCCGCCCACTGGTGATTGCGCCCGATGCGCGCCTACAGGTTCCATCCGAAAACGTCGCGGTGGTCGATGACGCCGTGCGCGCGCTGCTGAGCGACATGCTCGACACCATGTACGCCAACGACGGCATTGGCCTTGCCGCCGTGCAGATTGGCGTCCATACGCGCTGCATCGTGCTCGATGTGGCGGTGCGCGAAGGGCGCAACGAACCGATGAAACTCATCAACGCCGAAATTATCAGCCGCGCCGAGAAAAAATCGGTCTTTCCCGAGGGCTGCCTTTCCTTCCCCGACCAGTATTCCGACGTCACCCGCCCCGAAAGCGTCACCGTGCGTTACCTCGACGAACTTGGCAGCGAAAAAACCATCGAGGCCACCGGCATCCTCGCCACCTGCCTGCAGCACGAAATCGATCACACTAACGGTATTGTCTTTGTCGATCACCTCTCGGGCATGAAGCGCGACATTATTTTGCGTAAGCTGAAAAAAGCGAAGCGGCTGGGCATGGTGGCGGCCACGCCCGAACGCACGACGGTTCATACTCCTTCTGAGTAATTTCCCTGCCGTTTGTTGCTGCAAAGCAATAACTCAAAAAAGTATGGCATTGCCGCACGCATGGGCCGCTGCTAAAGCATCTCTATGCGCACGCTCTTTCTTCTCCTTTCTGCCCTGCTCGCCCCGCTGGCTGTTGCCGCGCAACCCTATTCCAACGCACCGATGGTGATTGTCGGCGAGGGTGCGCCGCCCCCTGCCGCCACGCCGCCGCGCGACCCTGCCGCCGCCTTCCCCAATTTCCCGGAAGTGGCGATTACCCGCGTGGGCGAAGCCACCACCGGCCAGCATGTCGAACCACCGGCGACGCCCGCATCGCCAGCCACACCTGCCGCGCTACCGCCGGCTTCTGCCCCTGTCGCCCCCGGCAACCCGGCCTCGCCGCCGGTGCCAAAATCGCCCGTCAGCAAGCTGTGGCCGCGCGATACGCTCGAAATTTTCCTGCCGCCCTGCACCGGCCTGCGCCCGCAATTTGTCGCGCCCTGCACCTGCGTCATCAGCCGCCTGATGCTCGCAATGCCGCATGATGAGTTTCTGGCCAAAAGCGAAACCAATACCATCGAGCAGGATCCGCGCCTGATTCGCATCCGCCGGGATTGCGCCACCGCTCCGAAAAAGAAGGACTAACCCCCATGCGCGTGATTTTCATGGGCACACCGGCCTTTGCGGTGCCGGCACTGGCCGCGCTACTCGCCTCGGCGCATGCGGTAGTCGCCGTCTATAGCCAGCCGCCGCGCCCGGCGGGGCGTGGGCTGAAGCTCACCCCCTCGCCCGTGCAGCAACTGGCCGAAAAACACGGCATCCCGGTCTATACCCCGGCCAGCCTGAAACCTGCCGATATTCAGGCCGCCTTCGCCGCCCATCGCGCCGACATCGCCGTCGTCGCCGCTTATGGGCTGCTGCTGCCGCAGGCCGTGCTCGATGCGCCGCGCCTTGGCTGCATCAATATCCACCCTTCCGACCTGCCGCGCTGGCGCGGGGCGGCGCCGCTGCAACGCACGCTGATGGCGGGCGACACGCAGACGGCCAGTTGCATCATCCAGCTTGAGGCGGGGCTGGATACCGGCCCCATCCACCTGCGTGAGGCGTTCGCCATCCCGCCGGAGATGGATGCGGGTGGGCTGCACGACGCGCTGGCGCATCTTGGTGCGCGGCAGGTGCTTTCCCTACTGGAGAGGCTTGCGTCACCACATCCGCCCGCGCCCACGCCCCAACGGGCAGAAGGCATCCTTTATGCCGAAAAAATCAGCAAGGCCGACCGCGAGATTGACTGGTCGCGCCCGGCGGCACAGCTTATCGCCCGGATACGCGGGCTCAGCCCCGCGCCTGCGGCCACCACGCAACTTAATGGCGAAACTATCAAGGTATTTAAGGCCGAGGCCGCCCCCGGCGATGCGCGTCAGCCCGCAGGCACGGTGCTTGACGACCAGCTCTGCATCAACGCCGGAAACGGCACCGCCCTGCGCCTGACTGAACTGCAACGCGCCGGAAAATCCCGTCAGCAGGCCGCGCAGTTTCTACAGGGATTTCCTGTACCAGCAGGCAGTTGTGCACAAAAAAGTGGCAGCTAGGCGATTAAGCACTGGAAAATAGATTAAAACTGTGTTATAAAGGCCACTGTTCGATGAGAAAATTCAATGATAACAAAAGGCATAACTCATGTACAACCAATGGCACGTCGCTATGAATGATGATATCGTAATTTTCAAACAACTCGATGATTTAAAAGAACAGCATCGCCAACTGGACAGCGAGATTCGCGCGCTGCAGATTCTTGGCAATGCCAACGAAATGCAGGTTGCGCGCCTGAAGAAGCGCAAGCTCCAGTTGCGTGACCAGATTATGACCCTTGAGGTCGAAATCTACCCCGACCAACCGGCCTAGGCGGCGGGTTCCGCAAGCATCAACCGGCCCAGCCGCTGCGCAAATGCTGCCGCATCCGTCACTGGCTCGCCCTCGGCAATCAGCGCCTGATCGAACAGCAGCCACAGCGCATCGGCGGCGTTATCCGTCATCCCCTCCTTTTCGACCTGCGCCGCAAGACGGCGAATCACAGGGTGCGAAGGGTTGATTTCGAGCAGCTTGGCCGCGCGTTTGGGCAGTTGCTTATGGTCGGCAAGGAAGCGCTCCATGCGCATATCCATCGCCCCTTCGGCGACACCAAGGCAAACCGGCGTATCCGCCAGCTTGCGGGTGGGGCGCACGGCGCTGACCGCATCACCAAACAAGGCCGCCATGGCGTCGCATAGCTTTTTGATGTCGGCGCTCTGCTCGGCCAGCTTCTCGACGTTATTCTCCTCGCCCTCAAGCGGAAACTTTTCGAGATCCGCCCCCGATTTGGTAACGGAGCGGAACGCAAGCTCGCCGTATTTCTGGGTTACGTTCGGCCAGAAATCATCGACATGGTCGGTCAGCAGCAGCACCTCGATGCCGCGCTTGCTGAACCCCTCAAGCTGCGGGCTGGCCTTAAGCATCGCTAGGTTATCCCCTGTTAGGAAGTAAATGGCCTCCTGCCCTTCTTTCATCCGCGCCTTATACTCGGCAAGTGAAATGAGCCCGTCACCCCTGGCTTGTCCCGGGGTCTCTTCGGGCTTAGTTATATCGCCTTCACTGCGGGAGATCCCGGGACGAGCCCGGGATGACAGTTCCCACGATGAATAAAACCGGCAGGCATCGAGAATCTTCTCACGCGGGGAGTTGGCCTCGCACAGCCCCTCTTTCAGCGTCGCGCCGAAATTATCCCAGAACTTCGCATATTCCTCCGGCTCCTTCTCCGCGCGCTTTTTCAATTCTCCCAGCACACGGCTGGTCACGGATTCGCGGATTTTATCGAGCACCGGCGATTTCTGCAGGGTTTCGCGGCTGATATTGAGCGGCAGATCCGCCGAATCCACCACCCCGCGCAGGAAGCGCAGGTAAGGCGGCACCATCTCGACCCCTTCATCGGTGATGAACACGCGCTTCACATACAGCTTCACGCGGCAGCGGCGCTCGGGGTGAAACAGGTCGAACGGCTTGATACCCGGCACATACAGCAGGCTGGTATATTCGACCTTGCCTTCGGCCTTGTTGTGCAGCACCGCCCAGGGTTTTTCCGGCGAGTGCGCGACATGGCGGTAGAATTCATGGTGCTGCGCGTCGCTCACCTCGGCTTTGGGCCGCGTCCACAGCGCGCCGCCTTCGTTCATGCGCTGGGCAACCCCTTCGCTGTCGGTCAGGGTGATGGGAAAGCCGATATGGTCGGAATAGGTGCCAATTACATGCGCCAGCCGGTGACGGTCGAGATATTCCTTCGCATCCTTTTTCATGTGCAGGGTGATAGCGGTGCCGCGCGGTTGCGCCCCCTCCGCCGCGCCGACCCGGTAGCTGCCCGAACCGTCCGATTCCCACTGCCAGCCTGCCTCCTCGCCTGCCTTGCGGCTGGTGACGGTCACCTTATCCGCCACCATGAAGGCGGAGTAAAACCCGACCCCGAACTGGCCGATGAGGTTGACATCCTTCGTTGCGTCCCCCGAAAGCTGGCTCAGAAATTCCTGTGTCCCCGATTTGGCGATGGTGCCCAGATGCTCGATTAAATCCTCACGGTTCATGCCGATGCCGCTGTCGCGGATGGTCAGGGTTTTCGCTTTTTCATCAACGTCGATATGGATAGACAGGTCGGCGTCCTCGCCGAGTAATCCCTCGTGCGTCAGCGCCTCGTAGCGCAGTTTATCGCAGGCATCCGAGGCATTGCTGATCAACTCACGCAGGAAAATATCGCGGTTGGTGTAAAGCGCATGAATCATCAGTTGCAGCACGCGCGAAGTTTCCGCAGCGAAGGTTCTGGTTTCCGGTTTTTCAAGGGTTTCGGTGGTCATAGGCATTACTCTTTCCAGTTAATGAAAACTGCGGGTGTTTCGCCGCTTCAGCATTTCATATAGGTAACGTCGCGCAGGCTACAAGCCCCCGCCTACCCCTGCTGCGCCCGAAAACTCAGCAGGCAATCGGCGAGCACGCAGGCCATCATCGCCTCGCCCACCGGCACCGCGCGGATGCCCACGCACGGGTCGTGCCGCCCTTTGGTCACGATGTCGGTATTTTCGCCGGAAGCGGTAACGGTCGCCACCGGCGTCAGGATGGAGCTGGTCGGCTTCACCGCGAAACGCACCACCACCGGCTGGCCGCTCGAAATACCGCCGAGGATACCCCCCGCATGGTTGGACAGAAATTGAACACCGCCCCCGCCCTGTGCGCGCATGCAGTCGGCATTGGCCTCACCACGCAGGGCGGCTGCGGCAAAGCCGTCGCCAATCTCGACCGCTTTCACGGCGTTGATGCTCATCATCGCGGCGGCTAATTTCGCGTCGAGCTTGTCGTAAACCGGGTCACCCAACCCGACCGGCACGCCATCGGCCACCAGCTCGATGACCGCGCCGAGCGACGAGCCATCTTTGCGCGCCGCAGCGAGTGCCTGCTCCCAGCGCGCGGCGGCGGCGGCATCCGGGCACCAGAAAGGATTTTGTGCAATCTCGCCCGCATTAAAATGCGCGCGGTCGATTTTATCGCCGCCCATTTCGACAAGGTAGCCGGTGAGGGCGATGCCGCTTCGGGCGATGATTTTGCGGGCAATCGCCCCGGCGGCGACGCGCATCGCGGTTTCCCGCGCGGAGGAACGCCCACCGCCACGGTAATCGCGGATGCCGTATTTCATCTGGTAGGTATAATCGGCGTGGCCGGGGCGGAATTTATCCGCAATGTCGCTGTAATCCTTCGATTTCTGGTCGGTATTGTCAATCATCAACGCAATCGGCGCGCCGGTGGTTTTCCCCTCGAACACACCGCTCAGAATCTTCACCTCATCCGCCTCGCGGCGCTGGGTGGTGAATTTGTTCTGGCCCGGTTTGCGTTTATCGAGAAAGGGCTGGATGTCGGCCTCGCTGAGGTCAATCAGCGACGGAACCCCATCGACCACGCAGCCAATCGCCGGCCCGTGGGACTCGCCCCAGGTGGTGAAACGGAAAATGTTGCCAAAAGAGTTGGATGCCATAAGAAAGTGCCTGGTGCCTAGTGGTTAGTGCCTAGTGGTTAGTGCCTAGTTAGTAGACTTCAATGATTTTAGCAAACCCATCAGAATACGGCTCAATTCATCGGCCATTGCCAACAGAGGTTGCGTCGCCTCGAATGAGAGATAATTGCGCCTCTGAGCAATAATTAACTGCGTCTCCGCTTCAGCCAGCGAACCGCGCGCTATATTCAGAAAATGCTGAAACTCTTTATTTCCGCGAACACTACCCTCAGCAATATTCGATGGCACCGAAACGGCGGCACGCCGCAACTGTGAAGTCAACCCATAGCATTCATATCCGGGAAAGCTATCCGTCGCATCATACACGCAACTTACAAAAACAATGGCCTTCTGCCACGCCACCAAATCGCGATAACTCTTTAACTTAGTCACCTCATTCCCCCTAGGCACTAGGCACTAGGCACTAGGCACTACACCAAAGCAATATCCGGCGCGTCGATCGCTTTCATACCGACCACATGGTAGCCGCCATCGACATGCAGGTTTTCGCCCGTGGTGCCCGCGCCAAGGTCCGACAACAGGAAGAGGCCTGCACCGCCGACATCTTCAATCGTGGTGTTGCGCTTGAGCGGTGAGTTCAGTTCGTTCCATTTCAGGATGTAGCGGAAATCACCGATGCCCATCGCCGCCAGCGTTTTAATCGGCCCGGCGGAAATGGCGTTGACGCGGATGTTGTCGCCGCCCAGATCGACCGCGAGGTATTTCACCGACGCCTCAAGCGCCGCTTTCGCGAGGCCCATGACGTTGTAATGCGGCGTCACCCGCTCGGCGCCAAGGTAGGTCAGGGTCAGCAGCGAACCGCCGTTTTTCATCAGCCGCGCCGCGCGCTTGGCGACGGCGGTGAAGGAATAAACGCTGATATTCATGGTCATCAGGAAGTTATCGAGCGAGGTGTCGATGTATTTGCCCTTCAGCTCGTTTTTGTCGGAAAAGCCGATGGCATGCACCACGAAATCGAGCGTTCCCCACTCTTTTTCGAGCGCCGCAAACACCGAATCGACACTTTCCATGTTGGTCACGTCGCAGGGCAGGATGATTTTGCCGCCGACCGAGTCCGCCAGTGGCCGCACCCGCTTTTCGAGCGCTTCCCCCTGATAGGTGAAAGCAATCTCGGCGCCTTGCGCGGCAAGGTATTGCGTGATCCCCCAGGCGATGGATTTATCGTTCGCCACCCCCATGATGAGGCCGCGTTTGCCCTTCATCAGCGTACCGGTGGGAACGCTGCTCTCGGTCGATTCGTTCTGTGATGACATGCAAATGGCTCGTTCAGGTAAGGAGATTACTCGGAAACAATCTGCCAGCTGCCATCCGGCTGGCGGCAGGCGGTGCCGTACGCATTCTGGGTCTGACCGCCGACGGTGATTTTGTTCTGGAACTCGCGGCAATACTGCCCGGATTCCGTTTTATACGGTGCGGCGGGGGTAATGCTGCCCGAATTGCCTGATTGCGGGTTGCTCCACGGCAGCGCCTGCCCGGGCTGGCCGGTTTCAAGCGCCCGTTGCGAAGTTTTGTTGAAATAGTTCATATCCGCCCGGTCAAGCGAGGCGCCCATCGAGTTACCAATCGCCGCCCCGAGCAGGGTGCCAACGGCGGTCGTCGCCACGCGGCCACTGCCTTTACCAAATTGCGCCCCGGCCACCGCGCCGCCGACGCCGCCGAGCACCGTGCCGATATCCTGTTTACTGAAGCCGCCGCCACCGGTGATGCCGCCTTGCTGCGCATTGTAGGCGTTCTGGCGGCCATCGCACGCGGCGAGCAGCACCAGCGCAGTGGAAATAGCAAGAATGGATTGCAGGGTCGGTTTCATAAAAACTCCATCAGAGGCAATGTTGGTTACTTATGCTGTGGCGTGCCTTATCCCACAAGGGAACGATATCTTCAAGGAAATCTCGAAGCAGGCCCATCACATTCCATAACCGTGCATAACAGGCATTACTGACGCGAAGCTGAAGGCAGGCGGCGCGCCCGCAGCATCACCACCACAAAGAGGATGCCGCCAAGAATGGCCAGCAGCCCGCCCATGCCGAAAATACCGAGGGCAATTTGAATATCGAGGGCCAGATTTTCAAAGCCCCCGGCAGTTTTGCGCAAAATCCCGTAGCCGCCGCAATAGGCCAGCCCGCCGATATGCATCATCTGCCCGACACCATAGACTATCGGCTGCCAGAAAGCGAGGCGCCCGGCGGCCACCGGCGCATAGCCGAAGCGCGGCAGCATCGCATAGGCCATCCCCATCAGCGCCTGGGTGATGCCGATAATCATCCCGTGGTAATGGGCGGGAATGGTGACATTCTGCCCCGAAATCATCAGCCCCAGCACCCCTCCGGAAAAGAACAGCATCAGCGATACCACCAGCGCCGAGGCATAAGCGCGCTGTTCGCGGGCGACTTCGAGCCGCCGCAGGGAAACTACCACCGCCACCGCCATCAGGCTCGCGCCCACACCGCCCCATTCGATCATCACCTGCGTCTGGTAGGCGGTAAATGCCGCCTCATCGAAGCCAAAGCGCACAAACCCTGCCAGGCTGGCAAGGGCTGCCAACAGCGTGATGGAAAATATCGCCAGCAGCCATGGACGCTTTGGCGCTGCGCCGCCCAGCGCCTCAAGCAGCACCAGCCACGCCACCATCGCCAGCAGCGTGAAGGCAAACTGCATGATATGCCCGCCCGCCCAGAACAGGCGCTCGTAATGCTCAGTCATTTCCAACCCGGCGGGCAAAGCCTGCGCGCCCAGCGCATAGCCGACAAGGCCGAGCAGCACCGTCAGCGCCGCCGCTACAAACCCAAGCTCGACCGGCGCAAGCTGCCGCAGACGCGACGGCGCCGCATATGTCATCACCACCGGCAGCAGCGCCACCACCAGTCCAGCGAATAACAGCCCCAGCGAAAGCAGGAACATGCCGTTATGCAGCACGGGGATATAGTTGCTTTTAATCGCCTGCCAGCGGTCGAGCGGTGAAAGCGCCATCAGCACTGCCGCCAGCGCAACGCAGGCGAACCCCGCCTCGCCCCAATAGGGCCAGCGCGCGCGGTGACGCTCCATCAGCACTGCCGCCCCCATCCCAATCATCGCAAAAAACCAGATGAGTACCGATAAATCGACATGTACCACCAGCGCGACGTCGAAAAATCGCTGCATCACCCCAAGCCCCTTAAGCTGCGGTGTGCGCGCCACCACGGGAACCAGCGCGTACAGCCCCGCCGCCGCCAGCGCGGCAACGCCAAGCCACAGCCATTTTTCGGCCAATGAGGAGGGTCGCTTCATGGGCCGCACCATAGCGGCTCGATTTGAGAAATAAAGCGCCTTGCCACGTTTTACACAGGCCGCGCCTACCGGGCCGCACGCCGGCCTTGTCGCACGCGCGCGTTTGCGCTAAAGGCGGCCCATGAATCCGCTGCAACCCTCCCCCGTGCATGCCCACGCCATTGCCAACTGGCTGCTGGCCTGCCTTGTGCTGGTGGCGCTGATGGTCGCCGTCGGCGGCATCACCCGTCTGACCGAATCGGGGCTTTCGATTGTCGAATGGAAGCTGGTGTCCGGCACCTTGCCGCCAATGAGTGAACCGGCATGGCAGGCCGAATTCGATAATTATAAACACTCGCCGCAATTCCTGAAAGTAAACTCCGGCTTCAGCCTCGCCGATTTCAAGGGCATTTTCTGGCTCGAATACCTGCACCGGCTGCTGGGCCGCGTCATTGGACTTACAACACTCCTGCCACTGGCCTATTTCGCGGTGCGCCACCGCTTACCGCGCGCGCTGCTCTGGCGCAGCGTTGGCATTGCGGCACTCACCGGTGCGCAGGGCACCGTCGGCTGGCTGATGGTGATGAGCGGCCTTGACAACGAACCGCGCGTTGCCCCGATCAAACTCGCCGCCCATCTGCTGCTGGCCTTCGCGCTCTTCTGCCTGATACTATGGACGCGCTGGCAGGTGCTGGGCGCAACGCGGCCCTGCGCCGCACGCCCCGTCGCCCGGCTGGCGCGGGCAGTCTTCGCGCTGACGCTGCTGCAAATCGGCTTTGGAGCGCTGGTCGCGGGTTTGCGCGCCGGGCTGACCTACACCAGCTACCCGCGGATGGATGGGCAGTGGATTCCCGACGGGCTATACCGCCTCCACCCGTGGTGGATTAACCATGTCGAGAGCGTGCTCACCGTGCAATTCCAGCACCGCATGGGGGCGCTGGCAGTAGTGATTGCCATTGCCGGATTGCTCTGGGCGGGCTGGCGGCATACGCCGTTACGCGCCACCCTGCGCCATATCGGCGCGCTGGCGCTGCTGCAATTTATGCTCGGGGTCGCCACGTTGCTGAGTGTGGTCAACCCCTGGCTGGCTATCCCGCACCAGCTTATGGCGCTGGCGCTGCTGGCCGCCCTGCTGCGGCTTGTTTTTTTGACCCCGCTTGATGCAAATCAACAACGCCACAGAATCCCACAATAAATTGCCACATTGACTGCCTGTTCGCTGAATTAACTTGCTGATTCCATTCGGCTTCAATAAACCGGAAAAAAAGGTGCTTTTCATGCCTAACGCCCTGCCGACCGATTACGATGCCCTGTTCGCCGCGACCATCGCGCAAATCCGCAGCGAGGGGCGCTATCGTGTTTTCACCGAGCTGGAGCGCATCGCGGGCGGCTTCCCCCGCGCCCGCTCGACCCGCACGGGTCGCGACGTAATCGTCTGGTGCGCGAATGATTACCTTGGCATGGGCCAACACCCGGACGTGCTCGAAGCCATGAAATTTGCGATTGACGGCATGGGCGCAGGCGCCGGTGGCACCCGCAACATCTCGGGCAACCATAACCGGATTACCTCGCTGGAATCGACCGTCGCCCGCCTGCACCAGAAAGAGGCGGGGCTGGTGTTCACTTCGGGCTACGTCGCCAATGAGGCGGGATTAAGCACGCTGGGCGCAATGCTTGAGGGCTGCATCATGTTCTCGGATGCGGATAACCACGCCTCGATGATTCATGGCATTCGCCAGAGCAATGCCGAGAAAAAAATCTTCCGCCACAACGATGTCGGCCATCTCGCACGGCTGCTGGCCGCGACGGATTACCGCCGCCCCAAGGTGATTGCCTTCGAGTCGGTGTATTCGATGGATGGCGACATCGGGAAAATCAGGGAAATTTGCGCGCTTGCCCGTCAGTATAACGCCCTCACCTACCTCGACGAGGTGCATGCGGTCGGCATGTATGGCGCCCATGGCGCAGGCATCGCCGAGCGCGAAGGCGTGATGGATGAGGTCGATATTATTCAGGGCACGTTTGCCAAGGCCTTCGGCGTCATCGGCGGCTATATCGCCTCACGCGCGGTGATTATCGACCTGATCCGCTCCTGCGCGCCGAGCTTCATTTTCACCACCACTCAGCCGCCCGCCATCGCCGCCGGGGCCGAGGCCAGCATCCGCCACCTCATGCAGTCATCGGCGGAGCGTGAAGCCCACCAGCGCAACGCGCGGATGATGAAAACCATGCTCGCGCAGGCGGGCATCCCCGTCCTTGCCAACGAAACGCATATTGTGCCGGTCATGGTCGGCGACCCGGTGAAATGTAAACAAGCGTCGGATATTCTGCTTGAGGAATACCAGATGTATGTGCAGCCGATTAATTACCCCACCGTGCGCAAAGGCACCGAGCGCCTGCGCGTCACCCCGACGCCCTTCCACACGGCGGAAATGATGCAGCAATTCTGCGCGGCGCTGGTCGAGATTTTCGTGCGGCTTAACATCCGCTACAGCGATCCGGTGGCGGAGGAATCAAAAACCGGGCACCAGAAAAGCGCCGTCGCCTAGAGCATTTTATGTTCAGACCTGACACCATCCGTCATTGCGAGGGAGCTTCGCGACCGAAGTAATCCAGCAAAAGACATCAAAAAAACTGGATTGCCGCGCTATCGCTCGCAATGACAAAACGCCCTAGCCGGAGGGGCGGTTCAGCCGCGTGGCGATGAGTTTTTCCACCACTTCAGGATCAAGCAGCGTGGATGTATCGCCCAGCGAGGTGGTTTCATTCTCGGCGATTTTACGCAGGATGCGGCGCATAATTTTCCCCGAACGGGTTTTGGGCAAGCCCGGCGTGAGATGCACAAAGTCCGGCACGGCAAGGCCGCCGATATGGCCACGCACATGCTGCTTCAATTCGGCGACGAGTGCGTCACCGCCCGGCGCGCCCGCATTCAACGTCACATAGGCATAAACCCCCTGCCCCTTGATGTCGTGCGGGTAACCGACCACCGCCGCCTCGGCCACGAGCGGATGTGCCACCAGCGCCGATTCAATCTCCGCCGTCCCCAAACGGTGGCCACTGACGTTGATAACATCATCGACGCGCCCGGTAATCCAGTAATAGCCGTCCGCATCGCGGCGGCAACCGTCCGAGGTGAAATACTTGCCGTGCACCTGCGAAAAATACGTCTGGCGAAAGCGTTCGTGATCGCCCCAGATGCTACGTGCCTGCCCTGGCCAGGAATCGGCAATGGTCAGCATGCCTTCACACGCGCCTTCGAGCAGCTTTCCATGTATGTCGTAAACCTCCGGGATAATGCCAAAGAACGGCACCGCGCAGGAACCGGGCTTTGTCGGCGTCGCCGCAGGCAGCGGTGTGAGCAGATGCCCGCCCGTTTCAGTCTGCCAATAAGTATCGACAACGGCGCAGCGCCCTTCACCGACAACATCGTGATACCATAGCCACGCCTCGGGGTTAATTGGCTCACCGACGCTGCCGAGGATTTTGAGCGAGGCGCGCGAGGTGCGTTTGACGAAGGCATTCCCCTGCGCCATCAGCGCCCGCACCGCTGTGGGTGCGGTGTAAAACTTCGTCACCTTATGCGCATCAACCACCTGCCAGAAACGCGAGGCATCGGGGTAATTGGGCACCCCCTCGAACATCAACGTGGTGGCGCCGCAGGCCAATGGCCCGTAGACGATATAGCTGTGGCCGGTAATCCAGCCGACATCCGCCGTGCACCAGTAAATGTCGTCGGGTTGCAGGTCAAAAACATACTGCGTGGTAATCGCGGCATAGACCATATACCCCGCCGTCGTATGCAGCAGGCCTTTGGGTTTGCCGGTGGAGCCTGACGTGTAGAGGATGAATAACGGGTCTTCGGCCTCCATCACTTCCGGCACACATACAGACGATTGCTGGGGTACAACAGCATACCACCAAAGGTCACGGCCTGCGTTCATAGCCACCTCGGTTGGCGTGGTTTCATAGACCAGCACGTGGCGCACGCTTAACCCTTCAATCGCCGCATCCACCGTTGCTTTGAGCGGGATGGTTTTGCCGCCGCGCCGCCCAACATTGGCGGTGATGATAAAATCGCTCGCGCAATCTTCTACGCGGCTGCGGATGGAGTCCGCCGAAAATCCTGCAAACACCACCGAATGCACCGCACCAATGCGGGCGCAGGCGAGCATTGCAAACGCCGCTTCGGGCACCATCGGCATATAAATCGTTACCCGGTCGCCTTTTTTAACGCCAAGCGAACGCAGGGCATTGGCCAGCTTGCAAATCTCGGTCAGCAGCTCGGCGTAACTGATGCGCCGCACCTCGCCCGGCGTATCGCCCTCCCACAGGATTGCGGTTTTATCGGGCGTCGCCTTGGCATGGCGGTCGATACAATTGGTGGTGACATTAAGCGTCGCACCCTCGAACCAGCGGATGCGCACCGCATCGGCAAAATCGGTGTTTTTGACCCGCGTCCACGGCATGCCCCATTCAAAATCACCCGCAAGATCGCCCCAGAACCCCTCGGGATCGGCGACGGAGCGCGCATACATTTCCCGATAGCGCGCGGCATCCGCATGGGCGGTGGGCAATAACGCGGCGGGAACGGGAAACAGAGAATCCATCGAACAACTCCCATTAGTGCATACCGCTGCGACTTTAGCCGTTTTGTTCCCCGCGTGAAAGGAAATCCATCCCCGCCCTCTCCCATCACGCCGGATTGGCGCTTTCGCGGCAGGCAGAAACACTCTATAGCAAGCGGATACATTCACTCAGGCTGTAAACCCGATGCCCCGCTATAAACTCACCCTCGAATATGACGGCAGCCCCTATTCCGGCTGGCAGAAGCAAAGCGAAGCGCCCAGCGTGCAAGCCGTGCTCGAACAGGCCGCCACCCGTTTCATGAACGCCGCCGACACCATCGAGGTGCAATGCGCCGGGCGCACCGATGCGGGCGTACACGCACGCGGCCAGGTGGCACATGTCGATTTCGCTGAGGCGCGCGCGGCCAACGCCATTGTACGCGGCCTCAACGCGCTGATGATGCCACACCCGATTGCCGTGCTTTCCGCCGAGCCGGTCGCGGATGATTTTTCCGCCCGCTTCGATGCCCAAAAGCGTCATTATCTTTACCGCATCACAAACCGAAAAGGCGCACCTGCGCTTGATGTTAACCGCACATGGCACGTGCATAAACCACTCAATATCGAGGCCATGCAACGCGCGGCGCACTACCTCGTCGGTCATCATGATTTTAGCAGCTTTAGAGGCGGCGAGTGTCAGGCTAAAAGCCCGCTCAAAACCCTCGATACACTGGAAGTGAAGCAACGCAGCACCAACCCGGAACAGGTGATGATCCGCACCTCCGCCAAATCCTTTCTGCACCATCAGGTGCGCAATATGGTCGGCACGCTGGTCTATGTCGGCATCGGCAAATGGCAGGTCGAGCGTGTCGCCGAAGCGCTCGCCGCGCGTGACCGTCGCGCAGGCGGCCCGATGGCCCCGGCGCATGGGCTGTATTTAATGAACGTGGAGTATTAGGCTTCGGGTTATCCCTTAAAATACTTCTCCAGCATCCGCTGATAAATCTTTACTAGCCCTTCGAGGGTTTTCACCTCTACCCGCTCATCCACCATGTGGCTGGTGCGGCCTGTCGCGCCAAACTCGATGACCGGGCAATAATCCTTGATAAACCGCGCATCCGAAGTGCCGCCCGTGGTGCTTAAATTGGGCGTCAGCCCCGTAATTTCCGAAACCGCTTCGACTACCATCGTCGCCAAGGCATCGTCTTTCGTCAGGAAGGACTCCCCCGTCAGCCGCGAGGTCAGGCTGTAGCTGCCGCGCGGGTCGAGGCGTGCGCGCACCCATGCCTCGATATCCGCGCTCGTATGCAGGTTATTGAAACGCACGTTGAACTGCGCGCTGGCCTTACCGGGGATCATATTCACTGTCGGGTTGCCAACATCGACACTTGTCACCTCAAGGTTACTCGGCGGGAAAAAGGCATTCCCCTCATCGAGCGGCTTGGTATAAAGCGCATGCAGCATGTGGATGAGGCGCGTCACCGGATTATCGGCCAGGCTCGGGTAGGCCACATGCCCCTGCCTGCCCGACACTTCGAGCACGAAGCTGATGCTGCCACGACGGCCAATTTTGGCCATTTCACCAAGAACAGTAGGGTTGGTTGGCTCGCCGACGATGCAAACGTCGAGTTTCTCGCCGCGTGCCGTTAAAAACTCCAGCATTTTGCGCGTGCCGTTGATGGCGACTCCCTCCTCGTCCTGCGTGATAAGCAGCGAGATGGAGAAATTTTTATGTGAAGGGGATATCATCCCCTTCGCTTCGCTGACCCCTTCCGCACGCGGCTCGCCGGAGGCTACGCACGGCTCATTCGCATTATGGAGAAACTCCCGCACCGCCACCATAAACGCGGCGATGGCGCCTTTCATATCCTCAGCGCCACGGCCAATTAACTCACCGTCGATCACTTCGGGAGCAAAGGGCGGCACACGCCACGCGGTTGGATCGCCGACCGGCACGACATCCGTATGCCCCGCAAAGCAGAAATTCGGCGCCGACGTGCCATAACGCAGATAGAGATTTTCGACCGGTGCGGTGCCTTCCTCCGCAAACGTCGCGCGGGTGGCAACAAAACCCAGCGGCACAAGAAATTCCTCAATCACGTCGAACACGCCTGCGGTTTCGGGCGTCACGCTCGGGCAGGCGATAAGGGCTTTGGCAAGTTCGGTGACGTCGCGCATTATGCCCGTAGCAGCTCGTTAATGCTCGTTTTGCTCCGCGTTTTTTCATCGACCCGTTTCACAATCACCGCGCAGGCAAGGCTTGGCTCGCTGGAGTTTTTACCCGGCATGGTGCCCGGCACCACGACCGAATAGGCAGGCACACGACCATAGATCACCTCGCCTGTCGCCCGATCGACGATTTTGGTCGACGCGCCAAGGAACACGCCCATTGAAATCACCGCGCCTTCCTCGACGATGACGCCCTCGGCGATTTCCGAACGCGCACCGATGAAGCAGTGATCCTCGATAATCACCGGATTCGCCTGCAGCGGCTCAAGCACGCCACCAATACCGACCCCTCCCGAAATATGACAGTTTTTGCCAATCTGCGCGCAGGAACCAATCGTCACCCAGGTATCGACCATGGTGCCTGCACCGACATAGGCGCCGATATTCACAAAGCTTGGCATCAGCACCACGCCTGTGTCGATGAAGCTGCCCGCGCGCACAAAACAGCCCGGCACCGCACGAAAACCGGCGGCGGCGAATTGCGCTTCATCCCAACCACGAAACTTCATCGGCACTTTGTCGTACCACGCGGCAGGCACCCCGCCCATGGTCGGCCCGTGGGTAACTTCATTGCCGTTGAGGCGGAACGACAGCAAAATCGCCTGCTTCACCCATTGGTTGACCACCCACGCCCCCTCTTTTTTCTCGGCAATGCGCAGGGTCCCCGCATCGAGCGCGGCCAGCACTTTCTCGACCGCCTCGCGCAGCTCGCCCTGCGTTTCAGTGGTGATGCCAGCGCGGTTGTCCCAGCCGTTCTCAATCGTGTTGCTTAAGTAGGTGCTCATGGTTACCTCGTTCCGGTTGAGGCGGATTTAAAGCGACAGCGCTTGATTAGCAACCAAAAGTGACTACATAGGGGAGGAAAGCGAGGCGTTATGTTCATCCAGACCGAAGCCACCCCCAACCCCAACACCCTGAAATTTCTGCCTGGTCAGGCAGTGCTGGGCGAGAAAACCGCCTTTTTCACCGACCGCGACAACGCCAAAGCCTCGCCGCTGGCCAGTGCGCTGTTCGTGCTTGCCGACATCCGCGCAGTCTTTTTCGGCAGCGATTTTATTACCGTCACCAAGACCGAAGCCGCCCAGTGGGACGCCCTCAAACCGCAGATTTTAACCACCGTCATGGAGCATTACCAGAGCGGCCTGCCGCTGATGCAACCAGTAAAAGCAAGTGCCGGAACGACGGAGAATACCAAGGATTATTCCGCCGATGAGCAGGAAGTCGTTGATCAAATCAAGGAATTGCTTGAAACCCGCGTTCGCCCCGCCGTTGCGCAGGATGGTGGCGATATTATCTTCCACAGCTTTAAGGAAGGGATTGTGCGGCTCGAAATGCATGGCGCCTGCTCGGGCTGCCCCAGCTCAACCGCGACGCTTAAAAGCGGCATCGAGAACATGCTGAAACATTACATTCCGGAAGTGCTCGCCGTCGAGCCTGCCTAAGCCTGAATATCGAGCAGGAACTGGTCCACCCGGTTCTGCGTTTGCAGCACCCTGAGGTTTGCCTGCGCATTATAACTCGCCACTTGCGCCTCGACAATTTCCTGCGCCACATCCACGTTCGGGCGCTCGGCCACGTTGCCGTCCGCGCCCACGGCGGGGAACGTCGCGGGGGCACGCTCGACCGCCCGCGCAGTGACGCCGCCCGTGGCGTCGGTGCTCTGCACAATATCCTGCGGCCTGAAATTTTCACTCTGCGCGTTGGCGACATTCACCGCCGCGTTGCGGATACGCTGCTCATTCGCAAACAGGCCCGAAAGCGCCGTGGCGCTGACACTGTCCATCCTCTGCTCCTTCCTGGGCCCTGTGCGGGCCTCTCTACTATAGATTGCAGTCTACACCAAATTGCTTAATAAAGCACTTAGATTTTCTATCCCGGTAATAGCCGATGAACTACAAAAGCTTCCCCATCTTTCCGGGGTAAATCTCTGCGGCTGGCGGGCGGTCAATTCCCCGGCGTGTCGAACACCAGCGCCTCGCGCAGCACGCCGACAAATAACTGCAGCGGACGGCTTAAATCAGTGGGAATCTCGCGATAGACGGAGGCCGCCTGCGGTATCAGGTCGAAGCGGGCGACGCGCGCCTTTTCCGCCGTGCGCATCTGCAGAATCATCTGCGGCGGCAACCCGAGCGCGTACTGGGTAAGCGGCGCGTTAGCTGCGCCCGCACCTTCCGCGCGCAGGGTGAGTGTCGGCGTCCCGGTGAAAGTGACGTCATAATGCTCGGGCGCTGCGCCATTTTTTGCATACAGCGCCTCGACACGCTTGGGGAAATGCACGCGGTAAAGGCCCGCGCGGCTATCCAGCGGCGTCAGGGTAACGCTCGGGAGGGAAATCGCGAAGGTCTCCTCGCCCTCGACCATCGACAGCGTCGCGCGGGTGACGCGCACCCCAAAAGCAAAGGGAAAGCCGGTCGATACCACCGCATCCGCCTCCAGCGACATCGTGCGGTGCGCCGTGCGCATCTGCTGATAGTAGTGGTGAATACTCGCCTCGACCTGCGCGACATCCCCCGCCATAAGCCAATGCCAGAGGAGAAACCACGCAAACACAAGGGCCAGCGCGCCTACGACGAGTTTCAGAATGTAACGCATAGGCGCGGCTCCCTTACAAAGATTCTCCGGCTATAATCTGATTCAGTCACGAATGCGACCCTTTGTCATCCCTCGTGAAAGCAGAACGCTTTAGCCGGTAGCCAGTCGTCACGCTCTCCCCTCGTCGTGCCGTCTTTATGACGGCATCCATCTTAAGGTAGACCCCGCAATCCATGCGGGGGGACACGTGGGGTCGGGGTGACACTGGGGACACACTAAAATCATTGTGTCCCCAGCGCGTCCCCTTCGCCCTTGCCCTTTCGGCCGGGCTGAACTGGCTGCCAGCGGTACCTCCCCATCCTTTGTCATGCCAGCTTTACGCTGGCGTCCAGCCCTTCAGGAAAACTCTCCGGCGCAGACGCGCCATGATGGATGCTGAAACACGTTCAGCATGACACACGGCGAGAGTGGTGCCCTGCGCAGGCTGCGGGAATCTTTTTCAGGCAATCGCGGTGCTCAGCGCCAGCATGCGCTCAAGCGGCTTTCTGGCCGCCGCCATCAATTCGGGTGCCAGCGTCAACTCGGGCGTCTGGTCGCGCATGCACAGGTAAAGCTTTTCCATGGTGTTGAGCTTCATGAACTCGCAGGTGTTACACGCCACGCAGGCGCCACCATCGAGCGCGCTTGGCACCGGGTGGAACACACTGCCCGGCGAGCGTTTCTTCATCTGGTGCAGGATGCCCGCTTCGGTCAGCACCAGAAATTCACTGCCCGCGTTGTCTTCGGCATATTTCAGCAGGCTTGAGGTCGAACCGACATGGTGGGCATAGGCCAGCAATGCCTCCGGGCATTCGGGATGCGCAATGATTTTTGCTTTCGGATGCGCCACGCTGAGCTTAATCAGCTCACGTTCGGAAAACCGCTCATGCACCATGCATGAGCCATCCCATAACAGCATATCGCGGCCGGTTTTTTTGTTGAGGTAGCTGCCGAGAAAACGGTCGGGCGCGAAGATAATTTTTTGATCGCGCGGCAACGAATTGAGGATAGTTTCAGCGTTGCTCGAAGTGACGATAATATCCGTCAGCGCCTTGATTTCCGCCGAGCAGTTGATGTAGCTAATCGCCAGATGCTCCGGATGCGCGGCGCGGAAGGCCTTGAACTGCGCAGGCGGGCACGAAAGTTCGAGGCTACAGCCTGCGTTGATGTCGGGTAGCAGCACCTTTTTGGTGGGATTGAGAATTTTCGCCCCTTCCGCCATGAATTTCACACCACAGAAGACAATCACCTCGGCGTTGGTTTCCGCCGCTTTGCGCGCCAGTTCGAGCGAATCGCCGATCACATCGGCGATGTCCTGGATGTCGTCGTCCTGGTAATAATGGGCGAGAATCACCGCGTTCATCGCGCGCTTCAAACGCAGAATCTCCTCCTCCAAATTGGGGGGAATTGGGCTTTTCAGCGAGTTGCCTGTGGCAATAGTGGCGTCAGTCTGCATGGAGTTTATGTAGTCTAAGCGCGGTGAAATGCAAGCAGTTGCGCGCGCGTCAGCAGGCGATTACCAGCCGCGTCTGCGGCGTCACCCTGCGCAGCACTTCAAGCAAATCCGCCTGCGCAAGCGCGATGCAGCCCTCGGTGCCCGCACCGTCCTCGCGCATCACATGCATAAAAATTGCGCTGCCTGCGCCGGTAATGACCGGTGCATCGATCCCATCGTTATAGCCCAGCGGGATAATTAGGTCGTATATGCCATCCGCGCGCCAGAGCTTTTCGTGGCGAGCGGCAAAGGGCAGCTTTACCGGCTGGTTATACAGCGCATGCGCAGGGTCGTCGCACCAGCCGTCCTCCGGGGTGAGCGGCATCAATGGCAGCGCCGTTTGCAGTGGCGGGGCGATACGGTCGGGGCGGTAATAGCAGCCCCGCAGAGCAAAACTGCCGCGTGGGGTTTTCAGGTCACCTTCGCGCTTTTCGCCAACCGCAGCAAGGCCCGCGCGGCCAATACGGCATGCGTAACGCTTCCCCTCCGCTTCAAGGGTGGTTTCGTTGACGAGGGTGAGGGTGGCAATGGGTGGCGGCGTGCTCATACGCCCCTTGTTTCAGCATCCGGCAATTTTGGCAAGAGGGCGGATGGGCGGCCCGTTCTGCACGGTGGCATTTCCGCCTATTTCCTTGCATCCGCCTCAGAAATTGCCTAATCCACGGGTATGAATGCGAAAACCCCCACCCCCCTGCTCGACCGCGTGCACCTGCCCGCCGATAGCCGCCACTTATCGACTGACGAGTTAAAACAGCTCGCCGACGATTTGCGCCGCGAGACGATTGATTCCGTTTCCGTCACCGGCGGGCATCTGGGCGCGGGGCTGGGCGTCGTCGAGTTGACCGTCGCGCTGCACCATGTATTCAACACCCCGCGCGATAAAATCATCTGGGATGTCGGCCATCAGGCCTACCCGCATAAAATCCTCACCGGACGGCGCGACCAGATCCGCACCATCCGCACTGGCGGCGGCTTGTCGGGCTTCTGCAAGCGCGAGGAATCGGAATACGATGCTTTTGGTGCGGGCCACTCCTCGACCAGTATTTCCGCCGGATTAGGCATGGCCGTCGCACGTGACATGGCGGGCGAGGATTTTGAGGTCATTGCCGTCATCGGCGACGGGGCGATGAGCGCCGGTATGGCCTACGAGGCGATGAACAACGCCGGGGCGCTCGGCACCCGGCTGATCGTGGTGTTGAACGATAACGACATGTCCATCGCGCCGCCAACCGGGGCGATGAGCTCGTACCTCTCGCGGCTGATTTCCTCGAAATCGTACCGCAGTCTGCGCCATATTGGCAAAATGGTGGCAAGCAAATTCCCCGAGCCCTTGCAGCGCGCTGCACGCAGCACCGAGCGCCATTTGCGCACTTACGCCACCGGCGGCACGCTGTTTGAGGAGCTAGGGTTTTATTACGTCGGCCCGGTCGATGGGCACGACCTCGACCATTTGCTGCCCATCCTCAAAAATGTGCGTGACGAAAAAGATTCCGGCCCCGTGCTCATCCACGTGGTGACGCAGAAAGGCTACGGCTACGGCCCTGCCGAAGGTTCGGACGACAAATACCACGGTGTCACGAAGTTTGATGTTAAAACCGGCAAGCAAATCAAGCCTGCCGCCGGCGCGCCAAGCTACACCGGCGTGTTCGCGCAGGCGCTGATTCAGGAAGCCGAGCACGACGCAAAAATCGTCGCCATCACCGCCGCCATGCCCGGCGGCACGGGGCTTGACCGATTCGCCGCCGCTTTTCCCGAGCGCTGCTTCGATGTCGGCATTGCCGAGCAACACGCCGTCACTTTTGCCGCAGGTCTGGCCTGCGAAGGCTACAAACCGTTCTGCGCGATTTACTCCACTTTCCTGCAACGCGCGTATGACCAACTGGTGCATGATGTGGCCATTCAGAACCTGCCGGTGCGCTTTGCGATCGACCGTGCGGGGCTGGTCGGCGCCGACGGCGCCACCCACGCCGGGGCGTTTGACATCGCCTATTTATGCACCCTGCCGGGCATGGTGGTGATGGCGGCGGGCGACGAGGCCGAGCTGAAGCATATGGTCGCGACCGCAGCGGCGCACGATAGCGGGCCGATTGCCTTCCGCTACCCGCGCGGTGAAGGGGTCGGCGTCACCCTGCCCGAGCGCGGCGAAGTGCTCGAAATCGGCAAAGGCCGCGTGCTGCGCGAAGGCGGCGACGTCGCCTTGCTCAGCTTTGGCACGCGGCTCGCGGATTGCCTGAAAGCGGCAGAGATGCTTTCCGCGCAGGGAATCAGCGTCACCGTGGCGGATGCCCGTTTTGCCAAACCGCTCGACGCGGCGCTGGTAGAAAAATTACTGAAAAACCACGCGGCGGTGCTGACCGTCGAAGAAGGCGCATCCGGCGGCTTTGGCGCAGCAGTACTGGCCTACGCAAGCAATGCAGGCCTGCTTGATGATGGCCGCGTGAAACTGCGCGCCCTCACCCTGCCCGATACCTATCAGGCGCACGACACCCCGGCCGCGCAACTGGCGCAAGCCGGGCTCGATGCCGCCCATATCGCGGAACAGGTGCTCGCACTGAACGCACAGGCGCGGCGCAGCAGAGTGGCGTAGAGCATTTGTGATTAAGTGCCTGCTGATAGAGCCGCTATTTCGGTTGGAACGGCGGGCGGTCAGCGTTTCACAATCGTCACATGGCCCATTTTTCGGCCAGGCCGCGATTCGGTTTTACCGTAAAGATGCACATGTGCCTCGGGGTTTTTCGCGTATTCCTCCCACTGCTGCCATTCGTCGCCCAGCAGATTAATCATCTCGCAGGGGCGGTGGGCGGTGGTGTCGCCCAGCGCCCAGCCGCAAATCGCGCGGATATGCTGCTCGAACTGCGCGGTGGGCGCGCCTTCCATACTCCAATGCCCGGAGTTATGCGGGCGCGGCGCCAGTTCGTTCACCAGCAACCCATCCCTCGTTACAAATAATTCCACCGCCAGCAGCCCCACCACGTCGAGCGCCTCGGCCAGCGTTTTGGCGATGCGCACCGCTTCGGCCTGATGGGTATCAATAAACGGTGCGGGCGCAATGGTTTTATGCAATACGCGGTCGCGGTGGATATTCTGCACCAGCGGATAGCAGCGCATTTCGCCGTGGGTCGAGCGGGCGACAATGATGGAAGCCTCGGCGGAGAAATCCACAAAGCCTTCGAGGACACACTCGGTTTTGCCGAGGGATGCCCACGCTGCTAAGCCCTCTCCCCCTGCGGGAGAGGGTTGGGTGAGGGGGCCATCCGCAGGGCGAGGACTCTGGTTAGCCCCCTCACCTAGCCTCTCCCGCAAGGGGAGAGGAACGCCTGAGTGTGTGGCACCACCTCGTATCACCACCTGCCCTTTGCCGTCATAGCCCATTTCAGCGGTTTTAAGCACCGCAGGCGTGCCGATGGCCTGAATGGCGGCGGCCAGTTCCTCCGGGGTGCGTACCGGCGCGAATGGCGCGGTGGCAATGCCCTGCGCGCGGATAAACTCCTTTTCGCGCAGGCGGTGGCGGGTAGTGAACAACACCGAGGGTTTTGGCCGCACTGCCACAATCGCATCGAGCATTTCGAGGGTTTCGGCGGGGATGTTTTCGAACTCGAAGGTTACCACATCGACGCTCTGGGCAAAATCGCGCAGCGCCGTGGCGTCGCGGTAGGCGCCGATGGTGGTTTTGGTGGCGACATGGCTCGCCGGGGAATCTTTTTCCGGGGTATAAATATGCGTCTTATAGCCCATACGCGAGGCGGCGCGCGCCAGCATGCGGCCCAGTTGCCCGCCGCCGACAATGCCGATGGTCGAACCGGGTGGGGTGATCGGCATCACACCACCTCCAGCTTAACATCCGCCGTTTGTTTGGCGCGCCATTGCGTCACCCGCGCCGCGAGTTTTTCATCGCCAAGCGCCAGAATCATCGCCGCGAGCAGGCCCGCATTCGCCGCACCTGCCTCACCAATGGCCAGCGTGCCGACTGGCACGCCTTTAGGCATCTGGGCGATAGAAAGCAGTGCGTCCATCCCCTGCAACGATTTACTCAACACCGGCACGCCAAGTACCGGTAGTGCCGTCAGCGAAGCCGTCATCCCCGGCAAATGCGCCGCACCACCTGCACCCGCGATGATAACTTTGAGGCCGCGCTTTTGTGCCGTCGTCGCATATTCGTAAAGGCGGCGCGGCGTGCGGTGGGCGGAAACCACTTTCGCCTCATACGGCACCTTGAGCACATCAAGCATGTCGGCGGCGGCTTTCATCGTCACCCAATCGCTCTGGCTGCCCATGATGATGCCCACAACGGGCTTCTTAAGCGTTTTTCTGGCGGTTTTCGTTGCGGCCATCGTCGCCTCGTCGCAGGTGAAAGCGCCTTCATTATACTACTGTTGCCACCCGGTCAAACCTGAGGTAAGCAATGGCCTCCACCTGATACGGGATACGCCCATGAAAATCGCTGCCGCCAAAGAATCCTCGCCGCTTGAAGCCCGCGTTGCCCTGACGCCCGACACGGCAAAGAAATTTGTCGCCGCCGGCATCACTGTCACGGTTGAGGCGGGCGCTGGCCTTGGCTCGGGTATTAGCGACCAGGCTTACGAAGCGGCAGGCGCACAGGTTGCCCCCAGCGCCGGGGAAGCCTATCGGGGCGCCGACATCGTGCTATGCGTCGATACCCCGGATGCGGCAGGCATCGCTCTCATTCCGCAAGGGGCTATCCTTGTCGGCATGATGAACCCACTCGACCCCAAAACCCGGTTTACGGCACTGAATGAGCGCTCCATCCACGCCTATGCGATGGAGTTTCTGCCCCGCATCAGCCGCGCACAATCGATGGACGTGCTCTCCTCGCAAAGCAACCTTGCGGGCTACCGCGCAGTCATCGAGGCGGTCGCCGCCACCTCCAAAACTGTGCCGATGATGATGACCGCCGCCGGCACTATCCCCCCGGCAAAGGCACTGGTGCTGGGTGCGGGCGTGGCGGGCTTACAGGCGATTGCCACCGCCAAACGTCTGGGTGCGGTGGTCAGCGCCTTTGATGTGCGGGCGGCAGTGAAGGAGCAGGTGCAATCCCTCGGCGCGAAATTTGTCGAAGTCGCCGCAGCAGAGGACGCGCAAACCAGCGGTGGCTATGCCAAAGAGATGGACGATGACTACAAGCGCCGTCAGGAAGCGGCGATTGCCGAGGTGATTAAAACGCAGGACATCATTATTTCCACCGCGCTTATCCCCGGCAAACCCGCGCCGGAGCTGATTACCGGCGCCATGGTGGCCAGCATGAAACCCGGCAGCGTGATTGTCGATCTGGCGGCGGCCAACGGTGGCAACTGCAAACTCACCCGGGCGGATGAGGTAATCGTCACCGACAACGGCGTGACCATCATTGGCTACACCAACATGCCCAGCCGCGCCGCGAGCGACGCCAGCCCGCTCTATGCGCGCAATCTGCAAACCTTTGTCATGACCCTGATGTTCGACAAAGAAACCAAAACCTTAAAGCTGCTTTCGGATGATGAACTCATTAAAGGCACGCTGATTACCAAAGGCGGCGCGGTAGTGCATCCCGCGCTTGCTAAATAAAAAGAAGCTTGTCATGTCAGCGAACGCGGACATCCAGTTTTTGTTTGCACTTCGTGCGCTGGACGCCAAATCAAGTTTGGCATGACAAAGAATCAAGACCGAATACTGGAGACTAAAATGACCGACCTTACCACCATTACCGAGCAGGCAAACACACTGGCCGAACAGGCCGCCGCTCTGCAGGCGCAGACCCAATCGCTGCAGGAGCAGCTCGCGCATGGCGGCGCGGTGGATCCGTTTGTTTTTGGCCTGACCGTGCTGGTGTTGGCCTGCTTTGTCGGCTATTACGTCGTCTGGCGCGTCACCCCGGCCCTGCACACCCCGCTGATGAGCGTCACCAACGCCATTTCGGGGGTGATTATTGTCGGGGCGGTGATTGCGCTCGGGCCCGAAAGTTTCGGCTTCTCGCACACGCTCGGCTTCATCGCGGTGACACTCGCCTCCATCAACATTTTCGGCGGTTTTGTGGTCACCCAGCGCATGCTCGCTATGTTCAAAAAGAAGGAACGCAAATAATGTCGTCGCTCACCTATTTCGCCTATCTCGCCGCCGCTGTCTGCTTCATCATGGCACTGCGCGGCCTGTCGTCCCCCGTATCTGCGCGTCAGGGCAACCTGTACGGCATGGCGGGCATGGCCATCGGTGTGCTTACCACCCTCACCTTGCCGCAGGTGCAGAGCTACAGCTACACCCTCCTTGGCATCATTCTGGGTGGCACGGTCGGCACCCTTATTGCCAAGCGTATCGCGATGACCGCTATGCCACAACTGGTGGCCGCGTTCCACTCGCTGGTTGGCCTGGCGGCGGTGCTGATTGCGCTTGCCGCGCTCTGGTCGCCTGAATCTTATGGTATCGGCTCGGCGGGCGACATCCATTTCGGCAGCCTGATCGAAATGAGCCTCGGCGTTATTATCGGCGCGATTACCTTCACTGGCTCGATTGTTGCCTTTGGCAAGTTGCAGGGGCTGATCTCGGGTAAGCCGGTGCGCTTTAAATCACAGCACCTCATCAATGCGGCGCTCGGGGCGGCGCTGCTCTTCCTGCTGCTGGTATTCTCGGCGACGGAAGCGAAAGTTGTGTTCCTCGCCATGGTCGCGATTTCGCTGGCGCTGGGCGTGTTGCTCATCATTCCCATCGGCGGCGCGGATATGCCTGTTGTCGTCTCGATGCTCAATTCCTATTCGGGATGGGCGGCGGTTGGCATTGGCTTCACACTGGGCAACCCGCTGCTGATTATCGCAGGCGCGCTGATTGGCTCCTCGGGGGCGATCCTCAGTTACATCATGTGCAAGGCGATGAACCGCTCGATTATCAACGTTATTTTCGGCGGGTTTGGCGCAACGGCGGCGAATGCCCCGGCGGCAGGCGGGGTGGATGAACGCCCGGTTAAAACCGGTGCGGCGGAGGATGCCGCTTTCCTGATGGGAAACGCCGATTCGGTGATTATCGTTCCGGGCTATGGTATGGCCGTCGCGCAGGCACAGCACGCGGTGCGCGAACTGGCCGAGGCGCTGGCGCATAAAGGCATCCGCGTGCGTTACGCCATCCACCCCGTCGCGGGGCGCATGCCCGGCCACATGAACGTGCTGCTGGCCGAAGCGAACGTGCCGTATGAGGCCGTCGTCGAGCTGGAGGAAATCAACAGCGATTTCGGCACGACAGATGTGGTCTATGTCATCGGCGCGAATGATGTCACCAACCCCGCCGCGAAGAACGACCCGAAAAGCCCGATTTACGGCATGCCCATCCTCAATGTCGGCGAAGCGCGCAACGTCATTTTCAACAAACGCTCGATGGCGGCGGGGTATGCCGGTATCCAGAACGAACTGTTCTATCAGGACAACACCATGATGCTGTTTGGCGATGCGAAAGTCGCGACCGAAAATCTGGTGAAGGCGCTCAAGGCGCTTTAGAAACTCCTCAGGCAAAGGGGGCACGATAACTTATCCGCCGCCATTGCCCTTGCCCCCTTCAGCGGGGCTGCGTTGGCTGCATGAGGGATGCCAAATCACGTTGGCATGACAAGCGGTGGGGTTGGGTGCTGTCGGGTGGCTTAAAAAGATTCCAGCCGGAACTTACCCCGCACAGAACAAGGCGGGAATGGGGCACACATCCGAGCGGTTACTTCTTTTTCGGGCCGGCCTCAGGCGCGGTGAAGGGCGTAAACATCGAGAATGCCTTGGTGAACATTTCCATGTTCTGCTTGCCGATTTCCTCGAGCTGGTTGGCAACCTGACTGAAGCTGCCAAGCGTACCAAGCCCAAGCATTTCCTGCATTTTATCCTGATTGCCCGAGAAGGTTTTCATCGTGCTTTCAAGGTAGTGCGGGACAAAATCCTTCAGCGAGTTATCGTAAAAACCGATAATGGAGCGCAGGAAGTTGGTCGGCAGCAGATGCTCGCCTTTGGATTCCTGCTCGAAGATAATCTGGCTGAGGATGTTGCGTGTCAGGTCTTCCCCGGATTTCGCATCGTAAACAATGAACTCCGCGCCCTCTTTCACCATCACGCATAAATCCTCGAGCGTGACGTAGCTTGAGGTATCAGTATTATAGAGGCGACGGTTGGCGTATTTCTTGATGACAATCGGCTCGCTGGTCTGCGTTTTCTTGCTCATGGGTTCCTCAAACTAGGTTACGCTTTCTTTTTGCCTTGGCTTGACCTAGCATTATTTCGCAGCTTTTGGCAAGGATTAGGAACTTGGTGGCACGAAAACACGATACCCAGCAACGCGCGGCAGAGTTCCTTCGCCAATGGCAGGAGCAGATGACGCGCCAGATGACCAACCCCGACGCCATTCGCGCCCTGCTTGATGCGATGCAACATTTCGGAAAGCCAGCCCATGATGCGAACGCCCGACGCCCTGCCGATGCACCTGATGCTCGCGATGCTGCAATCAGGGATCTTACCCAACGCGTACACGCCATGGAGCGCCAGCTTCGCGAGCTTCATGCCCGAATGGATGCGGCCGAAAACTCCGCTCGAACAGGCAAGCGAGCACATGCAGAACCTGTGGCAAAGCGCAAGCGCGCCGTGGGCACAGCTCGGCACGCAGATGGCAAGCGCCTTCAGCCAAAACGAAAGCCCGTCAGCCCACCCAAAAAACGCAAAAGATAGCGCGGCAAACGCCACCAACGATTGGACGGCCTTCCTACAGGATTTCTTCAACCCCGAATTCCTCAGCAGCCTGAGCAGTGAGGCCTACAACCGCAGCACCGGCTTTCTGCAGGGCATGCAGGCCTACCTCGCCAGCGACTACGAGCGCCCCGAAACACCGCATGCCGTGCTTTGGCAACGCGGCAGCGCCCGCCTGCTCGACCTCGCCCCCGAGGCGACCGACGCGGTGGCGGTGCTGTGCGTCCCCTCGCTTATCAACCGTTCCACCGTGCTCGACCTCTACCCCGAAGTCAGCTTCGTGCAATTCCTGAAAGCGCGCGGATTTCGCCCGCTCATCCTCGATTGGGGCAGCCCGAATACCGAGGAATGCGATTTCGCAATGGCCGATTACATCAGCTTTTATGCGCTCGACGCCCTGCATGCCTTGCGCGAACAGCATGATGGCCCCATTGCCCTGCTTGGCTATTGCATGGGCGGCATTTTCACCACCGCCATGGCACAACTCGCCGCCCGCGAGGTCGATGCGTTGCTGCTGCTCGCCACGCCGTGGGATTTTTCATCCCCCGACACGCCCACCGTGCTGCTGGCCCCGCCGACCCAAACCACCTTGCGGCAGTGGATTAACACCCAATACCCCGTGCAACCGGTCGTCACCCAAACCGTGTTTCACCTCATCGACCCCTGGCGGGTGCAGGAAAAATTCAGTCGCTACCCATTCCTGAGTGAGCCGGAGAAGATGCATTTCCTCGCCGTCGAGCAATGGGTGAACGACGGCGTGCCGCTGGCGAATAAAGTGGCGGAGGAATGTTTCGTCGATTGGCCGCAGGGCAATATCCTTGCGAAGCATCAATGGAAAATCGGCCGCCGCTGGATTGAGCCGTCACAGATTACCTGCCCGACGCTCGCCATCATCCCCACGCGTGACGCCATTGTGCCCAAAGGCTGCGCCCTGCCGCTGACCAAACTCATCAAACGCTGTGACGTGCTTTTGCCCGAATGCGGCCATGTCAGCATGGTGGTGGGTAAAAAGGCGCGCACCCAGATGTGGGAACCCCTCGCCAACTGGCTGGATACGAAGTTTTAGCCCCTCCCCTCCCACGTTGATTTTCCTGCCATACCGCACCGCACACCAACCCTCTGGACAACCATGGCGTGTGCGCCTAGACAGGGCGCGCAATAAAGTGCCGTCATTGGCGAAAGGTTAGCCGGAGAAATCCGGTGCGGCGTGCCTGCGATACCAGATTTTTCTTTCATCTGGGTTGCTGCGTCGCTACGCTCCCCGCAACGACGCAAACGACTAAGGAGAAACAAATGGCCAGTAAAAACGACATCGTGATTGTGGAGGCGGTACGCACCGCCGTGGGTAATTTCGGCGGGGGTTTAAGCACGCTGACAGCCGCCCAGCTTGGGGCAGAGGTCGTCAAGGCGCTGCTCGCCCGCACCGGCATAGCCGCCAGCGATGTCAACGAATTGATTATGGGGCAGGTGCTCACCGCCACTGCCGGCCAGAACCCGGCGCGTCAGGCAGCGATTCAGGCGGGCTTGTCGCAGGAATCGACTGCCATGACCATCAACCAGGTCTGCGGCTCGGGCCTGCGCGCGGTGGCGGAAGGGATGAAATCCATCCAGAGCGGAGATAGCACGGTGGTAATTGCCGGTGGGCAGGAATCCATGAGCCTCGCGCCGCACGCCATGCAATTGCGCACCGGGGTTAAAATGGGCAACGGCACCATGACCGACACCATGATTGCGGATGGGCTGTGGGATGCGTTCAACAATTACCATATGGGCATCACGGCGGAAAACGTCGCGCAGGCCTTCCAGATCACCCGCGAAGATCAAGACAGATTCGCCGCATCCTCGCAGGCAAAAGCCGCTAAAGCACAAGCTGAAGGCAAGTTCTCGGCACAAATCATCCCCATCACTATTAAGCAGCGCAAAGGCGATGTGGTGGTCGATAAAGATGAATTCATCCGCGCTGACTCGACCGCCGAAATGCTGGCCAAGCTGCGCCCGGCCTTCAAGCCCGATGGCACAGTGACCGCAGGCAATGCCTCGGGGCTCAATGATGGTGCGGCGGCGGTAATACTGATGACGCGCGCGGAGGCTGAAAAACGTGGCCTTGCACCGCTCGCCGCCATCAAATCCTGGGCCACCGCAGGGGTTGACCCGGCGCTGATGGGCACGGGGCCGATCCCCGCCTCGCGCAAGGCGCTCGAAAAGGCAGGCTGGAAAGCCAGCGACCTCGACCTGATCGAGGCGAACGAAGCCTTCGCAGCGCAGGCCGCTGCGGTGAACAAGGAAATGGGCTGGGACGTGGGCAAGGTCAACGTCAACGGCGGCGCGATCGCCATCGGCCACCCGATCGGCGCCTCGGGCGCGCGCATCCTCACCACCCTGCTGCATGAGATGAAAGCGCGCGATGCGAAAAAAGGCCTCGCCACGCTATGCATCGGCGGCGGCATGGGCATCGCGATGTGTGTGGAGCGGTAATTATTCGGGTTTCGGGGGTAGGCAGCGGATTCCGGTAAACGGCCTGCAGCCTTCCTCCCGAAGCAGAAGCATTACTTCCTCGAACCTTAGAACTTAACATCCGGAACCTAACCATGAGCATGAAAAATAAAATCGCCCTTGTTACCGGCGGCACACGCGGCATTGGCGCCGCCATCGCCCGCGACCTCAAAAAGGCAGGCTGCAAAGTCATCGCCACCTACCACGGCAACGAGGAAGCGGCGCTTGCCTTTAAAAAAGAAACCGGCATCGAGGTCATGCGCTTTGATGTCGCGGATTTCGACCAGTGTTCGCAGGCGGTCAAACGCATCGAATCCGAGATGGGTGGGGTCGATATTCTGGTCAACAATGCAGGCATCACGCGCGACGGGTTCCTGCATAAAATGGGCGCCGAAAGCTGGAACGCGGTGATTGAAACCAACCTCACCTCGCTGTTCAATATGTGCCGGGTGGTGATTGAGGGCATGCGTGCGCGCGGCTTTGGCCGCATCATCAATATCAGCTCGGTGAACGGGCAATTGGGACAGGTCGGGCAGGCAAATTATTCCGCCGCGAAGGCAGGGGTCATCGGCTTCAGTAAAGCCCTCGCGCGCGAATCGGCCAACAAGGGCGTGACGGTGAATACCATCGCCCCCGGCTATATCGAAACCGATATGGTGAAAGCGGTGCCGCAGAACGTGCTCGATAAAATCATCGAGAAAATCCCGGTGGGGCGGCTCGGCCAGCCGGGTGAAATCGCCCGCGCTGTCTGCTTCCTCGCGGCGGAGGAATCCGGCTTCATCACCGGGGAGACCCTCTCCGTCAATGGTGGCCAGCATATGGAGTAAGGCGCACGCTTGGCAAGGGAAGAGTCGAGCGGTAAAAGGGGGTGCCAGTAGTCAGTAGCCGGTAGCCAGTGAAGGAAGGAAGCGAAGAAAGAAAGAAAGAAGTGAATAGAGGACGGTGGCCAGCGAGGGGAGTCACCCCCTCTCCCGCCTGCGGGAGAGGGCCGGGGTGAGGGAAGCGGGAAGAGAAAAGTCGAGCGGTGAGAGTCGAGTAGCCCAACCCCAGCTTACAGCCTCCAGCCCATAGCTTCCACACCCAACCTACAGATCCAAGCGCCTGACCTCCACCACCCGCACCCCGCACGCGCTCACGGCGAAAGGCCGAAGCAATCCACCGGGTGCTCCTACCCCGCCATGTCCATGTTTTTTATACCAACGGCTTTCTTTGTGCGGCAAGATGGATTGCCGCGTTATCGCTCGCCATGACGCGGCGCGGGTGGGGGCTTACTTGCGCTTTGTCTGCCCGCTACCCTGCTTTCCCGTCACTCCACCGCCCCCTGTCACCCCAATCACCTCGACACCGCCTGTCACTTCAACTCACCCCAACCCCACGTGTCACCCCGTCGTATGACGGGGTCTACCTGTACTTCAAAAAGATGGATGCCGTCATGAAAGACGGCATGACAGGGAGAGAGTTTGATGGCTGATGACGGGCTACCGGCGACTGGCGACTGGCGGCTGACCACCCTACGCGTCGTAATCGACACCGGCCCTGGGTGTGGCGCGGGTGAGGCGGATGCGGTTACGGCGTTTCTCGGCGCTGAGGCTCGCACTGTCCTCGTCGTGCCAGATACCGCTGCTCGTCGCCGCACTGAGCGCTGCACTAAGCGCCGCGTATTTCACGGGCTTGCTTGAGCTGATTTTTTTGTTGATGCGAATTAACATGTCGTTCTCCATCCCTGATGATTTAACCTATCATCCAAGGGTTAAGGTTTAATTAATGGGGCGGAACATTAACCACCACCGGTTGTAAAAAGATTGGGGTCTTACGGCCACGCGGAAAGTTCGCCCCGTCGCCTTGGGGCAATCTGCGCATAAAAGCGGCTGCTGCGTAAGCAGTTCCTTACTATATGGGGCAATTTTGCAACAGATAAAGCGCTAAAGTTGCAATAAAGCAACATTTGGCCCGGCGCCCCTCCTACGCTTACACGCTAAAATTGCAGCATCCGCGCATCCTGAACATTCGGTAATTTCTCGATTTTTGCCAGAAGCGCCGCATCCACCGCATCATCCACCTCGATCAGCGCCACGGCATAGGTCGCTGAGACGTTGCGCCCGAGATGGAAGTTGGCGATGTTGATTTTCGCATCGCCCAGCAACTGCCCGACACCACCGATAAGACCAGGCTTATCCTCGTTGGCGACGTACAGCATACGGTTGCCGAGCGAGGCTTCGAGCAGCACGTCGTCGAGCGCGACCACGCGCGGCTTATCGCCAAACAGGGTGCCGCTGATCGCAAAATGGCCGCCATCGAAGGCAACCGTAATGCGCATCAGGGTTTTGTAATGCGCCGTGCGGTCATGGCGGATTTCACTGACCTCAATGTTGCGATCCTTGGCCACCACCGGCGCGTTGACCATATTCACCCCCTCCATCAGCGGGCTGAGCAGGCCATTGAGCGCCGCCGCCGTCAGCGGCTTGATGTTCAGTTCGGTAACCTTGCCTTCATATTCGATGGTCACGTTGGTAATGCCGCCTTTGGTCATTTGCCCAGCGAAGCTGCCAAGCCGCGTCGCCAGGTCGAGATAGGGCTTGAGGCGCGCCGCGTCCTCCGCCGAAACGCTCGGCATATTGAGAGCATTGGTCACCGTGCCCACCGTCAGATATTCCGCCATCTGCTCGGCGACCTGAATCGCCACATTCTCCTGCGCCTCGCTGGTGCTGGCACCCAGATGCGGCGTCGCAATTACCTGCTCCATACCAAAGAGCGGGTTGGATTTAGCAGGCTCCTCCTCGAACACGTCGAGCGCGGCACCTGCGACATGCCCCGATTCAATCGCCGCTTTCAGGTCGGCTTCAACAATCAATCCGCCACGCGCGCAGTTGATAATCCGCACGCCTTTTTTGGTTTTCGCGAGGTTCTCTTTGCCGAGCAGGTGGCGCGTTGCGTCCGTCAGCGGCGTATGCAGCGAAATGAAATCGGCGCGGGCGAGGAGTTGCTCCAGCTCGACCTTTTCGACATTGAGCGCGGCGGCGCGTTCTGCCGAAAGGAACGGGTCATACGAAATCACTTTCATTTTGAGCCCCTGCGCGCGGTCGGCAACGATGCTGCCGATATTGCCACAGCCAATGAGCCCAAGGGTTTTACCCGCCATTTCGACGCCCATGAATTTGTTTTTCTCCCATTTGCCCGCATGGGTCGAGGCGCTGGCCGCCGGAATGTCGCGTGCGAGCGACATCATCAGCGTAATCGCATGTTCGGCGGTCGTCACTGAATTGCCAAACGGCGTATTCATCACCACCACACCGCGCGCGGTGGCGGCTTTCACATCGACATTATCGACCCCGATACCGGCGCGGCCAACGACTTTCAGTTTCGTTGCCGCCGCCAGCACCGCCGGAGTGACTTTGGTGGCCGAACGAATCGCCAGCCCGTCATACTCGCCGATAATCTCGATCAATTGCGCCTCGGTCAGCCCCGTTTTCAGATCGACCTCGACCCCTCGGTTTTTGAAGATTTCAATCGCAGCCGGGCTGAGTTTATCGGAAATAAGGACTTTCACTTTAGGCATGGGAGATTCCTCTGTAGTACATGATGGGCGGGCGCAAACCTCATCCCCCGACCGGAAATGCCATCGCGAAGGCAACCGGGGTGGCGTTGGTTTTCTCTGCATTGCCACACGCCCCCGCTTGCCGCAACGACGAAATGGATTTTTGTTACCTTGTGGTTATGTGCATTGGCACGGGTTGCCGTATCAACGCAGGCCCCAAGCCCCTGCTTGCCGGGCTATCATCGGAGAGGACTCTGACAAAAAGGCCCCGCACCAACATGATGCGGGGCCTATTTTTTCCTTAATTGCGCATGCAATCATTTAATCACGGCCATGCCCACTCTCGGGGCGCTCGGCGCGCTCAGGACGTTCTGCCCGCTCGGCACGTTCGGGACGCTCAGGACGCTCGGCACGTTCCGCCCGCTCAGGACGCTCAGGACGTTCCGCCCGCTCGGCGCGCTCAGGGCGTTCCGCATGTTCTGCACGTTCCGCCCGCTCGGCCCGCTCAGGGCGTTCCGCATGTTCTGCACGTTCCGCATGTTCGGCGCGCTCGGTACGCTCCGCCCGCTCGGCACGTTCTCTTTCCACTTCTTGAGCCTGAACCAGAGATGCACCCGAAACGCTTGCCAGAAATGCCGCCGCTAACAGGGCTGCTTTTTGCTTCATCATAATAACCTCCTGCAAAAATGAAAAAACTACGCTCGTTAAATAAAACCGATAGAGGCCGGATACACACGGATTCAACGCAACTTACAAATCCGCGCCGAAAATCTCTCGGGAAACGCAGGAGAAACCGACATGGTTCCCTCTGCCCACGTCACCGGCATGTTAGAATTTATAGCCCGCCAGAATGCCGCCGCCACCGTTGGGGCTTCCGTCACTGAAGCCTGTCAACCCATACAGCTGAACATTGATCCTATCGGTTGCTTTGACATTCACATACGCCGTGATTTCACTCGGGTTTTCCGTGCTCGACGCGGCCGCTTCACGCCAATCGTAGGTCAGGCCGGCGTTGACGCTTTTGGTGACATCATACCCGAAGCCAACATTGGCGATCCAGATATCATCCAGGTTCAGCGTGTTGTTGCTACCTACGAATTTATAGCCCGCACCCGTGTAAAGGGAAAGTGGGCCAAACTGCCTGCTAAGGTCGGCCTGCACGGTGTAATCCGTTTCGCCGGTACCAAGCCCACGATCTTCATCTGCCGTTGGCAACTTAACTTTCGTGGTAAGGTCAAGGTAGGTATCCGATGCGATATTTGCCGTGTAGGTGAGCGAAGCCACAACATCGCCAAGCCCGGACTCCGTCGTTACCGCCCCGCTGCTGTTCGTCACGACCCCGCCGCCGCCGCCGATAACGGCGCCAGGCCCCTTAATGCTGAGCCACGGCACGGTCAATTTCACCGTCCAATCGTCTACTTCGAGCTTCCCTGAGACAGGCACATACCACACCTCTGTGTCGGCGCTTTGGCCGTAATCGCCCTTGCTGTAGTCAAACCCTGTGCTCAGCTTGAACTTGGCACCATCCCGATTAAAAACCTCTTGCTCGACCTCGTTGCCCTTTTTGGCCGCTGCCAGCGCGCCACTTGCGGACAGAACGCCAACAGCGATGGTCGCCAAAGCGCTGCTCAGATATATTTTTTTCATGAATCCCCACAGAAAAACGAACATTACAAAAATCAGAGGATTAAGACTCTTAAAAAGGGCCACCCCTCACCTACAGCAGCCGAACGCTACAGCTCCGCATTGTAGCCAGACAGAATCTACTTATAAAAGCAAAAAAGCAAGCCTGATAGCGATTTGTCAATCAGAACATAATTAGCCAACATTTTCGCATCAGTTGACGGAATAATACGCGCCTTACGCCGCCTGCGCTTGCGCCTGCTTCACCTGCGCCCACGCCCAGTCGAGCCAGGGCAGCAGGGCGGCGATGTCCGCGTTTTCGACCGTCGCCCCCGCCCAGATGCGCAGGCCCGCCGGGGCATCGCGGTAAGCGCCAATGTCGTAGGCCACCGCCTCTTTTTCGAGCAGCGCGGTAAAATCCTTCAGGGCTTTGGCCTGCGCCTCGGCGCTCAGGCCTTTGTACCAGCTATCGCGAATTTTAAAGGTGACGGATGTGTTGGAACGGCTCGCTTTATCCGCACACAGGAACTCAATCCAATCGGATTTTTCTACCCAATTTTCCAGCGCCTTAAGGTTATTTTCTGAACGTTCAATTAATGATTTAAGCCCGCCCACCTGCTCCGCCCAACGCAGGCCATCGAGCGCGTCCTCGACCGCCAGCATGGAAGGGGTGTTGATGGTCTCGCCGACAAAAATCCCGTCCATCAGCTTGCCGTCTTTGGTCATCTGGAAGATTTTCGGCAACGGCCATGACGGCGTATAGCTGGTGAGGCGCGCCACCGCACGCGGGCTGAGGGCGAGCATACCGTGCGCGCCCTCACCGCCGAGCGCTTTCTGCCAGCTCCAGGTCACCACATCGAGCTTGCTGAAATCGACCTCCATCGCGAAGGTGGCGCTGGTTGCGTCGCAGATGGCCAGCCCCTCGCGGTCGTCCGCCACCCAATCAAGGTTGGGCACGCGCACGCCACTGGTGGTGCCGTTATAGGTGAACACCACATCGCGCTGCCAATCGACCTTCGCGAGGTCGGGGATAGCGCCATACGGCGCTTCGATTATGTTCAAATCGGTGAGTTTCAGTTGCTTTTTGCAATCCGCCGCCCAGCCCTTGCCGAAGCTTTCCCACACCAGCACATCGACCCCGCGCTGGCCGAGCAGGCTCCACATTGCCATTTCGATGGCACCGGTATCGGAAGCCGGAACAATCCCGAGCACATAGTCCGCCGGAATACCAAGAAGCGCGCGGCTGCGATCGATCACTTCCTTCAGCTTGGTTTTGCCGATTTTCGCGCGGTGCGAGCGCCCCAACGCGGCGTCCTTCAGCGCGTCGGGCGTCCAGCCCGGGCGTTTGGCGCACGGGCCGGAGGAAAAGCAGGGGTTATGGGGTTTTTCGGTCGGTTTCATGAGGGCCTCGGTTATGTATGTATACTGTCGTCGCGAAGAAACGACACTCCCTATTGTCATGCCAAACTTGATTTGGCATCCAGCGCGCAAAGCGCCAGAAAAACTGGATACCAGCTTTCGCTGGCATGACAAATGTTAGAGTGGCGCAAAAACACCCGCCACGACGATTGAAAAAATCACCTGCGCCCTACCTAGGCATTGCGCGAAGGCTTGTCAAATAAAGTGCGTCATGCGGCTGATGCCAGCATCCGCGCGAGCGCGTCGGTCATCACCTGCAAATCCGCAGGGCGGTTGAGGCGGTGGTCGCCGTCCTTAATCAGGGTGACGGTGACTTCGTCGCCAAGCAACTGCCGCGCCAGCAGCAGCGAATGCTCCCACGGCACATCCACATCCTCCTGCCCGTGCAGCAGGTGGACGGGAATATCGAGGCCGATCACATCGTCGAGCATCAGGTGGTTGCGCGCTTCCTCGATGAAATGCCGGGTGACGGGGTAGTCGGCTTCCGACATTTCGCTATAGGCCCAGAACAGGCCGTTTTCATCCAGCTCCTGACGGCGCTCGGGCGAAAGGCGCGCAAATAACAGGCGTTCGGTAAAATCCGGCGCCGGGGCGACCCCAATCAGCCCGCGCACCACGGCCTTGCGTTCACGCGCGGCGTTGAGCGCCACCCACGCGCCCATGGATGAACCGATGAGAATAATCGACTCGCTCGCCGTCCGGTCAATCACTTCCAATGCACTTTGCATGGCGCTGCCGATGGTAAAGTCCATAAAATCGCCGCCCGACTGACCGTGGGCGAAATAATCAAAGCGTGTCAGCGGCACCCGATTGGCCGCGCACCATTCGGCCAGTGCAGTCGCTTTGGTGGCATTCATGTCCGAACGGTAGCCGCAGCAGAACACCACGCGCGGCCCCTCGCCGTCGCTGCTATGGTAAGCAATACGGCTGCCGTCGCCAAGGGTGAGGAACGCGGGTTTCATCTGGTTGTTTATAGCGTCGCTTGTGGATGACGCAATAAACCATTGCACCCTTGGCGCGAATCACTATTGCTTTTCTCCATGAGCGACCAACCTGTCATCCTGCAAGTGTTACCCCGCGTCGAAGCGGGTGGGGTCGAACGCGGCACGGTCGAAATCACCGCCGCCATCCGCGAGGCGGGAATGAAGCCGCTGGTCGCCTCGGCAGGCGGTGCCTTGATACCGCATATCACCCATGCCGGAGGCGAGCATATCACCCTGCCGCTGGAGCGCAAAAATCCCCTCATCATCCGCCAGAATGCATGGCGGCTCTACCGCCTCATCAAAGCGCGCAAGGTGAGCCTCATCCATGCCCGCAGCCGCGCGCCTGCCTGGGCCGCCTATTATGCCGCAAAATGGGCCCGCATCCCGTTCATGACTACATTCCACGGCATTTACGGCACCGAATCGGCCATAAAGAAACGCTACAACAGCGTGATGGTAAAGGGCGCGCGGGTCATCGCCGTATCGGAGTTTGTGCGCGAACACATCCTCAGCACCTACGAGGTCGATCCGGCGATTATCCGCACCATTCCGCGCGGGGTCGATTTCACCATCTTCGACGATACGCGACTGATCCCCGACCGCATCCAGCAACTTACCAAAAGCTGGGGGCTGTTCGATAATTTCTCGCCGGTGATTTTCTGCCCGGGGCGCATCAGCCGCATCAAAGGCCAGCATGTGCTGATCGAGGCGCTGGCGACGCTCGGCGACTTGCCCTATTTATGCATCATCGCGGGCAGCGACATCGGCCACGAGGATTACCGTGAGGAATTGCAGGACCTCATCCGCGAACGTGGGCTGGAAAGCAAAGTGCATATTGCCAGCAGCACGCACTTCATGGCCGAGGCTTACACACTGTCGAACCTTGTGGTGGTGCCCTCGGTGCAGGCGGAATCGTTCGGGCGCGTCGCGATTGAGGCGCAGGCCATGGGGCGGGCGGTCATCGCCACCGACCATGGCGGCGCGCGCGAAACCATCCTCAATAACGAAACCGGCTACCTCGTGCCGCCCGGCGATGTCGACATGATGGCCGCCGCCATTCGTTTTGCCTTAGGGCGCGACGCACAGACGACGCAGGCCATGGGCGATTATGCGCGGGCGCATGTGCGGGCGCATTTCAGCAGCCAGCGCATGAAGGACGACACGATCGCCGTCTACCGGGAATTGCTGCCGTGAGCGGCGAGCATATCCTCGTCATCAAGCATGGAGCGCTGGGCGACATCATCATCGCCACGGCAGGCTTTGCCGCCATCCGCGCACAGCATCCGGATGCGCATATCACCTGCCTGACCACCCGGCCTTACGCGGAATTACTGGCCCAAAGCCCCTATTTCAACGAAATCTGGGTCGATAGCAAACCCAAGCTGTTCGAGCGCGCCGCAGGCAAGCGCCTCAAAGCCATGCTGCGCAGCCAGCCCTGGGCATGGATTTATGACCTTCAGACCAGCAAACGCAGCACGCTTTACCCATGGCTACTGGCGCGTCCATGGCCACGCATCAGCAATGCCAGCCGCTTTGCGAGCCACGGCTATACCGACCCGGCGCGCCACACAAAACACGCGTTTGAAAACCTAAAAATCCAGCTGGGCATCACAGGTATCCGCGATGTCGGCATGCCCAACATAAGCTGGCTTCAGGCCGACATTGGCGACATCGCCGCCGCCATAGGCAGCCGCCGTGCGATACCACAGGGCGAACAGCTCAATCCCTGCGCCCTGCTGGTGCCCGGCGGCGCGGCACACCGCCCCGAGAAACGCTGGCCAGCGGAGCAATATGCCTCCCTCGCGCAGGAGCTTGCGGGCAAAGGTATTCGCCCGGTGCTGATTGGTACGGCGGCTGAGGCGGAAGCGCTCGATTCCATCGCCACGCGGGTGCCTGCCGCCCTCAACCTCGGCGGCAAAACCAGCATTGCGCAACTGGCCACCCTCGCCCGCGCCGCCACCCTCGCCGTCGGAAACGACACCGGCCCGATGCATGTCATCGCCGCCACCGGCTGCCCGGCGACCGTGCTGTTCAGCCATGCGAGCGACCCGGTGCGCTCGGCCCCCATCGGCGCAGCAGTGACCATCCTGCGCGAGATGGATTTGCAAAATTTGAGCGTAGACCGGGTGCTTGCCACCTTGACAGCGGGTGCTTAAAGCGTAGAGTCCGCTTCCTGTTTTTGGAGAGCCGTATGAACCACGCCCAGCCTGCCCTTGCCGAGATCACCGTTACCCTGCCCGACGGCAGCACCCGCGCCTATGCCTCCGGCACCACGGGCGAACAGGTGGCCGCCAGTATCGGCGCCGGGTTGGCGAAAGCCGCCGTCGCCATGAAAGTCGATGGGGTACAGCGCGACCTGTACCTGCCGCTGACGCAGGATGTGAAGCTGCAATTGCTGACCGCGAAGGACGAAGAAGGCATCGAAATCATCCGCCACACCCTCACCGCGCAGTTGCTGGCGCGGGCGGTGAAAGAGCTGTTTCCGGGCGCACGGCTCGCCATCGGGCCGACGATTGATTACGGGTTTTACTACGATGTCGCCCTCGACACGCCGCTGACCCCGGACGACCTGCCACGGCTCGAAGCAAAAATGCACGAACTGCTGAAACAGCAAAACACCGTGACGCGCGAAATGTGGCCACGCGACAAGGCTATCGCGATGTTTGAAGCGCGCGGTGAAGGTTATAAAGCCGAATTAATCCGCCTCGCCCCCGAGGACGACACCACCGAACGCGGAAAAATCTCGCTCTACCGTCAGGGCAGCGGCGATGACGCCTTCATCGACCTGTGCCGTGGGCCGCATGTGCCCAATTTTGCTAAAATCAATGCCGCGTTCAAGCTGACGCGCATTTCGGGTGCCTACTGGCGCGGCGACGCAAAAAACGAAATGCTCCAGCGCATTTACGGCATCGCTTTTGCCACCGAGAAAGAACTCAAAGCCCACCTGCTGATGCTGGAGGAAGCCGAGAAGCGCGACCACCGCAAACTGGGGCGCGAACTGGATCTATTCCATATTCAGGAGGAAGCGACCGGGCAGGTTTTCTGGCACGACAAAGGCTGGACGCTCTACCGCACACTCGAAAATTTCATCCGCACCAAGTTGCGCGCCGCGCAGTATATCGAAGTAAAAACGCCGATCCTCGTCGATCGCATCCTGTGGGAAAAATCCGGCCACTGGGAGAAATTCCACGACCATATGTTCATCAGCAGCTCGGAGGAAAAAACGCTCTGCATCAAGCCGATGAACTGCCCCTGCCATGTGCAGATTTTTAATGTCGGCATTAAATCCTACCGCGATTTGCCATTGCGTATGGCGGAGTTCGGCTCCTGCCATAGGAATGAACCTTCAGGCGCGCTGCACGGCCTCATGCGTGTACGCGGCTTCACGCAGGATGACGCCCATATTTTCTGCACCGAGGATCAAATCACCGCTGAAACCGTCGCTTTCTGCGATTTGCTGAAAGAAGTCTACCGCGAGTTGGGTTTTGCCGAGGTAAAGGTCAAATTCTCCGACCGCCCCGAAACCCGCGCGGGCAGCGACGCCACCTGGGACAAAGCCGAAAACGCACTGAAAGAAGCCGTCGGCGCCGCCGGGCTGGAATGGACGCTCAATCCCGGCGAGGGCGCATTTTATGGCCCAAAGCTTGAGTTCGTGCTGCGCGATGCCATTGGCCGCGACTGGCAATGCGGCACGCTTCAGGTCGATTTCGTGCTGCCCGAGCGACTCGACGCAAACTATGTCGGCGAGGATGGCCAGAAGCACCGCCCGGTCATGCTCCACCGCGCGATTTTGGGCTCATTCGAGCGCTTTATCGGCATCCTGATCGAGCAATATGCCGGTAAATTCCCCGCCTGGCTGGCGCCTACGCAGGCCGTGGTCTGTTCCATCACCAACGAGTTCGACGGCTACGCGCAGGAAGTGCTCGATGCGCTGAAAGCCGCAGGTGTTCGGGCAGAATTCGACAACCGCGCCGAAAAAATCAATTACAAAGTGCGCGACCATTCGTTGCAGAAAATACCCTACATTATTGCCGTTGGTGGCCGCGATGCCGAGGGGCGTACTGTCGCCCTGCGCACGCTGGGAAGCGACGGCCAGCAAACACTGGCGCTTGACGTTGCCGTTCAAACCCTTGTAAAGGAATGCAGCACGCCGAATTAGGCCCGTCATCCCGGGCTCATCCCGGGATCTCCTGCAGCATGCCGTGATTTTCTTAAGAAAGAATCACCGCTCGTAGATGGAGATCCCGGGACGAGCCCGGGATGACGCCTCCTACCACCGCTTCACTGTGCGGCAACTAATAACTTGGAGAAACTACGAATGACGGCTACCTATGGCGCTTAAAGAAAAACGCGGACCCGAGCCCCGCATCAATCGCGAAATTACCGCGGATAAAATTCGCCTCATCGGCGCCAGCGGCGAAATGATCGGAGTGACCACCGTCACCGAAGGCCTGCGCGTTGCGAGCGCATCGAGCCTCGATCTGGTCGAGATTTCTCCCCATGCCGAGCCGCCCGTATGCAAGGTGATGGATTACGGTAAGTTCCGTTTTGCCGAGCAGAAAAAACTGCAAGAGCAGCGCAAGAAACAAAAAGTCATCCAGATTAAAGAAATTAAAGTGCGCCCGGGTATTGGCCAGCATGACCTCGACATTAAACTGCGCGCGATTCATAAATTTCTCGACGAAGGCGACAAAGTGAAGCTGACCTTACGTTTCCGTGGCCGCGAAATGGCGCACCAGGAATTGGGCATGGCAGTGCTGATGAAAGTGCGCGATCAACTGGGCGACCGGATTAAGGTCGAGCATGAGCCAAAAATGGAAGGCCGCCAGGTGATTATGGTGGTCGCCCCCGCCAAGCACTAAGGCCTATTTTACCAGAAACCGGCTACCGGGTTTTACTGCTTCGCTGCCTTGCAAATGCGTAGGCAGCGCCTCGGGCGCGTAGGTTTTAACATCGAGCGTCAGCAGTGAAACCAGCGGAAACGGCAGGCAGTGGGCGCCGCCCGAACGGTCGACCAGCGCGGCCTCGGCCACCACCACCCCGCCATGCGCCTCAACGCAGGCGACGGCCTCCATGCTGGATTTGCCCGTGGTGACAACATCCTCCACCATCAGCACCCGCGCGCCTTTGGGGATGGCAAAGCCACGCCGCAGCGCAAAGGCGCCGTTTTCACGCTCACAGAAAATAGTCTCGACGCCAAGCTGCCGCCCCATTTCGTAGCCAACCACCACGCCGCCCATTGCCGGAGCAACGACCAAATCGATTTTTGAGTGCTGCCTGCGCAGTTTTTCAGCAAGCGCGGCGCAGAGTTTTTCTGCGCGTTTGGGGTTCATCAGCACCCGCGCGCATTGCAGGTAGGTATCCGAATGCAAACCCGAGGAGAGGATAAAATGCCCACGCAAAATTGCTTCCGCCGCCTCGAATTCGGCCATAATTTCGCTGTCACTTAGCATAAACACTCCATCCCCGAACATCTCTACGAATCCTACCGGCGCACCACGATTTCAGGAGAATCCGGCAGGCGCAACCGAAATATTATCGAGCAACCGCGTCGCCCCAAGCCGCGCTGCCACCAACAACCGCGCGGGCCGATCACATTGCGTAAGCGGCGCCAGCGAATTTTCTGCGCGCAGCTCGAGGTAATCGACTGCGTCGAATCCTGCGGCAACAAGGCTCTCCTTCGCCCGTTCGAGCGCCGCCTGCACATCGTCATCCGACCGTGCGGCCAGTTGCATGGCCAGCGCCTGTAGCTGCGCATACAGTTGCGGCGCCACCGCACGCTGCTCGGGCGTGAGGTACTGGTTGCGCGAGGAAAGCGCCAGCCCATCGGCCTCGCGTACCGTCGGCACGCCGAGGATGCGCACCGGAATATCCATATCCGCAAGCATCTGCCGGATGACGCAAAGCTGCTGATAATCTTTTTCGCCAAACAGAGCGATCTCGGGCATGACCTGCAGCAACAGCTTGGCGACCACGGTTGCCACCCCATCAAAATGCCCTGCGCGTACGTCACCCTCCAGCCCGGCGCTCACCCCTGCAACATGGATATGCGTGGCAAAGCCTTGCGGATACATTTCCTCCACCGTTGGCAGCCATGCGGCATCCACACCTGCGGCACGCAGCAGTTCGAGATCGCGCGTCAGCGGGCGCGGGTAGCGGGAGAAATCTTCGTTCGGGCCAAACTGGGTGGGATTGACAAAAATACTGACCACGACGCGCGTTGCCTGCGCCTGCGCGGCTTTCACCAGCGCCATATGCCCGGCATGCAGCGCCCCCATGGTCGGCACAAGGGCGATAGAATCTCCCGCCGCGCGCCACCCGGCCAGCGTTTCACGGAGCCCTCTCACGGAAGATATTTCAAGCATCAGCATGGACATTTCTTCATTCCCCGTTGCGAGGAGCGAAGCGACGTGCCAATCCATGGAGTTGAGCGCGTAGCCCGAATGGATTGTTTCGCTGCACGCTCGCAATGGCGTCGTTAAACCCAGAGTTCATTAACAACTGTAACCCTATGCCGCAAGCCAAACCGCACGCTTTCCTTATCGCCTACGAGCAGGCTCTCCGTAGCGACACCCTGCATGCCGATGCCGCGCAACGCAAGGTGGCGCAGGCTTTCGACCGCCTCTATGGCGCACTTCTTGACGCCACACCGCGTAAACGCCGCTTCTGGCAACGCCGCCTCGCGCCCACACCCCATGCGCAGGGGCTTTATGTTTCCGGTGCCGTCGGACGCGGCAAGTCGATGCTGATGGATCTCTTTGTTGCCACCATCCACCCGCACTACCCAACCCGCCGCGTGCATTTCCACGCCTTCATGCGTGATATTCATAAACGCCTGTTCGCCTACCGGAAATCGCAGCAGGGCGACGCACTCGAACAAGTAATTGCCGAACTCGCGCGTGAAAGCCGCCTGCTCTGCCTCGATGAATTGCAGGTGACCGATGTCACCGACGCGATGATTCTGGCGCGGCTGTTCGAGGGGCTGATGGATGCAGGCGTGGCCGTGGTATTCACCAGCAACCGTGCACCACGCGAGCTATATCAGGGCGGCTTGCAGCGCGATCAATTCCTTAAATTTGTTGCCCTGCTGGAAAAACGCCTCCCCGTTATGCGCCTCGAAAGCGCGCAGGATTACCGCCTTGCCAAACTCAAGGCCATGCAACGCAGCTACGTCTACCCGCGCAACGATGCCTCGGATGATTTCCTGCTCGAAAGCTGGGCGGCACTGACTGCCGGTGCCCCCAACGAACCGCTACGCATCGAGATCGACGGGCGCGTGCTGCGGGTCGATAAATACGCCGACGGCGTCGCCTGGCTGACCTTCGGCGAATTATGCCTGCGGCCACTTGGCGCGGGGGATTACCTCGAACTCTGCCAATATTGCCATACGTTACTACTGCAAGGCATCCCGAAGCTCACGCGCGAGGATCGAAACGAAGCCAGGCGTTTCGTGACGCTGATCGACGCGCTCTATGATTGCCACGTCAACCTCATCGCCACCGCCGAAACACCGCCTGAGGGCATTTACGAAGCGGGCGACGGCAATTTCGAGTTCCAGCGCACCGTCAGCCGCCTGATCGAAATGCAGAGCGAAACCTACATGGCGCACACAAAGGAATAGCATCCATTACGCAAAATAAGGCAGGATAAACGCCGCCGTGAAGCCCACGCACCAGAGCACCACCGCGCCCCAATAAAAACGCCGGTTCCAGCTATCCGCCTTCCGGCAGGCCGCCGCCAGCACCGGATCCGCCGGACAGGTGCGACCCGGGCGGTAAATCGCCCATGCCGCCGCCAGCAGGAGCGCCGCCGTCAGACCGAAGGTGAGCAACTCGTGGTGACCAAACCATTGCAGAAAAGGCAGATGTTCGCCATAAAGCGCCGCCACTACGGAGCCCATACCAAGGCTGACCAGCAGAATCGGCACGGCGCAGCACAGCAAGGTGGGCACGGTCAGAAACAATAGCAGTGCGCCCCATTTCTTCGGCCTGACTTCCCTCTCAGCCACAACACCCTCCTGCGTTCGGGATTTGTTTGGGTGGGCACGGCACGTCACCGTACGAGCAATAGACGCAGCAATCCCCCGGCTTCGGGCGCAAAAGCGCGTGGCAGCTCCGGCATTCATAAAACCACTGGCAGGCATCGCGCGGCATTTCCTCCTGTCGCGTCGCACCGCATTGAGGGCAACGGAGGGTTGCGTGGAGGGTTATCATGCGGCCTCACACGCACCATGCTTATCCATGCCGCGATAAGTGAATCCTTTTTTTGCGAATAATTCCTTGAGCTGTGCATCGCTGAAGCTGGTTTTTTCATCGGCGCAGACCCGCAGGATGCCTTCCTTCAGATTGACATCCACTTTCTTCACGCCCTCCATTTTTTCAAGCGCGGAAGCGGATGTCGCCACGCAGAACGGGCAGGTAATCCCGTCGATGCGCAGGTCGTATTGCACATCTGCCGCCACGGCGTTTCCGGCCACGGACATCGCCATTGCCACGGCATAAAGGAATCTTCTCATGGGACTTCTCCTGATTGGTTAAAAATTAACATGGATCCCTGTGCGTAGCTGATAGTCGTTTCTCAGCGCATTACCGTTCAGGTTCTGGTGGACTGGAATCTGCAAAGCAAGCTCGGCAACCCAGCGCCGCGTCGCGTATTGCACTCCGGGTACGATAGTCAGTGTGGTGCCGCCCGTGTTGGCATCCGCCACCCCCGCCAGACGGGTTTTTTCCTGATGCACCAGGTTCGTTTCCAGCACGCCGTAAAAAAATCCAGATGTGTTTATATCCAGCGTTTCCGGCCAGAGGCGGTATTGCAACGAGGCATCGGCGCGGATGATATCGCCGGTTTCACTGCCGTTTCCCCGACGATTCTCCCGGTAGCCGATCTGCCCATCGACCGTATAATCCGTGCTGGCGTAGGTCACTATCGCGCCGCCAAAAACATCCCACGACCCCGAACCCGCCTGCACGCTGGCCGGCAACTTTCCACGGTGATCGCGCGCATTCGTCTCGCCGGTTGGGACTTTGACTCCCGCAAAGGGCGAAATACGGAATGTTTCACCCGGCGCGTCATGCTGGTAAACCGTGTAGCGCGCGAATAATTCGGCATCGCCAAATCCACGGCCAGCGCGCGTTGTGGAAGCCATATCCACCGCGCGACTCGTGTAAGGAGCGCTGACAAACACGGCCAGATCGGGGGTGAATCCATACCCCACCGTAGTAACCGAGGTGACCTCGGTGCGCGTATCGCGCGTCGTGTCGGGAGATCTCGATTTATCAAGCACAAGCTGTTCGCGGAAAATAATTTCATCCTTACTCACCGGCAACGCCGTATTGAACGTAATCGGCATGGCCAGCGCCACCTGCCCTTGGAAAAGGCACCCGAACACAACGATGTTCAGTGCGACGCGCACGTAGCTTCTCCATACAAATATTCGAGGATATTGCATTCTTCAAGCTGCGCGCCTTTGCCCTTACACGCGGCAGCCAGCTTCTCAAGCGCCCGCTGCATTGCCCGCAAATCGCCGATACGTTGTTTGATTTCGTCGATTTTCTTTTCGGTACGCTGCTTAATATCGCCGCAATCGGTGGTCTCAAGCCGATGAAGCGTCAGCAGTTCCTTAATTTCTTCCAGCGTGAACCCGAGCGATTGCGCGCGCCGGATAAATTGCAGGCGCTGCACGCTTTGCCGCGCATAGACGCGGTAACCCGCAGCGGTGCGTTCGGGCCGCAATAACACACCAACCCGCTCGTAATAACGCACCGTATCCGTGCTCACTGCACATATCTTTGCCAATTTGCCGATGGTTAATCCCGTCATTGCGCGCCCTTTCGCCTGCACCCTACGGCTTGGAGTATAGTCCAAGGTCAAGAGATTTGCCGCATCTTTCCGCCGGACCTGCAAAACGCTGCGTATTTCGCCTTCCTTTGCCTGTGCCCAACTGCTAAACGCTGGAAGCTATGAGCACCGCCCCCCTCACCGTTTATCTTGCCGCACCGCGCGGATTCTGTGCGGGCGTTGATCGCGCCATCGAGATTGTCGAGCAGGCGCTGGCACTGTATGGCGCGCCGATTTATGTGCGGCATGAGATTGTCCATAACCGCTGGGTGGTCGAGGATTTACGTGCCAAGGGTGTTGTCTTTGTCGAGGAAGTGGATGAAATCCCCGCCGGCGGCATCACCGTATTTTCGGCGCACGGCATTTCGGAAAAGGTCGAGAACGAGGCGAAACTGCGCGCCCTGCCGATTATCGACGCCACCTGCCCACTCGTTACCAAGGTGCATAATCAGGCGCGCCGCTACGAGCGCGAGGGCTTCGAGATCGTGCTCATCGGCCATGCGGGCCACCCCGAGGTCGAGGGCACCAGCGGGCGGGTGAAGAAAGTTTATCTGGTTGAAAATCTCGCCGATGTCGCGGCACTTACCGTCGCCACGCCCGATAAACTCGCCTATGTCACCCAAACCACGTTAAGCGTCGATGACACGAAATCCATCATCGCCGCGCTGAAGCAGCGTTTTCCCGCCATCCACGGCCCCGACACGCGCGACATCTGCTATGCCACGCAGAACCGCCAGCAAGCCGTCAGGGATCTGGCAAAACAAGTGCAATTACTACTGGTGGTCGGCTCGAAAAACTCCAGCAACAGCAACCGCCTGCGCGACCTTGGCGCCGAATGCGGCATCCCCGCCTACCTGATCGACGACGCGGCGGACATCGACCCGGCATGGCTTAACGGCATCGACAAAATTGGGCTGACGGCGGGTGCCTCCGCGCCGGAATTACTGGTCGATCGGGTGGTGAAATTCCTTGAAACCCTGCGCGTCGTCACGGTCGAGCCGTTTATGGTGGTGGAGGAGCATGTCGCCTTCAACCTACCGCCCGAAGTGCGCGCGAAACCCTTCAAAGACAGGCTGAGGAGCCACCCCGCCTAGTTCCTCTTGCGCCCAGGATTTTGCATGCTATAACCCCGAAACTCTGGTGCGGGCGGTTAGCTCAGTTGGTTAGAGCGCTACCTTGACATGGTAGAGGTCGGAGGTTCGAGTCCTCTACCGCCCACCATTCTGCAATGTTCGTACACTCGGCGAACTTGCTGAATGGATAGCGCATTGTATATTCGAGTTTTTTGCCTCTGAGTTGTAGGTTCTGAAATACGAAATTCAACAACTCGCGTTTTTTGGTGACGTCCGAACCTTTGAAGTCATCCAACGCGCCGGATGCGATGCTTATTAGGTCGATCAAACGTTTGCTAAAAACGTCGTCGGCCTCGTCAAAGCTGCGGATCAGGTCGTCGATTTCATACTGGCGATCCTTGAGCTTTTTCTTTTTTGCCTCAAACTCGCTTTTGTCAATTACCTTGTCCATGAGAAGATCGACCAGCTTGTCTAGGCGCTCTTCGATTTCGGTATGCTCTTTTTTTAGCGATGCGGTGTGCTGGCGATGGAACCGCTTTTTTTCGTCGTTCGTCTGCTGGATGTAATTGGTCAGGATGATGAGCGTTTCCGGGTCGCTAATTTTCAGCGAGGCCAGCGCGTCTTCGGCCATTGCGATCACTTCTTCCTCCCGCACCCACATTTTTTTCTCGGGGCTTTCCGGATTGTAAACGGCGAGATACGTCCATTCGCCGGTGCCGCCGTTCTGATATTTTTTCTTATGCGTTTCGGCGGTCGCCAAGCGGCCTGTGATAGCGCAGGTCAAAATCCCCCGGAACACAAAATCCTTGCCGCGATAAAGCGGCATTTTCTTGGATCGTCCCACGCGCACATCCTGGCACATATCGAACAGTGTTTTACTGATGATCGGCTCGTAACGGTGCGGATATTCCGCGCCGGTTTTTTTAACACGCATGACTCCGTAATAAAACGGGTCTTGTAGAATCTTATGCATGTGGGCAACGGTAAAATCTTTTTGATTACCACGGCTATTGCGTAATCCGATTTTTTTGGCCATTGCCGCTATCTGCCTGAGCGAATAATTCCCCGTAGAATAATACTCGAATATTTCCCGAATCAGCGGGACGCGATCCTGGTCTTGTACTATGTCACCTTTGCCGTTTTCGCGCTTCACATGCAGATAGCCCACCGGCGCTTTGCTAATCCACTCGCCGCTGCGTAATTTTTGGGCGATGCTACGATTGATATTATCCCGCATACTATCGACATAGGATTGCGCCATCACCACACCGATGCTCCACATCAGGCGCTCCTGTGAGATCGAATCTTTGTGGATGATGTAGCCTTCGGTGTTAAAATGTAATTCAATTTTACCCTCTTTGATCATCGGATCAAGGATAGGGTATTCCTGGAAGCTGCGTTGTACGCGATCCACTTTGTCAGCCACGATCGCGACGGGCTGCTTTTGCTTTTTGGCATATTTGATCATTTCCATAAACTGCTTGCGGTGGCAGATCGTGGAAGATTCAATTACTTTGAATGTTTCCAGTATGGTCAAGTTTTTGCGCCTGCAATATTCCTGCAAACGATGCACCTGGGCGTCGATCGAGTAGCCTTCTTCCTGCTCCCTGGTCGATACCCGCGTTAAAATTACTGCGATTTTTGCTTTAGTCACTTACGCCTCCCTACGTTGCCAGCCCAGCTGGTGATCGGGGAGTTCGTAAACCGTGTTAATGCGGTTATATTGGCCTTTAGGCAGAGCCCTGGACATAGCCAATATCTCCCCGACCATAGAGAGAGATCGAGGAATTCTACACCGAAAACGGTCGATGTCACCGATTAACATGGGGTTACGACACCCCGGAATCGTCGCCGATTCCGCTTTCGATAGTATCAGCGTTGCAGGTGGAATCAACGCTCTTTGCAAGCTCGCCGTAAACTATGGCGCTGCAAAATCCGATTAAGTTGCTGGCGGCCTGCGCTGCCTCGCCGTCCGTCATTTCACCTTTGGACAGCTCCTTCATTTGCGCCACCAGCGCCTGGAAAATTTCCTCCTTGGTTCGAGTGTCCTTTTTGAGACGCGCTTTAAGTTCGCTCCTGCTCATAGCGCACCCCCAGGCAAAAGGGTGATGCGCGCGCCAGCGGATAACCGGCACGATGGAAACAAGCAGCGAATCAGGGATTTTAGCGAAACGCGGATGGCATTTTTACGCAACTCTCGCGATCGTTCCATGCAATATAGCGGATTATGTTCGCGATGTTCAAGGTTTTTTTTCTTAAGCATTTCGCACCCGCTTCGTTAATGGTTCAAACGGGTGGCGATTTTCAGCAGAGCCATCGACCATAATTCCCAGGCTTTCGTGCGCTTACAGCCGATTCGCGCGCATATTTTTTTCCAGCGCACGCCCTCGGCGCGCAGCCAAACAAGCCGACGGTCGTTTTCGTCATCGAGCAGGAAAATCCACTCCATCGTTTCCTCGAGCCGTGCGATCGCAGCGGCCGTGGGCGGACCCAGCTGCATCGGCAAAGGCTCGGCGTCGAGAATCTCCTGGGCGGTGCGCACGATCGGCGGCCAGGTATTGAAATACCCGCGCACCTTGACCGGCGGCAGGCGCCGGAGCGTGCGCGCGGCTTCCTCAAAACGATCGGCGATGTCGGTGACTGTCCACTTTTCCATTCAGCCCTCCATGACCAGTTCCATGCCGGTCACGCGCACATCGGCGAGCGCGGTGGCGTTTTCCCACAGGCGGTTAAGATCGGCCAGGTAGTGCTGGGTGATCCATTCGCAGCTGAATTTGTTGGGGCAGCGCAGCGTCACCAGCGCGCCGTCGCAATGCTTTTGCAACCGGGTGATCACGGTATTGGCCAGCCAGCTGCGGCAAGTGGCTTTGCTATGCTTTTGCTCGAAGGCGTGCAGGACGCGATCCCACGCCTCCTGCAAAGCAGGCACATCGCACGCCGGAGGGCGCGCCGGGTGATTACCACCTGAAAAGCCGCCTTCTAGGATTTTAGCCACATGATCGGATGATTCGACCGCCCACGAAAGATCGATCGTCCACCCTTTGCCTGGAATGCGGCCTAAACAAAAATCCGATGCGCCGATAATTTCGCAGTAATATCGCCACGCCCGCATATCCTGATGGAAGTCTTCGAGCCATCGCTGCGCCATCTGCTCTTTGCGTGTGGCTGTGAGTTTGGCCTTCTGCCCTCTGGTGAGCTTACTTTGCACCTCTGCATTCCAAACATCGAGCATGTCGAGGATGGTGCGGCTGGCGTCTTGCGTCTGATCGGTGGCTTGTCCACCGATCTTCTGTTTTTCCCTCTCGCGCTCTCCTTTTTCTGCTCTCGCTCTAAGTTTTTTATCTGAAATATTTTTTTGATCTTTTTCTGCTTCTGCGTCTTTTTCTGCCTCTAAATCTGCATCTTTTCTGCTTTCTGCACTTCCTCTGCCATCTGTACCTCTGCTATCTGTATCTGCCTCTTTTTTGCTACTTTTTTGTTTCGCGGCGTTACCGTCTGTTACATCGCGTTTCACCGCGTTACTTGGTGTTACATCCTGTTTCTTGCTGTTGCGGTGTTTCTCCACCCGCTCGGCACCGGTGGCATACTGGCGCTTGTCCCAGCCCGTTAAACGGTGGCTGGCGCGGTCGATCATCCCCTTTTCGTAAAAGGCGCTGATAATCGATTCTACGATCTTCTGATCGATGTCCTGCACCACCGCGATCTGCTCGGAATCCACTTGCACCGTGCCGCGCGCCTTATGGCGCGACGCTGCATCGAGCAGGCACAGCCACACCGTGACTACATGCGTCATCAGCTGCTTGGAGCGCTGCGCTATCACCTTGAGTTTAGCGTCCTCCGGCATACCGTGATAAACCCTGTACCACTCGATTGACATAGGTGATCCTAAGAGCCGGCATTGTCATTGGCTGGGTCGTGGAGCTTTTTAGCGATGATGCCGCGCACCCAATCGAGCGCGAGCCCGGCGCTAAACACCGCCTTATCCGCCTGATCTTCGAGATCGCGCAGGATCTCTATATCGAGCTTAAGAAGTTCCTCGATCGGCATTTTGCGGATTTCGTCGAGGGTAAGTTTTTGTTTTGGTGAATCGTTCATGGTGACCTCCTGGTTCGTGTTCGAACAAGAAGCTGCATCACGATAGGGGGGGACGGCGTGGGGCTTGGGTGGG
>JANRKD010000003.1:0-16893 GCA_033763655.1 Alphaproteobacteria bacterium
CGCTTCCGAAGCGCCTGAAGTGCCCGAAACGGCGGAATCCGCGCCGGGTGCGGCGCCTGCGGCAGCGGCCCCCGGCGGCAATTTTTTCACCAACCTTATCCGCGCGCCCTTTGAGGCGGTCGGATCGTTCATTGCCGCGCCATTTGCGGCGATTGCTTCTATCCCCGGCAAGATCTTCGGTGCCCTTGGCGGCGCGGCGAAGGGCATGGTCAGCGGCATATGGAGCGGGGTGATATATACTGGAGTTATCAGTGGCCTTAAAATCCTCTCACCCGAATTATGGGGAGCCGCGGCCCGCGCCCTTGGTGGCGAGAAGGCCGTTAAGCATGCGGCGGATATCGCCGCCAAGGATGGTATTGCCGGGGTAGTGCTTGATTCCGCGAAGCAGGGGTTTGGACTCGCGGCGGCACTCGGCGCAGCAAAAGGCGCGTTCGATGGCGGTGGGGTGCTTGGCGGCGGGGTCGTCATGGCGACGGTAACGGCGGTCGCGCTTGGTGCCTTGCAAGGAACTTCCCCCACCTCAGGCGTGACACCGCCACCCACGCCGCCGACCACGGCGGCAACGCCAAAAGCGGCGCCAGGAAAATAATCCCCTCGCCGGGGAACCAGATGGAAAACAGCCATGCCCCCTTGATGGGCGGCGCTTATCCCCAGACCCCGGCATTATTGTCACAAAAGCTTCACACACCTGGCGCGCGGCCTGTGTTATTCTGCAGACTAGAGATAAAGCTTCACGGTTCATCATGAGCCGCAAAGCGCAAAGGAGAGAACGCTATGTCGAACAATGATTATGTCGCACCGGTGAATCATGGGGTGCTGAGCAGCACGGGGAGTGTGGTACTTGGCGCTGCGGGTGGCGCTGCGAAATCAATTGGCAAAATGGCGCTGTGGACAATTGGTATCGGCATGGTAGTTGGCGTTCTGGCCTTCACGGGGCCGCTGGGTGCGATGATAGCGTCTGTATCATCGTCTGTGGGCACGGGAAGCATACTGTTAGGTGCATTAAAAGTAGCAGGAGGCCTTCTGGTGGGCGGCGGCGCTGGTGCGCTGGTGACGACCGTTTTTTCGCCTCTTGTTGGGCTCGTTGGTGCCGGCAATGGCGCTACGAAGGCACACGAGCGTGTGTCGCAGGAACGCGGTGCCGCACATGCGTTGGAAGCGCAGGTTGCTGCCTATCAATATCAGGCAATGGCGCAGGCCAACGATAACAACAAATACAACTTCGCAGCGCAGGGTTCGCCTATGAATCCAGCCGGGACGACGATTAGCGCCATGCAGGCGGATGGCCGTGTCGAGGGCCAACAGTTGCAGCGCGCATAAGGGATTAGTAGGAGCAGACAATGAGGGTAGCTAACGAAACGTCGAAGATCGGTGGTGCGCTAGACCGTCTCGGGGGTGCGCTTAAAAATTCGTTTACCCCGAAAGGTTGGGAGGCTGCTGCAAAAGCTTCCGAACAGGCGGCTAAAGCAGGAGCTGAGGCTGTTCCTGAGGTAGCTGCAGGGGGAGTCGGAAGAATACTTGCTGCTCCTTTCCGTGGGGCGGGCAAAGCCGGGATCTGGCTGGTCGAGCAACCTGTCGCTCTTATCATGAAGCCGGTAAAATGGAGCCTGAACGGCGTTGCGGCGACGTTCGAGAAATTCCCGCGTGCGGCCCCGGTGGTGGCGGTAGGTGCGGCACTCCTTAGCGCTGGCAGCTGGCTGTCGCACCGTAAGAGCCAGAACCTCGAAGCACAGGCCATCGCCCAGATGCAGGCGCTGGAGGCGCAGCAGGCAGCGCAGCCGTCCTACATGAACTCGGTGTCACCGGCGGAGATGGCTGCCATGAACGCACGGATGCAGGCGGGTGGTCAGGCCGGTGCCGGGCATGCCGCATCGGTCGAGGCCGCGCGTTCGCAAGTGCCTGCGCCTGAAGCTGCCGGTGCCGCCGCCGCACTGTAACCCAACCCACGGCAACACCATAAAAGGGGCGCAACCCGGGTTGTGCCCCTTGGCTATGATGGAATCTCTGCGCGGGATGACGGCGCTAAAGCGGTGCTTTTACGGCGGTCACCACCGCCAGCGCATGCAGGGTGGTGCCCAAATCCGCGCCGAAAGCGGCGTTGACCATCCGGTGCTGATCGACGCGCGATTTTCCGGCAAAAGCGGCGCTTTTCACCGTCACTTTCCAGTGGTCGTCATCCCCGGCCAGATCTTCCAGCGTCACCTGCGCATCGGGGATGGCGGCCAGAATACGGCGGGTGATTTCATCGGCGGGCATGGGCATGGGGGTATCTCCTGAGATAGGCAAACGACTATAATGCCATCGCTACAAGGCTCGGCAATAAATGTCACTGAATCTTCACATTTTCACTTTGTGGCCTCTGCTAAAGTGAAACGATGGATTACGAAATACCCGCACAGGAAAAATCACGCATCTGGTGGAAAGGCGCGCTGAAAGGCGCCCTCAGGGGTGTGCCGCAGGGCCTGCTGCTCGGTGCGCTTGGCTTTGCGGTGCTGGCTGGTGGTATTTATGCGTTCGGGGCTGCAGGGCTGTTCGGGGCTGCAGGGCTGGTGAGCTCGTTTGGCACCTTCCTGTTCAGCAATGCGGCGGCCGCCTCCGCCGCCATCACCGCCGGTAATTTCACAGCCTTCCTCGGCGCCCTCGGGCCTGCGCCGTTCATTCTCCTCAACACCGTGCTGACGTCCGTCGGCAATTTTATCACCGGCGGCGACATTGCGGTGGCTGCCCACAAGCAGGATGTCGAACACAGCATGAACGAAGCGCGCATCGAGCGGATTGAAAGCCGCGAAATCGCGCTGGAGCAGGATATTGTCGCCACCCCGTCGCGTGTTGCGCAGAAAATCATCGCCGCCGGGCCGCGCCACAGCGGCAGTTTCCGCGAGGCCGAGGAAGCGCGCGAACAGCAGCCTCCGGTCGCTCCCACCATCCATTAGCCACCGTCATGAGGGCGGGGTGACGGGTGACCGGCGCCTCCCATCCTTTGTCATGCCAGCGCAGGCTGGCATCCAGCTCCTTTGCGAGAATCTCGCGACGTGGACATGTCGCACTGGATGCCCAATCACGTTTGGCATGACAAAGGGTGGGGTTGGTGCTTGGGGCTGGAGGCTGTAACCCGTGGTTGGGGCTACTCGACTCTCGCCACACGACTCTTCTCTTGCCGCTTCCCTCACCCCAGCCCTCTCCCGCAAGCGGGCGAGGGAGCGACTCCCCTCGTTGGCCACCGTTCACTATCCATTATCCGCCATCCGTTATTTGTCATTCGGGTATCCACCCCACTCACCACCCGGGGAGTGTCCCCCTCCCGCCTGCGGGAGGGGTTAGGGGAGGGAAATGCGGGAAGGGAGTAGCCAGTAGCCAGTAGCCAGTAGCCAGTAGCCAGTGAAGGAAGGAAGTGAATAGAGGACGGTGGCCAGCAAGGGGGCATTTCCCTTCAGCTAGTCCCCTTCGGGTGTCATCTGCGGGGGTGATGCGCGGTAGGGGCGCCTAACCCGCCATAAATCCGGGCAGCCAGGTTTCGTTCAGTTCGCGCAGGTGGATGACGGGAACGCGCAGCACATCCTCGACAATCAGCAGGTCGGGCACGGTTACGCCAAGATCGGTGAATAGAATGTCGGCCTGATTGAGGCGCACCATCACCTCGTCCTTGGCGGCGGGCGGCACGGCAATCAGGTAGCGCGCCTGATCCTCGCCAAAGGCGTAGGCATGCGGGGGAAGATCGCTGGCAAAGCGCACTTGTGCGCCGATGTCGCGCGGCAGACACATCTCGGCGAGCGCCACCAGCAACCCGCCATCGCTGACATCATGGCAGGCGGAAACCAGCCGCCCATCTTCAATCAGGCTGCGCACCAGATTGCCGTTTTTTAGCTCCAGCGCCAGATCGACCGGCGGCGGTGCGCCCTCTTCGCTACCGATGATTTCGCGCAGGTAAAGCGAACTGCCCAGATGCCCGCGCGTCTCGCCGATGAGCAGGATGCTGTGGCCAATTTCCGTAAAGGCACTGCCGACGCGGCGGCGCGCATCCACCAGCAGGCCGACGCCACCCACGGCAGGGGTCGGCTGCACGCCCACCCCATGCGTTTCGTTGTAAAGCGAGACATTGCCCGACACGACGGGGTAGGAAAGCACACGGCACGCCTCGGCCATGCCCTGAATGGCGCCGACAATCTGCCCCATAATCTCGGGCTTTTGCGGGTTGCCGAAATTAAGGCAATCGGTAATCGCCAGCGGCGTCGCGCCCACCGCCGTCAGGTTGCGCCAGCTTTCGGCGACGGCCTGTTTGCCGCCTTCGTACGGGTCGGCAAAGACATAACGCGGTGTGCAATCGGTGGTCATAGCCAGCGCTTTTTGCGTACCATGCACGCGCACCACTGCTGCATCACCGCCGGGGCGGCCAACGGTATCGTTCATGACCATGTGGTCGTACTGCTCCCATATCCAGCGCTTGCTGGCAATATCAGGGCAGGCCACCAGTGCTGCCAGTGCCCGACCAATATCGGTGGTAGTTACGCTGCCTGCAGCCAGCACCGCGCGTTTGGGCGTCAGCGTGTACGGGCGGTCATAGAGGGGCGCTGCATCCGACAGCGGCGCGACCGGAATATCGCACACGATTTCGCCGTGATGGGTCAGCACCATCCGCCCGGTATCGGTGAGCGTGCCGATAGTGGCGCAAGCCAGCCCCCATTTTTTCATAATCGCGAAGGCCTTTTCCTCGCTGCCGGGTTTCACGACCATCAGCATGCGCTCCTGACTTTCGGAAAGCATTACCTCGTAGGGCGTCATGCCTTCTTCGCGCATCGGGATGGATTCAATCGCCAGTGTGATGCCAAGATTACCTTTGCTGGCCATCTCGAGGCTGCTGCAGGTCAGACCCGCCGCGCCCATATCCTGAATGCTGACGATCATATCCGTTGCCATCAGTTCGAGGCAGGCTTCGATGAGTAATTTCTCGGTGAACGGGTCGCCGACCTGCACGGTTGGGCGTTTTTCCTCGGTGGTTTCGTCGAACTCGGCGCTGGCCATGGTGGCACCATGAATGCCGTCGCGCCCGGTTTTGGCACCGAAATAAATCACCGAATTGCCGACGCCCGAGGCTTTCGAGTAGAAAATTTTGTCAGCGTCGGCGAGGCCTACAGCCATCGCGTTTACCAGTGGGTTGCCGTTATATCCGGCATGGAAAATCGTTTCTCCGCCGACCGTCGGCACGCCGACGCAGTTGCCGTAATGTGAAATCCCGGCGACCACGCCGTTGACAATTGCGCGCGTTTTCGAGTTATCCGGTGCACCAAAACGCAGGGCGTTCATTAGCGCCACCGGGCGCGCACCCATGGTAAATACATCGCGCAGGATGCCGCCGACACCCGTCGCCGCGCCCTGAAACGGTTCGATGAAACTCGGGTGGTTGTGGCTCTCCATTTTGAAAATCACCGCCTGCCCGTCGCCGATAGCAACCACGCCCGCGTTTTCGCCCGGGCCGCAAATCACCTGCGGGCCGGTAACGGGAAACAGCCGCAGCCATTTGCGCGTGGTTTTATACGAGCAATGCTCGCTCCACATCACCGAGAAAATACCCAGCTCCACCAGATTGGGCGCACGGCCGATACTCTCGACCACCCGCGCATATTCGTCCGGCGTCAAGCCGTGGGCGGCGACGATCTCCGCTGTGATACCCGTCGAAAGGGCGTTCGCGGCAGGTTTCGCTTTTTTGCTCGTGCGCATACATATCCTCGTTACCGCCTGTTATAGCGGCCCCAGCCACAAGCGCAAGCGGCCCGAAGGGGCCTCTAAACGCTTGCTACCCTGCGCTGCGACCATTATAATCGGCCACGAACCCTAAAGGATTTTCATGCGCTGGCTACGACGTCTTGTGATATTCTGGGCCGTTAGCGGCACATTGTTTTATGTGTTCGGCATGCCGATGCTGCTCGATTTTATGAGCCGGAAAGTCCAGCGCGACGGCTATACGCAATGCATCACGCAAATGACCGAACAAAAACAAATCGGCAGCCCGAACTCGCCGCTCTCACAGGAACAGGGCGAGCATTATTGCCGTTGCACCAGCGATAGCCTGATGTTCACGCCCGACGATCTGAGCGACGCGATACAGAAAAAGCCGCCGGCCGCTTTGACCGCGCAGGCGCAATCGCTCGCTGAGCAATGCCAGCGCGACCTGCAGCAATCGCTTGGCTTCTTACCCACGGATGCTAATTAACCGCAACCCACACCCAATTACGAAAGACCGTTATGACCGAGAACCCCGCCTTCCCCCGCATCGAAGCGGATATTCAAAACAACGCCGTCGTGCTCTACATGAAGGGCAGCAAAAAACTACCGCAATGCGGCTTTTCGGCGACCGTGGCAGCTATTCTCGAACGGCTCGGCATCACGGATTACCACGACGTGAACGTGCTGGCGGACGCGGAAATCCGCGAGGGTATCAAGGCCTACGCCCAATGGCCGACCATCCCGCAGCTTTACATCAGGGGCGAGTTTATCGGCGGCTGCGACATCGTGCGCGACATGTACCAGTCGGGCGAATTGCAGGCATTGCTGAAGGAAAAAAACATCGCTTTTACCGAAGAAAAAGCGGCGTAACCTCCGCTAGCTCCGCCCTTTATCCTTATCCTGATCGCGCCCATGCGCCGGAGCGGCGGGTGCATTATGACTCATGCTCCCCAGATCACGGCGGTCACCGGGCTGGATATCACGCATGCCTTTTTGTGCCATCTCGCGGCCAACACCGCGCACCATCCGCTCCATCATGCTGTTGGCGAGGAACGCCTCGCGCATTTTCTGGATGGTTTCTTCCGACATGATCCATGTCAGCCACTGCATGAAACGGTTGCGCTGGCGTTCGATATTCACCCGCTTCTGCGCTTCGAGATGTTTGTCGAGCTCCTGCTCTTTTTCCTCGGCGCGCGCCTTGAGCATCTCGCGCAGCTTTTTGATAATCGCGAGGCGCACCATTTCGGTTTCGCCTTCCAGCAACTCGGCGAGTTTCAAATCGCAATCGGGCAATTCGGCGGCAATCGCGGCGATGAGCGCTTCAATCTCGCCCATCTTGTCGCGCAGCATTGCATCCATGTCGTCCGCAGACGGGTTCTTCCTGATAGTGGGCAATGTCATTGCGGAATGGTAACATAATACAGCACTATCATGGCAGAAAAAATGAGTCGTTTAATAAAAAATTAATGTTTATGCGATAGGGTGATGAGATGCCTGATAAAGAAAATCTTACCATACACACCAAAGAAGACTATTCGCGCATCGCAGATGAATTCGACACTGCAGCAGAAGGATTAATCTCGCAAGCAAGGTTGGAGAGATGGCCTGATGAAAGGTTAAATGCTGTTTTAACCAGAAACGTGTTGCCCGGGATTAGGGCGCTGCAGGATCCTTCATCCCCCGTTACAAGCGAAATTCGGCGCAACCAATATCTCGAAGCGCAAGACGGTGCAGCAGAAATACTCGATGCTACGGAGCATAGGGCACTATATCGCGACCTCAAGAAGCAAACAAAAAAACTCAATGCAATCCATAATGTCAGCTACCTGCCACCGCCAATTATTGTTGTTGCGGAATTAAAGGACACTGAAGGCACCCCGATGATGTTCAACCATGATGCTATACTGATCGACAAAGATTTCTTTGAAAAGAACATTGATAGCATATTTCTTTCTTCAGGCCTTGCCCATGAACTCGCCCATCGCTACCAGAATTCCGATGAATTGCTGCTAGCCAGGCTCAAGGAAGAAAAAGCGGGATTGCGCCCATCCGAAAGCGACTACGCTCTCTCCAGAAGAATGGAAGCCGAGGCTGACTTCTCGGCACGTCGCGTTTCCCCAAAAGGTTATTTCAAGGCATTCTTATCGCAAACTATGCGGGGCGATGCTGTTTTGATTGCTCATGGCATGGCATTGAATCCAACACTCAGCTTTTCAGATTTCGTTAAGGCCTACGAAGCCTTTGCTCCTGAAAAGCAAGCAAGATTGCGAGCGGAAGCGGAGGCGTTACCCCCTCCCGTGCAGGAAAGCTACTTTCTGAAGGGTATTGAAGCCACTAACGATTCATACCACCCCACTATGAAAGATCGCCTAGAATTACAAAAGGCGCTCGATCAATACCCGGACGTATTGAAATGCCGGAATGTTCAGTTCGATGGAGAAGCGAATATTACCTCCGCCACCGAATGTGGCAGGAACCATGTGAACATGATGGTCAACGGAGTGCCAACAGGCGCGCGGCCCCGCTAACAAAAAGGGCAGCCGGAGCTGCCCTTTCGTCGTGTATCGTGCCGATAACACCTAGCGGCTGTAGAATTCCACCACCAGGTTCGGCTCCATTTTCACCGGATAGGGCACGTCCGCCAGCTTGGGGGTGCGGGTGAAGGTAGCCTTCATCGCCTTGCTATCCATGTCGATGTAATCGGGCACATCGCGCTCGGGCGAGGCGACGGATTCCAGCACCAGTGCCAGCTGCTTCGATTTTTCTTTCAGCTCGATGACATCGCCTTCGCTCACGCGGTAGCTCGGGATGTTGACGCGCTTGCCGTTCACTTTAACATGGCCGTGGTTGACGAACTGGCGTGCCGCAAATACGGTCGGCACCACGCACATGCGGTAGAGCACGGCATCGAGGCGCGATTCGAGCAGACCGATCAGGTTTTCCGAGTTATCGCCCTGCATCCGGCGTGCTTCCTCGTAGAATTTGAAGAACTGTTTTTCGGTGATGTTGCCGTAATAGGCTTTCAGCTTCTGTTTGGCGCGCAGTTGCGTGCCATAATCCGACAGCTTCTTCTTGCCTTTGCTGGCGACGCCGTGCTGGCCGGGGGCATAGTTGCGGCGGTTGACGGGATCCTTCGCGCGGCCCCAGAGGGACTCGCCCAGACGGCGGGAAATCTTATACTTTACGGCATGGCGCTTGCTCATGACGAACTCCTTTCAACAGATTCCTATCCCCAGATGAGGGGCCGGGCGTTAGGGGCCAGGGTATAGAAAGCAGCGGCGCTTTTCCTAAACCCTATTCCCTAAACCCTAAACCCTCGCATGCCTTCAGGAAGAGGGGGATATGCGCTCCAACCCCAAAGGAGGAGGGAACATAGCGATGGCGCAGGCAGAGTCAAGCGATTTTGGCCAAAATCCGTAAGTTATGGCCGAAACCCGGCGATTATCGTCGTTGCAGGCGGCGTGGTGGCCGAAGCGGCACGCGGAGCCGGATGACGATCGCCCCGGCCATGCACTAAAAAAAGAGGCGGCCCTTTTTAGGGAGCCGCCCCGAGTTGGCAAACCACGTAAACTTGTTTAGGCGAGGGAGTTACCCCTGCCTGAATTCTGTGCTACCGAGTAGCTGGGAGCCGAGGCAACAATGTTTGCCTCTTGTCCGCCTGTAATCGCCCCATTGCGCATCACGCCCATTTCCTGGAGGTTCGCAACGATGGCATCCATAAAATGCTTACCATCGAACCCAAGCTCTTCAATATAGGGGAGTATTTTTAATGCCCCCCCTAAGGTTTTTCCTGTGTAGCTAACCGCTGCTGCTGTTGCATTATTCATGTTCGTCACCACCCCGTTTTCGGCTGTTTTCCGCCTTATTTAGTGAATATAGCAAACGAAAGTTAAGAAGACGTTAAGTTGCCATAAAATTGTAGCCATTGTTTTCCGGTCGCCAGTTCTCAGCAAGGAAAGTCGCCAGTAGCCAGTAGTCAGTAGCCGGTAGCCAGTAGCCAGTGAAGGAAGTGAAGAAAGAAAGCGAAGTGAATAGAGGACGGTGGCCAGCAAGGGGAGTATCCCCCTCCCGCCTGCGGGAGGGGTTAGGGGAGGGAAGCGGCAAGGCAGAGTCGCGTGGTGAGAGTCGAGAGTCGCGTGGCGCCGCCCCTCACGCTCTCCCTTGTCATGCCGTCGTATGACGGCATCCATCTTTTTTGAAGTAAGGTGGACCCCGTCATACGACGGGGTGACAGGTGGGGTCGGGGTGGGTTGGGATGACACGTGGGGTTGGGCGCTGGAGGCTGTGGGCTGGAGGCTGGGTGTGTAAATCGTGGTTGGTGCGCGCACTTCTCGACTCTCGCCACCCGACTCTCACCACTCGACTCTTCTCTTGCTGCAGCCCTATTCCCCTGCATCCCCGCCAAGCCCCAGTCTGGCGCGCAGGGAGCGGAACAGGATGGCGCCGTCGTCCCCGCCGAGGGCGGCATCGGCAAAGCGTTCGGGGTGGGGCATGAGGCCGAGCACATTTTTGCCCGCGTTGGTGATGCCCGCGATGTTTTCGCAGGCGCCGTTCGGGTTGCCGTAGGCGCTGGGCTTGCCGTCCTCATCGACGTAACGCAGAGCGATCTGCCCCTGCTCGTTCAGGGTGGCGAGCGTCGCCGCGTCGGCGAAGTAATTGCCCTCCGCATGGGCGACGGGCAGGGTGATGCACTGGCCTTTTTCGTAACCGCCAGTGAAGGCCGAATCGGTGGCCTCGACGCGCAGCCGCGTTTCGCGGCAGTTGAATTTCAAATGGTCGTTGCGCATCAGTGTGCCGGGCAGTAGCCCCGTTTCGCAAAGAATCTGGAAGCCGTTGCAGATACCGAGCACATGCCCCCCTTTGCCCGCAAAGGTAATCACGCTCTGCATGATGGGTGAGCGCGCCGCCATGGCACCGCACCGCAGGTAATCGCCATACGAGAAGCCGCCGGGGAGCACGACTAAATCCAGCCCCTCGGGCAGCGCTGCCTCGTCGTGCCAGACATAGGCCGGGTTGAGATTGTTGGCCGCCATGACGGTGAACACGTCGCGGTCGCAGTTGGAGCCGGGGAAAACGATGACGGCAGATTTCATGAGGAGTGACCAGAGTCGAGAGTCGAGAGTCGAGTTAAGAAGATATCTCTATCACGATAAGAAAGCGTCAGGGGAATCTCAAGCGCTCGGAAATCGCTATCATTCAGACATAGGATGCGATGGATGCCATGCTGCGATTCACTCGACTCCCGACTCTCGACTCTGATCACTAGACCATCTCCACCGTGTATTTTTCGATGACGGTATTGGCCAGCAGCTTTTCGCACATCTGCTCGATGGCGCGGCGCCCCTCGACCTCGTTTGCGGCCTTGATTTCCAGCTCAATCAGCTTGCCCACGCGCACGCCTACGCCCGCAAAGCCCATATGGTCGAGCGCCGCTTCAATCGCCTGACCCTGCGGGTCGAGCACGCCGTTCTTGAGGGTGATATGTACTCTGGCTTTCATCCGTTCCTCTTGCTGGTATCGCGCTGGCTTCAGGCCTGCCGCCATATAGGGGATAGGTAGGGCAGGGTCGGCGGTTATTTCTTTCCGGGTTTCGGCTTGGTTTTAGCCTTTGTTTTTGCCGTTGCTACGGGTTTTACTGCCGGTTTGGCGGCGGCTTTTACGGGTTTCGCTGGTTTTTTGCCCGGCTTGCCTTCGCCAAAATCCGGCTCGACCACTTTCATCGAGGGCAGTACGCCGAGGCGGCGCGCCACTTCGCGGTAGGCCTCCTCAGTGCCGCCCAAATCGCGGCGGAAGCGGTCTTTGTCGAGCTTATCGTTGGTGCTCAGGTCCCATAAGCGGCAGGTATCGGGCGAGATTTCGTCGGCCAGCACGAGGATTTCCGTTTCGCCTTCGTAGAAGCGGCCAAATTCGAGTTTAAGGTCGATCAGGCGGATGCCGTGGCCGTAGAACAGGCCCGAGAGGAAATCATTGATGCGCAGCGCATAATGGCGGATTTCGTCCACCTCCTCGGGCTGTGCGATGCCAAAGGCGTAGATATGGTCTTCGGCGATGAAGGGGTCGCCCAGACGGTCGTCCTTGAGGCAGAACTCCATGAGGGGCGAGCCGAGGGATTCCCCCTCGAACGCGCCGAAACGCTCAGCAAAGCTGCCCGCCGCGTAGTTGCGGATAATCACCTCAAGCGGAATAATATCGACCGCGCGTACCAGTTGCTCGCGCATGTTGAGGCCACGGATGAAATGGGTGGGGATGCCCATGTCGTTCAGCCGCGTCATCAGGAATTCCGAGATTTTGTTGTTGATGATGCCCTTGCCCGCAATCGTGCCCTTCTTTTTGTTGTTGAAGGCGGTGGCGTCGTCTTTGTAATGGGCGATGAGCGTTCCGGGTTCCGGCCCCTCGAACAGTTTTTTGGCTTTGCCTTCGTAGATCGGGGTTTTTGGGGGTGTTTTCATAAAGCTCCTTAGGGGCGGTCAGTGCAGGGTAACGTTCTTAGGGGATAATGCTATTTACCGCAAACGTCTAGCAGGGAATCAAGATTTTCTCGACAGGCACGCCGCAAAAAAAACGACAAAGATTTCGTCAGCCTGTGGGTAGGTTCTGTGGATAGATGGCTGGCGCAAAGCGTGGCTGCGAACTGGAGCAACATGCCGTTAAAACACAAAATGTTGTTGTCAACCCACGCTCATATCTATATATAGTGGGTCTAACGAAGAAACCTTGTCGAGCGTATCTGCGAGCCATGTCCCAAGCCACCGCCACCGTCGCTGCCTACCCCATGCCACCCGAGGGACCCTCGGTAGTGGGGGCGGGTAGGGTGCAGGATTACCGGCTGGAGTCGGTGGCGTTCATGCATGCGCTGGTCGCCCTCGCCGCCAAGCTTGTGACGATTGACGGCGCAGCGAACAAGGCCGAATACGAGATGTTCCACGCCCTGTTTGTCGAAAACGCCACGGTCGATACTGCGCAGGCGCGCAGCTGGTTTGTCCAGCGCGGCGGCGACACTAGCCCGGCGCTGCAATATGCGCGTCAGGTCGCGGCGATGACCCCGGGTGAAACCGCTCTGCACACCGATTTAATCCAGCGTCTGGTGCGGGTGGCGATGGCCGACGCGCCGCTTAACGCCGCCGAGCTGGAATTGCTGCGCATGGTGGCCGAGGTTTTCGGCTTTGCGGGCGAAGCGTTTCGCGGATTCATTACCCCGCAGGGCAGTCAGGGCGCGGTTTCGCCCTATGCGTTGCTGGGGGTGAGCGCGCGGGCGAGCGACAAGGAACTGCGCGACCACTACATGGCGCGGGTACAGTCGCTGCACCCGGATCGCTACCATGGCGCCGGCGCCAGCGCCGAAACTCTTGCCCTGCTCTCCGACCAGCTGGCGGCATTGAACGCCGCTTACCGCAGTGTACAGCAGGCGCGCACAAAAAAAACCTCCCGTACCACGGCGGCCGTGAAGTCGTGGTGGGGGCGCAGAAACACGAAAGGCGCCAGTAGCTGACGCCTTTCCTCTTCAATCCCAGCCGAAAGGCTGGTGTTCAGTTGCTTGCCGAGCGACTTGGGGCTTTGGGATTCGTCTCAAAGCCCTCTTTTTTTGTCCCGGGCCTGTGCGTGTGACGGCGGCGGAGAACCCGCCAACCTCCGCAGGCAACGGCATGAGGACAGCTATCGCTTCGGGACGAGCACTATCCCATAAACGCGGCGCATAATCCAGCGTTTCGTGGCACTTAAATGCGATTCCTCAGAAGGTAAATGAAATGAATGGCATGGCAATAAATGCTGAAAGAGCGTTCAGTATTTGTGTGGGAAAGTCTGGCGCCAGTGAAAATAAAGATGCTTGCGCCGGGGCAGGCCATCCCCTACATCATCCGCCACTCACCCTGTTGTACGGAGTTTGCATGCCCATCCGCGCGGTTCTGGCGGCGATTCTGGTCGCCATCTGCTGGGGAGGGAACTTTACCGCCAGCCATTTTGCGCTGCTGGAGTTTCCACCCTATTTCATGTTGCTGCTGCGGTTTACTGGCGTGGCGCTGGTGCTGGCGCCGTTCGTGTGGCGTTACCCCGTGCCACCGCTGCGCGACATGGCGCTGATCGCGCTGTTTCTGATTGTCATCCAGTTTTCCTTTGTCTTCAGCGCGATGAATATGGGCCTGTCGATTACCTCGGTGGTGGTGGCGACCCAGCTTGGTGTACCGTTTGCCTGCGTGCTGGCGGCAATCCTGTTCAAGGATTACCTCGGCCCCTGGCGTTCCGGCGGGCTGGTGGTCGCCTTCCTCGGTGTGCTGATGGTGGCCGGCACCCCCAATGCCAGTGACCATTGGGGTGCGTTCCTGCTGGCGGTGCTCGGCTCGTTCGGCTGGAGCGTCGCCAATGTCCGCCTGAAGCAACTGAAGGTGACGCCGCCGGTGGTGCCGTTACTGTTCTGGCCGGCGTTGCTGTCGCTGCCGCCGCTGGCTCTGCTGTCGGCGTTGTTCGAGTCGGGGCACTCTACCCTCGTGCAGCAGGCGCACTGGCAGGGATGGGCCGGGGTTGGCTATAGCCTGTTCTTCTCGTCGCTGGTGGGGTACGGGGTGTGGAACCGACTGGTTGCGACCTACCCGATGAGCACGGTGGTGCCCTATTCGCTGCTGGTGCCGGTGGTCGGCATCGCCGGTGGGGTTATCACGACGGGCGACCCGCTGACATTGCAGGTATTGCTGGGCACGTTGCTGACGATTGCCGGGGTGGGGGTGATTTCCATCCGCCGCCCGCAACTGGTCGAGATGGAGCAGTAGGCGCGGCGTGTCCGATAAGCGCGCGCTTATTCGTGCGCACGCGGCACAAGGCACTAGGCACTCGGCACTAACATGGGGTACACTGGGCGGATGAATCTCTCTTACCGATCCCCCCATTTCGATGCGCGCAGGGATGACATCGTCGATATGCTGGTGCTGCATTATACCGACATGCGTAGCGGCAAAGCGGCGCTCGACCATTTATGCAGCGAGGAATCCCGGGTCTCGGCGCATTATGTGGTGGGGGAGGACGGCGAGGTCTATGCGCTGGTGGACGAGGACAAACGCGCCTGGCATGCGGGGGAATCCTATTGGCGCGGCCATACGAACGTCAACGGGCGCTCGATCGGGATTGAAATCGTCAACCCCGGCCACACCAACGGCTACCGCGCCTTTCCCGAACCGCAGATGCAGGCGTTGATTGCGTTGTGCCACGAGATTATCGCCCGTCATGCCATTCCCGCCCGCAATGTTGTCGGCCATTCGGATGTGGCCTTCCTGCGCAAAAAAGACCCCGGCGAGCTGTTCGACTGGCCACGGCTGGCGCGCGCGGCAATCGGGGTTTTCCCCTTCGGCGCGCGGCCCATGCTGGGCAGCGGCCAGCAGCGCGGCGACCATGGCAAGAACGTCATCCGCCTGCAGACGGCGCTGCATAACTGGGGCTACGGCCTCAAGCTCGACGGCGATTACGGCGCCAAGACGGAACAATGCGTGGTGGCCTTCCAGCGCCATTACCGCCCGGGCAATCTCGACGGCGCGTGGGACGACGAGTGCGCGGGGCTGCTTGCCGCCCTGCATGGGATGGTGTAGGCACGCAGCAGAATCACAAGACGGGAAGATCTCATGAACGCAAGATTGCGCAGACGTGCGGCTTGGAGCCTTGGCCTCCTGCTGGCTACGGCCTCGCTTGGGGCATTATCGGGGTGCAACATGGGGCAATACGAAGAGCCGGCCTTCACCGCAACCACGCTGGGCGAAGGCATCGAACAGCGCGACTACGCGCCGGTTATCGCCGCCGAAGTGGAGGTCAGCGGCGAACGCAAGGAGGCGGTTCGTCAGGGATTCCGCCTGATTGCGGATTATATCTTCGGCAACAATGCCCCGAAGGTCAGCATCGCGATGACCGCGCCGGTCATCCAGCAATCGACCGGAAAGCAGGCGGGGGAGGAAATCGCGATGACTGCGCCCGTCATCCAGCAGGGGGAGGGGACGCGCTGGAAAGTGCAGTTCATCATGCCCGCGCACTACACGCTTAAAACCCTGCCCGAGCCGGTGAACAAGGCCGTCAGGCTGCGTGAGGTGAAGGCCAGACGGATGGTTGCCGTTCGCTTCTCAGGCAGTACGGATGACGAAAATATCGCGACCCATACCGCGCAGCTTCGGGCCTATGTGGCGGCACACCGCCTCAAGACCGTCGGCGAGCCGGTGCTGGCCTTCTATGATCCGCCATGGACGCTGCCCTTTTTCCGCCGCAACGAAGTGATGCTTGAACTGCGCCGATAACAGGCGCGCGGCCCCCATTTGCGGCTGGATTCTGCGGAACATATCCTGTAAGCTGCTCTGGCCAGATGGCCGGATGACTGCGTGATGATCTTATGGTGCGGCGGAGGGAATACCTCTCATGCACGGCATACCATCCCGAGGAAAGTCCGGGCTCCGAAGGAAACGGTGGCGGGTAACGCCCGCCCGGCGCAAGCCGAGAGATAGTGCCACAGAGAACAGACCGCCCGGCATGCCGGGTAAGGGTGAAACGGTGGGGTAAGAGCCCACCGCGCAATGGGTAACCAACGCGGCATGGCAAACCTCACCGGGAGCAAGACCGAATAGGCGCAGCGCGCGGATGGCAACATCTGCTAGGGGTATTCCGCCCCGGGATTGCGCGGGTAGGTTGCTTGAGCGGCGCGGCAACGTGTCGCCTAGATGAATAGTCATCCATCGCCTTCGGGCGGGGACAGAACCCGGCTTACAGGCCATCTGGCGAGATGTCCCCGTCGCGCTCCGGTCGGGAGGGGTTGGCATGGGAAGAGTCGAGCGGTAAAGGTGAGTAGCCAGTCGCCGGTAGTCAGTAGCCAGTGAAGGAAGTGAAGAAAGAAAGAAAGAAAGAAAAAGAAAGTAAAGGAAGTGAAGAAAGTGAAGTGAATAGAGGACGGTGGCCAACGAGGGGAGTCGCTCCCTCTCCCGCAAGCGGGAGAGGGCTGGGGTGAGGGAAGCGGCAGCAAGAGTCAGGTGGCGAGAGTCGAGAGTCGCGTAGTAGAAAAGTGAGTGGCCCCAGCCACGGGTTACAGCCCACACTCAACCCACAGCCCACAGTTTACACACCCAACCTATAGCCTCCAGCGCCACGGGTTACACACCCAACCCACAGCCTCCAGCGCCCAACCCCACGTGTCATCCCGGCTCGCCCCAACCA
>JANRKD010000004.1:0-127634 GCA_033763655.1 Alphaproteobacteria bacterium
GGGTATTGCCGCCAGATGATTATCGAGCCAAGCGGGAGCAATATAAATCCCGTCAGGTCGAACTGGTGAACCTGATTCATGCGTATGACGATGCGGATAACGTATTCGGCAGCACGATGAAAAAACTGATGAAAGTGGCTATGGGAGCGCATAAGGCGTTCATGAGTTCGAACCTAGAGGAAAAACGCGAATTGCTGAATTTCGTGTTTTCGAACCTAACGCTAAAAGGTGAAACCCTTTGTTATTCCTATAATTTCCCATTCGACAGGTTCCAAAATATGGACGACTGTTTCAAATGGCGGACAGGATGAGATTCGAACTCACGGTACGCGTTAACGTACACACACTTTCCAGGCGTGCGCCTTCAACCACTCGGCCACCTGTCCGCATTTAGTTCCATGAGGCACCGCCTCGTGGTTTTACTTAGAATGCTCAGGCGCCGCATGGCTGGCACTCGGCCACCTGTCCGCATTTAGTTCCATGAGGCACCGCCTCGTGGTTTTACTTAGAATGCTCAGGCGCCGTATGGCTGGCACTTAACGCCCGCATGCATTCAGAACGCGCTGTATAATCGCGGCGGCGGTAAAACGCACCAAAATTTTCATCGTGACATTCGAATGGTTTTATTCACTATGGCTGCATGGGGCTTCCGGCCGGACGCCCGATAGCGAAGATGCGCACCCACGCAGGATGACGGCAGCATTGCGGCGACGATAAAGGAGATGGCGGCATGATTATCTTTACCCGAACCGGCCAGCATATTGCGCGCCATACCAGCGACGATCCGCTCGCGATTCCCGAAAACACGGTCTGGATCGATTTGCTCGAACCCACCCGCGCGCAGGAAGCGGCGGTCGAGGATTTTCTGCGCATGAATATCCCAACGCACGAGGAAATGTCGGAGATCGAGGTCAGCAACCGCCTCTACACCGACGACGGCACCACCTACATGACCGCGACCATGATGACCAAGGTGGACACCTGGACGCCCGAAACCCACGCCGTCAGCTTCATCCTGACCGAGCATGTGCTGGTCACTATCCGCTATACGGACGCGACCTCGTTTCGCACTTTCATTGCCAATGCGCCCCGGCTGCCCGAGGGTGAGCACGACGAAATGACACTGTTTCTCGGGCTAATCGAAAGTATCGTCAACCGCATGGCCGATATTCTCGAACGGCTGGACCGCGATATCGACCGCATCATCCGCGATATTTTCCGGAACCCCGACCATCCCGAGAAAAAATCGGTCAATTACCAGCTGATGCTCGACCGCATTGGCCGCTGCGGTAACCTTTCTTCGAAAGTCCACCACAGCCTTGTGACGTTCGGGCGCATTATGGCCTATATCAGCCACCACAAGAAAGCATCGAAGCCGGAAAATCAGGAGAGAATCGAGGCGATTCACAAAGATGTTCTGGGCCTGAGCGACCACGGCACCTACCTCACCGGCCGCGTGAACTTCCTGCTCGATGCCACCCTCGGGATGATCAATATCCAGCAAAACAGCGTGTTTCGCGTGCTTTCCACCGCCGCGCTGATTTTTATGCCGCCGACGCTGGTCGCCGGTATTTACGGCATGAACTTCAAGCTGATTCCCGAGCTTAGCTGGCACTGGGGCTACCCCATCGCCTTGCTGCTAATGCTGGTTGCGGCGGTTTTACCGCTGGCCTACCTGAAGCAGCGCCGCGTGCTTTAATCCACCGTGCGCGTGCCGCCATAGAGCGCTTCGGCGCGGGTGGTGAAGGCGGCGACCATTTTCTCGCAGGCGCGGCTGAACATGCCGCCCATCAGCGTATCGAGCAATGTCGATTTGAAGGCAAAATCAAGATCAAGCTGGATTTCGCAGCCATCGCCCTGCGGCACAAACCGCCAATGGTTGTTGAGGTGGCGGAATGGGCCGCTGACCAGCACCACTTCGATGCGGCCTTCGCGGCCTGCCTGCGGCGGCGTAGGCGTCACCCGCGAGGTGTAACGCTCGCTGAAATGGGCAAAGCTGATGAGAAGCTCGCCGAGGAAGGAATCCGCCTCACGCGTCAGCACCCGCGCGGCGCGGCACCAGGGCAAAAACTCCGGGTATTTCTCGATATTCACCACCAGCGCAAAAAGCTGCGCAGGCGTGTAGGGGAGGATTCTGCGTTCGCTATAGCGGTGCATTAGACGTTATCGTTGGCCGCTCGAACCGGGTGCGCGGCAGCCAGTTTAGCATTGCGCGCCGCGCGCATCTGGGCGAAATCGGCATCCGCATGGTAGCTGGAGCGGGTGAGCGGCGAGGCGGAAACCATCAGGAAGCCCTTGGTATAAGCGACCCGTTCGAGGGTGCGGAACTCGTCGGGCGTGACATAGCGCGCGACCGGCGCATGGGCCGGTGTGGGTTGCAGATACTGGCCGATGGTCATGAAATCGACCTCGGCGCTGCGCAGATCGTCCATCACCTGATGCACCTCGTCGTTGGTTTCGCCAAGCCCAACCATGATGCCCGATTTGGTAAAAATCCCCGGCTGCAATTCTTTCACTTTTTTCAGCAAGTGCAGCGAATTGAAATAGCGCGCGCCGGGACGGATGGATTTATACAGCGACGGCACGGTTTCGATATTGTGGTTGAACACGTCGGGGCGGGCGCGGGCGACGATGGGAATCGCATGCTCCTTGCGCAGAAAATCCGGGGTTAGAATCTCAATCGTGGTGTTGGGCGCCGTGGTGCGGATATATTCGATGCATTGCGCGAAATGGGCGGCGCCGCCATCGTCGAGGTCGTCGCGGTCAACGCTGGTGATGACCACATGTTTCAGCCCCAGTTTGCCGACGGCTTCGGCAAGGTTTTTCGGCTCCTCCGGGTCGAGCCTGTCGGGCTGGCCGGTGGCGATGTTGCAAAAGGCGCAGGCGCGGGTGCAGACGGAGCCAAGAATCATCACCGTGGCGTGGCCCTTGCTCCAGCATTCGCCGATGTTCGGGCAGGCCGCCTCCTCGCACACGGTGTTGAGCCGGTTTTGGCGCATCAGCGCCTGCGTATCCATGAACCCCTGGCCCTGTGGCGCTTTGACGCGGATCCAGTCGGGCTTCCTGAGTTTTTCGGCGTTTTTTTCGTTGCGGTTTAGAATTTCAGCCATGGCGCTGCCTGTGAACATGCCGCCCCGAGGCGGCATTCAGTGGGGGTTTTGCAAGAGGGATACCAGCTTTCGCGGGCATGACAAGCTAAAACGCGCGCGCGCCGGACAGTCAGACATAATCTCGCTAATCCGTCCGCAAATCCAGTTGCAGGCGCAAAATCGCATCCACCGCCCGCATATCTTCGTGCGACATTTCACCGATACGCTCTTTAAGTCGCAATTTACTCACGGTTGCCAACTGGTCAGCCATAGCTTTGCTCGGGGTCTTTTTTACCGTTACCAGCGCCTCGCAGGGATAGCATTTTCCCGTCGCGCTCGTCAACGGAACCACCTGCACGCGATTCATCGCGCGATTGCTGGCATTATTACTGACAATGATTGCAGGGCGCGTTTTGGCAATCTCTCCCCCAATGGAGGGATCAAACGACACCCACCAGACTTCACCGCGCTTCATCGGTAGCATCCGCGCTCAACGCCTCGACCCATTCGGCGGCATCGGCCTCGCGCGGGCCATTGGCGGCCATTTCGCGATAAGATGCCTCAAGCGCATCCTCAAACAGATAGGGCCGGGCAATCCGCTCGATAAAGCGGCTGATATTGCCCCGCCCGATCACCGCGTGCAGGCCGGCATAGGTTTTGTCGTCGATAGAAATGGTCAGTTTTTTGCTCATCCATTACCCGGATTACATTGAAATTGACTTACGCACACTATACGTCTTCTATACGTATAACAGATTCGCTGCTTCCGGGCAAATCAATTACCCGCTTGCAAATCCCGGATGAATCACCTAAAAGCCCACCTCTTTCCTCTTTCTGCCGGAGTATTCCATGGCCCGCGTCACCGTTGAAGATTGCATCCTCGTCATCCCGAACCGCTTTGACCTTGTGGTCACCGCCGCGCAGCGCGCGAAGCAGATTTCCTCGGGCATGCCGCTGACCATCGACCGCGACAACGACAAGGACGCTGTGGTTTCCCTGCGCGAGATTGCCGACAAAACGATTGATTCCAAGCTGGTGCACGAGGAAATCATCGCCAGCTTCCAGAAAAAATCCGGATTCGACGCCGGGGATATGCCCGAGGAAGAATCGCATGCAAGCTTCACCATCAGCAGCCATGGCGACATCGAAGAAACCTTCGCTGCCGAGCAGGCGCCGTTTGCCGCTCAGGCCGGACAGGGGATGAGCTTCGTCGAAGAAAATATCGAAGTCGAAGACTAAAGCATGTGACGTTCAGGCATTGCCAACGCCTGCTATTGCGCGGTGGCGATGACGACTACGACGCGCGGATGGTGGCGAGGAACTCGTCAACATTTTTGCGCAGCAATGTTGTCTGAGAGGTCAGCTTCGCGGCGGATTCAAGCACCTCATGAGAAGAAGCATCCGTCTGTTCCGCCCCCTGCTCCACAATCGCGATATTGCGTGAGACTTCGTTCGAGGCTTCCGATGTCCCCGTGACGTTTTTGGCGATTTCGTTGGTGGCGGCGGACTGCTCCTCCACGGCAGCGGCGATGGAAGAGATATTCCCGTCGATCTGGCTGATGATCTCGACAATTTTCTTAATCTGCTCTTCGGTCTGGGTCGAAGCGGTCTGGATGCGCTGCACCTGTTGGCCGATATCCTCCGACGCTTTGGTGGTCTGCCCGGCGAGATTTTTCACCTCGGAAGCCACCACGGCGAAGCCCCTGCCCGCCTCGCCCGCCCGCGCCGATTCAATCGTTGCGTTCAGCGCCAGCAGGTTGATTTGCCCCGCCACATTATTGATGAACTCGGTCACCTGGCCGATGCCTTTTGTCTGCTCAAGCAACGACTGCATCGAACTGGTGACACTTAATGCCATGTCGCTGGCATCTTTCGTAACCAGGCTCGATTTCTGGATTTGTGAGCTGATTTCGCGAATCGCCGAGGATAATTCTTCCGAAGCGGCGGCTACGCCCGACGAGGTTTGCGAGGTTTCGGCGGCGGCCGCGCCCACAATCATCGATTTTTCTTTGGATTCCTTGGCGATCCGGGTCAACGCTTCGGCGCTGTGCTGCATTTCGCTGGCCGAACTGCTGACCGATGTAATCACGCCGCTGACGCTGGATTCAAAGTTCTGGGCCAGCATATCGAGCAATTGCTTTTTCTGGCAGCGTCCGGCGTCGAGATAGACGCTGATGGCAATATCCATATCGAGCATCACTGCGCGGTTAAGCGCCGTCAGCCAGCGGTTACGTTTCTCTGCGGCGAAGCGCCCTTTCAAATGCACCGACACTGCCTCGAAAATCGCGCAGGCAATGAAGTTGTAGCCACCGATATACCAGCGCGGCTCCAGTTGGATGCGGTTATGCACCTCGCCGATTTTGCGCACGGAGGCATAATATTTATCATCAAACTCAGCGGCCGTAATCAGCGCCCAGTGTTTTTCCTGCATCGAGGCGGCGCGCGACATCATCTCCCGTCCGGAGAACATCCGCGCGACAGGTGGAAATTCGCTGATATAGTCGTAAAAACCGGCCAGAATCGCGGGTACCGCCGCGTCGATAAAGGGCTTGGCCTCGCGTAAATCTTTCCGCACCGCTTCATCAATGCCGAGAAATGCCAGGCGTTCGCTGAGATTATCGCTCATAAGTGCCTCTGTGCCGGTTGGGGATTTAGTCTGTCGCTGGTATTTTTATCCATACCTTACCGGGACAAACTACCCCCCTTACCCAAAGACTTCAACCGATTATCTTCCTCCTCGCCCAAAATAGCTAAAAAAATCAGGCTGATTGAGGTTTTTTAAGTTACCCCAATATCACCGTAAGCTACCGTCAGCAATGATGGCGCGGCGCACGAGCGAACGAGTAAACGGCAGCTAGTTCTTTCGCCGCCAGACGCTGGCAAGGGTCACGATATATTCGAACTTGCGTTGATGCTCGCGGATGAGGAACGGTAATTCGTGTTGCTCAATCAGCTCAAACTCAGTCAATGCCTTGCCAACGGCTGAAATCCCATCCAACCAGCGATCGCGCGGGGTATATTCCTCCAACCAGCTGAAAGGCGTGGTCATGACCAGCACACCTCCGCGCTTAACCAGCGCATTGGCGCCCTGCATTCGCTCAAGGCACGCCAGTGGCTCGGGCAAACGGCAGAGCACATTTGCCAGCAGCACCGCATCAAAATCCTTGATATGCAACGGCAAAGCGCAGGCATCGCCCTGCTCGAAACGTACGCGCGCGCGATCAATCGCTGGATCCACCGTGGCACGCAACGATGCGCTCGTTGCGCCAGAATCTTTGCGTTGATAATCCAGCATGCCTGCAGCCTGAAGCGTACGCGCGCTTTCGATGAATTCGCGGCTATAATCAATGCCCAGAACGTCCGTAAAATTCCTGGCCAGTTCAAAGCTGGATCGCCCGACCGCGCAGCCCAAATCAAGAACGCGATCAAAGTGCTTGCTGTGTGAAACAATTAATTCTGCGCAGGTCAGCGGCAGGTGAACTATCGCGGAAAATGCGGTGTGCCGAAGGGGAACATTTTCATAAATGTCATGGTCGCTTCCCCAATGCATCAGCAGGTATTTGTTGAGCATTTCGCTGGATTCATAGGCCGCCGCACCGCTGTTTTGCAGCAATTTTGCACTCGATGCCGGATTACCATCCGTATGCCGCGCGAGGCGAAAACCTGCATGCTGGAAGAAATGGGGGCGGAAATGAAATCGCGCCCAGATACTTGCCAGATCACCTGTGCTGATGAACGACCCTCCGAGGATCATCTGGTGCTCGCCATCGTAGCAAGGCGTGCTGAAATCATCGTAATAGGGATGCGGATTGCTGCCTTCGAGCGGGTGAAAATGATCCTCGCACCATTGCCAGACATTGCCAAACACATCGTGGAAACCCTTGCTATTGGCGGGTTGCGCGGTCACCGCATTTTCACTCCCATGGGCAAGATTAAAATTGCTCCCCTGCCCGGCCATGGGGGCAGCAGACATCACCGCATCCACACCCTGCGTATCGCGGATAGCATGATGCTCTGCTTCCGTCAGCAGCCGATACGGCACGGGGCTTTTTTCCTGTGCCGTGCGCCAGGCACAATAGGCTTTCGCTTCATGGAAATTAACATTTGCCGGCCAGTCCCATGGCATATCGACAATCTCGAACAGCGTGCGCAGAGCATACAGATGCGACCCGGCCGGCCCATTCTGCACCCAGAAGGTCGGCCATTTTATATTGCGGAAACGCCGCCACGCCCAACCTTCGCGCGACCAGTAGGCTTCGTTACCATACCCGCCTGCTTTAACGAACTCAAGGAACTCGCCATTACTGACCAGCGCGCTGCCTGCTTCAAACGCGCGCACGGTGCGGGTTTCGCTGCCATATTCATTATCCCAACCGAAGGAGGGAAAAGCTGTCGGCTTGCCGAGCGACACTTCACCGCCGGGCAAAGGAATGAGGCGTGAAGGCGATGCCACCGTATCGGCATCGCGGGCAGGTAAGGCGGGCCACGCGGATGGACGTTGCAGGTATTCCACCGGCATTTCACGAATCAGAACACTCGATGTTTCGATATGGATGCGCTCATGCTCGAAGCCCATGACCAACGCCCACATCGGGCTTTTCTGAGTCACCGGCATCGCGGCATTGTCCAGAAACGGGTGGGTTTGTATCAATTCGCTGATGATGGCATGCACTTGCCGACGGTATGCCACGACCGCGTCGAGGGTAGGCCAGATAGCCTGATTGCTTTCGTGTAGATCATCCCAGCGCATCTCATCGACCCCAACCTCGAACAATGCCTCGAAGGCAGCATTCACCGGCTTGTCGAGGATACCTGCCACGCGCAGCTTATTGACATAGACCACCGCCGGATGCGCGAAATAAAAAATCATGGGATGACGAAGCTGGTGGTAGGGGCGGCGGTAAAATGCCTCCGTCGATGCAAGGCTGCTGAACAGCAGCTCAGTTATTGTCCAGCCGTTGTTAAAATAATCGAGAATTTGCGAACGGCTGGCCCCAAGATGAAGCAGCGGCAGGGAATGAATCTGCCCGCCCGCATCCACACCCGGACAGACACCCGGCAAGGGTGGCAGCCCCGTCCATTCAAACACGCAGGTTGATTCCGGTGTAATCCGCAGGTTGTTTCTCATGCCGCAACCATAGGCGGCATACAGAGGGTTTGAAAGCAAAAAAGTTAGGTTTTAAGCCAAAAAACATTAGGAATTATTTATGGGCGCGCCCGGCCACAAAACAGCTTATTCATAAGCCCACCATTCGTTTTCGTTGATGGCAAAAATGGGTTCGTAGTGAAAAACATGGGTAATCGGCAGGACTTTTTTTGCCTGATTGTCGAGTATCTGCGCTGCGCCGCCGACCTTCACTTCGAGCATGGCGTGGATGGTGCCGTCGAGGTTGGTGTCGCGCACCACCAGAATCCGCATGCTGTTTTCGGGCACGCCGAGGCGCTTGAGTGAAATATATTTCGCGATGGCATAATCCTCGCAATCGCCGCCGCGCGCCATCATTTCATAGGGCGTTTGCCAGACATCCTCGGTGCCGTAATTATCCGCGTCGCTCATGTAGCGGATGGCGTTGAAGAAGCGGTTGACCTCCTCGATTTTTACGTGCAGCGGCTTGCCATGCAGGCGGCGCAGCAAGGCCTCCCACTGCCGGTTGAGGCAGCCCTTGCCGACGCAGTCGTCGCGAAATTGTGCGCGCTGCTGCTCATAACGCGGCATCAGCGATGTCCATTTGGTGAACGGGCTGATGTCGAGGGAGCGCACCTGCTGCCCCATCAGTAACGGGTTGAGCAATGCCCAGGCGGGCGTGCTCGGCAACAGCATGGTGGCAAGCGTCAGCAGCATGGCCGGAACAAAGAACCGCGCGGCGCGCCTTGCCTCCACGCGCAAAGGAAGGCGTCTGGCAAGGTTTTTCGCGATGAAGCAAGGCACACCCATAGCCTGAGGATAGGGCTGCGCTGCTTGCTAATCGGTTAATTTTAGGCAGCATTTTAGGAAAAATCAATGCCGCCATGCAGCAAAACCCGAGGGATATTGCGTGTGAGCGGCGGACAGTTCTTCCTTGAACTTTCGTTCACTTCCCCGCAATCTGCCTTTTTCCTCCTGCATTGCGAGCGCCACCATGCCCTATTTTTCCCATCATATCCGCCACACCAAAGCAATTATCCCGCTCGATGCCACCGCTTTCCCGGCATGGCTGAAAAAGCAGGATGCGCGCACCCGCAACTGGGTCGCCGCGCAGGCGTTTCAGGCCGCACCGCAGACCGCCCTGCTCGTCCCCGATGCGGCGGGGGATATTGCCTGCGTGCTCGCCGGGGTCGAGGCCACCCCGACGCTCTGGTCGCTGGCGCACCTGCCCGCCCTGTTGCCCGGCGGCAATTTTTACATCGACGCGAAATGGAAGCCGGCCCTGCTGTCGCGCGTGGCGCTGGGCTTTGCCCTCGCCCAATATCAGTTTGACCGCTACAAAAAATCACCCCGCAAATCGCTGGTTCTGCAACTGCCAAAAGCCATCGACCTTGCGGCGCTTGCGGCCGAACATGCCGCCATTGTGCTGGTGCGCGACCTCATCAACACCCCGGCCAACGATATGGGCACGGCGGATTTGGCGAAAGCGGCGCGCGCCGTCGCCAAACAGACCGGGGCGAAGTTCCGCGAAATCGTCGGCGATGATTTGCTGCGCGAGAATTACCCCGCCATCCACGCGGTCGGACGCGCAGGCTCGCAGCCGCCGCGCCTGATCGAGCTGACGCACGGCAAAGCCGCACACCCGCTGGTGGTGCTGGTCGGCAAAGGCGTGACTTTCGACACTGGCGGGCTCGACATCAAGCCCTATGCCGGTATGCGGCTGATGAAGAAGGATATGGGCGGCGCCGCGCTGGTGCTCGGGCTGGCACAACGCATCATCGCCGCCGGGCTGCCCATCCGCCTGCGGGTGCTGATTCCCGCTGCGGAGAACAGCATCAGCAGCAACGCCTTCCGCCCGCAGGATGTCATCGCCTCACGCAAGGGCCTCACCATCGAAATCGGCTCGACCGACGCGGAAGGCCGACTGATTCTGGCCGACGCGCTGGCCGAAGGCGACCGCGACAACCCGGCACTGATGATTGATGTCGCCACCCTCACCGGCGCGGCGCGCGCGGCGCTCGGGACGGAGCTGCCCGCCCTCTACTCCAACCGCGAGGAAATTGCCCGCGAGCTTGCCCATATCAGCCTTGCCGCCCACGACCCGATGTGGCCGTTGCCGCTGTGGCAGGGCTACGCGAAATATGTCAGCAGCACGATTGCCGATGTCACCAACACCCCCGCTTATGGCTTTGCGGGCAGCATCACCGCCGCGCTTTTCCTCGAACGGTTTGTGTCGCCCGGCACGCCGTGGGTGCATATCGACAGCTATGCCTGGAACGCGGAAAGCCAACCGGGCCGCCCCGCAGGCGGTGAGGCGCTCGGCCTGCGCAGCCTGTTTGCCTATCTGGAAAAACGCTTTGGCACCGCCTGACGGGCGCGCATAATCAGTTGCGCAATTCCCCTCAACTGCTAGAACGAACGCATGAGCACCCCACGAGATACTCAGGAGGCACTGAAGCTGTGGCAGCGCGTTGTCAGCCGCAGCCTGCGCGAGCTTCCGTATGATTTATCGCAACGCCAGACCGGCGTGCTGCTCACGGTTTATATGCTGCCGCCACCCCACACCATCCGCAGCCTTTCCGAACAGCTCAGCATTTCAAAGCCCGCCATCTGCCGCGCGGTGGATGCGCTTTCGGCGCTCGACCTGATTCGTCGCAAGAAAGACGACGAAGATCGCCGCAACGTGTTTTTACAACGCACTGTCAGCGGGTCGGTTTTTCTGCGCGACTTTGCCGACGTGATTGTTCAGGAGCGCGTCGTGCCCATGGCCGAGCCGATAAAAATTGCAATGTAGGAATTATTTTCCTAGTTCGCGCAAATTTCTGTTGCTTCCATCAAGAGAATTTATTACATTGGTTACTGTGAGCGGGGTGCCTTTCGCACTTTAGGCACAGATTATATTCTTAATATAAAAACAATAACTTATGGATGGGATGGCAGTCACTTGCAAACACTAAAAAAACGACAAAAACTATACCGAGTTCATCGGTTTCGTACCTTCGGCAACCACATCTGATTCGACGCCTCTTCTCCATTCCTGAGCCATCCGGCCCGGGGTGCGGCGACGGCGAATATCATTGATTGCGGAGATACCTATGAATACGATGGTGCAGTCCCTTAAAGGCCTCAACCAGATTAAACTGGCAGCGATGATTGGCACGGCCGTCGTCATGATTGCCTTTTTTGCCTATATCTCGTTGCGCGTCGCCGCCCCCACCATGGCGCCGCTCTATAACAGCATCCCCGTCGAGGACGGCGGCAAAATCATTGCCGAGCTGGAGCTTGAGAACATTCCCTACGAACTGCGCCGCGACGGCACCCAGATCATGGTGCCGAGCGATCAGGTCGATAAATTGCGCCTGAAACTGGCACAGAAGGGCCTGCCGTCGCAAGGGTCGGTCATCGGCTACGAAATCTTCGACAAGGCCAACACGCTGGGCACTTCCAATTTTGTGCTGAACATCAACCAGGTGCGGGCACTTGAGGGCGAACTGTCGCGCACCATCGCCAGTTTCGACACGGTCGAGCAGGCACGGGTGCATCTCGTCAACCCCAAACGCGAACTGTTCTCGCGCGAGGCGACGGAGCCGACCGCCTCGGTGGCTGTCAAGCTGCGCAGCAGCGCCGGGCTGAACAAAAACGAGATTGCCGCCATCCGCAACCTTGTGGCCAGCGCCGTCCCCGGGCTTAAGGCCCAGCGTGTGACGGTGGTGGACAGCCGGGGCATCATGCTGGCCAAAGGGGTGGAGGACCTCAACAACCCCAACACCGTCAGCGAGGATTCCGAGAGCTTCCGTTCCGAGTACGAGCAGAACACGGTGGCCCGCCTTGAACGCCTGCTCGAGCAGTCGGTCGGCATCGGCAAGGTGAAAGCCGAAGTGCATGCCGAGATTGATTTCAACCGCACGGTAAAGAACTCTGAAAAATACGACCCCGAAGGTCAGGTGGCGCGTTCGGTGCAAACCGTCAAAGAGGATGAAACCGCCAACGAACAATCCAGCGACACAAGCGTCAGCGCGGCCAACAACCTGCCCGCCGCCCCGCCTGCCGCCGGCAATACCAACGCCAGCAACCGCAAGCGCGTCGAGGAAACCACCAATTTTGAAATCAGCAAGGAAGTCACCAACTCCATCAAGGAAGCGGGCATTATCAAGCGCCTGAGTGTCGCGATTCTGGTGGATGGGATTTACACGCCTGACAGCGACGGCAAACCGCAATTTGCCCCACGTTCGGAGGAGGAGCTCAAAAAACTCGAAAAACTGGTGCAATCCTCGATCGGTTACGACGCAACGCGCGGCGACGATGTCAGCGTGGTGACGATGCAGTTTGCCGCCGCACCGGAGGATATGTTCACCACCTCGCCGCTTGACTGGCTGAAACAGGATTTCAACTCAATTATCCAGACGCTGGTGCTCGGCGGCGTGGCCATCCTCGCCATCCTGCTGGTCATCCGTCCGCTGGTCGCTCGCGCTATCGAGTCGGCGGAAGCGGCGGCAAAAGAGGATGAAATGGAACAGGCGGCGCTCGCTGCTCCTTCCATCGCGGTGCGCCTGACCGACCAATCGCGCAAAATCATCAAGGAAGAAGAGGATGAAGCGCTGGAAGAGCCGGAGGATATGATCAACATCGACCGTATCCAGGGCAAGCTGCGCTCGTCGAGCTACAGCAAAATTAACAGCATGGTGGATAAACACCCCGAAGAAACCGCGCAGATTCTGCGCCAATGGCTCTCGGCAAGCTAGGGAGATGAACCGATGACGACCGCACCCGCCACGACGGAACGCAAAGAGGATTACCGCAAGCTCACCGGCGCCCAGAAAGCGGCGATTGTGCTGATGTCCATTGACGAGGAAAACGCGACCAAAATCCTCAATTCGATGAGCGACGAGGAAATCAAGGAGCTTTCCAACACCATGTCGTCGCTGGGCACCGTCAGCGCGGATACGGTCGAGCGCCTGTTTGTCGATTTTGTCGAATCCATGTCCTCCTCGGGCGTGGTGGTCGGGACATTCGATTCCACCGAGCGCCTGCTGCTGAAAGCGCTGGGCAAAGACCGCGTCGATAACATCATGGAGGATATCCGTGGCCCTGCCGGGCGCACCACCTGGGATAAACTCGGCAACGTGAACGAGGAAGTCCTCGCCACCTTCCTCAAGAACGAATACCCGCAGACGATTGCGCTGGTGCTTTCCAAAATCAAGGCCGCCCATGCCGCGCGCGTGCTCTCCGTCTTTCCTGAGGATCTTTCGCTCGAAGTCATCAGCCGGATGCTCGGGATGGAAGCGGTCAAGAAAGAAGTGCTCGACGGCGTCGAAAAAACGCTGCGTCTTGAGTTCATGAACAACCTCGCCAAAACCCAGCGCCGCGACACCCACGAAATCATGGCCGAGATTTTCAACAATTTCGACCGCGCGACCGAATCCAAGTTCATGGGCGTGCTGGAGCAGAAAAGCGCCGACTCCGCTGAGCGTATCCGCGCCCTGATGTTCACGTTCGAGGATTTGAAGAAAGTCGATCCTTCCGGCATGCAGATGCTGCTGCGCAACGTGCCGAAGGAGAAACTCAGCATCGCCATGAAAGGCGCGTCCGAAGTTATCAAGGAGCTTTTCTTCAAGAGCATGTCCGAACGCGCCGCCAAGCTGCTGCGCGAGGATATGGAGGCGCTTGGCCCCGTGCGCCTGAAGGATGTGGACGAAGCGCAGATGCTGATTGTCCAGATTGCCAAAGACCTTTCCGCCAAGGGTGACATCGTTATCGCCGGGGATTCCGGCGGGGATCAGTTGGTCTACTGATGAGCGCCACCCCCCGCATCCACCGTTTCGATTTCAATACGCTGCGCGATTTTCGCGGCCCAATCGCCATGCAGGCGACCAACGAACCGCTGGTAGTCGATCTGCCACCCCCGCCTCCGCCGCCTGTATTCAACGAAAACGACCTTGAAGCCGCCCGCCTCGAAAGCAGGAAACAGGGCTATGCGGAAGGGTTTGCCGCCGGGCAGAACGAAGCGCAGCAACAGGCTGACCAGACTCTCCGCCATGCGAACGAGGTGATTGGCGGCATCGCCAGGCTCACCCACGACATGCACGCCCGTTACCTCGATCTGCTGGCGCGCGAATCGGCGGAATTATCGAAACTGGTGATTTCCGTCGCGAAAAAAGTGGTCGGCGCGACGCTGGAAACCCATGCCACCGAAGCCATCTACGCCGTAATCACGCAGTGCCTGCCGGTAATTTTTAGTAAACCAAAACTGGTCATCGCGTTAAATCCCGCTATGTTCGAAACGACTGTTAATCACATCGAGGCGCAGTTGCAGCAGCACGGATTCGAGGGCGAAATCCAGTTCAAGGGCAACCCGGCGCTGGGCAATAGCGACGTGACCATTGACTGGGGCAGCGGCGAAATGGAACGCAGCGCCGAAACATTATGGCGCGAGGTCGAAGCGCTGATTGCACGCATTCCGCTCATGATCGACCCGAGCAAAACCCAACCATCCGAAACGCCAACAGGAGAGTAACATGGCAGACGACGTCGCAGCAATTTTTGGTGAAACTTCCGATGGCAACATCACCCTCGAAGCGGTCAGCGATATTCCCGTATCGATTTCCGTCGTGCTCGGGAAAACCAGCATGCAGGTACAGCAACTGCTCAAACTCGGGCGCGGTGCGGTGGTCGAGCTCGACCGGAAAGTCGGTGAACCGGTCGATATTCTGGTCAATAACCGCCTCGTCGCGCGGGGCGAGGTCGTCGTGGTGGAAGACAAAATCGGCGTCACGATGACGGAGATTATCAAAGCCGATAAATAGCGGCCCGGTAGCGGTGCGGGGGTGTTGTGGCACCACGCACTGCCGGTGGGCCTCTCAAGAAAAGAGGTGTGTGATGCGACTGTTAATCATCGGCGATCTGGGCGGGCAAATCGGCGCGGCCAGCAAAATTGCCCGCGATCGTGGGGCGAAAGTCTCGCAGGTCTCGAATATCGAGGATGCCTACCAGATGCTGTGCGACGGTCAGGGCGCCGACATCATCATGATCGAAGTGCATCAGGATATCGCCCGTTTCGCCGGAATGCTGGCGGCCGAACGTATCACCGTGCCACTGGTCGCCTGCGGCATTGAGGTCGATGCGAAAACCGCCGCCAACGCCATCCGCGCGGGCGCGAAGGAATATATCCCCCTCCCCCCCGACGAAGAACTGATCGCCGCCGTACTCGAAGTCATCGCCGAGGAAACCCACTCCGTTATCCATGGGTCGCAGGCGATGCGCGCCGTGCTGGCGATGGCCGAGCAAATCGCTCCCTCCGATGCCAGCGTGCTGATAACGGGGGAATCAGGCACCGGGAAAGAAGTCATCGCCCGTTACATCCACAAAAAAAGCGCACGGGCGGGCAAGCCGTTTATTGCCGTCAACTGCGCCGCCATCCCCGCGAACCTGATGGAATCAGAGTTGTTCGGCCACGAGAAAGGCGCGTTCACGGGCGCGCTTTCCCGCCGCATCGGCAAGTTCGAGGAAGCCAACGGCGGCACCCTGCTGCTCGATGAAATCTCGGAAATGGATATCGGCCTGCAGGCCAAGCTGCTGCGCGCGATTCAGGAGCGCGAGATTGACCGCGTCGGCGGCAGCAAGCCGGTCAAAATCAATATCCGCATCCTGGCGACCAGCAACCGCGATCTTGAGGCCGAGGCCCGCAAAGGCACCTTCCGCGAGGATCTGTATTTCCGCCTCAACGTCATCAGCCTGCATTTGCCAAAGCTCGCCGAACGGCTCGACGACATTCCGCCGCTGGCCGATTATTTCATCGAGAAATACTCCAAAGCAAACGGAATGCCGAGCCGCAAACTGACCCTCGCCGCGATTGAAAAACTGAAGGCGCATCCGTGGCACGGTAACGTCCGCGAGCTGGAAAACATCATGCACCGCGCGGTGCTGATGGCGCAGGGCAACGTCATCGACGAAGCGGCCATCCTCCTGCCGGTGCGGCGCGATGCGCCTCCGGCGGCGCCCCAACCTGCCGCAATTTCGCCACTCGCCGCCCCTGCTGCGGTGGCGACGCCCTCCTCCGTGCCTGTCGCCGCAGCGCCGGTGGCCGCCGGTGGTGGCCGCAACGATCTGGTCGGACGGACGGTCGAGGATGTCGAGCGCGAGTTGATTCTCGACACGCTGAGCCATTGCCTTGGCAACCGCACGCAGGCCGCGCAGGTGCTCGGTATTTCCATTCGCACGCTGCGTAACAAACTGAAAGCCTATCACGAGGAAGGCCCTCTCAAAACACGCACGGGGAGTTAGGCGTTTTGGCACAACCTCCCGGCAGTTTTCTAGCGCACTTCACCGTTCCGAAGATGCGGGCGAACGTGAAGCTTGCCTCGCGACGGACGGATATTTTCTTCGCGATGGCGGTCATCGGCATTATTTCGGTGCTGGTGCTACCCGTCGCGCCGATGCTGCTCGATTTACTGCTGGGCATTTCCATCACCATTTCGGTGCTGATTCTGATGACGGCCCTTTTCGTCAACAAACCGCTCGAACTATCCGCCTTCCCGACCATCCTGCTGGTTTCGACCATGCTGCGCCTGTCGCTCAACATCGCTACCACGCGCTTGATTCTCAGCCACGGGCACGAGGGGCCGGAATCCGCCGGGCATGTGATTTCGGCATTCGGCGGCTTTGTCACCGGCGGTTCGGTGCTCATCGGCGCGATTGTATTCGGGATTCTCACCATTATCAATTTCGTGGTGATTACCAAAGGTTCGGGACGCATCGCGGAAGTGTCGGCGCGCTTCAGCCTCGATGCGATGCCCGGCAAGCAGATGGCCATCGACGCTGACCTTTCCTCGGGCATGATTGATGAAAAATCCGCGAAGCTCCGCCGCCGCGAGCTGGAGGATGAAAGCGCCTTCTATGGCTCGATGGATGGGGCCAGCAAGTTCGTGCGCGGCGACGCCATTGCCGGTATTCTCATCACCTTCATCAACCTGCTCGGCGGCATGATTATCGGCATTGCCGTCAACAACCTCAGCTTTGCCGAGGCGGTGGAAACCTACACCAAGCTCACCATCGGCGACGGGCTGGTCAGCCAGATTCCGGCGCTGATTATTTCGACGGCGGCAGGTATTCTCGTCACCAAGGCGGGGATCGACGGCTCTTCCGAAAAAGCGGTGCTCGGGCAGCTTTCGCGCGTGCCGGCGCCGCTGGGCATCACCAGCTTTCTGCTGATTGCGTTCGCGATTCTGCCGGGCATTCCGTTTGCGCCTTTCTTCACGCTGGCGCTGGTCACCGGCTACCTTGCCTTTTACATTCACAAAAACAACAAGCTTAAAAAAACTACCGAAGCCGCAAGCGGCGGCGGCGCACCCGGCGCCGTCGGTGCGGATGGTACGCCTGCCCCGGTCGATGAAAAAATCGCCGAATCGCTGCAGATTGATAGTTTGAGGCTGGAACTTGGCTACGGCCTGTTGCCGTTGATTAATTACCAAAAAGGCCACCGCCTCACCGAGCAAATTAAAGCCTTGCGCAAGCAGGTCGCGCGCGAACTGGGCTTTGTCATGCCGCCGGTGCGCATTCAGGACAACATGCAACTGCCCGCCAACAGTTACGTCATCAAGGTGAAGGAGGTGGAAACCGCACGCGGCGACATCCGCCCCGATATGCTGCTGGTGATGGACCCGGCGGGCAACAGCATCACCCTGCCCGGTGAGCAGACGGTAGAGCCGACGTTCGGACTGCCTGCGATGTGGGTCAGCGAGAATTACCGCGAGGAGGCGCTGTTTCGCAATTACACCGTGGTCGATCCGCCCACCGTTATCACCACCCACCTCACCGAAGTGGTGAAGGACAACATGGCCGACCTGCTCTCCTACGCGGAAACGCAAAAACTGCTCGACGATCTGGGCAAGGAGGAACAGAAGCTGATTTCGGAATGTATCCCCTCGCAGATTTCGGTCTCGGGCGTGCAGCGCGTGTTGCAGAACCTGCTGGGCGAGATGATTTCCATCCGCGATCTGCCGACGATTATGGAAGCCATTTCCGAATCGAGCCGCGTGTCGCAGAACATTGCGCTCATCACCGAACATGTGCGTATGCGGCTGGCGCGCCAGATCAGCCACCAGAACACCAACGAGGAGGGCTATATTCCCATCCTCGCCCTCTCGCCCGCGTGGGAGCAGGCATTCGTCGAATCCATCAGCGGCGAAGGCGAAGAGCGCGTGCTGGCGATGCCGCCGACCCGGATTCAGGAGTTTATCGCCGCCGTGCGCCAGAAGTTCGAGGCTCTCACCCTGCAGGGCGAAAACCCGGTGCTGATGACCAGCCCGACCATCCGCCCCTATGTGCGGTCGATAATCGAGCGTTTCCGGGCGCAGACACAAGTGATAAGCCAGAATGAAATCCACCCGAAAGCGCGCATTAAAACCGTAGGGCAACTGTAATGAAAATGAAACGCATCACCGCGGCAACGATTCAGGAAGCGCTGGCTACCGCGCGCCGTGAACTGGGCGAAGATGCCGTACTGCTGGAAACCAAAAAGACCACCAACCCAAAAGGTGTCGTCGTCACCTTCGCCGTCGATGGGCCGGATGAGGAATTGTTCGACGACGATGCCGCTTATGACATGCCGGCGGAAATACTACCCTTCAGCCCTGAAATCATGCGTCCTGCCACGGCGAAAGTCGAAATCGACCACCCGGCCATTGCGCTGGTGACGCAGGCGCTCGACTACCACGGCGTGCCCGCGCCGCTGAGCGAACGCATCCTGCGGGCGCTTAGCAATACCACACTCAGGCCCGACAGCGTGATTGAAGTCGCGCAGACCGCACTGGCCGATGCGCTGAGTGTCAGCCTCGCCTTCAAGGCCATCGCCACCGCCACCAAAACGCCGCCCGAACGGGCGCTGATGTTGCTGGGGCCGCATGGCGCGGGCAAAACCTCGACCATCGCCAAACTGGCCACCGAGCTGACGCTGCAGAAACAGAAGGTCGCCTTAATTTCCACCGACCTCGAACGCATGGGCGGCACCGATAGCCTGCTGAAGCTTTCGGGTATTCTCGGCTGCGCCTTCCATATCTGTGAATCGCGCGCGCAGCTCAAGGCGCTGCTGCCCGAATATCAGGGAGCGTGGGTGCTCATCGACAGCGCCGGGGCCAACATTTACGAATTCGCGCCGATGAAAGCACTCGGCGAATTCGCCAGCCTGCAGGGCGTTGAGCCGATTCTCACCTGCCCGGCGGGGATGGATGCCGACGAAGCGCAGGAAATGGCCGGGGTCTTTGATTTCCTCGCCATTGAGCGGATGATTGTGACGCGGCTCGATGCCGTGCGCCGCCTGAAGGGCATTTTTGCAGCCCTTGCCACCGGCGGCTATGCCTTATCGAATCTCAGCAATTCGGCCGCGCCGACCGATAGCTGCCAACCGCTTTCACCCATCGCCCTCGCCCGCCTGATGCTGCGCCACGAGCGCGAGCGCCTGAACCAATAAAGGAGAATCGCATGAACACATCCCCCACCCTCACCCCACCGTTACGCGGCCAGAATATTATCGCCGTCGCCTCGGGCAAGGGCGGTGTCGGCAAAACGTGGTTTTCCATCACCCTCGCCGGGCTGTTCGCACGCGCGGGCCGCAAAACCCTGCTGTTTGACGGCGATATCGGCCTGGCCAATGTCGATGTGCAGCTTGGCCTCACCCCCACACGCGACCTGGGCGCGGTGTTCGCCGGGCAATGCAGCATGAGGGACGCCATCACCCACTACGAAAAAGGCAAGTTCGACATCCTCGCCGGGCGCTCCGGCTCGACTTCGATGGCGAATCTTGGCGCCAACCGCATGCAGCCAGCGGCCGTGCAACTGGTCGCGCTCGCGGAATCCTACGACTTCGTGATTATCGATCTGGGTGCAGGCATCGAGCAGCATGTGCAGGTGATGTCGGCGCTGGCAAGCAAGGTGATTGTCGTGCTGACGGATGACCCGACCTCGCTCACCGATGCTTATGCGTTCATCAAGCTGTGCATCACGCGCGAACAGCCGCCCGCCGTCCATGTGGTGGTGAATCAGGCCGCCTCGCAGAAAGAAGGTGAATCGACCTACGCCGCGATTAACCGCGCCACCACGAATTTTCTGAAATTTTCGCCGCCGCTGCTTGGGGTGATTCGCAAAGACAACAAGGTAAGGGATGCCATTCGCAGCCAGTCGTCGCTGCTGGAGACTGCGCCACACACCACCGCCGCCAGCGATGCCGCCACCATTTCGATCAAACTGATGAAAAAGGACTAACTATAACTCACCAGGTAACCCGATGGACACGCCATGACTGTCCCAACCGTCCTGCCACCTGCATCGCTGACGACCCAACCCGCACAGGCGTCGCTGCCAGTGAACGCGGCGCCCGGCGTTACCGGCGTCAATGCGGTGATTTCCATCCAGCCGGTAACGACCTCCCTGCCCACCAACCCGTTGCTTACCCTGCCTCCCGGCACCGTAGTCGAAGGATTCGTCGTCAATCGCGATGCGCAGAATAACCCCATTCTGCGTACCTCGCTGGGCGATGTGCGCATCACCAGCGACGTGTTCCTTAAAACGGGCAGTGAAGTCGTTTTCCGGGTCGATACGTCGCAAGCCTCCCGCGCACGGATTGTCACGGTCGATGGCCTGTCGCTACAGAATTACAGCGCCCAATCCAGCCATGGGCTGACGCACGATACGATCAGCGCAAGCACGCTGCGGCCACTGACGGCAGCCACTCCCACGCAGGCGGGCACCAGTGGTGGCCCTGCCGCCCCGCCGCCGGTGCTGGAGGCGATTATCCTGCAACCGCTGCTCAGGACGCACCCACCTTCGCTGCTGGCCTCGGCGCTCAGCTTCACGCAAAGCAGCCCGCCGCCGCTGTTGGCGCAACTGGCGCAATTGCGCGCGGGCACACCGTTGCAACTGAGCCTGCTCGACCTGAAATTACCGCCGTTGCCGGTGGCATTGGCCAGCCTGCCCGAAAGCCGCGCGCTCGACCCGTTGCTGCCCCCGCGTCCGGCGACAACAGCAACGGCGACGGTATCACCGTCGGCAATAGCGGGCGCGCAGGTGGAAACCGCATCCACGACAGCCCGCGCACCACAGGCAGCGGTGCCGCCACCCCCTCTTTCAGGCCCCTCCAACGCCGCTGCGCCCACCAGCCCGGCCACCGCCACGCCGTCGCCGCTTTCAGCCACGATCGCCGCCTCGGCAAGTCCACCACCCGCCGTAGCATCCACCATTGCCCCGCCACCCCATGGCCCATCCCCCATCGCTGCCCCGGCCACTCCGGCGCTGACACAACCCACCGCTGCCAACCACATCGTGGCCAACGTCATCGGGCATGATGCGGATGGCGCCAATATCCTGCATACCGCGTTTGCTTCGCTCAAAATCTACACGCCACAACCGCTGCCCACCGGCACCAGCCTGCTGCTACGCGCCGACACCATCCCCACCGTCGCCGGGCAGGCACCGCTGCCGCTTACGCCGCCCGCGCCCGCCACCACCACCCCATCCGCCCTGGGCGAACTGGTGCAATGGCTCAACAGCAACCAGCCGGATGCCGCCCGTGAGCTACTGGCGCGGCTGCCCACCCCCGGCCAGACACTGGCCAGCACCCTGCTGGGCTATATCGCCGCCGCCAAAAGCGGCACCCCTGAGGGGCTGATTGGCAAGCGTATCCAGCGCCTGCTGGAGTCGAACGCGCCCGAGATGCTTTCGCGCCTGCACCAGCAATTCGAGCAGTTGCAGGCAACCCTGCTGCCCTCGACGCCCGCGCAATGGTCGGTGCTGCCGCTGCCGCTTTTTTTCGGGCAGGAAATCATTCCAGCCCAACTCTATCTCAGCAAGGATGCGCCCGAGGATTCCCCCGCCGACAACCGCCCGGGGCGCGGGCAACGCTTTATTCTCGATGTCAGCTTATCGCAGTTAGGCCCGTTGCAGCTCGATGGCTTTATCCGCACGCAGGAACGCAGCAAAAGCTTCGACCTGATGGTGCGCTCGCACGCCGCCCTGCCGGATGAAGTAAGCAATGGAATCCGCACCATTTTCAGCGACAGCATGGCCGCTACCGGCCTGCGCGGGCAGGTGATTTTCCAGCCCGGCAGCCAGCATTTTGTGCGGCCTCAGGTGGAAACACCGCGATTTTCGGCGGAGGGGGGCAATACAATCCTTGCCTGAGGCCGCGCGCTCGGTTACCAGTTTTCCATGACCGCACCCGCACTTGTCCCCGCCCCCACGCCCAATCTCAACGCCCTGCGCACGCTGGTGGCCGGGGATCTGGTGCGCGTGAATCAGGTGATTGCCGATCACGGCCATAGCTCCATTGCCCTGATCAACGACCTGACCACCCATATCGTCGCGGCGGGCGGCAAGCGTCTGCGGCCCTCGCTCACCATCGCGGCGGCGCGGCTCTGCGGCTACGAAGGCGCGCGCCATGTGAAGCTCGCCGCCTGTGTCGAGTTCATCCACACTGCAACCCTGCTGCATGACGACGTGGTCGATGCCAGCGATTTGCGCCGTGGCGCCGCCACCGCCAACGCCCTGTGGGGCAACAAAACCAGCGTGCTGGTGGGGGATTTTCTGCTCAGCCGCGCCTTCCAGCTTATGGTGGCGGACGGCTCGCTCGACGTGCTCAAAATCCTCTCCGACGCGGCGGCGATTATTTCCGCAGGCGAAGTGCATCAACTGATGGTCAGCCACGACCTTGCCATCACCCGGCAGGTGTACGAGGAAGTGATTTCCGCCAAAACCGCCGCCCTCTTCGCCGCCGCCTGCGAGTTGGGCGCCGTGGTCAGCGACAAGCCCGAATGGCGCGCGCCGCTGCGTGAATACGGCCAGAATCTCGGTATGGCGTTTCAGGTGGTCGATGATGCGCTCGATTATCAGGCCAGCGAGGCGGATATTGGCAAAGCCATCGGCGACGATTTCCGCGACGGTAAAGTCACCCTGCCGGTTATTTTCGCTTATGCCCGCGCCAACGAAGCCGAGCGCAGCTTCTGGCAGGGCGCGCTTGAAAATGGCGAGGCCCTGAGTGCCGATGCCCTGCGCCGCGCCAACGAATTAATGGTGAAGCATGACGCGTTCAGCCTGACGCTTGCTGTCGCCCGCGATTTCGCGAAGGCGGCCTGCGCGGCGCTTTCGGTGATTCCCGCCTCCGCCACCCGGCAGGCGCTGATTGATGCCGCCCATTTCGCGGTCGATCGCAGCCATTAGAGTATTTTGAGGTTAAACCTCTCCATTTTTCGTCATGGCGCGCGACAGCGTAGGCCGCAACCGGCGCCCCACCGTCATTGCGAGCGAAGCGCGGCAATCCATCTTGGCCACACATTCTTCCTTTGCTCCCCCCTCGCGGGGGGCGAGCGGGATGGGTGCCACATGCTTTTTCACTGACTCTTCCTTTACTACCAAGCCCTCTCCCCAGCCCTCTCCCGCCTGCGGGAGAGGGAGCGACTCCCCTCGTTGGCTACCGTCCTCTATTCACTACTCACTATCCACTACCCGGGGAGTATCACCCTTGCTATCCGGTGAGCACCCCACTTGCCACCCGGGGAGTATCCCCCTCCCGCAAGCGGGAGGGGCTAGGGGAGGGAAGCGGGAATTGCCAGCCGCTTCCCCATCCTTTGTCATGCCAGCTTTAAGCTGGCATCCAGCCTCTTCGCGAGAATCTTGCGGCGCAGACGCACCGTTATGGATGCCAAATCAAGTTTGGCATGACAAGTGGTGAGGTTGGGTGCTGCAGGCTGTTGGCTGGGGTAGGTGCCGCCCATGCATCATGCCGAACTTCAGCATCACCGGAAACCGGATTAATTCGTGTCGTCGTCGAAAGGTTCTTTCAAATCTGGCTTGCCCGCCTGCGGTGCGAAGCCATTGGCGGGAACATTGTGATCCGCCTTGAGCAATCCCACCTCCTGATAGTAGCGCAGCGCACCGTGATGAATCGGCGCAATCAGCCCCGCATTGACCATGCGGTCTTTGTCGAGCGTCGCAAACACGAAATGCAGGGTCTTGAAGCTCTCGAAATTATCGAACACCGCTTTCACCAGCTGGTAGACCGCCTCGTCATCCGCATCGGCGGTGGTGACTAGCGTGGCCTTCACCCCGAACGTGGCGGTATTCTGCGGGTTACCCTGATACATGCCGCCCGGAATCGCAGTGCGGGCATAAAACGGATTTTCGGCAAGCAGCTTATCGACCTGTGCGCCCTCGACCGGAATCAGCCGCGCGCCGCAATTGCTGGTGATTTCCTGAATCAGCCCATTAGGGTGCCCGGCGGCGAATACCATCGCATCCAGCTTACCGGCGCAGAGTTCTTTGGTGGCATCGCCCGGTTTCAATTCACTCGCCTGCGCGAAGGAATGTTTGCTCCAGTGATGCGCGTCCATCAGCGTCTGCATGATGCTGTGCATCCCCGATCCCGCATCGCCGATATTGACGCGCTTGCCTTTTAGGTCGCTGAATTTTTTGATGTTGCTGTCTTTGCCGACGGCAATCGTGAACATTTCGCTATGCAGGGAGAACACCGAGCGCAAATCGCGGAACGGCGGGCCATCGGCAAAGCTGCCCTCGCCACGGTAGGCGTTGTATTGCCAGTCCGATTGCACGATGCCAAAACTGATTTCCCCGTCGCGCAGCGCCCGCAGATTGTAAATCGAACCGCCGGTAGATTCGACAAAACAGCGGAAGCCGTGCTCTTTTCGGCCACGGTTAATCAGCCGGCAGATCGCCCCGCCGGCGGGATAATAGACCCCCGTCACCGCCCCGGTGCCAATCGTGACGATATTCTCTTTCGCCTGCGATTCGGGCGCAAGAACCACCATCGACACCAGAATGGCAATAAAACCGGTCAGAAAATGTTTCATCTCATCCCCTCGTAATCTGCTAGCAGTGCCTAGAACAGGCGGTTCATGTATTCGGTCCAGAACCGCTCAAGATTATGCATCGATTTATTCACATCGGTCAGGAACGCAAGGCCGGGGCTGCGCTTATCGAGATCCGCCACGTTGCGCTCAATCAGCGCATCCATTTTCTGGACGAGGGCCGCGCCCTTATCCGACAGCCGGACCCGGGTGGAGCGTTTGTCGTGCGGGGCTTTTTCCTGCAGCAGGTAGCCCGTTTCCACCAGATGTTTGACGTTGTACGAAACGTTCGTCCCGAGATAATAGCCACGGTTGGTCAACTCCCCCACCGTCAACTGGTCGGCCCCGATATTGTAGAGAATCAAGGTCTGCACGTTGTTAATGTCCTCGACTTTCAGGCGATCCAGCTCACTTTTCACCACGTCGAGAAAGCGGCGGTGCAGACGCTCGATCAGCAGAATTGTTTCGAGATAGACTTGCTTCATTAGTTGCTCCTTACAGACAAATGCACAAATGCGCGGTTATTGTGGCACAAGAGCGCCCCTTAATCAAGCAACGCAGGGTCGGATGTCAAGCGCACCGTCACCGTGGTGCCCTTGCCTTCTACGCTCTCTATTTTTATCTTGCCATGATGTAAATCAACCAGCCGTTTGGTTAAGGGCAGGCCAAGCCCGGCCCCTTCGTATTTGCGGTTGAGGCCTGCATCCGCCTGATTGAAGGTGGAAAAGGCTTTGCGAACTGCCGCTTCACTCATCCCGATGCCATTATCTTCGATCGTGATCGTAAAATAATGCACCCCTTGCCGCGCGCTTTCGGCGCGGGCGCGCACCACGATTTTTCCGCCCTCATGGCTGAACTTGATGGCATTCGACAGCAGGTTGAGCAGGATCTGAACCAGGCGCACCGGGTCGGCGATAATTTTTGGCAGCTTCTCGGGCAGATCGGTGTAAATGTCGATCTTGCGCTGATGCGCCTGCCCGGCCACAATCCGCAGGGCTTTCTCAAGCAGCTTCGCAAAATTGAGCGATTGAAAAACGACCGTCAGCTTGCCCGTTTCGGCTTTCGTCAGGTCGAGGATGTCGTTAATCACATCGAGCAGGTGGCGCCCGGAATCATGAATATCGCGCGCATACTCGACATATTTTGGGTTGCCAAGTGGCCCAAACTGTTCTTCGTGCAGCATGGTCGAAAACCCAATGATGGCATTAAGCGGCGTGCGCAATTCATGGCTGACATTGGCCAGAAACTGCGATTTCGCCTGATTGGCCGATTCCGCCGCCTCGCGCGCGCGGTCGAGCTCGGCGCTTTTGCGCGAAAGGCGGCTGTCGCGATCCTCGATTTCCTTGAGCATGGCATTGAACGAATCCGTCAGCGACTGCATTTCGTAGGGCAGCACGTCGAGCGCGCCGGGCACCACGCGCAGACTGTAATCCTTGTAGAGCGACACACGCTGCGCGGTCGAGGCAATCTGGCGCAACGGTTTAATCAGCGTATGCTGCAGCCGCAACCCCAGCACCCAGCAGAACAGCGCCAGCAGCAAAGCGAGCAGGCTCGAAACGACCAGCCAGGTCAGCATGTCGGCAAACGGCGAGGGCAGCTTGCAGACCAGCAGCAATTCACCGACGGGTTGCGGCAAATCATGGCGGATAATCGGCGCGGAAACAATCGTCGAATTAAGGGTGCCTTTGGTTTTGTAGAGCCGTTCACACGCAGCGAGCGCATTGGTTTTGCCGTTGCCATGCAAGCCGTGTCGCGCCGCTTTCGTGGTGCCGTCCGTAGCATAAATACAGGCCAGATCATACTCGGCATTCACATCCATCTGCGCGAGCATGGCGTCGCTTTTCGTGTCGCTCAGCGCGGCATCCTCGCCAAGCAGCGCGGCAATCATCCGCGCCTGCGTAGCAAGAAAACGCGACGACGCATTGCGCTGCTCGAAATAGGAAAGCGCGCTTAAGGCAGGGGTCAGCACGACCACAAACGTCACGCACAGCAGCGCGACACTATTGCGGTAGAGATGTTGAATCGAAAACGCCATATCTCTCGCACTACACGAAGCGCCGGGCAAAATCACCAAGTGAATCCACAAGATTCACAGTTACTTACTGAATATAACATTTGCCGCGCATGTGTCGCCATGCTAACCGCCCCTACATAAAGGAGTTCACGCTATGTGCGGCATTATCGGCGTCATCGGCAAGCAGCCTGCGGCACCTCTGGTGCTCGATGCGCTGCGCCGCCTCGAATACCGCGGCTACGACTCCGCCGGCATCGCGACACTGGTCGATGGCCGCATCGAACGCCGCCGCGCGCAGGGCAAATTATCGGCCTTAGGCGCGCTGCTTGATGCCCACCCGCTGGCGGGCAATATCGGCATCGGCCACACACGCTGGGCCACCCACGGCCTGCCGACGGAAGCCAACGCCCACCCGCATGCGACCGCGCAGGTGGCCGTCGTCCATAACGGCATTATCGAAAACTTCCAGCCCCTGCGCGCGGAGCTGGAAAAAGCGGGCCATGTTTTCACCAGCCAGACCGATACTGAAGTGGTGCCGCAGCTCATCACCTATTATCTGACGCAGGGCAAATCCCCGCGCGAGGCAGTTTCCGCCTGCCTCAAACGGCTGGAAGGCGCCTTCGCGCTTGGGATTATTTTTGCCGATACGCCCGAAATGCTTTACGCCGCGCGGCTGGGTTCGCCGCTGGCCATCGGCTTTGGTGCGGGCGAAAATTACCTCGGTTCAGACGCGGTGGCACTGGCGCCCCTCACCCGTAAAATCTGCTATCTTGCCGAAGGCGACTGGGCCGAAATCACCCGCGACCGCGTCACGATTTTTGACGCCGAAGACCGCATCGTCGAACGGCCCATCAAAACCAGCGCACTGACCGGCGCCGTCACCGGCAAGGGCGATTTCCGCCATTTCATGCAGAAGGAAATTTTCGAGCAGCCTTCCGTCGTCGGGCAGACGCTGAATGTCTATTACAACCCCACCACGGGTGGCATTGTGCTGCCGCCACTGCCATTCGCACTGGCCGATCTGACACGCATCACGCTGGTCGCCTGCGGCACCTCGTATTACGCCGCGCTGACGGCACGTTACTGGCTGGAATCGCTGGCGAGAATCCCCGTCGATATCGACGTCGCCTCGGAGTTTCGCTACCGCGAACCCGTCATGGCCCAAGGCGGGTTGACGATCGTTATTTCTCAATCGGGCGAAACGGCGGATACGCTGGCGGCGCTGCGCTATGCCAAAGCGCAGGGGCAGCAGACGCTTGCCATTGTCAACAGCCCCGAATCCAGCATGAGCCACGAGGCGGGCGTCACGCTCTACACCCATGCCGGGCCGGAAATCGGCGTCGCCTCGACCAAAGCCTTCACCACCCAGCTCACGGTGCTGGCCTGCTTTGCCATTGCGCTGGCCAGCGCGCGCCGCACCGTGGCCGCCGACGAAATGGCCCGCCTCACCCACGCGCTGGCCGAAGTGCCCGCCCGCATTTCCGAAGTGCTGCACCATGCCGAGCATATCGAAAAACTGGCGCACAGCCTCCAGCACGCGACCGACATGCTCTATATCGGGCGCGGCACCAGCTATGCCATCGCGCAGGAAGCGGCGCTTAAAATGAAAGAGATTTCCTACATCCACGCCGAGGCCTACGCCGCCGGGGAAATGAAGCACGGGCCGATTGCGCTGATTGATGAATCGGTGCCGATTGTCGCCATCGCCCCGCAGGATGGGTTATTCGATAAAACCGCCAGCAACATTCAGGAAGCGGCGGCGCGCGGCGGGCGGATTATCGCCATTTCGGATGCTTCGGGCATCGCCCGGCTCGGCGGCATCGTCAGCGAATCGATTACCCTGCCGAAAGTCCACCCCTTTGTGACGCCGATTCTCTACGCCATTCCCGTGCAATTGCTCGCCTACCACACGGCGGTGCTTAAAGGCACGGATGTTGACCAGCCGCGCAACCTCGCCAAATCGGTGACGGTGGAGTGATGCGCCTACACAAAAAGCGGTAACGCCAGCGCCGCTGCGGCATAGACAATAACACGCGCTTCTTTGGGCACCAGCAGCGCCAGCAGGAAAACCGGCACCAGCAATGGCCACTGCACAAGCGGCACCAGCGCCCCGAGCAGCACGCACCACCAGATCCACGGTTTTTCAAACGGCGAACCCGCGCGATTCCCGAAAAAGCGGAACAGCAGCAGCGCGCCAAGCAGCAGCAGAAATGCGCCCTGGATAGTCGGGTAAATCGTTTGCTCGGCAAGGGCGCGGGCAAGGGCGAGGCAGGCAAACGCGTAGGAATAAATCGTCGCCGCGATCCAGCCTTGCTGCCAATGAATCGCCGCGAGAATCACCACAAATACCGCATAGGCCGCATAAAGCAGGAACGCCTCACTCATGCCAAAATGCAGAAAATAGCTGACAAATACCGCGCCGCAGGCCAGTTCAATCAGCGTGTAAATGCCTGGAATCACCCCCGCGCAGTAGCGGCATTTGCCGCGCGTGCTCAGCCACGAGCCGATGGGGAATAAATCCACCGGCTTCAAATCGGCGTTGCAATGGCCGCAATAGGGATGGCGCTCGAACGGGGTTTTGCCGCGCGGCAGGCGATACACCACCGAGCAGGCGTAATTGCCGACCGCCGGGCCGAGCACCAGCATCCAGAGGATGCCCATCACCGTGAATTGATGCGCGGCCAGCCACAGCATGACGCTAGTTTTTCACGGAAGATTGCGGATTCACCAGCGCATCGAGATGGCGCCCCTGAAACAGGGTGATGCCGAGTGCCTGGCCATATTCCACCGCCTGTTTGGTGTCGCAGCGGGTGAGGATGACGCGGTTATTACCACATTGGCGCACCGCTTCGGCCAGCTTGAGGTTTTTGGGCAGATTCGCATCAATCTCGCTGTCACTATTCCAGATCAGCTTCACCAGATCAAACCCGAGGCGCTGACGGTCGATCTGCGGCAGGCTCAGCTCGCTCACCCCGTCGAGGCAGACGCGGTAGCCCAGCTTCTGCACCGTATCTTTGGCCAGCAGGAACGCCGCCATATCCGCAAACACATCGGCAATCTGCAGTTCGATGACAATCGAGGCTTTCGAGCTGGGTTTAATCGCCGCGTCGAACTCGGTAAAGCGCGAGGAAAGCAATGTTGGGATGTTGAGGTTGAGGCTAATAGGGGTGCTGAGATAGCGAATCGGGTTGCGCTGGATGGTGTCGAGCATGCGCTCATCGAGCGTCTGCGTCAGGCATTTGAATAGCCAGCGGTTCGAGAGCAAGTCAACATCCACCCCCATGCTCTGGCGCAAATGGTTGATGTTGATATACATTTCATCGAACACCGTGCGCACGTTGGTTTCGGGCAGCGCCGCGCAAATCGGCTGACGGCGGATGGTGGCGGTCAAATCCACGTCCTTCATGTCCGCCTCGATGGAGGCAAGGCTGCTCGCGGTAAATAGGCGCAGTTCCTGACGCGGCGCCCGCGCCGGTAGCGCCTCGCCCGCCGCCATCGCCGCCGCCGCACGCGGGATGGTGTTCTGCGCCGCCCGCACCCGTAGCACCAGCCGCCGCTTACACAGGTTCATGAATTCCTGCCACTGCGAATCAAGATCATACAGCGCGGAAAAGGCTGGGTTTTCGTCGCCCTCGGCGGTGTAGGACAGCGGGTCATCCATGAAGAGGTAACGCAGCTGGAAAATCATTTTTTCGCTGAATTGCCGGGGGAAGTTGCGCACCATGACGAAAATTGTCGTATCCTCGCACAGGTAAATCGCGCCGTCGCGGTCGCCCAGCAAGTCGTTCATCAGGTTGGTGGCGATTTTTATCTGGTATTCGCTGCGGTAATGCTCGAGCAATTGCGAAAAATGAAAGGCAATCACCTGCCAGCCTTGCGGCGAACCCTCGACCAGCTGCAACAGCTCGATAAGGTGGGCCTCCGGCTCTCGGCTGACTACGCGCATCGGGTGTATCCTCTGGTTGTCATCCTAGCGACGCCGACGTTTTGGCCGGGCATCGTCGTCATCCTCGTCGTCGTCATCCTCGTGGCCCTCTTCGTCTTCGTCGTCGTCATCCTCGTCGTCTTCCTCAGGCTCTTCCAAATCATCGACCAGTTTATCCTCGCCGCTGAGTTCGGTGAACATCTCGTCATCCGCATCGTCGGAATTGAGGTCGCTCTCCTCCTCTTCCTCGTGCTCCTCGACTTCCTCAAGCGAGGTCATTTCCACCGAATCGTCCTCCATCGGCTCCATTTCCTCGATCACGTCGCCGCTATCGACTTCCGGCAAGTCACCGGCCATATCCAGCAGTTCGTCGTCCCCGCGCAGGGGTTTACGCACCGGACGCGCCTCTTTTTTTGCGACCGGTTTCTTTTTGCTGCCTTCATTCCAGCTATGGCTGCATTTGGGGCACTTAATCGGTGTAACCGACCCAAAATCATAGAATTTGGCGTCACATTTCGGGCAAACACGTTTGCTGCCTAAATTGCCTGACGTCATGAAACCCCCATCGTATGGCTTAATATCTTGCCTGAATTAGTTTACTTAATTTCCTATTGTTGCGCCTGCCGCACGGTTACGTTACAAGCGCTTGTCTTTTTACATAACGTGAGTTTTCACCAAAACGCAATAGCCCTTATGCATTCAAACATCGACAATCCACAAGCAGCCACTGCCAGCCGCGCCGCCGCCCTCACCGGCACCTGCACGGTGCCGGGCGATAAATCCATTTCGCACCGCGCGCTGATGCTGGCCGGCCTTGCCCTCGGCACCACCACCATTCATGGCCTGCTTGAGGGCGAGGATGTATTGCGCACCGCCGAAGCATTGCGCCATTGCGGCGTACCTATCACCCGCCATGCCGATGGTAGCTGGAGCGTCAGCGGGCGCGGCATCGGCGGCCTGCACGAGCCGTCCGACATCCTCGACATGGGCAATGCCGGCACCGCCGCGCGGCTGATGATGGGGCTGCTCTCGAGCTACCCTTATCAGGTGCAGTTCACGGGAGATGCCTCGCTGCGTCAGCGCCCCATGCAGCGCGTGATTGCTCCGCTCGAACAAATGGGCGCGACATTCTGGGCGCGCGAGGGCGGTCGCCTACCGCTCGCAATGAAAGGCAGCGCCACGCCATCCCCGCTTACCTATACACTCCCGGTTGCTTCGGCGCAGGTGAAATCGGCTATTCTGCTGGCGGGGCTAAATTGTGCAGGCACCACCAGCGTAGTCGAGCGCGAAGCCACCCGCGACCATACCGAGCGCATGCTGCGCTTTTTCGACATTCCTGTCACCACCACCCGCACGAACGGCACGATTACCATTTCCCTTCAGGGACAGCCGCCGCAAACCCCTGCCGAGCGCAGCCTTGATGTGCCTGCCGACCCCTCTTCCGCCGCCTTCCCGATTGTAGCGGCGCTGCTGGTGCCCGGTTCGCAGGTGACGGTCGGCAATGTCTGCCTCAACCCGCTGCGCACTGGCCTGTTCGATGTGTTGCGGCAAATGGGGGCCGACCTTACCATCAGTAATTTGCGTGAAGTTGGTGGCGAGCCAGTCGGCGACATCACCGCCCGCCATTCGCTATTGCGCGAGGTCGATGTGCCCGCAGCCATCGCCCCCTCGATGATCGACGAATACCCCATTCTCGCCGTCGCAGCCGCCTGCGCCACAGGCAAAAGCGTCATGCGCGGGCTTTCCGAATTGCGGGTCAAGGAGAGCGACCGCCTCGCCGCCATCATCGAGGGATTGCGCGCCTGCGGCGTGGAAGCGACCGAAAACGGCGATGATTTGATCGTCTATGGCAAGGGCGGCACCCCGCGCGGCGGTGCCACCATCCCCACCCATTACGACCACCGCATCGCCATGAGCTTTCTGGTGCTTGGCCTGGTCGCACAGGAGCCGGTCACGGTCGATGATGCGCGTGCCATTGCCACCAGCTTCCCGAGCTTTGTCCCCCTGATGCGCGCACTTGGCGCGACAATCCGTATGGAGACAGGCCGCTCCGCCAATCGCCGGCTGGTGATTGCGATTGATGGCCCAGCCGCTTCCGGAAAAGGTAGTCTTGCCAGACGGTTGGCGGCACATCTTAATGTTGGCTACCTTGATACTGGAAGTCTTTACCGCGCGGTGGGGATGCGCGTTTTATACGCCAACCAGCAACCGACCGATGTCGCCGCCGCCATCGCCGCCGCCCGCGCCATTAACGCGCAGGATCTGGCCAACCCCAAGCTGCGCGGCGAGCGGATCGGTCAAGCAGCCTCTATCGTTTCCGCGATGCCCGAGGTGCGCGAGGCGCTGCTCGAATACCAGCAGCATTTTGCTGCCAACGAGAATGGCGCCGTGCTCGATGGCCGCGATATCGGCACCGTTATCTGCCCGGACGCCGACTACAAGATTTTTATCACGGCGAGCCTTGAGGCGCGCGCCAAGCGACGCCACCGCGAGTTGCAGGATTACGGGGTGAAAGTCGATTACCAATCGGTGTACGACGATTTGGTCGAGCGCGACGCCCGCGACGCCACCCGCGCCGTCGCCCCCATGAAACCGGCGGATGACGCGGTGGTCATCGACACCAGCAACCTCACCATGCAGCAGGTGTTTGAGAAAGTAATGGCGGTGATTGGGAGTTAGGGGGTTCGGTCTTTTGGGAGATCAGAAGATTCCATTACCCGCGCGAGCAATTGCGTAACATGACTTTTAGAAGATGCCTGCAAAAGCGGCTCTGAGAAAAAAACAGTCAACACGCCATGGACAAGCGCGTTCACCTTAATGGCATCGCTTATGGCAAGCTCCTCTATAAAATGCTTGCCATCCGCGGCATCTTCCGTCACATGGGCACGGGAATGCAATTTTAAGAGCATATACCTGATTCGCAGCGCTTCGGCCAGAGAAGCATTTTTTATGGAAACAGACTGGAAATTATCTCCGTCTATGGCATCCATCTGACTTTTGAGTATGGAACCTTTGATTTCTCCATCAGGATAAATCGTGATGCTGCGATCATCTATGCCTTGGGTCAGCTTCCCATCAGCCCTTTTGAGGTCCGGGGTATCGCTGTAGATGGTCACTTCGAAACTGATTGCACCAGCATCATTTTTCATGATGGCAGAGCTGTAGATTTTCCCGTCCCCCTGGAAGCCAGATCGAAGCTCTTCACCCATAACTCACTCACATTAATGACTAAAGTTAAACAATTACAGTTGGCTAGATGGAATTACCTGTTCCCTTCCCGTGGCTGCCGCCATTGAGCAGCGCGGTGAGCCAACCCGCCCTATTTTTCTCTGAAATTTCCTCTGAAAAACATCTTGTTAGCGCTTTATTTGTAATCTGGCTGACGGCATCCGCGCCTTTCTTGTCAAGCGGAGAGCCTTGGCGGCTCTGCAGCCGCTTTGGCCAATGGTCCTTTTTCAATTCCTCATAGATATTTCTCAGATGGCCGGCTAATTCTGGATCGTGTATCGAAGCTACCTTAAGGCTTGGCGGTTCCGTCGCACCAACTGCGCCCATCAATTGCCGCCCTTCAATTTCCCCGTTTGTTTTTACCTCAATTTCCATCATTTCCATTCCTTGATGTTCCCCGTTCTGGGAATCACGATAGAAAGTGGTAACCTGAAAGCAGAGGACTCCGGTTTCCACATTCTTTGTAACCAAAACCTCAACTGATTCCAGATCATCTCGGTAGTGATGCCACAACAATTCATTCATGTTCAACCATCTCAAAAACAAACAATAATTTCAAATTAAGCAGAATGCCCAGTAGCAACTGTAGCGCATTCCACCACAAAGCGGTGTGACGATTGCGTGAAATTTGCGGTTATCCGGTTACCGCTCCTTCACCGTCCCTACTCCAAATCTGCTTGCAATTGCTGTGTTTTGGCCTATAAACCCACCTCCTTCGCGCAGGTGCGCGGGGGACATTGGTGCCCTTATGGTGTCATTGCGAATGGCGGTTTTTATGATCCCGTCATCCCGGGCTCGTCCCGGGATCCCCAGAAGAAGGCTGCGAAAGCACGCTTCAGGAGATCCCGGCATAAAGCCGGGATGACAGCCTACTTTTAACCGCTGCGTAATGACAAAGCCTACGGCACCAGTGCTATCAACCCTAACCAAGACTGCCGCTTTATCGTGAATAGAGCCGCAGATGAGAAAGACCTATTTCATGGCACAATCCGCAACCGTCCGTAAGGAAGACTTCAAAGACCAGAATTTCAGCACCGGCGAAAGCTTCGCCGACCTTTTTGAAAACAGCGCCGCCGGCAAAGTGGCCGAGGGCAGCGTGGTGCGCGGCACCATCGTCGGCATCGAAAAAGACCTCGCCATCCTCGACGTGGGCTTAAAGTCCGAAGGCCGCATTCCCCTCAAAGAATTCTCGGTAGCCGGTCAGCCCGCCGAAGTACGTATCGGCGACCAGTACGACATTTACATCGAGCGCATCGAAGACCGCCACGGTGAAGCGCAACTGAGCCGTGAGAAGGCCCTGCGCGAAGAAGCGTGGATTAAACTCGAAGAAATCCACAAAAACCAAACCAAAATCGAAGGCGTCATCTTTGGCCGCGTGAAGGGCGGCTTCACGGTCGATATTAAAGGCGCCGTCGCCTTCCTGCCCGGCTCGCAGGTCGATATCCGCCCGATCAAGGACATCACCCCGCTGATGAACATTCCGCAGCCGTTCCTGATTCTGAAAATGGATCGCCGCCGTGGCAACATCGTGGTCAGCCGCCGGGCGATTATGGAAGAGTCGCGCGCTGAGGCCCGTGGCATGCTGCTCGATAAAATCGCCGAGGGCCAGATTCTCGACGGTATCGTGAAAAACATCACCGATTACGGCGCCTTTATCGATATGGGCGGCGTTGATGGGCTGCTGCACGTCACCGATATTTCGTGGAAACGCATCAACCACCCGTCGGAAGTGTTTGCGATTGGCGATGCCGTGCGGGTGATTGTCACCAAGTTCGACGCGGAAACCAAGCGTATTTCGCTGGGCATGAAGCAGCTCGACAGCAACCCGTGGGAAGGCGTCAGCCATAAGTTCACCCCGGGCGAGCGCCTCAAGGGCAAAATCACCAACATCACCGATTACGGCGCGTTTGTGGAGCTGGATTCGGGCGTCGAAGGCCTTGTGCATGTCAGCGAAATGAGCTGGACGAAAAAGAACGTCCACCCCTCGAAACTGGTGCAGACCGGTCAGGAAGTCGAAGTGCAGGTGCTCGATGTGGATGCCACCAAACACCGCATCAGCCTCGGCATGAAACAGTGCATCGACAACCCATGGAACAGCTTTGCCGCGAATTTCCATGAGGGCGATATCATCGAGGGCGAAGTGCGCAACATCACCGATTTCGGGCTGTTTGTCGGCCTGAAAGGTGAAATTGACGGCCTCGTGCATCATTCCGATATCAGCTGGGATCAGCCCGGCGAGGAAGCCATCAAAACCTTCAAGAAAGGTGACATGGTTTCGGCCCGCATCCTCGTGGTCGATATCGAGAAAGAGCGCATCAGCCTGGGCATCAAGCAACTGAGCGAGAACCCTGCCGGTGACACGCTTTCGGCCTATAAAAAAGGCGATGTCGTGACCTGCAAAATCACCGCCGTCGAGCGTGACGGCATCGAGGTCGAGCTTGCGGAAGGGGTCAAATCCTACATCAAGAAAAACGAACTGAGCCGCGATCGTCAGGATCAACGCCCCGAGCGTTTTGCTGTCGGTGACCGTGTCGATGCGAAAGTGGTCAGCGTCGATAAGAAAACCAGCAAAGTCAGCGTCTCGATCAAAGTGCTTGAGCAAGACGAGCACAAGCGCGCCATCGAAGAGTATGGCTCGTCGGATTCGGGCGCGTCGCTGGGCGATATTCTCGGTGCAGCGATTCAGGAGGCTTCGGCTTCCAAAAAGCCTGCCGCCAAGAAAAAAGCCAAAGCCGACGACGCCGAGGACGCGGCGTAAGCGCATTGTGGGTGGCGTATCGTGGGGGTGGGTGAGTAGCAAAACACCCCTCTCGCTTTCGCCACCCACTCACCCCCGACCACACGGTCATTTATGCAGCCCATCAGCGACCTTCTCATCGACCGCAAGCGCTTAAAGGCCCGTCTGGCCGGTTGGCGGATGCTGGCACTGTTCGCGGTTTTTGGCGTTGCCGCTTACCTGTTCGGCGGGCTTGAGCGCCACCGCCCCACCGGCATCGGCGCCGATTACATCGCCCAGATCACCATCGCCGACATCATGGTCGATGATGTTAAACGCGATGCGATGATGAAAGACCTGCTGGAGGACGATCACGCCAAAGCGGTGCTGGTGCAGTTCGATTCCCCCGGCGGCACCACGGTCGGCGGCGAAACCATTTATCTCCAGCTCAAGGAAATTGCCGCGAAAAAGCCCGTGGTTGGCGTCATGCGCACCCTCTGCGCTTCGGCGTGTTACATGGCGTCGCTCGGCACCGACCATGTCGTCGCCCGCGAAGGCACGCTCACCGGCTCGATTGGCGTCCTGCTGCAAAGCTTCGAGGTCAGCCGGCTGGCTGACAAGCTGGGCATCACCCCCATCACCGTTAAATCCGGGGCGATGAAAGACGTGCCGAGCATCGGCGAGCCGTTCACCGAATCGCAGCGCGCGGTATTGGCCGAGACCATTAGCGACGCTTACGGGCATTTCGTGCGCCTGATTGTCGCCCGGCGGAAAATGGACGAGGAAACCGTGCGTAAACTGGCGGATGGGCGGGTCTATACCGGCAATCAGGCGTTCGGGCTGAAGCTGATTGACGGCATCGGCGGAACGGACGAAGCCCTGCGCTGGCTTCGGGAACAACGTAAAATCAGCCCACGGTTAAAAATCCAGGAAATCGAGCCGGAGCGCGAGATTTCGTCGATCTGGGAGACACTTGCCCAGAGCAGCGGCGTAAAAATATTCGGCCATTCGGCAGTAGGGCTTGACGGGCTGGTTAGCATCTGGCATCCTTCCCTCACGCAATAACTGCATGATATAGCGAGAGAAACGATGACAAAATCCGAACTCATCCAGCGTCTGGCCAAGCGTTACCCGCATCTTTATCAGCGTGACATTGAAGTGCTGGTCAACACCATGTTCAACGAAATCAGCACCGCCCTTGCTGAAGGCAACCGGGTTGAGCTGCGCGGGTTCGGCGCTTTCTCGGTGCGTGAGCGCGAGGCCCGCGCCGCCCGCAACCCCAAAAACGGCGCGATGGTCAGTGTCGGCAAACGCCACGCGATTTATTTCCGCACCGGCAAAGAACTGCGCGAACGCGTGACCGGCGTCATCCCGAAAGACTAGGCCTGCGTGCCGACGCGCATTAAAAACTGCGGCCTCAGCACTCCCGAATCTATCGACTGCGCGGTGCGCACGGGGGCAAGCTTCGTTGGCTTTGTGCATCATGCATCCTCACCCCGCCACCTGACGCTTGCGCAGATGCGCGCACTGATTGCCCACACGGCGCAGCGCGTCAAAACCGTCGCCGTACTGGTTGACCCGGGCGACGACCTGCTTGCCGCCATCCGCGCCGCCGCGCCCGACTACCTGCAACTGCATGGCGTTTCAAGTCTCGCGCGCATTCAGGAAATCGCCACGCGCACGAAAAAACCCATCATCAGCGCGGTGGCGGTGCAAAGCCCACACGACCTGACGCTTGCCGCCACCCTCGAAGAAATCAGCGACCACCTGTTATTCGATGCGGCACATGCTGGCAGCGGCCACGCCTTCGATTGGGGGTTGCTCAAAAACCTGCCGCTTAAAAAACCATGGTTTTTAGCTGGTGGCCTGACGGCAGAAACCGTCGCCGAGGCCATCCGCATCACACAAGCGCCGATGGTCGATGTCAGCAGCGGCATCGAAGAATCGCCGGGCAAAAAATCACTCGAAAAGATTGCAGCGTTCAATGCAGCTGTGCTACAGCCTTCGACATAACTCGCCACACAATTTGCGGTGCGGTTAGCCCGTCATCCCGGGCTCGTCCCGGGATCTCCTGCCACATGTCGTATATTTTCTGTAGAGAAGTTATACAGCGCATTTCGGGGGATCCCGGGACGAGCCCGGGATGACATTTCTAACTAAACCGTTTGCAGCGAATGAAAGAATAAATGACTAAACCAAACACAGTTCCCGATTCAAACGGCCATTTCGGTATTTACGGCGGGCGCTACGTTTCCGAAACGCTAATGCCGCTGATTCTCGAAGTCGAGCGCGCCTACGCCGCCATGCGCGCGGATGCGGCGTTTCACGCGCAGTTCGATGATTTGATGAAGCATTATGTCGGCAGGCCCAGCCCGCTCTATTTTGCGCAGCGGCTGACCGAGAAACTCGGCGGCGCGCAGATTTATTTCAAGCGCGACGAACTAAACCACACTGGCGCGCATAAAATCAACAACTGCATCGGTCAGGTGCTGCTCGCCATGCGCATGGGCAAAAAGCGCATCATCGCTGAAACCGGCGCCGGACAGCACGGCGTCGCCACCGCCACGGTTTGCGCGCGCTTCGGCCTGCAATGCGTCGTCTATATGGGCGCGAAGGATATGGAGCGGCAGAAGCCCAACGTCTTTCGCATGAAGCTGCTGGGCGCGGAAATTATCCCTGTCACCTCGGGCAGCCAAAGCCTGAAAGACGCGATGAACGAAGCCATGCGCGACTGGGTGACCAACGTCGCCGACACCTACTACCTCATTGGCACTGCTTCCGGCCCCCACCCATTCCCGATGATGGTGCGTGATTTTCAATCCGTGATCGGCAGCGAAGTGAAAGAAGAATTCCGCACCCGCTTTGGAAAATTGCCCGATATGCTCGTCGCCTGCATCGGCGGTGGCAGCAATGCAATTGGCTTGTTCCATCCGTTCCTGAATGACCCGAGCGTGCAAATGGTCGCGGTCGAGGCTGCCGGGCACGGGCTTGATACGCCATTCCACGCCGCCTCGCTCACACGCGGTAGCCCCGGCGTGCTGCACGGCACCCGTACCTACCTGTTGCAAAACGCTGACGGGCAGATCACCGAGGCGCATTCCATTTCTGCCGGGCTGGATTACCCCGGCATCGGCCCCGAGCATGCGTGGCTGAAAGATACAGGCCGCGTTGAATATGTCAGCGCGACCGATACCGAAGCCCTCGCCGCCTTCCAGACGCTGGCGCAAAGCGAGGGCATCCTCCCTGCACTCGAACCGGCACACGCCCTCGCCCATGTCCTGCGCTGCGCACCGCAATTGTCGCCCGAAAGCACGCTGGTGATGAATCTCTGTGGCCGGGGCGACAAGGATATTTTTACCGTCGCCGAGGCGCTTGGGGTGACGTTATGAGCCGCATCGCCGAAATGTTCGCCCGCTGCAAGGCGGAAAACCGCGCCGCCTTCATCCCGTTTCTCATGGGCGGCGACCCGACGCTTGCCACCTGCGCGGCGCTGCTTGATGCATTGCCTGAAGCCGGAGCCGACCTTATCGAACTCGGAATTCCCTTCTCCGACCCGATGGCCGATGGGCCGGTGATTGCCGAAGCAGGCAAGCGCGCTCTGGCTGCGGGTGCTTCGCTGGCGGGCATCCTCGGACTCGCCCGCACATTTCGCGCGCAGCATGACACACCTCTGGTATTGATGGGCTACCTCAACCCGATTTACGTCTATGGCTACGCGCGCTTTGCAGCCGACGCGGCAGCAGCGGGCGTCGATGGCATCATTCTCGTGGATTTACCGCCCGAGGAAGCGGCGGAGCTTGAACCCATCCTGCGCCGCCATCATATCGCGCTGGTGCGGCTGATTGCGCCGACCTCGGTGCCGGATCGTCTGCCGCTACTGACCGCCGATGCCGGCGGCTATCTCTATTACGTCGCAATCACAGGTATCACTGGCGCAGGCAGCGCCACCCCAGCCGATGTCGCGCAAAATATCGCGGCCATCCGTAGCACCACGGCGCTTCCCGTCTGCGTCGGATTCGGGATTAAAACTCCTGCCGATGTGAACGCCATGGCTGCCACAGCGGATGGGGTCGTGGTCGGCTCGGCGCTGGTAAAATTCATCCGCGAAACTAACGCCGACCTTGCCTCATGGCACGGCTATGTCCGCCGCCTCGCTGATGGCTGCCGCCGCGAGTGATTCCCTGAAGCCAACCCGGCCCGATTTTCCATATTCCTGCGGCGGCGGCTCCAGATGTTCGCGCAGGCCGCGCACTACCCCCGAAAGCACCGCCGCGATGGCCGCCTGCGGGTCGGCGTTAGCGCAGGGGACGCGGTGCTCGATGCGCTTATCGTAAGGGTCGGGATGCATGGGAATGCGCAGCGCGCAATAGCGATTATTCACCCCCCAACCCGCAATTTTTGGCACATGGTCGATGTCGTTAAGTCGCGCGTAATCAGCTTCGTCGGGGAAAAATACCGCCATATCCTGCGGCAGGGCGGCGAGCAGCCCGCCAAGGCTGTAGCGCAGATCGTCGCTCGTCCATTCCTCGGTTTTGTGATAGGCATTCACGCCCTGCCCATCTGCCAGATGCAGGTGCAGATGCAGACCGCTTGATGGCTGGTCGGCAAAGGGTTTGGCGGCAAAGCTCGCCTCGACCTGACGCCGCCGCGCGTATTTCTCGACAATCATGCGGATCGAGGCCAGCGTTACGACGAGGTTTTCCGGCGTTGTCACCCGCGTGACGATTTCATACTGATGCACGCCGCGTTCTTTTTCGATGCGTAAAATCGGCAGGCCTTCGTGGCGGAAGGCCTGTTCCACCGGCACCCAGAATTGCTCCATCGCGGCGGGTGAGGTGTCGCCAAGCTGCACATAGCACTCGATTTCCGCCGCCATTATCGGGGAAAGCGAAAACTCGTCAACCAATACAGATGTAAGTGCGTGAATCACCTGCACGCATCCTTACAGGGAAGCCGACAGGCAGGCAAGAACGAAGGAAACGGGCCGTGAACCCTACGCAACGTAGCTGTTCAGCCACTCCACCAACTGGCTTTTGGGCATCGACCCGACTTTGGTCGCGATCGCCTTACCGTCCTTGAACAGAATCATCGTCGGGATGCCGCGCACGCCGTATTTCTGCGGCGATTCGGGGTTCTGGTCGATATTGACCTTGGCGACGGTCATTTTTCCGTCCATCTCTTTGGCGATTTCGTCGAGAATCGGGCCGACCTGCTTGCAGGGGCCGCACCACTCCGCCCAGAAATCCACCAGAATCGGCTGGCTGCTCGCCAGCACTGCCCCATCGAACTCATCGTCGGTAATGTGTTTCATTGCCATATATCCTCGCGTTATTTTTTGGGTTTCTCTTCCCCCATACGGTAGAATCGAAGTGGCGGTGCGTCAAGCGGCAACGCCTGCCTCCGGCATAACATTTTTGTCAGGAAACTCGGCGTTTTTCACCGCTTCATCCAACCACATCAGCGTGGGCGCCTGCGTCCAGAGAATGGCGCAACGCACCGGCAAATCGGGATAAATCTGCGAAACTAACGCATGGTACAGCTTGAGTTGCAGCAGGTAGCTGAGAGCGACTCCGGCGCTATCCTTTGGCACCCCGGCGCCGGTTTTGTAATCGAGGATAATGATTTCGCCCGGTGTTTCGATTAACAGGTCGATCTGCCCGCTGACGGCGATTGGCCTGCCGCCATGCGTCACCGTGCCGCTGACACTCACTTCCGGCAGGCGCGGATGTTCCCACAGCCAGTGCTCCTGCGCATGCAATGCGGCAATCTGCGCGCTGATGGCGGCCTGCTCTGCCGCGTCCCAATCGGTGGCGATGGCATGCACCCATTGCGCAATGCACGCCGCATCGCTGTGGGCATCGAGCAGCTCCAGCACACGGTGGATGCGCACGCCGCGTTCGCGCGCGTCACGCCCGGCAAGCGGGGCGTAAGGCCCGGTGGCAGCCACCTCAAGCCGCGAGGGGGAAAGCCGCGCCGCCGCCGCTTCCATCACCACGGGGGCATTCGCCCATGCGGGCAAACGGGGCGCAGGCAGCGCGGGCGGGGGGTCTTTTTCCTGCGGCGGCGCGGCGCGGCCTGCGTTCACGAGCCACAGGCTGCCATCTTCGTGCGGGGTTGCGCCGCTTTCCTGCATCGCCACGGCAATCGCCTCATACCACGACCCCTGCTTGAGCGTCCCCTTCCTACCGGTGCTGCCAAAGACATGTAGCTCATCACGCGCGCGGGTCAGCGCGACATAGAGCAACCGGTAATATTCGGCGAGAATGGCGTCGCGCCGGGCTTCTTTTGCCGCCATCAGGCGTGGCGCGGATTTGCTGCTTTCGGAAATACTGAGCGCCAGCAGCGGCGGATATTCCGGCGCTGTAATCGCAAAAAAGGTTTCGCGCTGTGTGGTCGGCACATCGACCGTATCCGCCAGCAGCACCACCGGCGCTTCGAGGCCCTTGGCGCCATGCACAGTCATGATACGCACCTGATTTGCGACGGCGTTTTCCTGCTCACGCTTAATCTGGCGGGCGCTGCGCTCTATCCATTCGCGAAATTGCGCGAGGGTTTGCGGCATACCGGCAGGCATCGAAGCGGCCTGCGCCTTCAACTCATCGAGCACCTCATGCACTTCCTCGCCAAAGCGGCGGGCGAAATCCTGCCTGCGGTTGCTGACTTCAAGCACCTGCGTCAGGAAATCATACGGCGAAAGCGCCCGCCAGCCGAGCACCTGCTCCAGCCAGGGGTTTTGCACCTGCGCCCACAGGCTGCCCGCACGACCATAGGCCAGCGCCCGCAGTTCCTCATCGCCCATCCCCACCAGCGGCGAACGCAACACCTGCGCCAGCGCCAAATCGTCGCCCGTATGCCCGCACCAGCGCATCAGGGCGAGCAGATCGCCGACCGCGAGATGGTCTGCAAGCGTCAGCCGGTCGATACCTGCCACGGGAATCCCCCGGCGTTGCAGGGTGCGGATCAGGGTAGGCACCAGCCGCGTGCGGTTGCGCACCAGAATCAGGATGTCGCCCGCTTCCACCGCCCTGCCTGCCCCGGCCAGCGGACGCTTTTGCTCCAGCCATTGGGCGATTGTCCCGGCGATGCTGTCGGCAAGCAATTGGGCGGCACTATCGGCGAGGTGATACTCAAGCGGCAGGGTCAGCGGAGCGGTTTCCGGCTTCTCGGGCGCCAGCACGGGCGGATAGAGCACTACGCAGCCCGCCGCCTCGCTACGGGTGAGCAGGTGCGGGGTGGTCTGCCCGTCGGCGCTGATGGCACGCGCGATCATCGGTTGGGCGCAGACCGCATCGACCACGCGCAGAACCGCCTGCGTCGAGCGGTAAGAATGGGCCAGCGTTTCCTCGCGCAGCGGCGTGTGGCTATGCGCAAGCAGCGCACGCACTATGCCCTGATAGTGGCTGAACGCCTCGGGCGCCGCTCCCTGAAAACTGTAGATGGATTGTTTCTCGTCGCCCACCACCAGCAGGCTGCGCGGCAGGTTGGCGCTGCCCGGCCCCGCGTTGCCGGCCATCAGCTCCTCGACCAGCACCTGCGCCAATTGCCATTGCGCAAGGCTGTTATCCTGCGCTTCGTCGATCAGCAGGTGGTCGATGCGGTGGTCGAGCTTGCTCATCACCCAGCCGACCATCTCGGGGCGTGTGCAAAGTTCGAGCGTGCGGGCGATTAAATCATCGTAATCGAGGGCGTGCTGCGCTTCCTTGGCGGCGCTGTAATGCTGCTCGAGCGCCCGCGCGACGAGGGCGACGGCATAGCTCTCCTCGGCGCAGGCCAGCGCGGCCATCTGCGCCTGATACTGCTGCGCCAGCGCGACCCAGTTGCCAAGCGCCTCCTGCAATGGCGATCCCTCGGGGTGCTGTTTCTTATCGAGCATATACTGCGCCGGTTTCAGCGAGGATTTTGCCAGCAAACTCTCGACCAGTTGCTGTGGGCGTTGCGCGCGCACAGGCGCGTCGAGTGCCAGCCATGCCGCCATTTTCTCGGCAAAAAGGCGGTAGGATTTTGTTTTGTGGCTAAGCATTTGCGGCAGGTGGCCGCGCAACAGCGCCTCGTCCTGGGCACGCAGGGCGCCAAGAAACATGGCCCCGAGCGCAGCGGCGGAAATATCCGACGCCAGTCCATGCAAGCGCCACAAATGTGCCCGCAACGATTCGGGTGATTGCAGGTGCCAGACCCGCTTCCACAGTGCCTTCTGCCTGATAATTTCGCCCGTCAGCGCGTTGAAGCGCGCTTCGCCGCCGCGCGCACCAATCATGCCCAGTGCCTCGCCAAGCGACGCATGGTGCGCACCACTGCGCAGGAGGGCATGCCGCGCCTGATGAAGCATTTCACCCGCCGCCGCCTCTTCGAGCACGCTGAAATGCGGGGCCAGCCCCGCTTCGAGCGGAAAGCGGCGCAGGATATTCTGGCAGAATCCGTGGATGGTGGTCAGCTGCACGCCGCCTCCCGGGCTATCGAGCACCGCCGAAAAAAGGCGCCGCGCCCGCTGCTGATGCAATTCGGTAGGCACCCCGCCCAGCAACTGCCCGATTTTTTCGCGGCAGGCCGCGTCATCCATCAATAGCAACGCGCGCAGGCCGGCCAGCACCCGTGTGCGCATTTCGCTCGCCGCCGCTTTGGTATAGGTGAGGCAGACAATCCGTTCCGCCGGGACGCCCAGCACCAACAACCGCAGCACACGATCGGTCAGCCGCGTGGTCTTACCGCTCCCGGCATTCGCCTTTATCCAGCTGGATTCTATTGGATTATTCACACACTCTACCAAAATTGAATGAACGTGCAGTTATTTATTTCCCGTAGGTCGTCACCCGTTTCCCCCGGCCATGGCCGCGACAAACATTACTAAAATGCAAGGGTTTTCCTCGTTTTTATTAACTTAATGTTTACTTCTTTACGGCAGAATCAACTGTAGAGCTGGAGTCACCGGCCACACAACAAGCTAGAGGCCTCGCATGCACCCTGTCGCTCGACAAGCAACTCCTGAATCCCAGTTACTCTTTTTACCGGGTGTATTCAACGAAACCTTAAGCCTGCTGTTCGATGCGCACCATTATTTCCAGTCGCGCGGCACCGAGGATCAGGCCAGCATCGAGCCGCAACTGCGCCTCGCCTACTCGCAGGAAATGTCGCGCGTCACCCTGCGCCTGACCAGCGTCATGGCATGGCTGATGGTGCGCCGGGCGGTCTATGCGGGCCGCATCGAGGAGGAAAAAGCCGCCGACAGCTACCGCCTCGACGGCGCCGAATCCTGCCTCGAACACACGCCCGAGCTGCTCGATCGGATGCCGACCTACCTCAGCTACCTGTCCGGGCGCTCGCACGATGTTTATACCCGCATCCACCGCCTCGACGAAATGGCTTATGGCGCGCCGACTAACGGGCAACAGGCCCGCACCGCTTACGACGCCTGAACGTCGAGCAATAATTTCACGCAACTGTCACACTCCTTAACGCGCCTTCCTGTTATAACTTAAAGTGAGTTATTCCTTTGTCAGGACGTTATGGATACCACGCCTACCACCGCCGCTTACGAGCCGTCCGCCGCTGAAACCGCGTCGGCCACGCCACGGGTGAACTGGGGCCGCATCATGAAGGGCGTGGCGCTTGTCGCCGCCGTGGCCCTTGTCGGCGTGGTGAGCTATCACCTCCTGTTTGCAGCAGCCGCGCCGCTTGTCGGTGGCATCTCCGCCAGCCCCACCCTCAGCGGCATTGCAGAGGGCATCGGTCAGGCGGCGACGTGGGTCGGTGCAAAATTGTTGTACGCCATGCAATTCTCGGCGGGGTTTCTCAATTCCATGCTTCAGGCCGCACTGAGTGGGCTTGGCCTTTCCGGCGTCGCATGGACGGGTGCGGCCGCCACCCAGCAAGCCGTCGCTATCGCCGGTGCCGGTGCCGCCACCGCGGTTGCCGCCCATGTCGCAGCACCACACTTGCACGGGCTGGCGGATATTCCGTCCGATAGCACGGCATTGCCCGCCGATACCTCGACCCTCGTTGCCGCGCAGACAGCTCAAGCTGCGGCCCACGGCTCGACGGCAGCGCATGAATTCGCGCATGCGGCACACCATGCCGCCGAAAGTGCCGGCGAATCACACAGCCCGCAGAAGGGCTGGAGCCAGCAATTCGCCAACAAGGCCGCGTTTGCCAGCCATAGCGAGGCTGTGCGGGCCTCTCAGGGCAGCAAACCCACCCTCGCCGCGCGGGCAGATAGTTTTTCCGAGCAACTGAACGCCGATCGCGCCAACCTCGATCAAGCGCTGGCGAAATAAATTCCCTCTTATTTTATTTCAGACCCGCCCTGCGTGCACCGCAGAAAAACTTCCGTGCGGTTGATAAATAACGGCCTACCCAGACCTGCACCATTATACCTAAAATTTTAGGCAATTTCAGCGGCATTTCGTCATGCAATCGTCATATAAAATCCCCTCCATCGTCACACGATTGTCACAATTCTGTGTTAGCTTGAAACTAAGGAAAAACCTTCGCACACACAGGTAGCGTTATGAGCAATGATTTTATCAAAACTGTAGAAGGCATGGATCCAGAATTCAAATTCGCCAGCGCCAGAATTTCTGGTATTAGCGAAAACTTCGCTCACCTTCTGGAGAGCGCAAAGGCAATGGAGATGCCGCTTGGTATGGGCACGCTTGCGACACTTGCAACCGCCATGACCACATCTTCAGCAACGCTGACTGCAGCTGTTGGTATCGGAGCAGCCATTAACGGCATGTTCTCAGGCAATAAAAAAGAAACGCCTAAAGGCCGCCAATAGCCTTCCGGCAAACCACTTCATTAATACCCGCCAAACGCGCTCTTTCCGGGCGCGTTTTTCGTTGTGGGGTGGCGCCGTTAAATTTCCTCAAGGCACCATAGCAGGATGGCTTTTTGCACATGCAGGCGGTTTTCCGCCTCGTCCCACACTTTCGACTGCGCTCCGTCGAGCACGCTGTCGCTGACTTCCTCGCCGCGATGGGCGGGCAGGCAATGCAGGAAAATCGCCGTTTTCTTTGCTTTTTTCATCAACGCATCGTTCACCTGAAACCCGTTGAAGGCTTGCTTGCGGGTGAGGGTGTCGTCGTCGCCCATGCTGACCCAAGTATCGGTGGTCACCACATCCGCACCTGTGACGGCCTCCTCAGGCGAAGTCATCAGCTGCACGCGCGCACCTTTTTTTTATCGCCGCTGCAAGAATTTCCGCATCCGGTGGCAAGCTCGCCGGGCAGGCCAGCACCAGCTCGAAATTGAGTTTTTCGGCGACGGTAATCCAGGTATTGGCCATGTTATTGCCATCCCCCACCCAGGCGATTTTTTTGCCCGCAATGCCGCCCAGATGCTGCTCGATGGTGAGAATATCGGCCATTAACTGACACGGGTGCAGCAAATCCGTCAGCCCGTTAATCACCGGCACGCTCGCATATTCCGCCAGCTCGACGAGGGTGTTGTGGTGGTAGGCGCGCAGCATGATGGCATGCACATACCGGCTGAGCACGCGCGCCGTATCGGCCACGGTTTCGCCGCGCCCGAGCTGTAAATCATCCTTCTGCAGCACCAGCGGCGTGCCGCCCAGTTCGCGCATCGCCACCTCGAACGAAACGCGGGTGCGGGTCGAGTTTTTCTCGAAAATCATGGCGAGGGATTTGCCGCCAAGCTCCACCTGCGGTCCTTGCGGACGCATATTTTTATGGTGCTGTGCCTCGCTCAGGATGCTAAGAATATCCTCAGGTGTCAGGTCGCGAAAATCCAGAAAATGACGCATTTTTTCTCCTCTTTCTGATTCCGGTTACTCGGTTTGCAACAGTGTTTCAATCATCTGTAACGCCTCGCGCACATGATTTTCCTCAATCGTCAGCGGCGGCATCAGGCGGATGACATTACTCACCGTCACCGAGGTCACCAGCCCCTGCGCCAGCAGCCGCGCCGCGAAGGCGCGTGCATCGCCCACCGGTTCGAGGCCGATCATCAGCCCGACACCGCGCACATCGCGGATTTTATCCGGATGCGCCGCCTGCAATTTTTTCAACCCCGAAAGCAGGGCCTCACCGGTCGCACGCACCTGCGCAAACAGGCCTTCTGCCAGCAGGAGGTCGAGCACGGCGTTGCCCACCGCCATCGCCAGCGGATTGTTGTTATAGGTGCCGCCATGGCTGCCTGCGGGCAGCACCTCGCCCACGCGCGCGCTGACCAGCGTCGCTCCGAGCGGGAAGCCGCCGCCGATGCCTTTGGCCACGCTGACAATGTCGGGCGTGATACCGGCACGCTCGAAGGCAAAAAAGCTGCCCGGGCGCCCATACCCGCATTGCACTTCGTCGCACATCAGCAGCAGGCCGTTCGCATCGCAGATTTCGCGCAATTGCCGCAGGAAGGCAATGTCGGCGATCTGCACCCCACCCTCGCCCTGAATCGGCTCAATCAGGATGCCTGCACTGTTTTTCGTGACACGCGCCATCACCGCTTCGATGTCGTTAAACGGCACGCGGTCGAAGCCGCTCAACATCTGGCCGAAACCCAGGCGCGCCTGCGCGTTGCCGCCTGCGGAAATCCCGCCATAGGTACGGCCATGGAAGCCGCCTTCAAAGGTCACGATGCGGTGGCGGTAAGGCGCGCCGGTTTCGTAATGGTAGCGGCGCATGAATTTGATGCCCGCCTCGACCGCCTCGGTGCCCGAAGAGCAGAAAAACACCGAATCGGCGAACGTCGCCTCTACCAGCCGCTGCGCGAACCGCTCAAGCTGCGGGGTGATAAACTGGTTGGAGCAGTGCCATAATTGCGTCGCCTGCGTCTGCAATGCCGCGACCAGATGCGGATGGCCGTGGCCAAAGGCGTTGACCGCAATCCCAGCGGCGAAATCGAGGTAACGCCTGCCCTGATCGTCGATGAGGTGAACCCCCTGCCCGCGCACCATGCGCACGCCGGAGCGTCGGTAAATCGGGAGATAGGGCGTTATCGTCATGAACAGGCCTGAAATGAGTGCTGCCGCGCGAGGCAGGAAGCCCGCGTCCGCACAGATGCATTGGCATGCCCACAGGCTTCCCGCAACAGGATATTCGGGCGGGCGGGCGAATCGCGCTTCGGGTACTCCTGAAAAAAGAGCGGGTAAGGTCACCCCTACCCGCTCTCTCAGGCGATACTGTCTGCAAGGTTATTTGCAGAGGCCCGCGTCTTTACCGGCGGGGATATCACAATGTTTCGAAGCGCAGCCCGCATCGCGTTTACAGGTCGAACCTGCGGGTTGCGGGGCCTTACACACTTTCGGATTTGCTACCAGCACGCAGATTTTTCCGTCCTTACAATCCGCATCGCTCTGGCACTCGTCGGCCGCGGCGAAGGAGGCGTAGGGGAACATCGACATCGAAGCGATAGCAACCAGAGAGAACAGAAGATTCTTAGACATAAGCAAACTCCTTTTATGTGGTTTTGAGTGGGTAGATATTGCAACTTAATCGGGAAAATTATTTTCCCTGATACAAGCGCTAAGCCTGCCTGAAAAATCTGTCAAGCAACCGTTTAACTGACGGATAAAATAAACTTTTTCTGCTGCATCGCAACAACAGAGCGGCGTTTGAAAAAGATAGGGTTTGCCTGATGTAACAAGCTCGTTATTCGCCGATTACGCGACATTGCCTAGCTCTTCAGCCGCCAGCCGCGCGCGAACATGCGGTGGGCAAGCGCAAACAGCGCGATATTGGCCAGCGTAAGCACCAGCGCCCCCAGGACAGGGCTGGAGTCTGCACTGCCAATCATCGCATAACGGAACCCGTCGATCATATAGAAAAATGGGTTGGCGTGGCTGATATGCTGAAAAAATACCGGCAAATCCCGCACCGAATAAAACGTGCCCGAGAGAAAAGAAAGCGGCGTGACGATAAAGTTGGTGACCGCCGCCACCTGATCGGGCGTGTTGCCGAAAATGCCGGTGATAATCCCAAGCGTGGCGAGCATCATGGTGCTGGCGATGGAGAAAAACAGCAGATAAGGCCACGAATGCACGCCCACATGCACGAACAGCGCCATGGCGAAGGCCACCGTGCAGCCTACCATCAGCCCACGGGTGATACCACCAAGCATGAAGCCCATGGTCAGCTCGAACGGCGAAAGCGGCGGCGTCAGCCAGTCGATAATCACCCCTTGCAGCTTGGCAATCATGAACGAGGAGGAGCTATTGGCAAACGCGTTCTGCACCATCGCCATCATGATGAGGCCGGGCGCGATGAAATCAATAAAGTGAATACCGTGTACCATGCGCGCATTGCCGCCCATCGCCAGCGCAAAAATCGCGAGAAAAATACTGGTGGTCATCATCGGCGCGACGAGGGTCTGGTTCCAGACCTTGAGAAAACGCCAGGTTTCGCGCTTATACAGCGTCGCCATACCAATCCAGTTCATCGTCACCGCCCTCTTTACCAGGCTATGGTTGTAGCCTAGCCGGCGGGCGAATCAATCGCGAACTGAGAATCAGGCAGCAAGTTGCGAAATGGGAGTGACGTTATAGACCACGTCGTTGTTGCGCGCATAGAGGGCGGCGACGGCATATTGCACGCGGTGCCGCGACGCGCTATCCGCCGCAGCCCCCGCCTCCGTCGCCGCATGCGGGGTCAGCAACTCGATTTCGACAGGGCGGCCATTTTCATCCGACGCCGGCGTCAGGAATTTTCGGTTGGGCGATGCGATAACACCCGGAAGCGGTGCCTGCTGTTCCCCTGAGCGCGCCTGCCGGAAGCTACGGGTGGCATTTTCATTTGCAGCGAATACCGCCAGCTCCTCCGCCGGCGAGAGGCTGACCTGCGGGCGCGCAAGGTCGGCAAGGCCGTGATGGCGGGCAAAGCCCCCTTCCGCCGCCGGTTGCTCCGGCCGTCGCCCGGTGCGGCGCGGCGTAGCCTCGGGAAGCTCGGTCGTAATTTGGGTTTGCAGCGGCAGAAGCGAGCCATCTTCCGCCACTTTATAGCGGTAGCGCGCTGTGACCGTGCTGCCCACCACAAACGGCGCTGCTGCCCCGCCTTGCGACAATTGCCGGGCAAGCGCCTCCTGCGCGCCGCGATCCGCCTGCGCAATGCGCACGGATTCACCTGCGGCGAAATTGAAATTGAGGGCTGTGTGCAGCGTATTCATAAACAGAGCGGTGCCTTCAGCGCGAAGGATGAGAAGAATATTTATCTAGCTCACACACCGGATGTGGATGGATTGTTTCCACATCTCTCTTTATCCGCCGATTTAAGCATATATTTGGAAATCTGGCAAGCAGAGTATCCTGTTCATCCCCGGGATTTTACGGATGCTTTTGCATACGCGCAGAGGTTTTTTCGCCCCCTCCCCTTTCTAAAAGGCTGAAAGCTGGCATGACAATGGATGGTGAAGTGGCCGGCAATTCCCGCTTCCCTCCCCTAATCCCTTCCACAGACGGGAGGGGATACTCCCTTTGTTGGGTTGGCAACGAGCGTAGACCTCCATCTGTACCGCGCAACGAAAAAGGGCGGCCCTTGCGAACCGCCCTTCCGGTAGAGTTACTTCCTCCTGCCGATTAACGGCGGTCGCCCAGCAGGCGCATCAGGTTGATGAAGAGGTAGAGGAAATCCATATAAAGCTTGAGCGCGCCCATGATGGAGGCCCGCTGCAGCGCGTCGGCATTGCGGCCCACGGCGTAGTAGATTTCCTTGATTTTCTGCGTGTCATAGGCCGTAAAGCCCAGTGCCAGCAGCACCCCGACGCACGACAGCGCCAGGTCGAACAGGGTCGATTTCAGCAGGAACACATTGACCAGCGAGGTGATGAGCACCGCCCATATCCCCACCATCAGGAACGTCCCCATGCTGGTAAGGTCGCGCTTGGTGGTATAGCCCACCATGCTGAGCAGGCCGAAGGTTCCCGCCGTCACGAACAGCACTTTCAGGATGCTGGCCTGCGTGTAAATCATGAAGATGGAAAACAGGCTCAGGCCCATCAGCGCCGCATAGCCCCAGAAAGTAGCGGTCAGCGCCTGTGTGCTCATGCTGTTCAGGCGGAACATCATGAAGAATACCATGGCCAGCGGTGCAAAGGTGATGAGGTAGCCGAAGCCCGACATCCCCACACGGCCATCCGCGCCCTGTTGCAGCATCATGCCGATAAACGCATCCGACGTGCCGGCGAAATAGGCGATAATCGCCGTCAGCAGGACACCCGATGCCATGTAGTTATAGACCTTGAGCATATAGCTGCGCAGGCCCTGATCTATCGCCGTCGATTGGCCCGAAGCCACCGTTTGCTGGCGATCCCATACGTTCATTGTATTCTCCCTCAATGGTTTGCGTTGCGATTGATTCTCACAACCCGTTGCCATTATACAGGCACGCGCCGCGCAGCACAACCGAAACTGGGATTTATATAAGATACCCCCACCGCCGCTTCAAGAGGCAAAAATAGCACAAACCAGAGAGAACAAGTGCTTGCAATCCCTTTTAGGTTTCACTATAAAGCGCGTCCCCGGGCGACCGGGTTTGTTGGGAGCCTGGCGGTATGGCATTGCCACGGCACCCGTTCATCAGCGGCTGGCGGCGCACCGTCGGCCCTCAACTTCAGGAGATAAATATGCCAAAGATGAAGACCAAAAGCGGAGCAAAAAAACGCTTCAGCTTAACCGCGACAGGCAAGGTGAAAGTCGGCCAGTCGGGTAAACGCCACGGGATGCGCAAGCGTTCGCAACGCATGATTCGCGATGCACGCGGCACCACGATTCTCAACGAGTCGGATGCGACGGTTATCCGTAAATACTTCCTCCCCAACGGTTAAGGAGCACCCCCATGGCACATGTTAAACGCAGCGTTACCAAACGCGCCCGTCACCACAAAATCCTGAAACTGGCGAAAGGCTATCGTGGCCGCGCATCGAGCTGCTACCGCGTGGCGATTGAGCGCGTCGAGCACGGGCTGCAATATGCCTACCGCGACCGCCGCAACAAAAAGCGCACCTTCCGCGCGCTCTGGATTCAGCGCATCAACGCCGCCGCGCGTGAGCACGGCCTCGTCTACAGCGAGTTCATGCATGGCCTGACCAAGGCCGGCGTCGTGCTCGACCGCAAGGCGCTTGCCGACATCGCGGTGCAGGATGCCGCTTTGTTCAAAGAGCTGGCGGGCAAAGCACAAGCCGCGCTGAAAGCGTAGCCGTACCGACAATAATATAAAAGGGTCGGTAGCGATACCGACCCTTTTTTATATGGAGCTAACCTTGGAAAGCCGCTGCGTTCGCATCAAGCTTAAGCCCCATAGCATTGAGAAAGTCCGTCACCAAACCCGACCAAGATAGTGGTGCCATCCCGGGCGTGTCCCGGCATCCCCCGAAGCGGCCTGAAAGGTTTCACTACATGGCGCGTTTCTGGAAATCCCGGTATTGCTTGCGCAAACCGGGATGACGGGCTAACTAAACCGCCACCACTTGCTAGTACTTAGGCTATGACACAGAATTCAATCACCCATCCCGACATCCAAACCTTGGTTACCCAAGGCCTCAATGATATTGCCGCTGCCGCTTCCGCCGCCGCCCTGCAGGAAGTGCGCGTGGCGTATCTCGGCAAAAGCGGCTCGCTGGCCGCGCATCCCTATTTTCAGAGTATCCGCGACGCGGCGCCCGAGCAGAAAAAAATCATCGGCGCCGACCGCACCGCCGCCACCACCACCCTCACCGAGGCGATTGAAGCGCGCAAAGCCACCCTCGAAGCCGCCGAGCTCGACGCCCGGCTGGCTCGCGAAGTTGCCGACATCACCCTGCCTGCCACTCCGGCGCCGCATGGCTCCATCCACCCCATCACGCAGGTGACGGAAGAGCTGATCGCCATTTTTGCTGATTTTGGCTTTACGGTCGCGGAAGGGCCGGAAATCGAGGATGATTTCCATAATTTCAGCGCGCTGAACATCCCCGAATCGCACCCGGCGCGGCAGATGCACGACACGTTTTATTTGCGCGGCAACGGCAAAGATCCGTTCCCTGTCCTGCGTACCCATACCAGCCCGGTGCAGGTGCGCACGATGCTGCGCGAGAAACCGCCGATTCGCATCATCGCGCCGGGCACGACCTACCGCTCGGATTCGGACATGACGCACACCCCGATGTTCCATCAGATTGAGGGGCTGGTCATCGAAAAAAGCGTGCATATGGGGCATCTTAAGGGCCTGCTGCATGATGCGCTCGCCGCCTTTTTTGGCCTTGAAAAATTACCGATGCGTTTTCGCGCCAGCTTTTTCCCTTTCACCGAACCCAGTGCAGAGGTGGATATTGGCTGCAAGCGCGGGCGCGATGCATTGGTTATCGGCGAGGGAAGCGACTGGCTCGAAGTCGCTGGCTGCGGCATGGTGCATCCGAATGTGTTGCACAACTGCGGCCTTGACCCTGCCGAATGGCAGGGTTTCGCCTTTGGCTGCGGCATTGAGCGCCTCGCCATGTTGAAATACAACATCCCCGATTTACGCACCATGTTCGCCGGTGATTTGCGTTGGGCAAAGCATTACGGCTTTCATGCGCTCGATATTCCCTCGCTGGTCAAAGGGGTCGCGGCATGAAAGAGGTGCTGCTTATCGGCGGCCCAAACGGCGCAGGTAAAACCACTGCCGCTTTTGAATTTTTGCCAAAGCTGAAAATTTGCGAATTCGTGAATGCTGACGAAATCGCACGCGGCCTAAACCCGTTACAACCTGAATCACAATCCGTTGCTGCCGCACGCCTTATGCTGGCACGAATCGCGCAGCTCACTCATCAGGGAAAAAGCTTTGCTTTTGAAACCACCTGTGCGGGCGCCCATCACAGCAAAACATTAAGCGCTTGCAAAGCGCAAGGCTACCATATTACGCTTGTGTTTTTGTGGTTATCTAGCCCGGAACTAGCTATTGAGCGGGTCGAGCACCGCGTCAAAAATGGTGGACATTTTATTCCCCCAACGACAATCCGGCGTCGTTATCAACGCGGATTGCATGATTTTTCAAACTACCTTATGCCGTTTGCTGATTGTGCTGTCATTTACGACAACTCCAACAACCTGATTGAGAAAAAAATAATCGCACAAAAAAATCCCCAGCACCCACTCGATGTGTATGATGAAGCAATCTGGAAAAAAATAACGGGATAGGCCCATGAGTAGAAATACCCCCCCAGCAGTCGATGCGCAAATGATTGCGCGAATTAGCGAAGGTATCGCCGCCGGTGCAGCAACGGCAATTGCCGAAGCGTTGCGCAATAAGGTGCCGCTGGTTGTATCGCGGGATGGAAAAATTATCGAGGTTTCGCTTAGTGAACTCGAAGAAATTCAACGTCGAAAGAGCAACGAGCATCAGGCATGAAATTCCCCCTCTCCCTTCTCAAACGCTTCCTCATCACCGAGGCATCGCTCGAAACTATTGGCGCTACCCTCACCGCGATTGGCCTTGAGGTGGATGGCATCGAAGACCCGTCTGCGGCGCTCAAACCGTTTGTCGTCGCCGAAATTATCCATGCCGAAAAACACCCGCAGGCCGACAAATTGCAAGTATGCCGGGTGAAAGCGGCGCGGGGCGAGCTGCAGATTGTCTGCGGCGCGCCGAATGCGCGGGCAGGCATCAAGGTGGCGCTGGCGAATATCGGCAGCATCATCCCCACCAATGGCATGGAAATTAAAGCGGCCAAAGTGCGCGGCATTGAAAGCCAGGGCATGATGTGCTCGGCACGTGAGCTGGGGTTGGGTGAAGACCATGCAGGGATTATCGAGCTGCCGCTCGATGCGGCTATTGGCACCAGCATCGTCGAAGTGCTGGGGCTGGGCGACCCGGTGCTCGACATCAACGTCACCGCCAACCGCGGCGATTGCATGGGCGTTTACGGCATTGCGCGCGATCTCGCAGCGGCGGGCCTTGGCAGCCTGAAACCGCTCTGTGTGCCTGAAATAAACGCAAGCGGCACCTGCCCTATCAGCATCACCATCACCGATACGGACGGCTGCAGCGCCTTTATCGGCCGCGTGATTACGGGCGTAAGGAATGGCGCGTCGCCCGAATGGCTGCAACGCACGCTCACTGCGGCGGGGATGCGCCCGATCTCGGCGCTGGTCGATATCACCAATTATTTCTCGCTCGCCTTTGGCCGCCCGCTGCATGTGTACGACATGGCGAAGCTGCGCGGCGCCATCACCGTGCGGCGCGCGGACGAGGACGAATCGTTCGCTGCGCTCAACGACAAAACCTACACCCTCTCCCCGCGCGACTGCGTAATTGCGGATGAGGCGGGGGTCATCGGCATCGGCGGCATCATGGGCGGTAGCCGCACAGGGGTCAGCGATACCACCACCGATGTGCTGCTCGAAGTGGCGCTCTTTAACCCCGGGCGCATCGCCGCCACTGGCCGCGCCCTGCAAATTGATTCGGATGCGCGGAGCCGTTTTGAGCGCGGCGTGGATCGCGGCTTTGCCGAAATCGCAGATGCACGGGCGACCGACCTCATCCTCGAACTGTGCCGCGGCGTGGCCAGCGAACGCGCGCTGGTAGGCGAACTGAAATACAAAATGCCGGAAATCGCCTTTGACACCGCTGCCATCAACGCCCTTGGCGGGGTGGATGTACCGGAAAGCCGCCAGCGCGAAATCCTTGCAAGCCTTGGTTTCCGCGATCATGGGGTGCATGTCCACGCCCCGAGCTGGCGGCATGATGTCAGCCAGCCCGCCGACCTTGCGGAAGAAATCCTGCGCATCATCGGTTACGACGCCATTCCGCTCGCCAGCCTGCCCAAACCCGCGCATATCAGCCGCCCGGCGCTCGACAGCGCACAGGCGCGCGTGAGCCGGATGCGCCGCACGCTCGCCACACGCGGCCTGCACGAAACCTATAGCTGGGGCTTCTACGCGCCTGCGCAGGCGGCCCTGTTTGGCGGCCAGAGCGAGGCGCTGCACCTGCTCAACCCCATCAGCGCCGAACTTTCGGTGATGCGGGGGAACCTGTTGCCGCACCTGCTGGATGCGGTACGAAGCAACGCCGCGCGTGGTTTGATGGATGCAGCGTTATTCGAGGTCGGCGCCACTTTCGTCGATACGACCCCCACGGGCCAGCGCACCGTCGCCGCCGGGGTGCGCGCGGGGCTGCGCCACGGCAACCATTGGGCAGGCAGCCCACCGGCGGATCTGTTCGACGTGAAGGCGGATGTGCTTGCCGCGCTCGACGCCGCAGGCTTCGATGCCGCCAAAGCGCAAATCAGCCGCCGTGCCCCCGCATGGTATCACCCCGGGCGCAGCGGCGCACTGACGCTTGGCCCCAAAACCACGCTCGCCAGCTTTGGTGAACTGCACCCGGCCACCCTCGCCGCGCTCGGCGTCGATTTTCCGGTGCTGGCGTTCGAGCTGCATCTCGATGCGCTGCCCGCCGCGAAGCCGGGCAAACGCAAAGCGCTCGCCAGCTCGGATTTTCAGGCCGTTCGCCGCGATTTCGCCTTCGTGGTGGAGGATTCACTCGCCGCCGCCGACCTGCTGAAAGCCGTCAACGGCGCCGAAAAAACGCTGCTGCGCGCGGCCACCATTTTCGATGTTTATGCAGGTAAGGGCGTCGCGTCGGGGAAAAAATCCATCGCCCTCACCGTCACCTTGCAGGCTGATGACCGCACGCTGACGGATGTGGAAATTGAGGGCGTGGCGAAGGCTATTATCACCAGCGCGATGAAGGTCGGCGCGGTGCTGCGGTAAGCATCGCTCGCCGTGACGGCGTTCTGCGGCTATCGGCCGCCTGCATCTTCGCCAATAAAAAACCCCGCCGTTGCGGGCGGGGTTTCTCATGATAAAATATCGAATGCGAATCGGCGGCACTGGGCCATCGGCCCACAGGTCAGTCCGCAACGCCGACCGACCCGCCGCCCTTAACGGCTATTCGAAATCCGATTTTTTGCGTGCCAGTTTACGCGCACGACGCACAGCTTCCGCTGCCTCACGTACACGTTTTTCGGACGGTTTCTCGTAATGCTTGCGCATTTTCATTTCGCGGTAGATCCCCTCACGCTGCATCTTTTTCTTGAGCACGCGCAAAGCCTGATCCACATTGTTATCACGAACAAGAACTTCAACCACGAGACAATACCCCCTTCCGAGCTATAAAATATGGTCGCGCATGCTAGCACGCCCTTGTGGATAATGGCAAGGGGGAAGTTGAGGCCGCAGCACTTGTCAGATACTCAGGATATGAGGGCATCCGGGCCTGAATCCCGCCCCTTCAACCAAGCAGTAGATAACCAGAAAAGGCGAGCCATGCAAAAGCAGAAAATCACCACCGGCGGGGTCGAAACCCCCAAACTTAAAAGCTATATCGAGCGCATCGAACGCCTCGAAGAGGACAAGGCGGGCATCGCGAGCGACATCCGCGACGTGTTTGCCGAAGCCAAATCCAACGGGTTTGACGTCAAAGCCATGCGTCAGGTGATGAAACTGCGCAAAATGAAAGCCAACGAGCGCACCGAAGCCGAATACATGCTCGACCTCTACAAACGCGCCCTGGGCATGGATGAAGGCTACGACGGCGACGCCGAAGAAGCCGCGTAGGTTTTTTTAGCCCGCTCTAGCGGCACGAACACACTCCAAAGCACAAAAAAGAAGCCCCGTGAACCTTGGTTCTCGGGGCTTCCGCACTGGGGAACATGTATGCCCCCCGCTCGAAGTTGCGTCAGCTAAGTGACGCAGCCTACTCACCTGATGCGCCATGCGCTCAGGGATTTTGTGGAATCAGGCGGCATCCACCCGCGACTCGGCGAGGCGAAGGCGTTCCAATTCCTCTTTCAGTAATAGCTTCTGCTTTTTCAGCACCTGAATCAGGGCGAGATCCGGCGACGGACGCACCAGCTCCTCCGCGATGCGTGCTTTGAGTTTGCCGTGTTTTTCCTGAATCGTGACGTAATGGGCGTGAAGTGACATGCGTACCTACCTTTATCCAGAACCGGCCGGCAGCCCGCATGGGGATGCAAACCGGTGAGTGAGAACGGCCAGCCCGAACGGCTGGTATTCAACCGCGTCGCTTGCGACACCCTGATAAAAGCAAACCTGCCTGCATAAGGCAATTGAAATGCATGTCAAGCGGAATTAAATATTTTTGCGCTGCAACTTGACTTTTCTGCAGATGGCAGCTTTTCGCGCCACAGCCTCCAGTAACTTTTACGCGCATTTAATTCTAAAGTGGATACATCTATCCACAGCCCCCGGCGGCTATTCGTCCTCGTCGAACTTGCGGCCGACCAGCGCCACAATCGCGTCGAGCGCTTCTTGCGCCTGCGCACCTTTGGCGTGCAGCTCAATATCCACGCCCTTTTCCGCCGCCAGCATCAGCAGGCTGAGGATGGACGTCGCCCTGGCGCGGGCTTCCTCGCTCTCGCCGCCACGCGGCAGCCGCACCACCTCCACCTGCGCATCGAAGCCCGAAGCCAGCTTCACCAGCTTCGCCGCCGCCCGTGCATGCAATCCTTTTTTGTTGCAAATCCTCGCCGCTGCGCTGGCCACCGCTAGCTCGCTTTTTTGAGGAGATTGCTGGCCACGTTGATGTATTTGCGCCCGGCCTCCTGCGCGGTCATCACCGCGTTGAGCAGCGTCATCGTGTTGCGCACGCTGATGAGCTTAATCAGCATCGGCACATTCACCCCGGCCACCACCTCGACCTTTTCGGGCTTCATGACGGAAATGGCAAGGTTCGACGGGGTGCCGCCGAACATATCGGTCAGCAGGGCGACGCCCGCCCCCGTATCCAGTTCATTGACCTTGGCAATGATTTCGTTGCGGCGACGCTCGATGTCGTCTTCCGGCCCGATAGCAATCGCGGTAAGTGCCTGCTGACGCCCGACGACATGTTCCGCAACGGCAATGAGTTCATTCCCGAGCGCGCCGTGGGTGACGATGATAATTCCAATCATCCGCCTGCATTAGGCCAGCATGAAAGCAATTGCAACGGTTTGATGCGAATCATCCCAACGGATGCCAATCTGTGGGCAGAGTGCGGTTTTCGTGCATCGCCCGAAGGTAGAGCAGCAACGATGGCACCGAAAGCACCGGCGGCGCAGGCAGGCGCAACAAGGGCACCGATACCCCGTCATGCGCGCGGATTTCAGGCTCGGGCAGGCGCTCCGTGGCAGCGGCATCGAGTGTAACCCACAGATGGATGGGGTGAATCGGGCAGACCGGGTGGCTTATCAGCCCCATGCCGTGCAGCTCCAGCACCCCTGATAATTGCGGCGGCGCATGGGCAATCAGCACCCCCTGCTTCGCATGCAGCAGCACCCGGTCGTCGGCAATCATCTGCGCGCCATGCAGCAGCGCTTCGGCCAGCACGCGCGATTTGCCGATGCCCGGCTCTCCCGTCAGCAGGCAGCCAATGCCGCTGTAAACAAAGGCACTGGCATGCACGGGAGGGGCGGTGCGCATCACGCTGCCGTCAGCAGGTCGTAAATATCCTCGCGCCCACCCTGCAGCAACCGTGCGCGCGACTGCTCGTTACGCAGCACGCCCGCTACCTGCGCCAGCAGTTTGAGGTGAGCGGCATCGGCATCCTCAGGGGCGAACAGCACAAACAGCAGGCGGATTTCGCTGCCGTCGCTATGCAGAATCGGCACCACGGGCCGCGCGAAAAACGCCAGCGTGCGCCGCAGCCCGGCAAGACGGACATGTGGCAACGCCGCCCCTTGTCCAAGCCCCACCCCAAGATGGATGCGCGCCATCAGCGCTTGATGAATTGCTGGCGCCCGCAGCCCGGTTATTTCGGCCACCATCGCGCTAATCTGCGCCATCGCGGCGTCGAGCGTCTCGGCCTTGAGGTGCAATAAAACGCCATCCGGCGGAATAATATCCTGCATTCCCCCCACCCGGATTACGCCGCCACGTCTTCGGGATCGACCCAGGAGATGTTGCCGTCGAGCCGCCGATAAACCACGTTGATGCGGCCAGTGCCGACATTAAAGAACATCAGCGCCGGCAAGTTCGCCAGATCCATTCGCATCACCGCATCGCTGACACTCAGCCGCTCGATATTCGTCGATTTTTCAGCGATAACGGCGGGTGCGCCTTTTTCGTCCAGCTCGTCGTCATGCGCCTCGGTTTGCAGCACATATTTGCGGGCGCTATGGGCGCGCACTTCTTTCTCGCTGACATGGTGGCTTTTAAGGCGGCGCTTATAGCGACGCAGTTGTTTTTCCGCCTTGGTGGCCGCATCGTCGAACGCGGCATAAATTTCACTCGCGCCGCCCTGACTTTTCAGCAGCACGCCCGAATGGGTGCCGGTGTTGCCATGAATATCGACCCGGAACTGATGGTGCGCCTCTTTCGATACCACCACATCGAGGCTGACGATCCGATCGAGATATTTGTTCAGGCCGCCGCTCAGGCGTTTTTCGACATGCTCCTGAAATGCCGAACCTAGATCGACATGTCGGCCCGAGATGTGAAGTTGCATAGATTCCTCTTTGGTTGGGAAGTTGTTGATGGAATAACCGCATAGAATGTGGCCAGCGAAGTGGCCATTCCAATATAGGCGCAGCGGCGGAATAATTCCAGTGGATTACGCTGCGTTTCGCGCAATAGCTACAGTTTCGGCAATTTCACCCCAAGCGCCGCCGAAATGCGGTCGCCCTCGCCGTAATAGGCGACGCGGCGCAGGAAGCGCGGCATAATGCCCGACCATTTGAACTCGCCGATAAGCTGCCCGTCGGGCTGCTCGCCTTTAGTCTGGTAGGTGAATAAATCCTGCATGGTAATCACGTCCGACTCCATCCCCACCACCTCGGATACGAAGGTCACGCGGCGTTTGCCGTCGCGCATCCGGCTGGTCTGCACAATCAGGTGAATGGCCGAGGCAATCTGCGCGCGGATGGCATGGTTGGGCAGGCCGAGATTGGCCATGGTCATCATGTTCTCAAGCCGCGCCAGCGCATCGCGCGGGTGGTTGGCGTGAACCGTGGTCAGCGAGCCTTCGTGGCCGGTGTTCATCGCCTGCATCATGTCGAAGGCTTCGGCGCCGCGCACCTCGCCAATCAGGATGCGGTCGGGGCGCATCCGCAGGGCGTTTTTCATCAAATCGCGGATGCTGACCTCGTCCTCGTGGCGGTCGGCGCGCACAGGCCTCGTTTCAAGACGCACCACATGCGGCTGCTGCAGGCGCAATTCCGCCGCATCCTCGATGGTAACAATCCGCTCGTTCGGGTCGATATACTCCGACATCGCGTTAAGCAGCGTGGTTTTCCCCGATCCCGTCCCCCCCGAAATCAGGACATTGAGGCGGCAGCGCGTCACCACTTTCAGGACTTCGGCCAGCGCCGGGGAGAGATTGCCGCCCGCCGCCATATCGTCGAGCGTGATGTTGCGCTTGGAGAATTTGCGGATGGAAATCGCCGTTCCATCGACCGCGAGTGGGCGCACGATGACGTTGACGCGGCTGCCGTCGGGCAAACGGGCATCGAGCAACGGCTGGCGGGCGCTGACATTGCGGCCGATATGCCCGGCAATCGCCTCGGCGATGGAGAACACCTGCGCGTCATCGGAGAATCTCAGCCCGGTTTTTTCGAGCTTGCCCGCGCGTTCGACAAAAACATTCTGCGGCCCGTTAATCAGGATGTCGTTGACCGAATCATCGTCGAGCAGCGACTTGAGAGGGGCGAGCGCCAGCACCGCGTCGGCCAGCGCGGCTTCCATCGAGAGTATCGGCTCCAGCGGCGGCGGGTTGGCCGCCTGCCCCAGCGCCAGCGATAACTGCGCCACCTGACGCTCAAGCTGCGCCATGCGCAGGGCCAAATCATCCGACATAACTATCCTGTTGACGCTGTGTGTTGCTTTCACCCCTGTCTAACCCGAAGCCGGAAAGAAAGAAAGCCGCCGCTCGCGGGAGGGGCCTATCGCCCGCATCATTCCCGCGCGGCGTGCCGCATCCGTCACAGGCACGCAGCCCTCACCCCTCACCCGGCCTGAAGCTTCTGTCGCCGCCGCACTACGCTCGATGGAATGTTCATTTCCTCACGGTATTTGGTCACCGTGCGGCGCGCCACATCGATGTTGCGATCCTTGAGGCGTTTGACGATGGCGTCGTCGGAGAGAATGTCCCTTACCTCCTCCGCCGCCACCAGCTCCCGGATGTAATACTGCACGGTTTTACTCGAAAAATCGTTCTGCCCGCTGCCCGCATGGATCGAGGAGGTGAAGAAAAATTTCAGTTCCAGTGTGCCGCGCGGCGTCGCCATGAACTTGGCGGTGGTCACACGGCTGACGGTCGATTCATGCATACCGATGGCCGCCGCAATATCCTTCAGCACCAAAGGCCGCAGAAAACGGATGCCGTGTTGCAGGAACTTATCCTGCTGTTTGACAATCTCCGTCGCCACTTTCAGAATCGTGTTAGCCCGCTGATCGAGGGCCTTAATCAGCCAGTTGGCATTGGCCATCTGCTCACTGACGAATTTCTTTGCTTCCTTATCCCCCGCCCGCGCGCCGACATCCGCTGCATAATGGCGGTTCACCAGCACGCGCGGCATTGCCTCCGGGTTCAGTTCGAGGTGCCAGCCGCCGCCCTTGGCGCGGCGAACAATCACGTCGGGAATGACCGCCTGCACCTCTTCCGCCGCGAAGCCGATGCCCGGCTTCGGGTTACAGCGGCGGATATCGGCAATCATCTGCGCAAAATCCTCGGTGTCGGCATGGCATTTCTTGCGCAGGCCCTGCAAATCGCCGCTCGCCATCATCTCGATATTGTCGAGGAATGTTTCCATACACGGGTCGAGGCGGTTCATATCGGCCAGTTGCAGGCGCAGGCATTCGCTCAGCGAGCGGGCAAAAACCCCCGCCGGGTCCATCTGCTGCACCCGCGCGATGACCGCCTCAATTTCCGCCGCCGTCGCGCCAAGGCTGGCCGCCAGCGTCGCCGTATCTTCGCGCAGATACCCCGCCTCATCGAGCATATCGGTCAGTTTTTCGGCAATTAGCAATTGGGCCGAGTCGGCAATATCGAGGCGAATCTGCTCCAGCAGATGCTCGCGCAACGTCTGCTCGCGGGCACTGGCCGATTCGATGCTTAAGCCCTCGCCGTCCTCGTCGTAATGGCTGCCGCCGCTTTGTGCGCCCGCCGAGAGGCGGCTGGCCTCACCTTCCGACCATTCATCGCCGTACGATTCGTCGACCAGCGATTCGTTGACTGAATAATCCGAATCCGAAACCTCGATTTCCGAGGTTTCACCGCGCGGTTCATCCTCACCCTCGACGGAAGCGGAGGCGGCATCGACCGTCGGCTCATCTGCCGCCGGTTCGCCCGGATGTTCGGCGTCACTCTCGGCTTCGTCGCGGCTTAACAGCGGGTTTTTTTCCAGCTCCTCGTCGATATATTCCTGAAGCTCGACCGCCGAAAGCTGCAACAGCTTGATGGATTGCTGCAGCGCCTGCGTCATCACCAGGTTCTGCGATTGCCTGAACTCCTGCTTCATTCCAACCATGGGGCACCCCTTAGTCCATGCAAGAGTTATACCAAAAAAATCACGCCCACTCAACCCACGAATCACACCTATCCGCAGAAGAATTTATTTTCAGTGGGATAACAGGCTAAAGCGAGAATTTCTCGCCCAGATAGACACGGCGCACCTCGTCGTTATTGACGATGTCGTTCGGCACGCCTTCCATCAGCACCGTTCCATCATGAATAATGTAGGCACGGTCGATAACATCCAGCGTTTCACGCACGTTATGGTCGGTAATCAGCACGCCGATGCCACGGTCCTTCAGGTGCTTGACCAGATCACGCACCTCGGCGATGGCAATGGGGTCGATCCCCGCCAGCGGTTCGTCGAGCAGGATAAAGGCAGGCCGTCCCGCCAGCGCGCGGGCAATCTCCGCCCGGCGGCGTTCCCCGCCCGAGAGCGCAATCGCCGGTGAATTGCGCAGATGGGTGATGGAAAATTCGGCCAGCAACGCATCGAGCATGGCGCGGCGCGTCTGCGGGTCGGGCTCGGCCACTTCAAGCACCGCCATGATGTTCTGTTCTACCGTCAGCCCCCGGAAAATGCTGGCTTCCTGCGGCAGGTAGCCAATTCCGAGCCGCGCACGGCGATACATCGGCAGGGTGGTGATGTCCGTCCCATCGAGGGTGATGGTGCCGTAATCAGGGGCGACAAGGCCGGTAATCATGTAGAAGCAGGTGGTTTTCCCCGCGCCGTTCGGCCCGAGCAGGCCAACCGCCTCGCCGCGCTGCAAATCGAGCGAAACATTGCGCACCACAGGCCGCTTGGAATAACGCTTCCCGAGGTTGCGCACCGATAGCCCGGATTGCTTGGCCACCAACACCGGCTTTTTGGAGATGGGGTCAGGCTGCGCCAGCGTTACCACCACCGATTGCTCAATCGAATGGCCGCGCGGCACTTCATCATCCGCCGTGGCTTCGACCGGCGTTTGTGCGCCCCCGGGCTTCAGTAACCAGTCGCTGCCAAATCCGGATTCATTGTCGTTGCTCATGGGGCCCCTGCCGGTTTGGGTTGCGATTTGGGAACGAACAACCCATGGACGCGCGCGGGTTTGCCGCCGGTCTGCGTCACATCCGAAGCGCCGCCCGCGCCGCCGGTGAGGATGCTGCGCCCGGAGGCCATGTTGTAATTCAGCTTCGTGCCTTTGAGGATATTCTGGCCGCGCGTCAGGGTGACATTGCTGCCCGTCAGGTCGATCGTGTCGGTATCGACGTTATAAACCGCCTTTTCGCCAATCGCCGTTTCGGTCGGGGTGGTGAAAACCACGTTGCCATCCGCCTCGATGCGGTAAATCCCCTGCCCGGCGGTAGGGCTGGCGGCGGCCGTCGTTTCCGCCGGGGCGGGTGAAGCGGCCTTGCCTTCGTCGCGGTAGAACACGGTCATTTGTGTGGAACGCATGTTGGTGGTGCCCTGAATGGCGATGACATTGCCGGTGAAAACCGCCTTATGCTCGTTCTGAAAAACGTCGAGCTTGTCTGAGGAAATCTCGATGGGCTTATCTTTCTGCAGGCCAGAAGCGGCGGCCTGTTGTGCCCATACCGGCGATGCAAACGCCAGCGCCACCGCCGCATTCGCCATCACCCACCGCAGCAAAAACCTGTTCATTCCTAGCGTGACTCTCGTTTAAATTGTACCTGCACCGGCGCGTCGCCGCGCGTAAAGATAATGTGGCTGCCATTATCCACGATTTCAAAGCCGCTGGCAAGGATGTTGCCGCTGGCGCCAATACCGCTGATTTCCTCGTTTCCGTAGATATGCAGCCCATTGATTTCCACCGTGGCATGCGCCGTGGTGAAACTGTTGCCCTGCGCGTCGATGAGCGTGACATGGCCAAACAAATCGAGCAGTTTTTTGTCCTGCTGATACTCGGCCCGCTCGGCGGTCAGCAGGTTCCATTGCCCGTTTTCCTTCATCAGCTGCGCCTCCACCTCTTCCAGCAACACCAGCGATGAAGTCTGCTGCGTGGCGGTTTTGCTGCTGATTTTGAATTGCTGGCCGTTCGCGCCGATGCCGCGATATTCGGGGTTATTCATCACCGGGCTGGCCGCTTTCCCGCCCTGAGAGCCCGTCCCCGCGAAGGTGACGCGCAGGCCGGTTTTTTCGGTGCTGAGCAAGGGCCAGGCAATCAGGCTGGCCGTCAGCACCAGCGCCACGAACAGCAACGACCATTTGCTGAACACCACAAAGCGGGTATAGCGGCGGATGCGCCCGAAAAGCTGGTCGGCTTCGCCCAGCGCCCACCACGATACCGGGCCTTCGGGACGATTGCCTGCGGAGGGTTTGCCCATGCTACATCACACCGGCGCGCAGGCAATCATGAATATGCAGGATGCCCACGGGTTTGCCGCCTTCGAGCACGAACAGGCAGGTGATGGCTTTGCCGTTCATGATGCCCAGCGCTTCCGCCGCCAGCATCGCAGGGGTGATGGTGGCGGGTTGGCGCGTCATCACCTGCGCGGCGGTTTTCTCCATCAGCGACGGCTCCATATGGCGGCGCAAATCGCCATCGGTCACGATGCCGACCATGCTGCCCTGCGCATCGACCACGCCCGCGCAGCCGAAGCGTTTTTCCGTCATGGTGAGAAGCACCTGCGGCATCGGCGCGCCCTCCTCCACCAGCGGCAATTCCCCGGCCTGATGCATCACATCCGCCACGCGGATAAATTGCGCACCAAGCTTACCGCCCGGGTGATAGACGCCAAAATCATCGCGCGAGAAACCGCGCTGTTCGAGCAGCGCAATGGCGAGCGCATCACCGACCGCCAGCATCATGGTGGTCGAGGTCGTAGGCACCCCAATCGGCGAGGCTTCCGGCACTTCGGGCAGCACCAGTGCAATATCCGCCGATTCGACCAGCAGCGACCCTTCCCGCCGCACCAGCGCCACCAGCGGAATGGCGAAACGCCGCGTGTAGGAAATCACATCGCGTAGCTCGTGCGTTTCCCCTGAGTTGGAGAGGCAGAGCACAAGGTCGTCGGCGGTAATCATTCCCAAATCACCGTGGCTGGCCTCCGACGGATGAACAAAATAAGCTGGCGTTCCCGTCGAAGCGAGGGTGGCGGCGATCTTTCGGCCAACATGGCCGCTTTTGCCCATGCCACTGACAATCACCCGCCCCTTAAGTTCCGCCACACGCGCGACCAGTGCCACAAAAGGCTCGCCCAGCGTATCCGCCACTGCCTGCAACCCCTCGATCTCGCGGGCGATGACCGCACGGGCGGAACTGAGCACAGACGCAGAGAGGGATGTTTTTGCCATAGCGCCCATGCCGTTAATGCGCGAAAATGTCGATTTCCGGCCAGCCCGCAAGGTCGAGCGCGGCGCGGGTCGGCAGGAAGCGGAAACACTCCGCCGCGAGTTGGCTGCGACCTTCGCGCGCCAGCATCACATCGAGTTTTGCACGCAGCGCATGCAAATGGCGCACATCGCTCGCCGCATATTCCTGCTGCTCGGGCGTGAGCAGCGGCTGCCCCCAGTCCGAGCTTTGCTGCTGTTTCGAGACGTCCTGCCCAAGCAATTCGCGGCAAATATCCTTGAACCCATGCCGTTCCGTGAAGGTACGTGTCAGCCGCGAGGCAATTTTGGTGCAATAAACCGGCGCCGTCACCACCCCGAGGTAATGCAGCAGGATCGCGACATCGAAACGGGCAAAATGGAAGAGCTTCACCCGCGTAGGGTCGGTCAACAGCTTGCAAAGGTTGGGGGCATGGTATTGTCCGGGCAGGAACTGCACGAGGTGCTCGTCGCCCTTACCGTCCGACAATTGCACGAGGCAAAGCCGGTCGCGCAGGTTGTTTAAGCCCATGGCCTCAGTATCAACGGCAATGTCGCCCTCAAAAGTGACCGATGCGGGGATATCCCCGGTATGCAGGTAAACAGCGATAGTACCCTCCCCAATAAGGAGGCAAACCTGCCATAAGCAGGCAGGGTTCTCAAGGATTTAGTGATTTCTACAAGAGAATTAGCGGTTTATGCGCACAAAGACGCGGCGCTGTTGCCGCGATGCGCTGACCGACAGCCGGATCAGGCTGATTCCAAAAAGGGCGAGTGATGCTAAAAAAATCAGGTTCATAAGGTCATACCAAAGCAACTAAATAACATGACATATATGTAGCGGTGTGATATGAGTATCCCTACCAACGATGGGAGGGGATATGACACATGTAGTTAGGCAGGATATTCATAGTTCGGCAGAGTTGCTGGCGTTTAGCAAAACGTCAGAGAATGTGCGGCATTCGCATCGGATTCTGGCGATTCGTGATATGGTGCGTGGCGATTCACGAAGTGATGTTTGTGAGCGCTACGGCGTCACACGAGAGAACCTTCGGCATTGGGTGTCGTGGTATAACGAAAGCGGCGTGGACGGCTTAAAAGATGAAGCGCGCAGCGGCAGGCCGAGAGTGTTGCCTGCGGAGAAAATATCCACATTCAAGCAGCGTATTGAAGCGCAACCTGATGTTAAAAACGATGGTCACACGCGTTGGCGGGCGGTGGATACACAGCGGATCTTAAGCGAAGAATACGGCGTCACCTATACGAGCCTTTATGGCGTGCGCAAACTGTGTCATGCGTTGGGATTGTCGTACATCACGGCGCGTCCCACGCATCCAAAACATGACGCCGAAGCCATCGAAGCGTTCAAAAAAAACTCCCCGAAATCATTGCCGAAATCCAAGCGGCGCACCCAGACAAAACCATCGAGATATGGTGCCAAGACGAAAGCCGAATAGGACAAAAAGGATCGCGCACGCACAGCTGGGGATGCAAGGGAATCCGCTTGCGTGCGCCCATCGACACGCGTTACAAAAACGCCTATATCTTCGGTGCATTCTGCCCCGCGCGTGACGTCGCTGTCGGGTTGATTCTGCCCACGGTGAACACCAACATGATGCAGTTGCATCTCGATGAAATCTCTACGCAACTCCCGCCACACATCCACGCCGCAATGCTGGTCGATGGCGCAGGATGGCATATCAGCGATGACTTGCTACTCCCCAAAAATATCACACTGATAAAAATCCCGCCGCGCTCACCCGAACTCAATCCCGCCGAAAAACCATGGCAATATCTGAAAGACAACTTCCTCTCGCATCTTCTGCTGAATACCTACGATGACATCTTGGATGCCTGCCACCACGCCTGGAATAAAATGACCGCAGAGCAGGGGCGTATCACATCCCTCACCAATTTCCCCTATTTACAATGTCATGATATTTAGTTGCTTTGGTATCAGTTAACCACATAAACCCTAAGAAAGGATTAAGGCCACGAGCCACTACCGCCCCTGCGTGGTGGCAGCGCCACCCCGGCGCACCCGTCCGGCAGGTGTGGGGTCGTCTGCTTCAAACCCCGCCAACCCTTGCTCACGCGCATAGGCGTTGATCTCGTTTTCAATCCGCGCCGTCACCACCGGATTTTCGGGCGATGCCCGCAATGCTGTAAAAGCACTGCGTACCTTAAGTAGCGCCCCTGCATTTTTGCTGAAATCAACCACACCACTACGCGGCTGACAATGCACGGTGACGCGTGGTTAAAAGCACGATGGCATCACCCTGCCCCACCCCGCGCCGCGAGTCATGCTGCAGCGCCGAAATAAAGCGCAATCTTCACGTGAATGTCATAAATCGGGGGATAACAAAAAAATGGGCGCGCCGTTGCGGGCGCGCCCATGGTAGATAAACGGCAAAGTATCGGCTAGAGTGCGCTTGCGGCCGTGTTACGGATGGTTTTCCACTGCGCATCGCCTTTCTGGATGTTGCCGGGAATATCCTGGCGCCACATTTCGGTGATTTTCTGATCGAGGTTGAGGTACAGCTTGCCATCCACCACTTTATAGACCAGCGGATCCCCGGCAAATTTTTTCCCCATCACCACGCCATAGGCGCAATATCCACCGTAAGCGGGGGCGTATTTGGCCGGATTGGCTTCGAACGCAGCTTTATTTTCCGTGCTGCTGAAAAGGTAGGTTGCGCCCTCGTAAACGGCGGCATGATGCCCGCTGCCGCGTTTCGGGCCACCGTCCTGCTGGTAGGATACCACATCATACCCCTGAACGGCCACCTGGCTGGTGGTATCCGCCGCCAGCGCCGTGCCCGATGATACGGACAGTAGCGCCGCCAGCGCGAGTAATAAAGATGCAACGCGTTTCATGGTTATTCTCCTTGTAAAATAATGATGTTTTAAGTTTTTTGCTCTCTGCCGCCACGCTGCCTGCGGTTTTTCACCACACGGCAACTTCAGGCGACAAAAACCCTGCATGTAAACTCATATGTTTACCAAAGTCGTGGTAAACTGAACTATTTACTATGTCAAGCGATTCCGTTATGCTAGCCGTCTTGATGTTTCCGGTTTTGCGCCCCTCAAACCAATGACGATGAAAACCATGCAGCACCACCCCCTGAGCAAACAGGACGAGATTATCCGTCAGGCCTATCCGATTCTGTATCGCCACGGCTTCCATGCCACCGGCATGGATCGCCTGCTTCAGGATTCTCGAATCTCGAAACGCACGCTGTATAAGCATTTTCGCTCGAAAGAAGCGCTGATTGTCGCCACTATCCAGCATTATCACCAACTCAGCCTGCAGGCGCTTGAGAAGGCGGCGGCCCAGCATCCCGGCCACCCCGCCGAAGCCCTGCTTGCCCTGTTCGACCTGAAAAAGCAGGCGATTGAATCGGGCGATTATTGGGGCTGCTTTGCCATCAACGCCAAACTCGAATATGAGGGAAAACACAGCGGCATCGAGCAGGCCTGCGCCGATTTTCTCAGCGACCTGAAAGCGTTTGTTGTCGGGCTATGCCGCAAAGCCGGCTACCGCCACCCCGAGGATATCGGAACACAAATCATGATTCAGCTCGAAGGCGTCACGGTCTATGGTCAGGTAACGCATGATGCATCGCTGGCAACCACCGCGAAGGAAATGGTGCGCAAACTCCTTCAGGATGCCGTGCTGCATTAGGGGATTATGGCAAGTGCGGAGCAGTTGATTATTGAGGGATATCGGCAGGCGGTGACCACCATTGTTACCGCTTGCGATGAACAAGGGAATACGTATGTATTACTTGGTCGACCTGACCCACGTTATCGTGACCGGGAAGGAAAATGTTTGCAGGGAGAAAAGCTTGCGGTTGGTCCTTACCAGTTCATCGGTGGGCAAATCGACACCTCGATGGCGAAACGGCTCATTCCTACCTTAGCTACTAGTAATGTCATTGATCGTCTTGATAACCGTGTGCGGGGTGCTGCGCTGCGCGAATTAATGGAAGAAGCTTCGTTTGATCCGGCGCTCATTAGTGAAAATGCCTCGTTAGATTATGTAGGCGATGTGAAAAGGGAAGGCCGCTATGCTAATCAACAAATTCATTACCTTCGCCTTCATTTAGGAACATTCTCAAAAGATCGTCTTCATCACGTGGCTGAAAGTTTTGCACCTACTGATGATATGATCATGACAAGTTTTATTGGCATACACCACATCCGCAAAGATGCTGCAGGAAGACTCGCCATAAAACCTGCCGATGGCGTAACAAAAATTAAAACTGATTTTGCAGGTTTTCCCGAATTAGCAGCATGGGATGCCAGCTATGAAACAGCATTGGTTGCGGCAGTGGGTGATGCGGCAACTGAGGCTGCTATTAAAAAGGAACAGCAAGTATATCATGCTATCCACGATACAATTCGCGGCCTGCAGGGTGTTGATGAAGGTTCTTTGGCTCTGGATGTAAATGTAAGTATGTATACACCTCCCGACGTAAAGGTTTTCTCCGATGAGAAAATGTTGGAGTTTGCTTTGGGAGATAGAGCGGTAGACATAGGCACGCCGGATGAAATTCCTTTCGATCTTTCCCGCCGCTTTATGTTTATTACCGATAATCCGCGCAAAATACGAGAGTATAAGCAGCAATTCAGCCAATATGGCGTGGGTGTGGCGACAATGCCCTGGGAAGACGACCAGGATGCTTTATTAGCACAAATAAAATCTACGCTTTTTGATCCAAGTCAGCCTAAAGAATCTCAAAAAGGAAAGCCGCGTTTTGTGCTGAATGAATGGAGTGATCTTTATAATGCTGAGACGGGTGAAATGAGCACTCGCAGTACAGATAAAGAAGCCGTCTATAATCAATCTAATTTAGTCGTATATTACTTGGATGAAAAAGGTGAATTACAAACAGAAAACTACCAGGCACGTGTTGATGGTTATCTCGATCTAAGCCGCCGCGAGACGCAGAAAACAGGCGTGTTCAACTGGGATGATAAATTTGTAAATTCCAATACTGGCCTTACCTATCATGAATCAGAGCCGCGTTGGGGTAAATGCTCGGCACGCCACTTGGTGATGTCAGATTTTATTCAACGTCACTTATTCTATGATCAAAGAAAAGAGCTTAATTTTGGCATCAAGACGCAAGAAGAAACAATAGATTTTGCACATTCCGTGGCTGAAGATGTTGCCGTAGATCCGTTAATACAAGGTAATCGGCATCTCAGTGAATGGGGCTTAGATCGCTTTATTGCGCACATGCTAAATGATGGGGTGCATGCTAGGGCCGCCATCAATCGCCGCGAAAAAACCTATCACGCACCTGGTCTTAATGCAGGTGTAACGAATGTCGCTAAACCTGATCCAATCCATGAGGGCGTCTATCGTTTTCATGATTATATGCACCAATTTGTTGCCAATATTACCGATTTAGTTCCGACAGGAAATTTCAGTGCTGCGAATAAAAAAGTCTATCACTCCGCACGCATGATGAGCGAAGCCATGACTCTTATAATGGCCGATATGTTGTTTGTAGATGGATTAAAGAAATCGGGCATAGAATATGATTACACGCGCCGCCTAGTGCATCCCCTGTATGAGGCTTTGGACATTCCAGGAAGTACCACACAAGAACAGCTGGCAAATCTGCTGTGGGCAAGCATTAATTATACCTTACTGGCGGATGATAGTTTGTTTCGCGCCATGTTAAAGCCTGGAGAAGAATCAGCACAAGCATTGGAAACCTTTATGGCCCCGTATAGCCGCTTTTTTGTGGGTGATCATCGCTGGACCGATGCTAATTTTGATAATATGGCCAAGCAAGCAGAAGTGTTCCGTAGCTGGCATTCGCTAGTAGGGGAGGAGTTATTTATGCGCGCGAAACTCACCACCATGGATGGTCTTACTAAGCGCGTAGAAGATAAAGGAACGGATATGGAATCCTATGCGGCAATAGTAAGAGCCGTGTTCGATGAGGTGATGCAATCGCATATACTGCCTTGCCTTACTCAGCCTCCAGAAAATACATCGACTGTAGAGCGCACTTCGAATGCTTTTCGCCGTTGGATGATAGGTCAGGCGGCCTTTTATGCGCGTTATAGCGACGTAGCGGACGTGCATGAACGAGGTGAGGCGATGATGGCTACCCTACGTTCTAAGGAGCATTTTTCAGCAGAGGATATCGCCGCGTTACGCAAACAATTTGCAGAAGATGTGGATGTGGTACATAAAGCGCAGGTAATTACGCACGATGATCAGCGTATTTTTGAGCAAATTTACCCAATATTTCCTCCATTTTACTTACCCGCCTATGCCCGGGAAAGTAACGACATTAAGGGCACCGTTGAGCGTATCTTTGGACCTTTACCAGAAGCAAAAGTGGCATTGCCGGAAACAATAAGCCCCTCTACCACGATGCATAGGGGGGACGCGCGTATTGAGGGTGGACCAGAAACAGAATTAGACAGGAGAATGGGATGAGCGAATTCGTACGTAGAATTGAAGGAGTAAATTATATCGATGCGGAGCGCTTATGGGCCAGTATCGAAGGTGTGCCTTTAGCAGATAGGCTAAGGCAGCTCATGATTAATGCAGGCGTTGCCTTTTTTGATGAAGGAAAAAGAGCAGTAAAGGAACCAATCGTAGGCATTAGTGGTTTGGGCGGATTTCCTATTCATTTTGACGAGACCACACCTGAAGGAAAAATTCGTGTTGGTATTGCGGAGGGAACTCCGGAGCAGCATTTTAATGAATTAAAAAAGACGAGAGGATTTGCCGGGTTTATTACTACTGCAAATTCTGGAGATAAAAGCCCAGAGGCCATGGATGACATGACCACACGGCTGGGTCATGCCTCTAAACTGCGCACCACCATGCTGGATACCATGTTTATTGGTTATTCCGGTGGGATTGAGCCTAACTTTGGCCGTTTATATAAATATGCCACGCATCTTGGCGTGACCACCTTCGCGCGCATCGCAGCGCAAAGCGCGCCACCTATTGCTGTACAAGACCCAGCGTATGTCGATGTAGCTCTAGCAGCCTATGAAGCGTTAAAGGGCATTATCACTGGCCAGGTATTACCCAAAGACCGTGCCGAACGGCTTGATGCGCTGGAAGATATCAACGGGCTTTTGCCTAAAAATGCAGCCTTAGCCTGCATGGTAGATGCGGATCTTAATACCTGGCGCATGATGATGAGTATTCTTTCCGATAAAGGGCAAGAGCGCGCCTGGCACGGCGTTATGGCGCTATTGAACGACCAGCTTTTTGCACTTTTCCCTGAGCATTTCAAACACAGCTCCGCCCATGGTTATGAAATGCCGGCACATTTACCTTCCCATGCCGAATGGTCAGCAAAAAGAGGGGCTGTGCCAACAGTGATAGATACGAGTAGGACACAAATGAATGAAGGGCCCGCAAGAGGTACAAATGCAGAAAAACAGTAGTAAAAATTGGCACAGTAAAGTTAAAGAAAAGAATGATCGGCTTTATCACCTGTCGCAAACATTTTCCGATGGCCGTGTGGCGTATTATTATGTGCTGATCGACCCGCCAAAAGAAGCGGCATTCCTAAAAGAATTCAAAAGTAAGAAAGGTACATTCGAGCTTACCAGTTATGGGAAGCTCGTTGCTTCTGGCTGGGGCACCCCTCCTGTTGCGCTCGCGCAAGAAATGCAAAGAACCTACGCGCTAAAAGCAAGTATGTAGAAGCATAAATGTTCGACGAGATTAGAGTTTTGAACCTGAATCCAAATAAATAAAGCCAAGAAACACCACAAGATATCTCTGCGATACCTTCGCAAGATTTAGTCTTGTCTCACTGGTCGGCCTTAGTGGACGGGTTCAGAACCCAGGCCAACTTACGACTAATCGTTTTGTCCTTGCCAGTCAATGATTTGATAAAGCGTGCGGCTTGATCTATTTTTGCCGAAACAACTTTTGAGGCAAAAATGAAAACGACAAGTCACGCCCCGTTCGAGGGAGAATGCTTTCTTTGAACCACGTTTCTTTTTTGTATTTGTTTTAGAGCGTATCCCTTCCAAATATTGAAGCATCTCGTCTTTTGTATATATACGCCAAGCTGCTACATCTAAGCACGACAGATTGAGGTCTTTTCTCATACAATTAGTCCTGCCAGGCAGCTCTGAAAATACTTAGGATACCCTTCGAGAATTTGACTAACAGCTTGCCGTTGCTCTGTGAGCTGCAAAATTGTTGCTGAACGTGTTAAGGGGGAATTACCAATAATATTGCTGAGACTCTGCGCTACCACACGGTCAGCAAACCCACATTCATAAAGTGCTATTGCCGATGTATTCGGAAGCCCGTATTTGAATCTCTTATGGAGTTCGCCGAGATGCTCGACTAGCGTTTGTGCCTTCTCATCATCGGTATCGTATGATGCAAGCAAGTCAGCGATTGCTCCGATTTGGAGGGCACCATCATATCCAAATGCTCCCTCGCAAAGATCAACGATATGTTCAACTGTGAGCTTTCTCTTTTTTGTACCCCAGATAATTTTTACGTCCTTCTGATTCAAGTTACTTAAAATGACATCAAATGATGCGCCATTTATCCACCATGATGCTGCCTCTAATATCACTTCTGGTTTGTCTATCTTCTGAAATGTATTGTTTTCGATCCCCTCTGATATTACTGGCCAAAGAATTTTTAATAGATTCTCGTGGGAATCACTTTGCTTTAATATCTCGAATTTCTCTGCAACCCATTTTTCTAGCTGAAGATTTGCCGTCACCCCCTGCAATGTTCGTGCGAACACCCTGCGACGCTCGGCATCTGGTACTGTAGAGCGAATATGTGCTGCAAGAATACCAAAGAGTTCGACTAGCTGTTTTTTCTGGTCGTCGGAAACGAGTGCATATGCCAGAGTACCTTCGGCAAGATTTTGAGAATGACTGTCTTCCGCTGACTCCTCCCAATGTGCCATAAGATAAGATTCTATCGCTGCAAATATTTTGAACTTTCTGTGTGCTTGGCTAATGAGCGCATCAGCCGTAATGTCTGAATCAGCACTATCGTTGGCAAATGTAATCAGCGCATCCTGCAACCCTGTTTTATCACTAACATACCATTGAGCGAGTTTTACTAAATCTATTTGTGCAACCGCACGCTTCCCATTTTTGCTTTTGAATGGATCAAATAATCTTTGAATGGAGCTGGCGACAGGTTCAGAATTTTCGTGGTTCAGCAGCTTTTGTGCTTGAGGCCAACGCCACCAATCTTTTTTACTACTTTTACCATCATATATTTTGGGATCAGCAAACAGAATGGTTCCCTCAACATGCATTCCTGCGCGTCCTGCGCGACCAATTAAATTATGGAAATCTCTAACTTTTATCTCTTCAATGCCTTGGTAAACACTTGTAACAATAAGATACTTAATCGGCAGATTTACGCCTTGAGCAAGCGTTGATGTGCATACGATAAATTTCGCATCCCCATCTTTCATTGCATACTCAACGGCAAGTCTGATCCCGTGTGGGGTGTTGCTATTATGACTTAAAATTCCTAGTGCGGTTGCCTTCGACAACACTGCATTAGTACCAAGGTTTTCACCGTAGAGCTTTGCTAATTTATTTATCTCTTCTTTGTTGGAATTTTCTAATGGAGTTGGAATAGATAGATCTCTGTCATAGGCATCAACAATTTCTGTGCATATTCCAGATACGGTATCTTTTCGACCGCAAAAGACAGCCACACTTCCTTGGCTAACGAGTTTAAGACCCAAATATAACGCTATACTGTTGCTATCACTTTTTTTCGGAAATGGGCGACCTTTCCCTTTGCCGCCTTTTTTAAGTGTTTGCTGATATACAAGGCGAGGCACATAAAAATCCTCAGTTTCGAGTGCATCTTCCTCCATGAAATGGAGTTGACCTAAAGATTTACTCCACCCTGTGAAAGCAACACGACGCTGCATAGGCGATAGATTAAGACCTGTTGCAATCGTTGGGTTCTCACCAAGTAGCCATGATCCTATAGCTTCTGCATTGCTGATAACGGCGGAAATTAACACTGTCTGGGCATCCTTTGGAATGCGCCGTTTAAGCGAGGTCAAGAGAAGTTCATAAGTAACACCTCGTGTACCGCTATCAAACTGATGTCCCTCATCATAAATTATAAGGCCAATAGAGTCTGCCAGTTCGGGGGTATGTCGCAGCACATACAGCAACTTCTCTGGTGTAACGATCAATATCCTCTTCTGTACTAAAATTTCAAAATTTTCAGATAGGAGAAATTCAAAATCAAAGTCAGGTTGCAGCACATCTGTAAGTTCATCTACTGAAACGCTCTCATTTCGAAATGCCTCTTTGAATGCATCGCTAATCTCATGGCAAAGTGCCCGAAAAGGGGCAACTATAACAGCCAGGGAGGTTCGACCAGCTATGAAGGAACTCCTAATCACCAACTCTGTTGCGCGTGTTTTGCCAGCACTGGTTGGCATCTGTACGATGGCCGATGCACCAGCATATACTTCCTTTTCTCCAAGAAGTTGTTGAGAAGGCCAGAGTTCCTGTAGAAAATCTCTTTTCCTCAGAGCATCCACCCACTTGTTTTCTGGTAGTTTTGAATAAAGAGGCAAGCAACGCCTAGCGGAATTCTGGATTCGGAGCTGAATCAGGGCAGCGCAGATGTCTACAAACAGCAACTGACGCGGTGAACCACGATCATATCCTGCTTTTCGAAGTTTTAATGCGCTACTCAAGCATTTATCTGGATCAACGATTCCAGTGTAGTAACCCGCAAGGGCAGTCGCACATTCTTGTATTTCTTTTGCAAATGCCCCCTCTATTGCTACCGTAAACGCACCTCGTGCCCCAAGTAATAGCCATAGAAGCAGATGTTCTAAACCGCATCCTTCAAGATCGAGTGTATCAGCAGAAACCTTCCTTGCGAGGACAATAGAGCTACCAGGCACATGACTTAAGTAGAAAGCGGCTGATGCCAAAAGAAGTAAATAAGCATCCGTATCATCTCGAAACTTACCTTCAAGATATGCGTTAAAAAAGCGTGCAGAAAATTCAAGATTATTGCTTTCTTCGTCAGGAGACACTTCAGTCCGATTGATACGGGCAGCTGTTTCACCAAGCATTCCAATTGTCAGAGAGAAGAGTTCTGCAGGGTCGCCTTTCAGCTCAATATGGGCTTCGGGTGGCACGGAGTACTCAAACATCTTCGCTTGGGATTGAGTGATTTTGAGAACAGTTTGAGATTTCTTTTTAGGCTTCATCAGCAGCCCTCTGATAGAGGTCGTGAACAAGATTCATCAAATCATCACCCTTCACCACAACCATTTTTAGATTGCTGTGATGAGGGTGATTAGCCGCATTTGTTGCTTGAATGGATTCTTCGTTATAGCCAGTGGCAGACAACACTGCCGCCGCTGCACAAATCTCCTTGTAAGGTTGGTCAACAGGTGACTGAAACCTCTCAACCAGACCAGCTTCGGTTGCTTTTCCTTGTTCTGCTAATCTCTGTCTAAGATAATTTAGAGATTCAGCTTTCCTAATATCGTCTTTTGCAGAGTCAGTAACGGCATCTTGAAGCCGATTTGGATTTTTACCAGATAGACTTGCCTTGGACTCTATGATTGCCAGCGCGTCGCTGGCACTTACCTTTCCATTTTCGGCAAAATGAAAGCCAATAACATCACATCCCTTAATTGAATCATTCGCGGTGGGTTTCATATCCCAACGTAGGCGTGGAACCCAGAAATTTAGCCTCCATTCAAGATAATCAGCTAAGAGAATCTCAGCAAAATCTCCTGCACGGATAGACGGACCAGGCGCAGTCGTTTTGCTTGGGAACTTAATAGTTTCCAGATATTCCTTACGGCTCAATTTGCCTTTCAGAGCGTCAATCTTGTTATCGGAGCAATACTGATTACGAAAGTGCTTCGCCCATGCTGATAGGATAGCGGTATCATTCGTGTATTTAAGTTCCAAAACATTAACTTTCCCACCACAGGCCGTCTTCAGCGTCTTTCCTGTATCAACCAGCCAATCAAGGTGAGAAAGGCTCTTTGTATTCGCCTTTGGCATGGCTCACCTCCGTTTACCGATTTTCCCTGCCTCAGCGTCGTAGATATAACTAACTATCGACCCATCTTTAATTTTCTCTACCGCCTCATCAATCACAAAGCGCGGCACTAGAAACCATTCACGCGGCACGATGGGGTTGCCGAAGCGGTCTTTGATTTCAATGTTAAGGCGTGCAGGTTCAAAGAACTTGTGGATCAGCTTTTCCAGTCGCACACGATTGATATTCGAGAGTTCATAGGTCGCAACAACCTCGACATCCGCCATCAGGAAGGTGGGGTCTAGTTTGGCGTTAGAGAGGCGTTTGCTTATATCGCCGCTGGTAACGCCGATTTTGTGAATGACATCGCGGTGTTCTTTGATGAGTGGATGGTCGGATTTGCTCCGCAGGATGTAGATGGTGCCTGATTCAATGTCTCCGTCCTCTGCCACATCGGAGAATAAGGGACCCGCTGACGGGTCAGTGACGCGCCGCCCAGCTTCGTCTTTATAGAGGGCGCGTTGCAGTGAGCGCATAAGCAGGTCGCTTTCTGTGCCGTTATCATAGATCACCCGCAGGCGTGCATCCGTCGCGCCGTTTGGTGCTTTGATTTCCTCGCCGACTTCAGCAACATAAACGATCTGACCGCCCAGGATAAAGAACTCACCTTTTTCAATGCTGGCATCTTCTTTGAAGCGGCGGCTTTGGCGTATGCCCACCTTCAAATCTTCCTGCACGGCGGTGAACAGTGGCTTGAACTTGTCAAAATCTAGGCATGATGCACGCTTGGCGATTTCTTCGGCGGCGCGGATTTCAGCGCGGGTTTTGACGTGCGTGAGTTTGGTGATGTCGTTTTCGCCTGCATCCAGCACACCCAGTTCCGCAAGCAGTGCATCATCATCGAGATCGTCGCCTGCACTATGAATAGCCGCTGGTTGCCCTTGCAATAACCCGTGCTTATCGAATCCAGCAAGCACAGCGCGGCAATCCTCCGAAGTGCGGATTTTATCCAGGCGCACCGCATAAAGCCTTTCAAAGATGTCTTTGTCCTCGCCGTTGGTTGGCAGCTGCCCATGCTGCTCGTAGAAGCGTTCTATATCTTCAAAGCCTGCGATAATACGTTCCTCGCGTGGCGAACGGCTGGAAGATTTGTTTTCCTCCACCTCAACGCCAAGCTCGGCAAGTAACGCATCATCATCTTCTGTGAATTGAGCTTTTCTAGCCATTCGCTGCCTCCGCTTTCATTCGGGCAAGGAAAGCAATCCCTTCGGCCATTTTCTTTTCCCACGGATCGGGGGACGTGAGGGATGGCAGCCTGCCGCGTTCCTGCTTGAATTGCAGGGCGCGTTTTGCCAGTCCACGCGCTTCTTCAAGCGTCAGCGTGGTTTTCTTGCCTGCAATCACTGCCTGCACCTGTTTCAGGCTTTCTTCCGTCATCGCCTTGGCCAGAATCGCATAGGCTTCGCCGAACGGGTTAATGCGGTCAATCAGGTCAATTTCCAAATCGCGCACATCCATCGTGAACTTGCGAACGCCGTCGATCAGCGCGGTGTTTCCACCTTGCATAAGGTCATCATCCGCATTCAGGATTTTCTTCGCCTGCTGGGTCAGATTAAGGGCGGCGATAGCGTGCTGGCGCACCGCTTCCTGATCTTCTTCATTCAGTTCAGGGTATTTATCCTTCACGATTTTGCCCATACGCACTTGCGTGAGTTCCTCAGGCACTGCCTCGGTATCAAACAAGCCGCGCTCGAGTGCTGTCTTATCCTGCACGAACGCTGCAATCACTTCGTTCAAATCCTCTTGGCAGATGCGGCTGGCCTCTTTGCTCTTAGGCTCAACCAGCCCCTTAATCTCGATTTGAAACTGGCCTGTTTCCTTGTTGAAGCCGACATTCTCCTTTTTCGGATCATACCCGCCGTCGCCGTAATCAAAGCCTTCAACGGGACCACTACCTGTGCTTTTCGGGGTGAAGTTGAACTTCGGCGCAAGCACTTGTTCCATCAGCAGGCTGGCGGCAATCGCTTTCAGCGTATCGTTCACCGCGTCCGTCACCGCATCTTCCGAAGCGTCTGGCTCGGCAATCAGGTTGGTAAAGCGTGCGTGGGTTTTGCCCTTGGCATCACGGGTGGCACGCCCGATGATCTGGATGATTTCGGTGAGGCTGGAACGATAGCCGACCGTTAGCGCATGTTCGCACCAAATCCAGTCAAAGCCTTCCTTTGCCATGCCCAGCGCGATGATGATGTCCACATGATCGCGGTTGTCTTTCTGCGTCGGGTCTTTGAGAGAGGCGGAAACCTTGTCGCGTTTGGCCGCATCATCTTCCACCAAATCCGCAATGCGAAGGGTTTTGCCGCTGGCGGATTTTACAAGGTGGAAGCCTGTCTTTGCATCTGTGCCTTGCCAGTCACCCAGCTCGTGGATGATGTGTTCCACTTCCTTGATTTTGTCCTTCGTGCTTTCGCGGGAATTGACGTTCGGGATGTGGATGATGGTTTTCTCATCCGGGTTCAGCACGCTCAGGATTTCATCGCAATATGAGCCGGTGTAAAAGTAATAGCCGATATTCAGTTGCTTGAGGTATTGGTAGCCGTTCAGCTGCTCGTAATAGGTGTAGGTCACTGTCTCGAATTTGGACTCATCCTGCGGCGATAACACGGCCTCCGCATCGCCACGGAAGTATGAACCCGTCATCGCTACGATATGCACCTTATCCCGTGCCATAAACTGCCCAAGGTGCGAACCCAGCTTGTTATCGGGATTCGCGCTGACATGGTGGAATTCATCAACGGCAATTAGGCAGTCATCGAACGCTGCCACGCCAAAGCGATCTATTGCAAAGCGGAAGGTGGCATGAGTGCAGACCAGCACGCGGTCGGCGCTATCAAGAAACGCCTTTACTGAATTAACTTTTCCGCCGTTATCATCACCTGGCGCATTGCAGAGATTCCATTGTGGGGCGACTTCCCAATCCCATGTAAAGCCTGATTTGCTCAAGGGTTCATTGTTGAAGCTGGAGCCGATAGATTTCTCCGGCACCACAATTATGGCTTTCTTCAGCCCTTGGTTATGCAACTTGTCGAGTGCGACAAACATCAGCGCACGGCTCTTGCCCGATGCAGGCGGGGATTTAATCAGCAAATACTGCTCACCGCGCTTCTCATAGGCGCGTTCCTGCATGACGCGCATTCCCATTTCGTTTGCCTTGGTAGAGCTACCATTACTCGCGTAGTTTACGGATACGGATGGAATGGATTTTTTCTGTGTCATTTTGCAGCCCTCTTTTTTAGTTCATCCGCCACGGTCGGTTTGGCAGTCATTTTGGTGTACAGATCAAACAGCTTTTCCAGCCGCTCAGTGTCATTCTTGAAGCGACGTCCGATATAGATGCGCTCCAGCACTTCGTCATTGCGCTCATGCGCGTGGCGAAGATTTTCTGGCATATTGTCGGGGTCGTATAAATCGGCGATGGTGGCGGGGAAATGTGCCTCCCGCGCCAGCAGAATGTCTTCCGCACAACGAATCAAATCAGTTTTGTTTTTCTCGGTAAGTGAAGGAACAGGGAAAGTGTTCCAACCCATCGTGTTAGAATAACGAAAATCATTTTTCATTTTTCCACATACAGTAGCAATCCAAACCAAGTGAAGGCGTGATGCAATCAATGCCATGTTCCAAAGAGGTGCATCATATAAAGCGAAGGCATTGTCAGAGACAATTGAATGCGGGGATAAAAGACCAACAGGAAGATAAGGGCGAGTTTCTGATGTGACTTTTGGGATTACGATAGAAGATGTAACACCACGCCCTTGAATTTGCTTAAAGCGATGAGAGCGATCCGCAAAAGCTCTCGTTGACTCTGCATCGCTTTCTAGCCTCATTTTCCGCACGCCCTCTAAGCGTGCAGAAATAAAATTAGAAGCACGGGCTTCACCAACTTGATGGTCTTCAATCCATATGCAACGCCGTACAATTCCCCTTACAAACTCTTGAGAGCCGACAAAATCATGAATGAAATGAGAAATTTCTGGTTCTGCGGCTACTGCCAATCTAGCTTCATCAGCTAATAGTAATAAGTTGCCACCGTCTTTAGGCATATTGCCTAAATCCATGTAAGCACTGCCTGATATTGAGGTTCTCGCGGGCTGTATATCGATGTTTCGCGCAGCAACTAAGTACGCATTGATATTATTTGTTTCTTTTATGATTTGTTGACCATCATCGCTTAAAGAAAAAAGCGAGCGTGTATTCTTCGGATTTCTCGAAATTCCAATTATGGCGACGATTACACCAGCATTTTTACTGGCAAGATTTGACCACTTAAACGAAGTGTGCGCGAACTGTATTTCATGTCCAGTGGCAAATACTAAAGGCCATAAAATCGGCACTTGAACTCCCTGACATATTGAGTTGGTGGACACAAAGGCAGCTACAGCATTCGTTTTTATTCCATAATCAGCCGCCTTCATGAACCAGCCAGCGACATAGTCGAGTGATTTCCAGCTATTAGTTTTACCGCTAAAAATTCCTTTTAGATCTGATTTCTGCTCATCAGATTGCCATTTGCTCCCCAAGTATGGTGGGTTGCCGCAAATGTAGGTTTCACCGCCTTCGTTCTCAAAATCTATTTGTGCCTGATCTAGTGGCGTGCTGAATAAATCATCGCCTTGCAACTTCACGCCTGTGCCTGTTGGTGGGCAGATTGAAAGCCAATCAAGTCGCAAGGCATTGCCGCAGGTTATCCAGTTTTGTGCATCCAGCGGCAGGAATTCTGCCAATGCTTCTTTCTGGCCGCGATAGAGGATGTCGCACTGATATTCAGCTATGATAAGCGCAAGGCGTGCGACTTCGGCAGGGAAGTCCTTCAGTTCAATGCCTCTGAAATTTGTAAGTGGGATTTCAGTGCGGAGGTGTTCTTCGCCACGCCGTTTGTTAATCTCTGCCTCAATCTCGCGCATTTGCTTGTAGGCAATCACAAGGAAGTTCCCGGAGCCGCAGGCAGGGTCAAACACACGAATTTTGGCCATGCGCTTGCGGAGATTAAGCAACATGCGCGGGTTGTCGCCAGCTTCTTCAAGCTTGGCACGCAGATCATCCAGAAACAGCGGGTTCAGCACCTTCAAGATATTCGGCACGCTGGTGTAGTGCATCCCGAGCGCGCCGCGTTCTTCATCTTCGGCCACCGCCTGAATCATCGAGCCGAAAATATCAGGGTTGATTTTCTGCCATTCAAGATTGCCAACATGCAGCAGGTAGGAACGCGCAATTTTGCTGAAACGCGGCACATCCGTACTGCCAGAAAATAAGCCGCCGTTCACATACGGGAACACATCCGCCCAGCTGCGGATTTTCTCTTTGGCGCGGTCTTGGGGCTTGGTATTCATCGAGCGGAATAGTTCGCTAATCACCTCATGCGTGTTAGATGAATCCTTCGCACTCATTTGCTCGATAGTGGCGGTGAACACGCCCTTGCCATAGAAAATATCCGTATCCTCAGCGAAGAAGCAGAAAATCAGCCGCGCCATGAAGTGATTCATATCGTGGCGGCGTTCCGCTTTCCCCCATTCGGGATTGTCTTTCAGCAGCTCCACATAGAGGCGGTTAAGGCGGCTGGTGGCGCGAATGTCGAAGGAGCTTTCACGGATTTGCTTAACCGTGGTGATGCCTGCAAGCGGAAGGAAGAAGCCGAAATGGTTAGGGAAATCTTTATATTCGCAGGCGATGGTTTCGCCGCTGGTGATGTCTTCGGCCTGGAAATCTTCACCGTCGGTGGCGAGGATATATTTGGCTTTCTGACGTGCGGTGGCTGGGCTGTTTTTCAGCCTTTCAAGCGTTTTGAGAACTTCACCCGCAGGACTGACTGCCATGTGAATGTTGTTGTGCTGAAGGACTGCGCCTTCGATGTCGGTTTTATTGGAATCACGTTTACGCAGGCGGTTAATGGTGGTGGCTTTGTTGCCGAATGCTTCCAAAAACGCATAGGGGAACTCAGCCGCATCAAACGGCTGTTCTGCTAATCTCGATATTGCCTCTTCAATTTCTACCGCGTTCAAAACATTTCCCCTTTAAGCCTTCTTGCTGTCTCGCTCTTGCTTGGCGATCCACTTCTCAATCTCACTGCGCCGAAAACGCCATGACCCGCCGACCTTAAAGCCTGGTATGTCGCCCTTTGCCGCGAGGTGATAGGCGGTTTTCAGTTTTAGTTTGAGGTAGTTGGCTACCTCATCAATCGTCAGTATATCCGTTTCCATAACCTCACCCTGTGAGTTTCAGCCTTCAGAAAATACAGGAAGGCACGGAATAAACAACAACTAACCCACATGTTCGCTCATGTTTTTTTGGTATGGACTTGCATGTGTGTCGGATAGGGCTTGCATAGGGCTACAAGTAGGACTCAGGCGGTAGAATCCACGCCCGTCGCCTGCGATCAATTCCTTCCAGTTTGGCTGATGGCGGAACGCATCGCGCATCACCATCGAGGTTGATCCCGCGTTGGCGAGTAATGTCTTTCCATGAATCCACGGATTATCGGTATTGGAGGCGGCGAGCAGCTGGCGGATGATTGCTGCCTGAATGTCGCCGAAGTTAAAACGATAGCCATTTAAGGCCACCACGCGGCAATCGTTCTGCTGGCTGAAAGGCTTGTGAACTATGGATGAAGCGGTGGTTTTGATTTTGTGTACACTAATTATCTTGCACGGGTTCTGCGCGGCCAAATTATGTAGTTTTGCGCGGTCAATTGGTTTACGAAATAGTGCGGGAAAGCAGAAGGATTTAACGAAGTCGCATATTCATAAAATGCTGCAAAATCCGTTTTATCACGGCATCATGCGTATCGAGAGCATGAAGCAGGAATTGCCGCATCGCTATGAACCGATTATCGACAAGAACCTTTTTGACCATTGCCAGGAAGTAATGCACGGCAGAACCAGAAATCGCTCATGCTACCGTGGTAAAGATTTTGTATTCCGTGGTGTACTGCGCTGCGCCGTAACAGGCCGCATGATAACCGCTGAAACACATACCAAGAAATACGCCAATGGTGGAACGGGACAATGGACGTATCTGGCCGCATTCGAGCCAGAGAATCCAACCAAAAAGATTTGGGTCAGAGAGGATGAAGTCCTTGCTGAAGTCGAATCTATCCTGGAAGGAATGTCTATCAAGAACGAAGCTATCTTGAGCAACATCATGCAGTACATTCGTAAGTCGCATGAGGAAAAGAAGCTCTATCACAAAGAGCAGACAGCGAACCTGAAGAAGGAGCATACACAAATCGAGGACAAGATTGACACACTGGTCGATTTGCTAATGGACAAGGTGATCGACAAAGTGGAGTTCGAGGTCAAAAAGAAACGCCTCAAAGACCGTCAGTACCAGATTGATGATTTGATCCGCAGCTTTGATGAGGCAGATGATGCGTTTAACGAAAAGCTCCTGAACCTGGTAGAATTGGCTGCCAGAGCCATATCTCACTTCAAAGGTTCGGACATCCCCCGTAAGCGGGAGTTGCTGAATTTCATATTTCAGAACCTATCGCTGAGAGGAAAAAAGCTAGAATACACAATGCGTTCTCCCTTTAAGGAGTTCGCAGAGGCATCAAAAATTGAAGAATGGTCGGGGCGAGAGGATTCGAACCTCCGGCCTCCTGCTCCCGAAGCAGGCGCGCTACCAGGCTGCGCTACGCCCCGACATGGACGTGGGCGCCTGCTATAGCGGCGCCGTTGACGAAGGTCAAGCGCGGCCGCAATAAAGGTGCTACCGTGCGACTGCTTTTCACCCACTGCGCGAGGAATCCGCTATGAAACAGCCCACTGCATCGAGAAAAACCACCGTCAACACCGAAAAACGGTCAGAAAAACCAGCCCTCGATAAACGCAAAGCCGCCCGCAAGGTGCATACGCATGGCAGCCGCCGCGCCGATGCACCGAGGGATCAGCCAAAGGGAAAATAGCGCCGCACGGCGAACCTGCCCCGGCATTGTTTCCGTGGCTCCTTCGCGAAACTGCGCGTTGGCGACCTCAGCCGAATTTCGGGTTTGAGAGAATCAGCCAAAACGGCTCCTAAAATGCCAAAAATCCTACTCTCAAGCCCCCATAGTCCAAGGGCATAAGCCCCTGAGGCCCGCAGAACGTGGGCGTTGTTATGAATGTGGGTGGAGAGAGGGAAATCTAACTTTGGAGATTGGTGGTGTGTGGTGACCACTCTCCACACGACGCTCTGTATTTACGCTGATAACCCCCGAAATACAGCGTAAATTGTGAAATCAGCAGTGTAAATCCGCACCAAAATCTCGATTTACCTGACGGATCATGCTATTAGCATGAATGAATTTTTCAGCTATCAGCGTAAGAACAGGGAACCGCCCTGTTGCCGCTTAAATAGCTGGCGCACGGAATGTCATGATCAATATTGGTATCGAAAAACATCAGGGCCTGGTTTACGAAATAGACGGCGATCGAGGCCGTCCCGTTTGGCCGACGCCAGTTATAACGGCTGCGGTTTCCTGCTGTGCCAATACCATATAAATCAGCTTGCGCTTTGGCGTCAGCTTCTAATTGTGCTCTGCTAAAAATGGACATAATTATCTCCCCTTAAAAGGTTAAATCACATTGAGTTCCTTTACAGCCTTCGTATTTTTTTAAATCTATTGGTCGAATGACGTAATTATTGGCCTTGAGCTTTTCAAAAGACACGTTAGCACCAAGAGCAATGGTTTTGAAGATAGCTCGACTTGTATCAGCGCAGACATTAAAAATGTAACGAATCCTTGGATCTCCATGATGTATAACGGCCACAATAGTTTCATTTTTTATGAACACCAAAGCTGACTTAGATTCTTCAACATTTGGGAAATGAGCCAGCAATGGGAAATCTCGACCATAGGCGATCTTTTGATTTATATCTTCTCGTAAATGGGAGTATCCGCCCATAACACATACTGTATCCCATTCAAAGTCTACTAGATCCCGAAGGTAAATATGCGTTTGTGTCTGCATGCCAGAAACAAGGCGCTTTTCAAACAGCACTCTCTGCTCTTCTGAGTATTGAGTGATCTGCCTATATTCAGGATTCTGAACCTTATCCCAATCTACGCGCATGAGAAACATGGCACCAACGAATAGAAGCAATACTACGTATTTTGTTTTCATGCTGCCCTCGCAGAAACGTTAGGGTTGCTCATAGTAGCTAGCGATATTATTTTTATTTGTTAATATGGCGGCCTTAACTCTGAGAAAACTATATGTGGCCATTTTCAATACAACTCGCCGAGATATGGAATCAGACAGAAAAAACCGTATTACCTGCGGCGGCTCTGATTCTTAGTGTCGTGAATGGTGCTATTCTTTTGCGTAACTATCTACGAGATAAAGCAAAGCTGATAGTAACCCCGGTGCATCCAGAAATATACCAAGTTTGGATACGATTGCGGGATGTAGTAGCAGATGATGGAAGAGCTTTTAGACGCTATGCGTTTATATCATATTTCGGCGTTGCGAATTGTGGTGTTAGAGATGTCGCTGTAGATGGGTGGCGGCTCCATATTAGAAACAGGCTTCGCATTGTTAATAGATGGCATAAGAGCAAAGAACTTAAGCCCTACAATCTTCCAGAACCTCAGTGCTTATTAGGAGAGCACATCAAATTAATCCCCGCATTTGGGCAAAGAACGCAGAATTTCCCTAATAATGAAAATATGGTGCGCTCAGGAGATAGCATATCTGGAATTGCATGCTGGATGTATTCAGTTTGGGGTGGTGAGGGTTGGAGTCCAAAAACAGACAAAAATAATAATATTACAGCGACTCTAAAAATTAAAAGCGTGTTCGGCAAAAAATCTAAATGTCGATTGGTGTTCCGTGAATTTACAATTGAGCGCTTAAAAAAGATGATGCCCACGGTGGGAGAATATCTTGAGAGCAGCGATGATTTTCTAATTTAATTATCAGGTCTAATTATGCCCTACGAGTATTACGCAGAAAACCATGACTGGGATTACACCTTGATGGCGGCATGGAATTTAGTGATGGCGGGACAAGCGGCCTCAAAAGATAAAAAATTAGAGTTTTCATCTTTCACTGGCAGCATGGTCTTATCTTTTTGTGCAATTGAAAGCTTCATGAACTCTGTTGCTTTTTCGATGCCATCAAATGAGCATTACAAAGATTTTGATTATAAAGCCTACAGGAAGCTCAACTCTTTTTGGGATAAGCTTAAAAAGGTATGTAACGCGTTAGACATAGCTATAGATCAATCAACGGGGGTTTTTAAAGTTATCGAAGAAATGCGCACCTGGCGAAACTCGCTAGTCCATTTCTCCCCATACTCTATTGAAACCACTGAGATTCAAGACACCCAAGATTCTAGGGAACTTCACACAGAGTTTAGGGATAAAGAGTACACCAAATCTGTTAGTACAGAAAATGCGAAAGCCTTTTATAGCTGTGCTTATGACTTTATTGATCTTGTGCAGAAAAAATCAGGCTTAAATCCACGCACTATGTGTAGCTACAAAGTTTTATGATAAGTGCTTTGGCCCAAGCGGAGTCGAACTTTAGTTCGAACTGCCGCAAAGCAACGGCAGCTCTAACGTTGCGCGATTCTAGTGCTGGCAGATTCAATACGCTGACGGAACAATTCAGAACTATCGGAACATGGCGCCGAAGCGCAGATTTTCTGGGGTTCTTGAGGGTCTAAAAGTAATGGTGGAGCATAACGGAGTCGAACCGTTGACCTCTTCCATGCCATGGAAGCGCTCTACCAGCTGAGCTAATGCCCCATCCCGAAGGTGAGGTGCGCTATCTAATCGGTTTTACGGGCGAGTGCAAGCGCGGTTTTTCGCTTTTTTTTCAGCGGCGGCACGGGCGAGGGTACGCTTTCGCCCATCTCCGCGCCCACGCTATTTCGGCGCCGCGGGGGCCGCTATCGTGGCGCTTTCCAGCAGTTCGTCGAAGGCGGCGACAATATCGCCGCTGGTTGCTTTACGGCCAAAGCGTAGCAGTTCGGTGGTTTTATCCGCCGCGAGCACCGCCACATAGCCCGTGCCACCGCCCTGCTTTTTCACAAACGGCGCCATGCCCAGCGCATTCGCCAGCAGCCCCGACTGATGGGTGGTATTGGCATTGCTGAAATCCATTTTGACAAACAGGATATCCTTGCGGTCGAGCTTGCCCTGCGCGCGCGCCTCATCGAGGATGGGGGACAGGATTTTGCAGCTCGGGCACCAGTCGGCAGTGAAGTAAACGGCGATCATCTTCGGTGTGGAAAGGCTCGCCGCCGCCGCAGGCAGCGCCATAGCCAGCGTCAGCAGGGCGAAGCAGAAATTTCTTAGGGTGGGGTTCATGTCAGACTCCGTGAAGGGTTGGCTCCGTAAAGTTTCGGCAGGTAGTTCGCAGCACATGGCGCAGAGGTTACGTTATTTTTCGTCACCCATTTTCAGCGCGGCGATGAACGCGCCCTGCGGAATCTCGACATTGCCGACCTGACGCATGCGCTTTTTCCCCTTTTTCTGCTTATCGAGCAGCTTGCGTTTGCGCGAAATATCGCCGCCGTAGCACTTGGCGGTGACATCCTTGCGCATGGCGGAAATCGTCTCGCGCGCGATCACCTTGCCGCCGATGGCCGCCTGAATGGCGATCTGGAAGAGGTGTTTGGGGATAAGGTCTTTCAACCGCCCACACAGTGCGCGTCCGCGCGGGTCGGCCTGCGTGCGGTGGACAATCATCGACAATGCATCGACCGGCTCACCGTTGACAAGAATGCTGACCTTCACCAGATCGGCCTCGCGGTAGCTGTCGAGGTGGTATTCGAAGCTGGCATACCCCTTACTGCCCGATTTCAGGCGGTCGTAAAAATCGAACACCACTTCGTTCAGCGGCAGCTTGTATTCGACCAGCGCGCGGGTGCCGACATAGGTCAGGTTCACCTGCTCACCACGCTTTTCGGTGCACAGCGCCAACACATTCCCCAGATAATCGTCGGGCACGAAGATTGTGGCGTGAATCCACGGCTCTTCCATCGCTTTTATCAGGGTCGGATCGGGGTAATCGGCAGGGTTATGCAGCTCGACCACTTTGTCATTCTGCATGGTCATTTTATATACCACCGACGGTGCGGTGGTAATCAGGTCGAGGTTGAACTCGCGCTCCAGCCGCTCCTGAATGATTTCGAGATGCAGCAGACCGAGAAAGCCGCAGCGAAAGCCGAAGCCCAGCGCGGTCGAGCTTTCGGTCTCGAAACTGAAACTGGCGTCGTTCAGGCGCAATTTGGCGAGCGAATCCTTGAGATTCTCGAAATCCGAGGATTCGGAAGGGTATAATCCGCAGAACACCACCGGCTGCACGGGCTTGAAACCCGGCAACGGCTCGGCTGCGAGGTTCCTCTCATCGGTGATGGTATCGCCGACATTGCATTCATCGACCATTTTAATGCCGGTCTGGATGAAGCCGACTTCCCCCGGGCCGATCATCGCCGCCGCCACTTTCTTGGGGGTAAAGAACCCCACCTGCTCGACCGTATGGGTGCTGCCCGCATTCATCATGCGGATTTTCTGACCCTTTTTAATGCTGCCTTCCATCACGCGGATGAGGATAATGACGCCAAGGTAGGTATCGTACCAGCTATCGACCAGCAGCGCCTTGAGCGGCGCGTGGATGTCGCCCTTGGGCGGCGGAATGCGGGTGACAATCGCCTCAAGCAAATCCGGAATCCCTAGGCCGGTTTTCGCGCTGACATGCAGGGCGTCGGTGCAGTCGATGCCGACCATATCCTCGACCTGTTGCGCCACGCGCTCCGGCTCGGCGGCGGGCAGGTCGATTTTATTGAGCACGGGCACGATTTCGTTGTTGTTATCGAGCGCCTGATAGACATTCGCCAGCGTCTGCGCCTCGACGCCCTGGCTGGCATCGACCACCAGCAGCGAGCCTTCGCAGGCGGCCAGACAGCGGCTCACCTCGTAGGCAAAATCCACATGGCCCGGCGTATCCATCAGGTTGAGGATATAGTCCTTCCCGTCGCGCGCGGTATAATTCAGGCGCACCGTCTGCGATTTGATGGTGATGCCGCGCTCTTTCTCGATGTCCATCGTATCAAGCATCTGCGCGTGCATTTCGCGCGCTTCGACGGCAAAACACGCCTGAATCAGGCGGTCGGCCAGCGTCGATTTGCCGTGGTCGATATGGGCAATAATCGAAAAGTTGCGAATACGGGTAATGTCGGTCATGGCCGCGCTTTTAGCAATGCTGCCGCCGATTGCAAGTAAACTCACACCCGTTCCCTGCTTTAGCCAAAGCAAGGCGTGCAACTATTTTATTTGGCGGCGGCGGCCAAATCCGCTAAACAGCGTGCGCTGCACCCTTTTGACGGAGCTTTGCCATGCGCCCTTCCCTCTTTGCCACTGTCGCCACTGTCGGCATTGCCTTCACCGCCTCCTGCGCGCTGGCCTTCACCGCGCCGACCACCGCGCTTGAGGGCGTGGCCTCGGGCGTCTACGAAATCGACCCGTCGCACACCAGCATTCAATTCGGCATCAGCCATCTCGGGTTTTCGCAGTATCAGGGCCGCTTTAACGCGGCGGCAGGCACCCTCGCCTTCGATGCCAAAGCCCCCGAAAAAAGCACACTCGCCGTCACAATCGACATTGCCGGCATCGACACCAACAACGCCAAGCTCGAAAGTGAGCTAAAAGGTGACCAATGGTTCGATGCGGCCAAATTCCCGACGGCGACCTTCACCAGCAGCAGCATCGAGAAACTCACCGCCACGACGGGTAAGGTCACTGGCAACCTTACCTTGCATGGCGTCACCAAACCGGTCACGCTCGATGTCACCTTCAACGGCAGCGGCACCAACCCCTTCGCCAACGTCGCCGCCCTTGGCTTCAGTGCGCACGGCACCCTCAAACGCTCGGATTTCGGCATCACCCAGTATATCCCGATGGTGGGGGATGACGTCAGCATCGCCATCGAATCCGAACTGCACGCGAAACGGTAGCCGCCATGAACCCGAGCCCCGCCCGTTACGATCCCGTCGCCGTTGCCCTGCATTGGGGAATTGCGGTGGCCATCCTCGTCATGATTCCGCTGGGTTTCTTTATGGAGGATCTGCCCATTTCCATCCGCTTTGATGGGTATGCCATCCATAAATCGCTGGGCATCACGGTGCTGGGCTTAAGCATCTTTCGCCTCATCTGGCGCTTCCTTAACCCACCGCCTGCCTTGCCTGTGGGCATGAAACCCTATGAGCGCCTGCTCGCGAAAGCGACCCACTGGCTGTTTTACTTCCTCATCCTCGCCATGCCGCTGACAGGCTGGCTGATGGTTTCGGCCACCCGCAAATACCCGACGGTTTATTTCTGGCTTGGCGAGGTGCCCTTCATCCCCATGCCTGCGGGGATCGACGCCAAAGCCACCAAAGACCTGTTCGAGGAATACCACGAGGCCCTCGCCTACGCGGCGCTGCTGTTGCTGGCGTTGCATGTCGGCGCGGCGCTCAAGCACCATTTCGTGGACAAAGACACCGTGCTGACGCGCATGCTGCCACTGTGGATGGGCGGCAAACCCCGTGCGTAGAACGCTTGCGGGTGCGGCGGCGGCGTTGCTGCTATTGGCCTCTCCCGCCTTTGCCGCGCGCTGGGATGTCGATCCTCTCACTTCGCGGCTGATGTTTACCGGCACGCAGGCGGGCGAGGCTTTCGCAGGCAGCTTCCCGAAATTTACCAGCGCGATCGAGTTCGATGAAGCGGCGCCCGAAAAAGGCTCCATCCGCATCACCATCGACATGCGTCAACTGCAAATCGACGGCAAAGACCGCATGGATGCCTTGCCGACGGCGGATTGGTTTGCCGTGGCGCAATTCCCCACCGCCGAGTTCACTTCGACCCATATCCGCCGCGCGGCGGTTGGCGGCGGCTACCTCGCGCAGGGCACGCTGACCCTTCGGGGCATCCGCCGCCCGCTCACGCTGCCTTTCCGCCTCACCACCACCGGCAACAGCACCGTCGCACGCGGCGAAGTGGCGCTGAACCGGCAGGATTTCGGCGTCGGTCAGGGGCGCTGGGCCAGCGAGGAATGGGTGGCCAACCCTGTAGAAGTTCGCTTCGAGCTACACGCCACCGCACGCTAACAGTGCCCCACTGGATACAGCATGCGGCACAAGCCTGATTCATGTGCATGCTTGTTTTTCTCGGGAAGCATTACTACAAACTCAATGCTGAACATTACAAAAAAATCCATTCATGCAAACCATCTTTTATTTCCTCATCTCCCTGCTCGGTGCGAGCTTGCTGTTCATCGTGCAGCCAATGGCGGCGAAGTCGGCCCTGCCCATTCTCGGTGGCGCACCCTTCGTGTGGAATGGCTGCATGGTGTTTTTCCAAACGCTGCTGCTGGGTGGCTATCTCTATGCGCATCTGCTCAACAAATCCCTACCGGTACGCTTACAACCGCTGGTGCATATACCGCTGCTAGCACTGGCCCTGTTCGCATTTCCCATCACGTTTACAGGCAGCAGCTATGTTGATCCCGCACTCGAACCGATGGCGTGGTTGTTGAGCATGCTCAGCTTGAGTGTGGCCCTCCCGTTTTTTGTGCTATCGGCAACGTCACCGCTCTCACAACGCTGGTTTGCGGCGGCTGCGCCCACACGCCAACCCTATACACTGTACGCCGCCAGCAATGTCGGTAGTTTTGCTGGTCTGCTCGCCTACCCCATTTTTATCGAACCGTTACTGCCGATTCATGGCCAAGCGAGCATGCTTTTTTATGGTTTTGGTTTATTATTGGCGCTCTTTGCTATCGTCGCCATTCCCCATGTGCGCGGCCAATATTCTGAAGTGACCATCGCGAAAACGACGGCTACGCCGCCACTCGCGCGCCAACCTATTCTGACATGGATTGCGCTCTCGTTTGTGCCATCGAGCCTACTCTATGGCGTCACCACGTACATCACCACCGATATTGCCTCCGTACCATTATTTTGGATCATACCGCTCGCGCTTTATTTGCTCACCTTCGTGCTCATCTTTGGCCGCCACACACCCACGCTGGATCTATGGCGCACACTGCACCGCATGGGCGCACCGGCCGTGGCGTTTCTGGCCCTGCTGCCGCTTAGTTATCCAGCTCCAACATTAGTGCTGCACCTACTCATCTTCTTCGCCGCAACGATGATGTGCCATGGTCGCCTTTCGGCGTTAAAACCCGCGCCACAACAGCTCACTGGATTTTTCTTATGGGTATCGTTCGGTGGCGTGCTGGGTGGAATCTTTAATAGTTTCATCGCACCCGTGCTATTCACCACGGTCATTGAATATCCGCTGATGCTGATCCTAAGCCTTGGTGTCGTTGCCGTGGCTACCGATAGGACGCGTTCCACCATCCGAGAGGGCGGAAGAATCATCGCCGCATGGGGATTATTTTCCACACTCTTCTGGCTGCTTGGCACGCATATTCACTGGCTGCAATTAGTGACGCCGGATGAAAATGTGACCCGCACCCTGCTGCGCGGTTTATTCGTGCCTGCGGGACTAATCATTATCATGGCCGCGTATTTCAAACGCAAAGATCAGCCGCTCATTCATGTGGCATGGGTAATACCAACGCTCATCATCGCCATTCCACTTTTCAATGTCGTGATTGACAACCAAGAGGCATTCATTGGCCGCAACGTGTTTGGGGTGAGCCGGGTGATTTATCAGTCTGAAAAGAATGCGTGGCTATTTCGCCATGGCACCACCTATCACGGCATTCAATCAGCCGATGCGGCGCAGCGCCTCAAGCCGACCTCGTATTATGGACCACTGCTTGATGTTTACAAAGCATTGCCAAAACCGCTGGTGAATAAGCCTGTGGCCGTCATGGGGATGGGCGTTGGCACGGTGGCGTGCTATGGCCACCCACACCAAACCTATGATTTTTTTGAGATCGATCCGCTAGTTGATTTAATCGCGCATGACACGCGTTATTTTACCTACCTGCGTGACTGCGCACCCGACAAAAACATTATGATGGGCGATGGCCGCATTGGCCTTAACAAAAGCGAGGACAAGCGATACGGCCTCATTATCATCGATGTCTTCAGCTCCGATGCGATTCCCATGCATGTCCTCACCCGCGAGGCCGTGGCGATGTATGCAAGCAAGCTGCGCGAGGATGGCATGATCGCTTTTAACATTTCCAACCGCCATATCGACCTGGTGCCCGTTCTCTCCGCGATCGCCAACGATGTTGGGCTTGAAGGCGCATCCAAACTGACCATCGTTAGCCCTACTGCACCGCTACAAATGTCATCCCGCTGGGTTGTGCTTGCGAAACATCAACAAGCGCTGGCACCGTTGAAGGCAATGAGCAAGGATTGGCAAGCATTACCAGAAGCCAATCCAAACTTCCTGTGGCGCGATGACTACTCAAATATTTTACGCAGCATGCAGTTTTAAAGCGGCAGCAAGAGAGGAACCTGCCATGCGCGCGACGCATCAGGCCTCTTAGAGCTAACGCTCTAGGCATAGAGGTGCATTGCAGTGTTTTTGGCAGCGCAGGCTAACAGTTCCCCACTGGATACAGAAAGCGTGCGGCACAGACTCCCCCGATTCCCGCGCAAAAACGCCCGACCGGGCTAGGGTAAGCTACAGAGCAGGCAAAAATTAGCGGATGAAACTGTGCCACACATAGCCCATCGGGGCGAAGCATGGTGCCGATGACAGGAATCGAACCTGCGACCTACTAATTACGAATCAGTTGCTCTACCAGCTGAGCTACATCGGCACATGGGTGGCTGCGGCAGGTTTCTAGCGACATCGCGCCGGTTGCACAAGCGTTTTTGCCGCATCGCCCTGAAACGCCGGATATTCTTCACTCCCCGCCCTGTATGAGAGGGTTTCTCTGAACGCCCCCTCACCGCCGCGGCCTGCGCAAACCCGGTCGGGCGGGGGGGGGGGGCGTCGGCTGCATCCACGCCACCGCGCTCAGCGCCGCTTTCGCGGATGGACGCGAGGGAACTGGCCGCGCAAGGCCGATTTGTGCGTTATCCACAGGTAAAAAATCGTGGGAAATGCGGTGTTTTTTGTCGCGCTCGCGAATCTTCACAGAACTGTCACACACTTGTCACGCGCTTGTCACTATAAGAGCGCATGTTGAATGAACAACACGGGGCAAACGCCCTCGATTAACGCACAGAATTAAGGGAGATGACGATGGCTGGGAAACAACAGACGCAGACCAACGAACCAGACCGCAGCGGCCCCTATGGAGCCTACACCAGCCTCGTGGAATTGATAACGGAAACTTACTCCCGCGAAAACTCCGAGCATTTCCGCCAGAAGAATCCACCCATCTACATCACTCCTTATGATCAATGGAAAGTAAACGACCTAGTTATTATTTTTCAGGCGTTCCCCAACCTTCACTCCGATTTCAAAAGCCTGTTTATCGATGTGGCAAAACCGGAACCGACAGAGCTTGGTAAAAAAGATAAGGAAGATGCCATCAAGGCAATGACCGTCCTCTCTGGGGATGGTGATTGGAAGCGCTACGGCAGAATGATTTTTGAAGCCAACAAAATTCATGAAGAAAACAAGAAAAATGGCACGCGCGTGACCACCCCTTATGATCCTATTTTGCGCAACAGAGGGCTTCTGAAGGACAAAACATCTTCTGTCGCGCCAGAACTCTCCTCGGAAGAGCTGAGAGTGCTGCTTGCTGATAACGGGGTGCGGTTGGATGCATCGCATGATCTGCTTAGCCCTGACCCGATGGCAAAAGCCGCAGAAGTGATGGCACAGGTGGCCGGCAAAGTGCAGCGCGCCGCTTAACTGATTCCATGTATGGATTTTGCTGATTGCCCGGCGGCTGGTGCAGGGAGATTGCCCAGATCCGAGGAAACAGCTTGCGTGCTGGCCAGAGGCTGCGTTGATTCCTCAAACGCACCTAAATCTGCTTCAGAAATCACGCTATTAAAAGCATTCTTATTTTTCTCACTCTTTCTTTCTTGGATAGTGCTAATCCTCTCCAAATCCTCATCCACTTTCTCAATTTTCGGCTTCGTTATGGCGGCGGCGGCACGTCCTGCGGATGAATGACCATGTTCGAGGCGCTCCCTCACCCCTTCGTGGAATTTGTTTTGCTCCTGCATGATTTGCGCGCGCTCTTCATCACTCGTCGCTGCTTCCAGACGGCGCTTGAATTCTTCTTCCCGCTTTTTCTCTTCTTCCGTCATATGTGGTGAAAGGGTATCGACAATCTCTTCATTCAACTTCCCGATTTCCCCCCAGAGGCGTTCGTTCATTTCGGCGGCGGTTTCGGCGAGTTCACCGGCTTTGGCGCCGGCAGTGACGACGAGGGCCTGCGCTTCGTTCAGGGCATCGTTGCGGATGGCATCGAGCGATTTCACCCCGACGCTGCTTTTGATTTTATCCAGCAGCATCGTGAGCTCGTGCACGGGGACGCCCGCCGTGGTGCAGATCGCGCTGACTTCGTTCAGAATCTGCGCGATGTCCCGCGCGCTCACCGCCGATTCCGCCGCCGATTCCGCCGCCGGATGGCTGCTGGCCAGCGTCAGCGGCAATGCGGCGGGCGCATCGTGCAGATACGCCACCGCCGCGGCCTGCGCAAACCCGGTCGGGCGGGGGGGCGTCGGCTGCATCCACGCCACCGCGCTCAGCGCCTCTGCGCGGGCGTCGGCGGGCAAATCACCAAATGCCCGTGTCGCCGCCTGCCAGTCCGTATTGTTTGCTTCTGTGCTCACCATCTACCCATCAGCGTGTTGTTTTATCGTCGGCGGTCTGCGTTTGGGGTCTTTGGTGCACTGCGTGCGCGCCCCGTTCATGCAGTTTTACAGGGCGGAGGTTAAAAGAGTGTTAAAGCAATAATGAATTGAAGAAAAAAATTGCTGCACAACAGTAAGTGATGGCGACGCGGTAATTAAAATAAATAATTTATATCAGTCGTTTAATTTGTTTTTGCTCCAAGGATATTAATAAATCAACCTAAAATTTTAGATGATTTTTGCTGCCATTTTCCCCGCGCGAATTTGTCTAAAATTTTAGGTAATTGGGGCTGCGGGCGCGGCAATCCAGTTTGGCCGCAGCTCTTCCTTTGCTCCCCCCTCGCGGGGGAGCGGGCGTTGCACTTCACAACGCCGTGGGGGCCGCTGTGCGACCACCCGATTATGCAGCTTTTACCATGCCTACCTCAGCGCTGAAAATCCCCCCACCGAAACGCTTTCAAGGAGCGTTTCGACTCCCCCGCAAGGGGGAGTGGGCGGGAGTGCCACGGGGAGAGTAAAGTCGCCAATAGCCAGTAGCCGGTAGCCGGTAGCCAACGAAGGAAGTGAAGAAATAAAGTGAAGAAAGTGAAGTGAATAGAGGACGGTAGCCAGCAAGGGGAGTCACTCCCTCTCCCGCCTGCGGGAGAGGGCTGGGGTGAGGGAAAAGGCAGAGTCGAGCGGTTAGAGTCGAGTGTCGAGTGGCGCCACTTCCCCATCCTTTGTCATGCCAGCTTTACGCTGCATCCAGCCCCTTGCCGAAGAATCTTGCGACGTGGATACGTCGCGCTGGATGCCCAATCACGTTTGGCATGACGCGTGGCGAGATTAGGCGCTGTCGGCTACGGGCTGGAGGCTGCAGGCTGGGGAGCTTAAGCCCCGGCGGTGCGGCGTGGGGCTGCCGAGGCGCGCGGGGCGCTGTGGTTGCGGTTACCGCCGCCGAAGCTGCCACCCCCATTGCCCCCACGATGTCCGCCGCCAAAGCTGCTGCCACCGTTACTGCCGCCATTACCGCCACGGCCACCGCCACTGCGGCCACCCCGGCGCTTGGCCTTCCCCATACCCGCCGGCAGGGGTTCAAGCACGATGCTCGGATCCATCAGTTTCTGGATAGCACGCCATTTAATGATATCCTCGGGGCAGATGAAGCTCACCGCCGCCCCATCGGCGCCCGCGCGGCCGGTGCGGCCAATGCGGTGGATGTAATCCTCGGGCGCCTGCGGCAGATCGTAGTTCACCACATGCTCGATATGCGGAATATCGAGGCCACGGCTGGCAATATCCGTCGCCACCAGAATGCGGTGGCGCTTTTCGCGGAACGCTGCCAGCACGCGCTCGCGCTGGCGCTGCTCGAGATCGCCGTGGATGGCATCCGCCGTAAAGCCGGATTTTTTCAGCTTGGCGGCGAGTTTCTCCGTCGCATATTTCGCTTTGACGAAAATAATCACCGTCCCCTCACGGGCTTTCAGTTCCCCCAGCAGGGCGTTGTATTTTTCTTCGTTGGTGACGTTGATGGTTTTCTGCTCGATGCGGTCGGCGGCCTTGTTGGTTTCCCCCACTTCGACCCGCGCCGGGTTCTTCAGGTATTTTTCCGACAGCTTGAGAATCTGCGGCGGCAGCGTCGCCGAGAAAAGCAGCGTCTGGCGTTGTTGCGGCAGGTATTTCAGGATTTGCAGGATCTGATCCTCAAAGCCCATGTCGAGCATGCGGTCGGTCTCATCGAGCACGAGGTAGGTCGCGTCATGCAGCATCAGGCTGCCGCGTTGCAGATGGTCGATGATGCGGCCCGGCGTGCCGACGATAATCCGTGGGCGGGCGCGCAGTTGCGCCTGTTGCTTGGGCATCGAGTCGCCGCCGATGAGCAGGGCGGTTTTGATGGTGCCGTACTGGCCGACCAGCTGCCTGACCACCGCCTCGACCTGATTGGCCAGCTCGCGCGTGGGGAGCATGATGAGTGCACTGCCGCGTGAATTCGCCAACATGCGCGCAATCATCGGGATGCAGAAGGCGGCGGTTTTGCCCGAGCCGGTCATCGCGGTGCCGAGCACGTCGCGGCCTTCGAGGGCCAGCGGGATGGCCTGCGCCTGAATCGGCGTCGGCACGGTGAAATTCATCGCGGTAATTGCTGCGCGCAGGGCTTGCGGCAGGGATAATTCGTCAAAATGTTGCATGGTAAAAGTAATCCTATGGTTGAGATGTGTTGTTCAGCCCATTGAAAATACATATTTTCAACATGGCTCAGGTGTCTGTTGTGCAGCACCTAAACACAAGTCAACGCGGGCGGCAGATCCCTAAAGGCTGGGCGCGCGGCGTAGATAGGTACTACGAAATTTCATTCATCGCGGAATGAAATTATACAGGAAGGCACGTCGGTAGAAAGTAAAGTGACGGGTGGGTTGCCCGCTGACCCGGGCGCGCTTGCAATAAAACCCGCCGGACGCATCCGGCGGGAGTCATCTAAAGCACGCTTCGGCTTAATTAAGCAGCGATTTTCAGGTTTGCAGCCGAGGTTTTGCCTTTGTTGGTGGCAAGCTCGTAGCTGACTTTCTGACCTTCGTTCAGCGAACGCAGGCCAGCTGCTTCCAGTGCGGTGATGTGGACAAATACGTCCGCGCCGCCCTGGTCAGGTTGAATAAAGCCGTAGCCTTTGGTTGGGTTGAACCATTTAACGATACCAGTAGCCATTAGAAAACTCCTAAGAAATGGCGTTATTTCCCATGCCCGCCACCGTGGCGGAAATGAGAGTGAGTCGAACCTGACGAAGCCGGAAGGCCGCGCCCAACTCTTTGCAACATCCGAAGGGAGTTTAGGCTCCATCCGCACCACCGTAGGAATTCACTTTGGCAGCGAATCGAAGCAGTAGGTATCCAGTATCAAAGAGTTAGCGATGTAACTCGACGCTCTTTATGCCTGAAAAAACGCCGACCGTCAAGGCCAAAGCGTGGGGCGACAAAGGACGCAGCGCGCCGATAGAGTCGGGCGATTAGAGTCGAGAGTCGAGTGGTAAAGGTGAGTGGCGCTCCAACCCCCGCCCCGCAGGTCGTTGCGAGGCGCGGGCGGAAGCCTGTGCTTTCCCCGGCGCTCCCCACGCCTGAGGCACTCCCGCCCACTCCCCCCTTGCGGGGGAGTCGAAACGCTCTTTAAGCGTTTCGGTGGGGGGATTTTTAGCGACGCGTCGGCATGGTAAAAGTTGCATAACCGGATGGTCATACAATTGCCCCCACGGCGTTGCGAAGCGCAACGCCCGCTCCCCCGCAAGCGGGAGAGGGGCAACTCCCTCGCTGCTTACTGGTTACCGACCACTGGCGACTGACCAGCCTACTCGGTGCGTTTTTCGTGCTCTTTGCTGATGAACTCGACATCGCCCGCCAGCGGTTTCTGCGCGAGGCGCAGCTTGCTGTGCACGCGGCCATAAAGCAGGTAAATCGCCGCTCCGGTGAGCAGGTAAGGCCCGGTATATTGCAGCACCTTCGCGCCGCTGTCGGTGAGGTTGAAGAAGCCGCCAAAGAAGATGGAATAGACCAGGTAACCACAGGTCGCCATCCCCAGAATCGGCGTCAACGGCGCACCGGGGGTGCGGAAGGGCCGCGGCAGTTGCGGCTGCGTTTTGCGCAGGTAGAGCACACTGAAGCAGACAATCATGAAGGCGAGCAGCGTGCCGAGGCTCACCAGGTCGCCGAGCAGCTCGATTGGGGTCACCCCCGCCGCGAACGACACCAGCAGCCCAACCAGCATGGTGTTGACATGCGGTGTGTGGAACTTCACGTGGATTTTGCTGAATATGGCAGGCAGCAGCCCGTCGCGGCTCATGACGTAGAAAATCCGCGTCTGGCCGTAAATCAGCACCATCATCACCGAGCTGAGGCCGAGAATGGCGCCCACCTTGATAAGAAACGCAAACCAGCCCAGACCGATACGATCGACCGCCACCGCCATCGGGTCGGCGACGCCAAGCTGCTGGTAGGGCACAATGCCCGTCAGCACCGCCGACACCCCGATATAGAGTAGGGTGCAGATCAGCAACGAGCCGAGAATGCCGAACGGCATGTCTTTCTGCGGATCCTTTGCCTCCTGCGCGGCGGTCGAAACCGCCTCGAAGCCGACATACGCGAAGAAAATAATCGACGCGGCGCGGAACACGCCATCCCAGCCATAAACCCCGGGGGCGACATTTTCCGGAATGAACGGCACCCAGTTTGCCGGATCAATATAGAAGCCGCCGATGACGACAAACATTACCACCACCGCCACTTTAATAAAGACGATGATATTGTTGACCTTCGCCGATTCGCTAACGCCGATAATCAGCAGCGACGTCACCGCGCTGATGCCGATAAAGGCCGGTAGGTTGAACACACCGCGAATCAGTTCCCCCGCGCCCGAGGCCAGATAGGCCACGGATTTACCGTGATCGGCCACCATTTGTATGCTGAAGCCGCGCGATTCATACAGCGACCGCAACGCCTCGGAAACCTTGATCCCCTGCCCTGTTGCCACCGTCAATTCCGGCGGAATCATCACCCCGAACCCCAGCAGGAAGCTGTTCATATAGCCCGACCAGCCGACGGCCACTGTCGAAGCGGCGACACCATATTCCAGCAGCAGCAGCCAGCCCATCACCCAGGCCAACCCCTCGCCCAGCGTCGCATACGCATAGGTGTAGGCGCTGCCCGAAATCGGCAGCACCGAGGCCAGTTCGGCATAACACAGGCCGACAAACGCGCAGGCGATGCCGGTAAAAATAAAGCTGAGCATGAGGGCGGGGCCGGCATGGTTGGCGGCGGCGGTGCCTGTCATCACGAAAATACCGGCACCGATAATGCAGCCGATGCCAAGGCTGAGCAGGTTCCATTTTCCAAGGGTGCGCTTGAGGCCGGCACCTGCCGCCTCGGTCTGGATTTGCGCAACGGATTTACGCAGGAACAATTGTCGCATGATGCCTCGCCGGTAGTGAATGGGAAGGCAGGCTTAGCAGCGACAAACTTCCGGCGCAAGGATTTCAGCCCCACACATGCTGCAACGCAGCATAAAACGCCGAAAAACTGACGGTAAAAAAACAGGTAAGAATCAGCGGCGCATCCTGTGGGACTATGTGCCTAAAGCGTTTCCAGTTCTGCTACCGGGCGTGTTATTTTGTGCCATTGAAGCATTGTTACCACCCGTGACATTTTGGAAAGCAGCAAGAAGCTCCTTCTGAATCGACGGGTCCTTAAGCGCAGCTTCCAGCCTTTCGTCCATTGTGCCATCGACATTCATGCCAAGCATTTTTTCCGCAGCGCCAAGAAGCGGACCCGAAATAATGCCGTCCTTGACTGCGAATGAGGCTCGCTGTTCGGGCGTTAATATGGGTTCTCCTTTAGCATTCACAAACTTGGCGAGGAACCCATTGCGCACTGCCTCGTCATTCGACGCAAGGAAAGGAATACGATAATCCTTGGGCGCATCCGATATACCTTTCGACGCCGCCAATAGAGACGCAAACTGCGCCTGTATCGCGTTCATCTGTACGGTTGCGGGAGGTTGTTCCCCTTCGGGCCCGGGCTCGGTCGCGGCGGTCTTCTCAACCTCAGGAAGCGTACCCGCGCGGGCTGCCAATGCCTGTGCTTGTAGCCTCTGCATCGCTTCGTCGTTAAACTCCGTCAACCCGTTGCGGCGCAGGAAGTTCGCTTTCGCCGCGCGGGTATATTGGCCCTCCTTGCCATCCATCGCGTCCACCCCGGCGTCCACATTCCAGCCTCCTGGTTGGCCGGTGTTGAAGCCCAGCGCTTCGAGATCATACTGAATCTGCTTTTCAATCGGAACCCAGCGGAGATCGCCGTCGGGGAGAGCCTCCTCCACGTTCGCAGCTCCCGCCACCGACGCTTCTGGCGAGGTACCCGCGCTGATGGCCGTGTCTATTCCCAGAAACTCACCAGCCGAATGATACATAGCAAGCCCTTCCGCCTCATCCGCGAAAGTCTTCGATTCCGCCCCTTGCTCACGAAGCTCCGCAAAACGGTTCTCAAGCGCAAGAATCGCCAACACCCCGGCCAGTGCTTTTTTCTCTTCGGGGGTGTGGGCAAGAGCCTTCGTCGCACTGAACCTTTGTCTCTGGATGCTACTACCAAAGACTTCACCGAGAGGGAACGGACGCAGATAATTTTCCACCAACGCCTTATCAAGATGTTCTCCGTTGCCAATATCCAGCGACAAGATGACACCCTTCGCGATGAGTGGAGCATTTTCCTTTGAGATGTTGAGAGGCACACCGTAAGCAAAAGTTTCGGAAAGTGCAGCCTGCTCTGCCGCCGCTTCCACCGGGGCTTCCACCGCCGCTGCGCCGGCAGGCGCCACAGCACGCTCAGAAGCGGAGGCCTGCGGGTTTTTTACGCCTTCTTTCCGCTGAATATCTCTTAATTCTTCAAGTGCATCTTCTACGGTATCGAACATATCCGCCCGATCGTCATCGAAAAACCCAATGCCGTATTTTTCCTTATAATCCAGCTTGGCGTTGCGGATATTCACCAACGCCTCCTCAATCGAGATATCCTTACCATTGTAGTAGGAATCAAGGAGGCGCATAACCTCCTGACGCTTATCAAGGTTATATGTCGTTCCGTTTACAGCGCGTTCAATCTGGGTCAAATTTTTGAGGGTATTATTCCAATGCGCATAACCTGCGTAACGAATAGCTTCTTCGCGGTGATCATCAAAATCTGGGACTTTGATAACCGAATCCCCCTTTTTCTGAGCCGCGACAATGCGCATTTGCAGGGAGAGATAGGCGATGGCATCACCAAGTATGCCGGACTGCTGCGCGTTCTTTGCCTTGACGGCCTGATCATACTGGCCATACAGCGCAATCTGCGCCTCCCCTAGCGTTGCCACCTCCGAGGTTGCCTTCAGCACCGCGCTCAGTGGGGCTATATCGGCGCTGCGCCGCTTATACAGCGCCTGCATATACCCGACCGCAAGCTCCTCCGGGTTTTTCCCCGCGATGAACATCTCCCGTGCCATTGACTGCTCCCTCATTTTCCGGGCGACGTACTGCGCCCATTTATCAAACCATGCTTCACCCTAGCATACGAAATACTTAGAAATGATGAAGATTGTGTGACAATTGGTCAGGCTGCAGGCCATGGAGCGCGAGGAAGCACGGCATTGCAACGAACGGGGGAAGGGCTATTCGCAGCTTAGGCAAAAGCCGCGCAACTACTTATTTTTCAACAAAAATTTTAACTTGTTGACAGCATTTCTTTCCAGCACTTCCCGTAATTCGCGCGGATCGCCGACAATCACAGCCTCGCGGCCACTGACAGGATCCACCGCAGTCACCTTGACATAGCGCCCCTGCTGCACGAACTCGATGATGTAGGCGGCGGGGTCGCCGGGTGCCTGATCCGCCACGGCGCTTACTCCTGCGTATCGTCGAACGCATCCACCAGCCGCTCGACCAGCAACTGCGTAAGCTGGTTGGCGCGTTTCTCGGCGATGGTGAAACGGTAGCCGAAAAAATCGAACACCGCGCCGACATCAGGAATCACCCGCGCCTCGTGCAGCACCAGCCCGGCGACGGTGGCCGCGTGCTCGTCGGGCAGATCCCACTCCAACTGGCGGTTGATGTCGCGGATGGTGACGCTGCCCGCCACACGGTAGGCCCGGTCGCCAAACGGGATGATTTCGGCAATCACCAACGGGTCGTGCTCGTCGTCGATCTCGCCAACGATTTCTTCGATAATATCCTCCAGCGTGACAATGCCAAGCCATGCGCCATATTCATCGACCACGCAGGCGAAATGCCGGCGCTCGCTGCGGAAGGCGTCGAGCTGGTCATCAAGCGAGGTTGTCTCGGGCACGAACCACGGCTTGTGGGCAATGCGGCGGATCATCTCGCGCGTCAGGCCGATTTTCTGTGCCCGCACCAGCCGTAGCAAATCCTTGAAGTGTAGCACGCCGACGATATTTTCCGGGTTATCTTTCCACAGCGGAATGCGGCTGTGGCTGCTGGCGATGGCCTGCGCAATCACCATTTCCGGATCAAGCCCGATATTGATGCTCTCGACCTGCGAGCGGTGGATCATGATTTCTTCGACCGTGCGCGCGCCAAGGTCGAGGATGCTGGCCAGCATGTCGCGGTCGTCCTTTTCCACCTCGCCTTCGTGGTGGTGCATGTCGATAGCGCCACGGATTGCCTGGGCGGCAGGCACCAACGACCGGGGCAATCCGTCATGCACGCCCAGCATTCGCAGGAACGGGTAGTCAATCCACTGCACGATGCGCACGAATGGCGTCAGCACCCAGCATACCGCATAGAGAAAATAGCTGACCGTCAGGGTCACGCGCTCATTGTTCAGGATGGCGTAGGTTTTCGGCAATACCTCGCCGAACGTCACCACGATCACCGTCATGATGGCCGAGGCATAAAACACCCCATCCTCGCCCCACAGCCGGATGGCAAGGCCCGCCGCCAGCGCCGAACCGAGAATATGCACCGCGCTGTTACCCAGCAGCAGCGAGCCAATCAGCGCCTCCTTGTCTTTCAGCAATTCGCCGATGCGGCGGGCGCGCGTGTTGCCCTCCTGAATCAGCTGGAACAGCCGCGACTGCGACATGCCGGTGACCGCCGTCTCCGCCCCTGCAAAAAACGCCGAGGCAATCACGCACAGCGCAATCGCCACCAGAGAAAACATCATATCGGCCAGTTCCATTGTTATCCTATCCGTCGATTATTCCTGATGCTTACAGGCAGGAGGCGACCACGTCGAGCGCCAACATGGCATCGACGTTTTTGGCAACCCGCGCCTGCCCCACCGCGTCGAGCACGACAAAAGTCAGCGTGCCGTTTTCGGCTTTTTTATCCGCACTGAAATGGCGGGCGATAGCGGCGGCATCCCAGTCATGCGCAACATCATTTGGCACCGCAAGCAGCTTCAGCGATCGCAAATGCGCGGCAAGCTCCGCCCCGGCGGTGGCGTCGATCAACCCGAGCCGCTGCGACAGGCGGCAAGCCATCACCATCCCGATGCCGACCGCTTCGCCGTGGAGAAGCTTCTCGCCAAAGCCGGTTTCCGCCTCGAGCGCATGCGCGAAGGTATGGCCGAAATTCAGCAACGCCCGGCGGTCCGCCTCGCACTCATCTTCCGCCACAATGGCCGCTTTCATGCGGCAGGACTCGCGCACCGCATGCTGGATGGCCTCCGTATTTCCCGCCAGCAGCACCGCACCCTGGCCAAGACACCAGCGGTAGAAGCCCTTATCCATGATAAGGCCATATTTAATGATTTCGGCATAGCCTGCCCGCATTTCCCGCGCAGGCAAGGTTGCCAGCACGTCGCTATCGGCCAGCACCAATTTCGGCTGATAAAAACTGCCGATGAGATTTTTACCCGTAGTAGCGTTAATGGCTGTTTTTCCGCCCACCGAACTATCGACCTGCGCCAACAGGCTGGTGGGCACCTGAATAAACGGCACCCCGCGCAACAGCACGCTGGCGGCGAAACCCACAAGGTCGCCCACCACGCCGCCGCCAAGGGCAATCAGTGTGGTTTTACGGTCGGGCTGCAGCGCCAGTAATTGCTCTATCAACTGTTCAAAACCGGCGAAACTTTTGCTGCCCTCGCCTGCGGGCACCACCAGCAACTCACACGCAACGCCCTGCGCCCGCAGGTTTGCCTGCAGCGCCGCCGCGTAGAGCGGTGCCACGTTCGCATCGCTGATAATTACCGCCCGTGGGCCGGCCAGCACTGGCATAATCCATTCATGCGCGCGCGCGAGCAGCCCGCTGCCGACGATAATATCGTAGCTGCGTTCACCCAGATCGACGCGTTGGCGGGTAAGCGCACTCATAGACCCACCTCCTGATGTTCAAGCGCGGCCACCACCCGCTCGACCACGCGCTCATGCGGCCCGTCGCTCGAATCAATCACCATATCCGCCAGCGCATAGACGGGATAGCGCTCCTGCATCAGCCGGTCGAGGATGCTGCGTTTGTCGCCCGTTTCAAGCAGCGGACGGTGGGTGCGTTTGCTGACACGGTCGGTGAGCACGTTCAGCTCCGCGCGCAGCCACACCGAGGTGGCGCGCTGCTTAATCATCGCGCGCACCGCCGGTTGCATCCAGGCGCCGCCGCCGGTGGCCAGCACCATGGGCTCCTCGCCCAGTAACCGGTTGATAACCCGTTGTTCCAGATCGCGGAAAATGGCCTCCCCGTGGATGGTAAAAATATCGGCGACACAACAACCGGCGGCAGCCTCGATTTCCTCGTCGGAATCGACAAAACGCCAGCCAATCTGCTTCGCCAGCCTGCGGCCAATGGTCGATTTCCCCGCCCCCATCAGGCCGACCAGCACCAATGGCCGGGTGCGCCAGTGGGCAGGCCCGTCTTGGTTTGCTGTGGTAAGCTCGTTCATGCCCATACAAATAGTTGACTCATCGAATGTAACAGAGCACAAGGGTAGCGGCTTTGCCATAGAATTCAACTATCAACCACCATCCTTACATGAGGCGTTATGACTACCCCTGCAAAAAACAAAAACCTGATTGTCATCCTCGCAGCCGTTGCCGTTGTGGCCGCTGTTGCGGTGGCTGTCACCTCCGGCACCTCGACCCCGACCCAGGAAGCGATCAGCGAAGAAGTGCCCGTCACCACGACGGATGACACCGTAACCACCCCGGCTCCGGAAGCTGCTGCTCCGGTTGATGCGGCTGCTCCGGTCGATGCGGCTGCACCAGTTGATGCGGCTGCCCCGGTTGATGCGGCTGCTCCTGCGGCTGCACCAGTTGATGCTGCTGCACCTGCGGCTGCTCCGGCAGAAGCTGCTGCACCTGCAACTGCACCGGCACCTGCTGCTGCACCGGCTGCTCACTAACTGTTACGCGTAAATGCGCACGACGTTACACGCCATCCCGGCCGCATGGTTGGGGTGGCGTGATGCGTTCCTCGAAATGCTGGTCGCCACCCGTGGCGCTTCGCTTTCGACGCGCGATTCCTACCGGCGCGATCTGGCGGATTTCTTTGTCTACGCCCACGAACACCGCCTCGATATGCAGGCGATGGAACATCGCCACATTGCCAATTACCTCGCTGATTTAACCGACCGCGCCATGGCGCCAGCCACGCTGGCCCGTCGCCGCTCGGCGCTCGCGCAATGGTTCAAGTTCCTGATCAGCGAGCGACTACTCAGCGAAAACCCGGTGCTGCTCGTGCGCACCCCCAAACGCGGGCGGCGGCTACCGAAACTCCTGTCGAAAGCCGAAGTGGCACAGCTGATTGCGCGGGCGCACCGCGACCACTCGGCCGAGGGCCTGCGACTGAATGCGCTGATGGAGATTCTCTACGCCTCGGGAATGCGCGTCAGCGAACTGGTCGGCCTCACCCTGCAGCATATCCAGCGCGACCCGAAACGCCCAAAGCATATCGCGCCCTATTTTCTTATCACCGGCAAGGGCAGCAAAGACCGTATCGTGCCGCTGCATGCGGGCGCAGTGGCCGCATTGCGCCACTACCTCGCGGTGCGGGCCGCGTTTATTCCGGAACCGCTGGATTCAAAATGGCTGTTCCCTGATTTCCTGAAAAGCGGGCGGGCCACCGCCGAGGGCCATATCAGCCGCCACAAATTCGCCGTCGCCCTCAAGAAGCTGTGCCATGCGGTCGGCATCGACCCGGCTCGCTGCTCACCGCACACGCTGCGCCATTCTTTCGCCACCCATTTGCTCGAAGGTGGCGCCGATTTACGCGTGATTCAGGAATTGCTTGGCCATGCCGACATCGCCACCACGCAGATTTATACCCATGTGGCGGATGCGCGCCTCAACCGCGTGGTCAACGAGAAGCACCCGCTGGCGAAGGAGCATGGCTAGAGGATTTTCGAGGGGTTTTGGCACTCGTGCGTGCTCGTTTGCAGGGTTGTGGAATCAGCAGAGTTACGATACCGAGTGGGCCGGTGGTGTGGCTGAAGGCCTGCCTGCTGGCGTGTGCGGGGCGCGTTCGGGGGCGGTGGCCACTTGCGATTCCTGACCAAAAATAGCTGCTGAAATGGAACCAAACAATCCCTTCAGAAGCTCGGCAATGGCGTTCATAAAATCACCCCAGACACCCGGATTGCTATCACGCTGCTCCGCCAAACGCTGGCGCGTCTGCTCAAAACGAGCATCCTCTCTATTGTACCCCGCATAGGATACATCGTCGAATCGGGTCAAATCATACTGGGTGATAATCTGTTTCAATTTGGCAGTATATTTCGGGTCGGTCGCATAGCCGGCCCGTTGCAACGCATCTGCCGCCTCGTTCGCGTCACCGGCCACCAACACCCCTGCATAGCGCTTGTTGTCAGAGAGGAATCGACCATAATCCTCGATGGATTGCTGAAACCCTGCATAGGCACGAAATTTATCGTTCATGCCCACACGTGAGCCATTCAGATACTCATGCGTGGCCATATCAATGGTTGCCCCTCGCCACGACGCGCCCGATTTTATTCCAAACAGATTATTGCCTTTGCTACGCTCGCCCCAGCCAGATTCAAGCGCGGCTTGTGCAATCGCAATGCTCGCCGGCACGCCATACTTCGCCTGCACTTCTTGTGCAGGCTTGGCCATTGCTTCAATAAAATCCTGCTGGTTCATGCTAAAAATATAGCACATCCGCCTCAAGGCTTTTATGACAGTTTGATGAAGGTTTCGCCGGATTTGAGCTGGATTTCAGGGATTGCCCCGCGCGTCATTGCGGGAGATAGCGCGGCAATCCATCTTTTTTAAGGCCGACCCCGCAATCAATGCGGGGTGACACAAATGAGATTGAGGTTGCGAAATGCCACTTATCACCCGACGCTCCTTTTTCTGTAAAGCCCTCACCCGTCGCACCCTATGAAGGATGTGATGCGCCGACCTCTCCCAAGGGAGAGGTAAAGGCAGCCACGCAACTCTCGACTCTCACCGCGCGACTCTGCCTTGCCGCTTCCCTCCCCTAACCCCTCCCGCAGGCGGGAGGGGGATACTCCCCTTGCAGCCGACAGCTTACAGCCAACACGCCCAACCCCACCACGTGTCATGCTGAACTTGTTTCAGCATCCAACACGGCGCGTCTGCGCCGGAGAGTTTTCCTAAAAGGGGCTGGCTGCCAGCGTAAAGCTGGCATGACAAGGGATGGGGAAGTGGCCAGCCCTCTCCCGCAGGCGGGAGGGGGAGCGACTCTCCTTGCTGGCTACTGGCGACTGGCTACTGGCAGCAGTTAGCGTTTTCCGGCGGATTTCTGTTTTCTGGCGGCGGGGACGGGCTTATCCGCCTCCTTCTTCGCGGCCACCCCCAGCATCTCGCAGCTGACCATCGTCACGTCGTAAATCGGGTGCTCCAGCGCGCTCACCGAGGGGCTCGACGCATACATCCACCCGCGCAACAAGGCCCGCGGCGCCTGCCCCGGCGTTGTGGAAAGCTCGGCAATGTCGAGCAGCCCGGCATAATCCATCTGGCTGTTCTCGGCCGATTTCTGGCAAGTAACCGCCGTAACCTGCAACTGACCGATTTTCACCGTCTCGTTAGGCCTGATGGTTATCACCTGCGACTGCGCGGTCACCTTGTTCAGCACCCGCAGCACAACCCGGCGCGGTGCGATCGCCGCCCCTTCGGGCTCGAAAATCGGGCTGGTCAGTTCGGTTGGCTCGGCGGGGTCCTGCTGCACCGGGTCAGCCTCGGGCGCAACCGGTGTGGGCGGCGCGGCCTCGGATGCCTCGATGGCATCGACATTCTCCACCGGCACCGCTGCCGAAATATGCGGCGCACTCGGGATCACCGGGCCGGATGGCTCGGCCCGCCCGAACGGCACTTTCGCTGGCAATGCCGCATTTGGTTTGGAAGGGGCGAACGGCGACGGCGCAACTGCCGGTGTCGCAGGTTCGGCTTTCTGCCAGGGCAAGGGCGCGGCAGGCTCTGCAGCAACGACCGGCGCGTGGCGGGTGCTCAGGATGGAGTCGTCGCGCTGCGCGGGGGCGATGCGGTTCATGGCATCGGCAGGGGCCTGAATCACCGGCGGCGCGGGGCTCTCCTGCCCGGCCTGCGCATAGGCCGAAGCAGCCGCTCCCGCCATCAGACACAGTAAAACAGGAAGACGCTGCATGCTGCGCTCAATGCCCGGAAGGGAGCGTCACTCGTTGCCGCCGGCATCCGCCTTGCTCTGCGCGCCTTCTTTGTCGGCACCGCCGCCGGAGAATACAAATTTACCGATAAGCTCCTCAAGGCTGACGGAGGGCTGGGTGAACGAGATTTTATCGCCCTCGCCCAGGTTGGCGTCGTCGCCGCCGGGCTCAACCGCGAGGAATTTATCGCCCAGCAGACCCGAGCTTTGCACCGATGCCGAGGAATCACGCGGCAGTTTCACCGCATTGCTGACCCGCAATTTTGCCACTGCCTGAAAGCTTTTCGGGTCGAGGTCGAGCGCTTCGACCACGCCGATTTTAATGCCGCCGACGCGCACCGCGCTGCCGGGCGAAATGCCGCCGATATTGGTGAAGGCCGCCGTCAGCGCGTAGCCTTCGATGGGTTTTACGTTGCTGTTGCTATAGGCGAAGTAAAGAAAGCCGCTGGCCACCGCCAGTACCACCGCGCCCATCACCGTTTCGATTGCGTTATTTGCCATAGTATCTCCTGTCACGTCGCAAATCCTGTTACCACCGCTCGTAACACGACGCGAAATGGCTGGCAAGATGTGCGTGGCGGTGCGTCGCCTTAATCGGAACTCGAAGAATCGGGTGACGCACCCGAATCATTGCCGATTTGCTCATCCTCATAGCCGCTGTACCAGAAGGATTTGGAATCAAGTCGGCTCAGCCCGTTGCCTTTTTCATAGCCCGCGCAGCCGGAAAGCAGCAGCAACGCAGCGCTTGCCACCAGAGCGAAGGGACCCGTGCGCCTCATGATGGCCTCCACGGTTCATAATCAGCTGCACTCGCGGCGCGTGCGCCACCTTTGCTGATATGCCCGCGTGGCAGGTAACGTCCCGCTGTGCCTGTCAGATTGGGCACATGCGCCTTCAGCCAGTTGTAGGATTTAATCTCGGAAAGCGGTGCGTCGAGCGTGTAATGCAACCAGCCATGCCATATCGCCGGCACTTTCGACGCTTCGGTCACGCCGTGATACAGCACCCAGCGGCGTTTCTTTTCACCCCTGCGCGGGCGCTTGCTTTCGAAATAGCGGTTGCCAAACTCGTCGCGACCGACGAATCGCCCGTACATCCATGTATGCAATCTCGTGCCAATCGTTGCACTCATGGCCATCTCCTAATTATCGAGGAACGAACGCATTTTACGCGAGCGGCTTGGGTGCTTCAACTTACGCAGCGCCTTCGCCTCAATCTGGCGGATGCGCTCGCGCGTGACGCTGAATTGCTGGCCCACTTCCTCAAGCGTATGGTCGGTGTTCATGCCGATGCCAAAGCGCATGCGCAGCACCCGCTCCTCGCGCGGCGTCAGGCTGGCCAGAATCCGCGTCGTCACCTCGCGCAAATTGCTCTGGATGGCGGAATCCACCGGCAACACGGCGCCTTTATCCTCGATAAAATCACCCAGATGTGAATCCTCTTCATCCCCAATTGGGGTTTCGAGCGAGACCGGCTCCTTGGCGATTTTCATCACCTTGCGCACCTTATCGAGTGGCATGACGAGGCGCTCGGCCAGTTCTTCCGGCGTCGGCTCGCGGCCAATTTCATGCAGCATCTGGCGGCTGGTACGCACGATTTTATTGATGGTCTCGATCATATGCACCGGGATGCGGATGGTGCGCGCCTGATCGGCGATAGAGCGCGTAATCGCCTGACGAATCCACCAGGTGGCGTAGGTGCTGAACTTATAGCCCCGGCGGTACTCGAATTTATCGACCGCTTTCATCAGGCCGATATTGCCTTCCTGAATGAGGTCGAGGAACTGCAAACCCCGGTTGGTGTATTTTTTGGCAATCGAAATCACGAGGCGTAAATTGGCCTCAATCATCTCTTTTTTTGCACGCCCGGCATCGCGCTCGCCCTTGCTGACGGCGAACACCACGCGCTTGAACTCGGAAATATCCATTCCCGTTTCGGTCGCGATTTTGCCAATTTCCTTACGCAAATCCTCAATCGCGGTTTTGTGCTTCTCGGCAAAATCCTTCCAGCCTTTTTCCTTCAACTTCGACACCGATTTCAGCCACTCGGGGTCCAGCTCGCGGCCATTATACTGCTGCAGGAAAAGCGCCCGCTTGACGCCGCTTTTTTCGGCCAGTTTCAGCAATTGCATTTCGGTCGCAATCAGCCGCTTGTTCACCGCGTAAAGCGTGTGCATCAACTCTTCCACCCGCATGTTATTGAAGCGAATGGCGAGCATAATCTCGACGGTTTCTTTCAGCAGCGCCGGGTATTTTTTGTTGTCGGCATTCGTGACGTCACCCTCGCCGAGCGCCTGTGCATGGCGCTTTTCCTGAAGTTTGCGCAACTGCTTGCTGACTTTGGCGAAGCTATCGAACTTCTCCAGCACGGCGGGCAACAACTCCTGCTCCATCGCCACCAGCGAGAGCACGGCCTCGTCGTCGTATTCGTCGGCCTCGACTTTTTCCTTACGCCCTCCTTCGAGCGCGTCGTACTCGTCCTCTTCCTCTTCCTCGTCTTCGACCGTGTCGCCCTGCTCGCGCTGGGCATCGGCGAATTTATCCTCGGTGCCCGCACCATAGGTCGCGTCGAGGTCGATCACTTCGCGCAGCAGCATTTCGCTGTTGGCCAGTTTATCGCGCCAGCCGAGCACCATATGCATCACCGTCGGCGATTCGCAAAGCGAGGAGATAACCATCTCGCGGCCCGACTCGATGCGCTTGGCGATTTCAATTTCGCCTTCGCGGCTGAGCAGTTCGACATTGCCCATTTCGCGCAAATACATGCGCACGGGGTCATCCGAGCGGCCATAGGATTCCTCGGGCTTCTCAGGCTCCATATCGATGACGAGATCACCGGTAGGTGGGGCGGCGGCATCGTCGTCGTCGCTCTCGACAAACGGTGCGTCGATTTTATCTTCCACTTCCGGCAGCTCGATCACCTTGACGCCCTTGGCGGCGAGCTTGGTAATCAAATCATCAATCACCTCGGGCGAGAACTCATCCGCCGGCAGGTATTTGTTCAAATCATCATAGGTGAGCACGCCGCGCGCCTTGCCCAGCTTGAGCAATTTGGCGGTGAGCGCATCGCTGACGGCAGCGCTGACATCCACCTCGCTGCCTTTGGCGGGTGCGGCGGCCTTACCTTTCTTCAGCGCGGGTGCGGTTGGGGTTTTAGCGGATGATTTGGTTTCAACGGGGGACGGCTTTTTGACGGACATAGGGACAGCTGGCGTCGCTTTCTTCGTAACAGGGGTGGGAGCATGACGCGCTGATGTAGCCGTTGCGCGCGATTTAGCAAGGGGCTTGACGATTTTTGCGGGTGTTTTTTTCACCGCTCCCTTCGCCGCTGATTTTTTTGCCACAGGCGTCGCCACGGTTTTCTTGCCCGAAGCGCGGGTGATTGCTGGTTTTTTTGCCACGATCTTTTTTGCCGCCACCTTCTTCACCATCGGTTTTTTGCTGGCTACTTTTTTTGCCGCAGGTTTCCTGGCGGGCATCTTTTTCGGCGCAGGTTTTTTTGCCACCGGTTTTTTTACGGCTGCTTTTTTCGGCGCAGGTTTCTTCGCCATCACTTTTTTTGCCGCAGGTTTTTTTACCGCCGTTTTTTTTGCGGTCGGTTTGGATTTTACGTTTGCGGATTTTTTTGCTGGTTTCTTCGTCGCCATAATGCGTCACCCCACGCTGTTACGATTGCCCGATAGAAGCGTGACTTATGCATAGTTTTCAAGGAAACTCAAGCGCCTAAGCGGATTTATGCCCAAGCCGTTCCTTTTTTTGCGGCGGCTTGCGGCAATCGCAAATGAATACAGTATGTTACAGCAATAATCGCCACGAAGGCTGAATAACGCTTCTGGCGCTACATCACGAGCGCCCTCTACTCGCCCGCTGCAGGCGATCGTTGATTGCTTCGCCGACACCCTCGCCGGGGATGGGCATCACGGCAATGGCGCGGTGGCGCGAGTCATCGAGCGCGCGCAGCATGGCAAATAAATTGGCGGCGGCTTCGATGCAATCGCCGCGCGGCGAGAGGTTCAGCGTGGTCGCCGCGCCGGGAAGCGGTGCCGGGCCAAAGGCGAGCAGCGCCTCATCCGCCGCCACCGCCGCCACGTTCAGCCGCACGGGGATGGACGGGGCATAATGCGCACTGAGCATCCCCGGAGATTTGAGAACAGGCGCAAGGGTGGGGTGCGCCTCATGCTCAAAACCCGCCCCCATCACGGCTTCCAGCATCGCACGGGTGATGCTTCCGGCGCGCAGCAGCACCGGCGTTTCGCCCGAAATATCGAGGACGGTGGATTCGAGGCCGACAGCGCAGGCACCGCCATCGACCACGAGCGGTACGGCATCGCCGAACTCATCACGCACATGGCGGGCGGTGGTAGGGCTGACATGACCGCTGCGGTTGGCGCTCGGCGCGGCGATGGGGCCGTCGAAAGCCGCCAGCAACTGCCGCGTCAGCGGATGCGCAGGGATGCGGATGGCCAGCGTGTCGCCGCCCGCACTGACCAGCTCGCTGAGTGCGCCCTCCCATCGGCGCGGTAACACCAGTGTCAGCGGCCCGGGCCAGAAGGCCGCCGCAAGTTGCGTCGCAAGCGCGCTCCACTGCACATAGCGCTGCGCGATTTCCATGCTCGCCACATGCACGATCAGCGGGTTGAATTGCGGGCGGGCCTTCAGCGCATAGATGTTTGCCACCGCCTGCCCGTTACAGGCATCCGCCGCGAGGCCATAGACCGTCTCGGTCGGAATCGCGACCAGCTCGCCCGCGCGCCAGTGGCTAACGACGTTATCCACAAGCGCTGCATCAATATATGGTGTTTCAGGGCGTTTCATTGACAATATCTGGTAGGTGATTTACATTGGACGGCAAGTGAAGCTGGTGGCGTGTCTGCGTGAAAGACAGGTGCCAGAAGTCGCTCGGCAAGTAGGAAATAAAGGGACGGCTGTGGTAGCAAAAATCATCACCATTGCACAGCAAAAAGGCGGCGCGGGTAAAACTACCATGGCGGCGCACCTCGCGGTGGCGTGGGCGGCCAGCGGTCGCCGCAAGGTGGCCATCATTGATACCGATCCGCAAGGCTCGCTCACCCAGTGGCATGCCATCCGCGCCGCGCGTCTGGGCGAAGGCGCCACGAACCTCACTTTTTCGGCCATTTCGGGCTGGCGCGTGCGCAGCGAGATTGACCGCCTCCGCCACACCCACGACCTCGTGATTATCGACTCGCCGCCGCATACGGATGCCGAAGCGCGCACGGCCATCCGCGCCGCCGATCTGGTAGTGGTGCCGCTGCAACCCAGCCCGATGGACGTGTGGGCGACCAGCGCCACCATCCAAATCTGCAAGCAGGAGCGCGTCCCCGTAAAAATGGTGCTCAACCGCGTTCACCCGCAGGCGAAGCTGACCGACGCCATCTCGGGCGAAATGGTGGGGCTGACCGCCAACCGCTTTGGCAACCGCGTCATTTTTGCCGGCAGCCTGATGCAGGGATATGGCGTCACCGAAGCGCAGCCAAACTCCCTCGCCGCCGAGGAAGTGCGCGCCCTCGCGCAGGAAATCATTACCTACCTGAACCGTAAGGCCGCAAGTATGCGGGCGAGTGCTTAGCCCTTGACCAACGACTGAAACCGTATGAGAGTTGCTGCGCTTTGGGGCGTACCCTTGGGGAAGCAACCGCACAGAGATTAGGGAGATTTTCATGACCGCCACACTCTATTTCACTACCCATCGCGCGGCCATTGGCAACCTGTTGCTGGTCGCAAGCGCACAGGGCCTACGCCACCTGTCGCTGCTCGAAGCGGGGACGGATGCTGCCGACCACCTCGCCCGCCGCTTCTCCACGCCGCCGCAACCCACCCTGCTGGAGCTGGACGGTTTTTTTGCGACCACCATCGCGGCGATTGACCGCTACCTGAACGACGGCGCACGCCTGCGTATTCCCTACGATCTGGCGGAAGGCACGCCGCTGCAGCGCGCCGTCTGGCTCGAAATTGCGCGCATTCCCTATGGCGAGACCATCAGCTACAGCACCCTCGCCGAGCGCGTGGGATTCCCCCGGGCGGTACGCGCCGTTGCCAGCGCCTGCGGGGCAAACCCGGTGCCGCTGGCCATTCCCTGCCACCGCGTACTGGCGAAGGACGGCACGCTTGGCGGCTTCAGCCTCGGCGGGATCGAGGTGAAGGAAAAACTGCTGAAGATTGAAAACCCGGCGCAGGCTTTTTCAGCCGTCGCCTAGCCAGAACTAACGACTTATTCCCCCACCGCTTTGGCCTCGATGGCCAGCGCGTGTAAGCCCGCATCGAGCAACGGCTTGAGCGCAGCATACACCAGACGATGCCGGGCGACGGCGTTTTTGCCGATAAACGCAGCGCTCGTGATTTTTACCGTGAAATGCGATTCGCCCTGCGCGCGTGCCCCTGCATGCCCTGCATGTTTAGCCGAATCGTCGATGACCTGCAAAAAAGCGGGCTGCAACTGCTCGCTAAGCAAATGTTCAATCTGTTGCGCGACCCGCATCATTCCCCCGTTAGCATTATGAGTGGGCATCCTACGACGACACAGCGCCGCTGGCAACCTGCACGGCACGACGGCGGAAACGGCTATTTTTGGCAAGCCCATTGAAACCGCAAAAAATCTGCGCGATAGTATCGCCTATGGCAAAGCGCAAAAAATCCGAAACGGTCGAACCTTCCGGCCATCGCTGCAACTGGGGGGACTGCCTGAATGCTGGCGATTTCCGTGCGCCGCGCTCGCGCAACAACCTGCGCGAATACCAGTGGTTCTGCGAGGAGCATATCGTCGCGTTCAACAAGAGCTGGAATTATTTTGAGGGCATGGGCGAAGCCGAAATTTATGCCTTCCAGCGCGACGCCACGACCGGCCACCGCCCCACCTGGCGCATGGATCAGTTGAAAGGCAACCCCACTGCCAAGCTGGAGGAAGCTTTTGGCCGCATGTTCGGCGATGGCTACGCCGCCCGCGCCGATGCTAAACCGATTGGTGCCCGCGAAAAAGATGCCCTCGCCGTGCTCGACCTCGAACACCCGAGCGACCGAACGAAAATCAAGGCGCAATACCGCGAGCTGGTGAAAAAATACCATCCGGATGTTAACCGTGGCAATATGCGCTCCGAGGAAACATTCAAGAAAATCACCCATGCCTATCATCATCTGCTCGTGCATTATCTGGAGAAATAGCATGCCGCGATGGAACCTACGCCGCTTCCTGATGCCACTTAGCGCCTTGCTGGCGCTTTCCGGCTGTATTCTGGTCGATGATTTTGCACCCGAATGGGCGAAGGCCACGCCCGATCGCTGCATCGCCCCGATTGCGCAGTCGCTCTATTCTGCCGAGTTCCGCCGCAGCCCCGAAGGCAAGGCGATGGATGCGCACGCGCGCGTCCTCGACCTTGGGGCATTCCATTTCCTGATGCTAAAGCAGGATGCCGCCGACAAGGGCGGGCGGATGTACCGTTTTGATGTCAGCAACGGTATTTTTCGCCGCTACCGGCTGAATCCCGCGATGCGCCAGACCTTCATGCGGGATTATCCGGATGCCCCGGTCAGCCTTGCACACGACACGGTGCGGCTAACGCAGCTTGCACCGACGCAACGCAATTTACTGGCAGAAATCGCCGCCAAAGCCGATTACTGGGAAATCGAAGACCAGACCCTCTATAACCCTCTGCGCAACCCTGCCTGCCGTTACGACGACCGCCCTTCGCACCCCAACCCCGCCAAAGGAACCCCATGAATCAAACCAAAGAGAAACTCGAAGACGTGCCGAATAAAAAATTCTCCTGCGAGAAATTATTCGGCTTTGCCTCGCCCCTCACAATCCGGGGATTTGCAAGCCGCAGCGCACTGGTGCCCGAGATCGACGACAGCTACCAGTTCGACCGCGCGACGACGCTGGCCATCCTCGCGGGATTCTCGCATAACCGCCGGGTGCTGGTGCAGGGCTATCACGGCACCGGTAAATCGACCCATATCGAGCAGGTGGCGGCGCGCCTCAACTGGCCGTGCATCCGCATCAACCTCGATTCGCATATCAGCCGCACCGATTTAATTGGCCGTGACGCCATCGTGCTGAAAGAGGGCAAGCAGGTCACCGCCTTCCAGGAAGGCATCATCCCCCTCGCCCTGCGCCGCCCGGTGGCGCTGGTGTTCGACGAATACGACGCCGGGCGCCCGGACGTGATGTTTGTCATCCAACGCATCCTCGAAGCGCAGGGCAAGCTGACACTGCTCGACCAGAACACCGTCATCACACCGCACACATATTTCCGCATTTTCGCCACCAGCAACACCATCGGGCTGGGCGACAGCACGGGGATGTATCACGGCACGCAGCCGATCAATCAGGGGCAAATGGATCGCTGGAATATCGTCACCACCCTCAACTACCTGCCGCACGAGGTGGAGGAGCGGATTGTCGCCGCCAAAGCGCCCGGCCTGCAGAACGCCGAGGGCAGCCTGCTGATTGCGCGTATGGTGGCGATGGCGAACCTCACCCGCACCGGGTTTATGAACGGCGATATTTCCACCGTCATGAGCCCGCGCACCGTCATCAGCTGGGCCGAGAATTACGCTATCTTCGAGGATGTAGACATGGCTTTCCGCCTCAGCTTCCTGAATAAATGCGACGAGATGGAGCGCGCCACCATCGCCGAATACTACCAGCGCTGCTTCGATGTCGATTTGATGGCAGCGGCGTGACGCAAGCACCTGCACCTCCTAGCGAACAGGAATTCCTGCGCTTGCAGGCCGAAGCGGCGCAGGCGCTCTCGGGTAAGGCGGAGCTAAAGGTCAGCGTGGGGTTAAACCGCGTGGTCGATGAGCCGCTGGCGGCGCAGGCACGCATCCTCATCGCCAAATCGCTCGACGCCACCGATGAAGATGCCACCCGTCACATGCGCGGACAGGTCGATCTGGCGGCACTCGCGCTGAAATACCACAACCATGCCCTCCACGCACAGCAACGCCCCCTCGATGCGCAGGCCGCCGCCCTGTTCGACGCGCTGGAGCAGGTGCGCCTCGAAGCGCTTGGCGGCGCGCGTTATGCAGGCATCCGCCACAACCTCGCCCAGCGCCACCAGACCTCGTTTGCAATGAAAGGCTACGACGTACAAAACCCCGAACATACGCTGCTGGCACTGCCCGACGTGGTGGCCATGATTGCGCGCGAAGCCATCACCGGCGATGCGCCGCCCGAAGCGATTGCGGCGCTGGTCGCCCAGATGCGGCCATGGGTCGAAAGCGCCGCGAAGGCTGATATTCACTCCCTCGCGCAGACGGTGGTCTCGCAGGCGGATTTTTCGCGCGTCGCGCAGGAAATCCTGTTCGACCTGAAACTCATCACCCACCGCCCGGAAACACGTGAAGGCGGCAGCGAAGAAACCAGCGAAACCGGTGAGGCTATCGGCCATACCCCGGATAATGCAGACAACGACAGTAGCGAAAGCGAGGCGACGCAAACGCTTCAATCCTCGGGCGAGGCAGAACCCGATAAGGATGGTGCGCGGCGTGAAGCAAAAGCCGACGATGATTTTGAAAGCGACGCCGACCAAGAAATAACCCCGCAGGAAAAAGCACCGCACAGCCTGCCCAACCGCCTCGAACTCGCTCACAGCACCACAAAAAACTACCACGCCTTCACCACTGCTTACGATGAAATCGTCGCCGCCGACGCCCTCGCCACGCGTGATGAGCTTGACCATCTCTTCGACAGCCTGATGCAGAAGGTGAAGCAATACCACACCGTCACCAGCCGCCTTGCCACCCGTTTGCAACGCTTGCTACTTGCCCAGCAAACCCGCCAATGGATGTACGAGCTGGAAGACGGCATCATCGACAATGCACGCCTCGCCCAGATTGTCGCGCGGCCCGATATCACCACCATTTACAAAATAGAAAACGACACCGCGTTCAAGGATACCGTCGTCACCCTGCTGATTGACAATTCCGGCTCCATGCGCGGGCGGCCCATCACCATTGCCGCACTCTCGGCAGATATTCTGGCGCGCACGCTCGAACGCTGCGGGGTCAAGGTCGAGATTCTCGGCTTCACCACCCGCGACTGGAAAGGCGGGCAAAGCCGCAAAGCCTGGCTCGAAGCGGGGCGTAGCGCGAACCCCGGACGGCTGAATGATTTGCGGCACATTATTTACAAATCTGCCGATCAACGCCTAAGCCGCGCGCGCCGCAACCTCGCCCTCATGCTCAAAGACGGCATTTTGAAAGAAAATATCGACGGCGAAGCCATCCTCTGGGCGCATGGCCGCCTGCGCGCACGCCACGAGCAACGCAAAATCCTCATGGTCATTTCCGACGGCGCGCCGGTCGATGACTCCACCCTCTCGGCCAATTCGGGCAGTACCCTCGACAACCATCTGCGCGCAGTCATTGCCAGTATCGAGGATGCAGGCGACGTGGAATTACTGGCCATCGGCATCGGCCACGATGTCACGCGCTATTACAGCCGCGCCGTCACCCTGCATGATGTCGAGCAGTTGGGCGACGCGATGCTCGAACAGATGACCGATCTTTTTGCACCCGAAGATATCCGCCAGACCCGCAAGGCCATGCGGCGCAAAAGCGCCTGAGTGACTTTTTGTAGTATCACACCTCACCGCCTCAACGAAAAAAAGGCGACTCGCAAGAGCCGCCTTTTTTATACTCCCAAGCAAAAAACTTAGACCGCAGAAGGCTTGGGCGCCGCTTCGCGGGCTTTGATGATGCGTTTTTTGAGGGTGCGCGCCTCTTCCGAGAGCGACTTACTGTGCGTCGTCATCAGGTAGTTATCAAGGCCACCATTATGGTCGATGCTGCGCAGGGTGCTGGCCGTAATGCGCATACGGATCGATTGACCCAATGCATCCGACTGCAGGCTGACTTGCTGCATGTTAGGCAGGAAGCGGCGCTTGGACTTACGGTTCGAGTGCGAAACATTGTTCCCCGAGAGGACGCCTTTTTCGGTAATTGCACAACGTCTTGCCATCGCTTTAATCCTGCTTTCAAACTTCTATTTTATGAGTGAATCATTCCTTTGGCAACGCTTTGGGCGCGCCATGGGATTCTGCGACCTACAATGCTGCGACTGCGAAGTCAAGCAACAATTCCCAAAAACCGGCACAGGTTATTATACAAATAATAAATGGTGATTAAAAATTGTAACAAATAATTAACGTAATTTGTGCTGCCTTGTGCGTATAATGGGCACCTATGAACACACACACACAGTCGGGCGGCGCTCAGGCACGCATTTCGACCCGCTACCGCTGGGGCGCGGACAGCCTTATTACGCGCATCGACATCCGCACCCAGAAAAACGGCGCCATTGCTTATATCTACGCCGATTCCCCGTCCGGTGAAAGCGCGAAACTGCAAGCCGTGCGCGCGGCGATTCGCGCGCAGGGCTGGAGCATGCTGGCCGATCACCGCAACGGCGGCTTCAGCCTGCGCGTCAGCGGCATGGAAACCAGCGCCGCGCTGCTCGATGTGCTGACGCGCGCCGGTGTCCTGAACGGCGCACCGCAGATCGAGCGGCATGACCTCAAAGGCGCGACGCCGGATAATTTCGGCCAGTTCCTGAAACGCCATAGCCTGCGCGCCTCGGGGCTGATCTACATGCTCGGCAACGCCATGTATTACATGAGCGGCGTGGCGGCGAAAAGCAGGGACGACAAAAACATGGCGCTTTCCTTTGCGGCGGGGGATGCGCTGCTGGGCATTTTCGGCGGGCATGACGACGCGCGCCAGTTCACCTCGCTGCTGGGCAAACTGAAAGCCCACATGACGGGCGAAGGGATGCTCATCCCCGAACACAGCGCCCTTGAGGTGGAAACCTCAACCGCCGGACAGGGCCTCGTCAAACGTGCGGCGAACTTCCTGCACACCCATATCAACACGCTCAAAATCTCCGCCGAAGTGCTGGGTGGCTATTTCGCCCTGCGCTCGGGGCTGAAGAAAGATGCGGTGACCGGAAAAAACAGCCCGCTCAAAATCGCCGGTGGCGCGGTGGTTATGGCCGGATGGACAGCCGCACTGCTGGTAAAGGAAAAGAAACCCGACGAGGAAAAGCTGGAACAGGCGAGCCCCCTCAGGCGCGCCGCCGCGTATATTCAGGAAAAACCCCTGCGCCTTGCAGGCTGGGCGGGCCTCACCTTCAACGCCCTTAATTTTGGCAGCACCTGGCATAAACGCACCACCCCGACAGGCAAATGGAATATGGGCGCAGTTGGCTCCATGGTTTCTGCCAACGCGCTTTATTCCATTTCCAATAAAACCACGGGCGGCGACATTAAAACGCAGGAAATCATCAGCGATGTTTACAGTATCGCGGCACAGATTCTAAATGCACAACCCGAAAACCGTCGCGAGGCCGCCATTGCTTCTACCGCAACATTCCTCGGCGAACGGCCTGAAATTAAAGACACCCATCGCGAAATTATCGCCCGCCTGAAAGTCGAGATGGCCAGCCAGCGGAAAAACCCATGGTACGAAGCGCCCGCGCCGTCACGGATTGCGTCACCTGCCGGGCCGGACGCCGGTGCCCCGCTGTCGCGCGTCAGCACACAGGGGCTACAGCATCAGGCGCGGGCAGCAGGCGCAGAGGGCGCAGCGCCAGCCTCTTACGCCCTGCGCTGAATCCCGCCGCCGCCTCACCCCGGCCCTCTCCCGCAAGCGGGAGAGGGAGCGACTCCCCTTGTCAGCCACCGTCCTCTATTCACTTCCTTCCTTCCTTCCTTCACTTTCTTTCTTTCTTTCTTCACTTCCTTCGCTGGCTACTGGCTACTGGCTACTGACGTTTAAACGTCGAGATTCACCACCTTGAGCGCGTTGCTCTGGATGAAGTCGCGGCGCGGCTCGACCACATCCCCCATCAGCGTGCTGAAGGCTTCATCGGCATCCGCCGCGTCATGCACCGTTACTTGCAACAACGTGCGCGCTTTCGGGTCGAGCGTGGTTTCCCAAAGCTGCTCGGGGTTCATCTCGCCCAGACCTTTGAAGCGCTGGGTGGACAGTCCTTTGCGTCCAATATCGATCACCGCTTTGTAAAGCTCGGCGGGGGTGTTTACCGTCACTTCCACGCCTTTACGGGTGAATTTTGCGGG
>JANRKD010000005.1:0-6278 GCA_033763655.1 Alphaproteobacteria bacterium
CTCCCCTAACCCCTCCCGCAGGCGGGAGGGGGATACTCCCCCGCTGGCCACCGTCCTCTATTCACTTCACTTCACTTCACTTCAATTCACTTCACTTCCTTCGCTTTCTTTCTTCACTTTCTTTCTTTCTTCACTTTCTTCGCTGGCTACTGGCTACTGCCTACCGCCCACTCCCGGTGGCACTCCCGCCTACTCCCCCCTTGCGGGGGAGTCGAAACGCTCCTTCAAGCGTTTCGGTGGGGGGATTTTCAGCGACGAGATAGGCACGGTAAAAGTTGCATAACCGGGTGGTCTGCAATTGCCACTCACGGCGCGGCGTCGGGCGCCCCGGCGAGGGGAGAGCAAAGGAAGAGCCGCCCGGCCCATCGACCCATCGAAAATTGTCACCTAATCTTCACACTCCCCCGCGCGGGGGTGGGGTATAGTGCCTCGTAACCACCACCCTAATTTATCCCGCAGCCGGAGAAAGCCGCCATGTCTACCCCCCCCCCCAGAAAATCCCCAGTCTATTGTAACTAACGCAGAAAAAGAAGAGTCTGGCCGCCAAAACGGCGCGGGAAAATCTAGAGAAGATCAGGCGGAACTCGTTCGCGATGTCGGCGAGTGGCTGAAGGAGCAACTCATTCAAGATATGGAGCAGCCCCTGATAGGTGCCGGGGGTCTAATCTACCAAAATAATCGACTAGAGAAAAACTTCAATAAGTTAAGAAAAAGCCTGCAAGGCATGCGCGATGTTGTCGCTGATTATTATGATACTGGCTATGCGCCCAAAGATTTTCCCATGATGAAAGGAAGCAGCTCTGCGGATGAATCCATGCGTATTCTATTTAGATTTGAGAACATACTTAACAGCGACACTCACCTTGAATATGCGTTTCGAAACATTGAGGGCCAATACCCCAATCTGGAACAAGCCATCCACCGCGCCACGCAGCAAATAATCGAAAAGAACCAGCGCCCTCGCGAAACGACAGCGCGCAAAGGTGGGTGGATCCTCTAACCACCCCCGCGCAGGGTTGACGCCCCCGTCAGGCGGCGCGTTTGCCCGCGTTGGCGTTGGCGCCGGCCTTCGCATCCGCCGCGTTGCGGATGTTGCCGGAGATTTGGCCGCCACGCTGGATTTCGATTTCGCCGTAGGTCACGTTGCCGCGCACGCGGCCCGAGGCGTAGATGGTGAGTTTGCCGCGCACCACGAGGTCGCCCTCGAAGCTGCCCGAGATTTCAGCGTCCTCCACCTCGGCAGTGCCTTTCAGCGCGCCGCTTTCCGCCAGTTCGACGGTATGCACGTCGCGCATGGTGGCATCGACCAGGCCTTCAATCACCACGCGGTCGCAGCTGGTGATTTCGCCTTTCATTTGAATTTCAGGGCCGACGGTCAGGATGCGCTTGGCCGTACCCCGGTTGACTGGGGTTGCCGGGGTGGGGCGTGCGGCTTCACCCGAAGCCGAAGGCGCCTGAGCGGGCGACGGCGTGGCACCGGGGCGGCCGGCAGCGGCCATGGCGGCCTGCGGCGGCGCCGGGCGGAATACCGGTGCGGCCTGAATAATGGGTGGGTTGGCCACCGGCGTTGCGGGAACGGCGCCGCTTGCCGGCGTTGTCAGCAGGGTTGCGCCTTCGCTGTCGCTGATTAATTCTTCTGAGCCATCTTCTTTGCGGCGGAACATGCGCGTCTCCTTAGGAATGGTGTGTCTGGTTGTGTAGGTGGGACAGCCCTGTACGACCGCCGAGTCCCACAATCCTAGTCAACTCCGCCCCCGGCTACCAGTAAAAAATGCACGTCCGCGCAAAAAAATGCTGGCGGAAATGACGCTGCCAAAAGCGAAGGAGAACAGTGCAAACGACGTGTGTTGCGGCAGCGCAGGCATGCACCGGGTGATAGGCCGGATTTTACCGGTCGCGCCCGATGCATGCCTGTCAGTTATGCGTGTTCTAACTCTGTTTGGCGAGATCGCGCAAGTAGTCGGCGGTCGGAAACTGCCCGCCCACGCCCCATTGCCCCTCGGGGACATCCTCGAGAATCACCCAGGTCACGCCGCGCAGGCCTTCGCCTTCTACCGAGACAATCGCGTCGGTGATTTTGCCGATGAGTTCTTTTTTCTGTTGTGGCGTCAGGTAGCCGCTGATTCCTTTAACGAGCGCTAATGGCATGAATTTCTCCTAAAGACGGGTTAAAAACTTCGCCCTTGCATCGGGCGATGGCACGTATAGAGTAAAACCTACTTTTTTGAAAGTAGGCACTAATAGGACAGGTAGTGTCATATTTTACAGTATTGCGGTTTTCTGAGGGTTTTATGCGAAAGCAGCGACATAAAAATTATGTAACGTGCCCCGTGGAAGCGGCGCTCGACATTATCGGCGGCAAATGGAAACCGCTGATCTTGTTTCAACTGACCATGGGCACGCGCCGTTTCGGCGAGCTTCAAAAGCTGATGCCCAATATCACGCAGCGGATGCTGACCAATCAGTTGCGCGAGCTGGAGGCGGATGCGATTATTGCGCGCAAAGTCTACCCCGAAGTGCCGCCGAAGGTGGAATATTCCCTGACGGCGGACGGCCAGCGGCTTTTCCCCATCCTCGAAGCGCTGCGCGTGTGGGGGGAATCCCGCCTGCCTGCTGCCGCCCGCAGAGGCTGAGCATGGCCGTCTACACCCCACTTAGCAATGAAGTCATCGCGGCGCATCTTGGGCAGTGCTACAGCGTGGGCAGGCTCGACAATGCTACGGGCATCGTGCAAGGGGTTGAGAACACCAATTATCTGCTGGCAGTGACCCGTCCCGATGGTGCTGCTGAAAACTATATCCTGACTTTGTATGAAAAGCGGACAGACCCTGCGGATTTGCCGTTTTTCCTTGGGTTGCTGCAATATCTCGCCGCGCGCGGGATTGCCTGCCCGAAGCCCGTCATGCGGCGCGACGGGGCCTTGTTTGGGGCGTTGGCAGGTAAGCAGGCGGCGCTGGTGAGCTTTCTGCGGGGCGAAAGTTGCCGCCATATCGGCACGGCGCAGGCGGCGTCGGTAGGGGCGGCGCTTGGGCAATTGCACCGGGCGGGCGAAGGGTTTCCGCTGACGCGGCGCAACACGCTCGCGCTCGCCGGATGGCAGGAAATCCATGCAAAAATCGCAGGCAGGCTCGACGAAATCGCCCCCGGGCTGGAAGCGTTGGTGCGCGACGAGATGGATTATGCTGCGCAGCATTTTTTGCAAAACGAGGACTTGCCCACGGGCATTATCCATGCAGATTTATTCCCCGACAATGTCTTTTTTGTGGGCGACGAAGTGAGCGGCATCATTGATTTTTACTTCGCCTGCCGCGACAGGCTCGCCTACGATGTGGCGATTACGCTCAATGCCTGGTGCTTCGAGCCGGACGGTGCCTTCAGCCCACAAAAATCGCAGGCATTGCTGGCGCAGTATCAGCAGCAGCGCCCGTTCATGGCGGCGGAAAGGGCGGCCTTTCCGGCGCTGCTGCGCGGTGCGGCCTTGCGCTTTTTACTCACCCGCGCGCATGACTGGCTCACCCACGATCCGCAGGCGTTGGTGCAACCGCACGACCCGCGCGAATATGCAGCAAAATTACGTTTTCACCGGCAGGCGGATGGGGCTGGCCTCTATGGTATCTAGCCGCAAAAAAGTGACCATTTATACCGACGGCGCCTGCAGCGGCAATCCTGGCCCCGGCGGCTGGGCGGCGCTGCTGATATTTGGCGCGCATACGCGCGAAATTAGCGGTGGCGAGGCCGCCACCACCAACAACCGGATGGAGCTGCTGGCGACCATCCATGCGTTAAAGCAGCTCAAAGAACCATGCGACATCGCCCTTTATACGGATAGCAAATATGTGCTGCAAGGCTATACGGAATGGCTCGCGGGGTGGATTAAAAAAGGCTGGAAAACAGCCGATAAGAAGCCGGTAAAAAATGTCGATTTGTGGCAGGCGCTGGCAGAAATTGCTGCGCAACATAAAATCCAGTGGCACTGGGTCAAAGGCCATAGCGGCGATGCGCATAACGACCGCGTCGATGCGCTGGCAGTGGCGCAGGCGCAGAAGTTAAAGCGCGGTTAGGCCGGTGGGTTGCGGTAGCCTCCGATCAATAAATCCGCTATCATAAACGGCGCACTGACAACGGAGGATGCCATGAAGAAACTCAGCCTGGCCATCGCGGCGCTTACTCTTGCGGCCACACCCGCCTATGCGCTGCGGATTACCAACCTCGACACGGTGCCGCATCGCGTCGCGCTGACGGGGCGGGGCGAAACCCTGACCCGCGAGATACCGCCCGGTGAAACGGAATACCTGACCGGCGCCACGCAGGGGCTTCTCTCGCTAGCTGATAACCGGCCCGCCGCCGCCACAAACCGCGCGGCGAAGAGGGCAGTGCCGCCACCGGATGGCGCGGTGCATGCCGACGGGCTGCTTTCGGGCATTATCGGCGCCGCGCGTAGCACAGGCATCCCCGCCGATCCGGACAGCGCCTATGTCATCTGGCCGGGCGGCCACCTGCAACTGCAATCGCGCATCAAGGATGGCCGCCATTAGGTAAAAAGAGCGTTCATCGCTCCCGGTGGCGTTGAGAATGTCCTCACCCCGGATTTGCCGCTACGGACGCCTGTTCGGTCGTGCGGCACCCTTCCCATCCCCAACGGGAGGAACCTCTCCTGTCGCGCAAAAAAGCGGCGGGTTTCTCCGGGGGGGGGGGGCTTGGGTGGCTCCAGAAAAGTTCCGGCGAACGTCTCCCGTAAAAGGTGCTACCGGTTTTCTCCGCCCATAAAAAAAAAGCCCCCGGAAACTCGGGGGCTTTTTATCTTCCTGAAGAATAACAAAAGGCCGCTTTGAAGGTCTGGCGACGTCTTACTCTCCCAAGCCTTGAGACTTAGTACCATCAGCGCTGAAGGATTTCACGGTCGTGTTCGGAATGGGTACGTGTGGGTCAACCTTCGCTATAATCACCAGACCGTTAAAACGGCCTTTTGAATGGGCGGATATCTTTTCAGACATCCGCCCGTATTTATAGGTATCTACATTGCTGTTGTCGATTTTATCACGCAGGCCCTTACGGCCCATAAAAATCAAACTAGTTCAACTCAGACACTCACTAACATGACAAAGCACTGCTTTGCACTGTACGTGAGGGTATCATAAAATTTAACGGGTCCGCAATGAACCGCGTCAATCAATCAAGCCGACCACGTTTATTACTAAACGGGTGCTAGATAAAACAATGGAGCAATTAGTACCAGTTAGCTGCACTCCTTACGGAGCTTCCACATCTGGCCTATCAACGTGATGGTCTATCACGGCTCTCATAGGGAAACCTTGTTTTAAAGCTGGTTTCACGCTTAGATGCTTTCAGCGTTTATCCATTCCGCACATAGCTACCCAGCTGCGCCATTGGCATGACGACTGGTGCACCAGTGGTGCGTCCAACCCGGTCCTCTCGTACTAAGGTCAGATCTTCTCAAGTTTCCTACACCCATGGCAGATAGGGACCGAACTGTCTCACGACGTTCTAAACCCAGCTCACGTACCACTTTAAACGGCGAACAGCCGTACCCTTGGGACCTTCTCCAGCCCCGGGATGTGATGAGCCGACATCGAGGTGCCAAACGGTGTCGTCGATATGGACTCTTGGACACCATCAGCCTGTTATCCCCGGCGTACCTTTTATCCGTTGAGCGATGGCCCTTCCACTTGGAACCACCGGATCACTAGGACCTACTTTCGTATCTGCTTCAACTGTCATTGTCGCAGTCAGGCAAGCTTATGCCCTTACACTCTAATGGACGATTTCCGACCGTCCTGAGCTTACCTTCGCGCGCCTCCGTTACGCTTTGGGAGGCGACCGCCCCAGTCAAACTGCCCATCATACATGGTCCCAGCCCAGGATTACTGAGCTTGGTTAGATATCAAGCAACGATAAGGTGGTATTTCAAGGGTGACTCCACTCGATCTGGCGACCAAGCTTCAACGTCTCCCACCTATCCTACATAATCTATGCCTAATACCAATGTAAAATTGCAGTAAAGGTGCACGGGGTCTTTCCGTCTAACCACGGGTACTCCGCATCTTCACGGAGAATTCAATTTCGCTGAGTTGATGCTGGAGACAGTGGGGAGATCGTTACGCCATTCATGCGGGTCGGAACTTACCCGACAAGGAATTTCGCTACCTTAGGACCGTTATAGTTACGGCCGCCGTTTACTGGGGCTTCGGTTCAAAGCTTTCACCTCTCTCCTTAACCTTCCAGCACCGGGCAGGCGTCAGACCCTATACGTCGGCTTG
>JANRKD010000006.1:0-90408 GCA_033763655.1 Alphaproteobacteria bacterium
TCAGGCTCCCACGCGGAATTGAACTTACAATAGCCGTTTATTTGCAAAGGCTCTGCCGGAATGTGATTTCAAGTATTTCTCAAATTCCAGCGCTTTATATTTATCTGGGAATGCACAATACCAGACCAATTCCCAAGGGGCATATTTTGACGTATGCGTAGATTTCCCAATGTTGTGATCTTTCAGGCGAGTCTTTAAATCTTCGCTTGCCCCATAATATAACTGGTCTGGAAAGCGATGCTTCGGATTATATAAACGTACCACATATGCTGCTCCAGTCCGTCTTCGCTTCCGCTACGCTCCAGCTACGCCGGACAGGCTTCGTCCTAACGGGCGCCCACACCTGGCTGCGCCAGGCGTAGCCCGTAAGGGCGAAGTCTGGTGCCCCCGGCCGGAATCGAACCGGCACTCGATTACTCGAAACAGATTTTAAGTCTGCAGCGTCTACCAGTTCCGCCACGGGGACATCCACCCGCGTGTGGTAACGTGCGGGGGAAGGAAATGCAACCTTCCCGTCGTAATCCATGGGTGGTTTTCAGAGAAGAGAGTCGCCAGCCGACAGCATGCAGCACCAGCGCCAACCCCGCCCTTGTCATGCTGAACGTGTTTTGGCATCCATCATGGCGCGTCGGGCAGCAAAAAGCACAGACAGAAAATGCCAGTGAGAAAACGTGAATAAAAAACAGCAGCTTTAAAAACGGCGTTAAAACCGCGGCAGAAAAAATTGCGGCCGGTATGTCGTTTGAGGACAAAACCGGCCGCGAAACATGAAGGCAGAGATTATACCCGAAGGTAAATGGGTGGATTAGTCCGAGAAGGTAAACAGTACTTTGACACCTTCCGGCGGCGGCGTCACCGCGCTTTGCGGAACGTAGCCAAAGGCGCCCTTCTTTTTGCCAATCTGGCGGAAAAGAATGCTGTCGGAGCTGACCTCTTTGGGGGCCGAGGTACCAGATTTCGATTTCTCCGATGCCCAGTGGCCGTCGAGCGCGGCCTGATTCATGCCCAGCACGCTTTTGAGCAATGCCGCATGCTCGGGGCTACCCGCAGCACGTGCTGTTGGCTCGGCCTCGTCGCCCGAAGGCCAGGAGGTTTTCTGCTTCAGGAAGAGGTTTTTGACCTCCGCCTTCATCGCGTCACCCGAGGCGGGATTGGCTGAGTTGACAATCAACGCGTAGGTCCCGGCATTGGCCGCGCCAGCGAAGGAGAAAGCCGTAAGTGCCAGCAGGATAGAAAATTTTGCCAGTTTCATGTGGATTCTCCCTAGAAGCTAAACGTTGAAGAGACTTGGAAGATGTTCGCTTCCGTATTGACTTCGCTGGCAGCCAGACCCTGGTCGAAATCACGCCGGGTAGCGGTCGCCCGTAAACGCACGGTCGGCTTGGGCAGGTAGTTGATGCCCACGACGTTCTCGGTCGTGTCGCCGCTGGTGCCGCCGTTGTCGAGGAAGTCGTAACGGTAGAAGGCAATCCACTTGTCGGTAATCCGCCAGGCGGGTTGCGTGTACCAGGTGAAGCGGTCGCCGCCGGCGTCCTCATCCGTCTGGTAAATCTCCGACTCCCAGAGGAACGGCCCTTTATCGACCCGAAGATCCGCGCCGTACATGGTGTAATCGGAGCTGACAGCTTCATCCCGTGCGCCGGTCATGCCGTTCAGGCCGAGCGTGATGCCCGTCGCGGCGTTGGCGTAGGCGACCCGGCCACCCACCAGTTTCTTCTCAGGCGAGGCCTGATCGGAAGTGAAGTAGGTGTTGTAGCTGAGCGTATCCGAGGCCAGGTAGAATTTCCCGTGTGCCTGAATCCCCGTCGAGAAGTTCGGGAAGATGGTGTCGCCGCTGAAGGGGCGCAGGAACTGGGGTTGCTCCGCATCCAGAAGCGTGGCGGGGAAGTGCTGGATGTTGACAATCCCGTGAGGGGTAATCATCCGCCCCAACTGGATGTTCAATGCATCGTTGTATTTATAGTTCACCCAACCGATGATTTGCGGATTCTCGTTGTTAAACGTGGTGTAGTTGGGGTTTCTCCGGTCGGCGAAGCTTGCATCCCCCTGACGCAGGAAGCCGCCTGCGAAGAAGGCAGACCAGTCCTCGTCGAGGTCGGCACGAATCAACAGCTCAAAGTTCTGGCGATCCCATGCTGAGGCGTCGCCGTCTTTACCGTCGTTATGGGTGTAGGTGGTATGGAAGAAGCCACCGATTTTGATTTTCTTGGCATCGAAGGCGTTCACCACGCTGCCGCTGCCCATTTTTTCGTCGAGTGAATCAACGGTTTCCTCAATCGCGGCGATGCGTTTTTCCAGTGCTTTGCCACCGTTACCGCCGGCAGCGGGGGCAAGGTCAACGAACCGGGAGGCTTGCGGCGCGCTGGTTTTCTTCTGCACCTGCGCCAGTTCGGATTTGACCCCTTCCATCTGGGCGTTCTGGGCTTCAATCAGCTTCATGGCCTGTTCGAGTTTTTGCTCGAGGGCTTTGACCTGTGCATCATCGGCGAGCGCGGGGCTGCTGAAATAAAGGCTGGTGGTGGCAAGTAGCACCGCCGCCGCGTAAGTGTTTCTTTTCATAATACTCTCTCCTCACAGTGATGTTATTTGGTGGTATTGAAAGGCCCCGATGCGCTGCAGAAAAATCAACGGAATGTGCGTATATTTCGCAAGCGGTAATTGTTAAAAAAAAGCAATACAAGCGAAAAAGAACATATCCACAAGTTGCGATGGGTAACTGATTTTGGGTGCGTGTTAAATATGCACCACCCGTGCGGCGACATGGGGCTAGTGGGGGGAAAATAAGCTTGAAGTTTTTGCGGCATGCTTGTTAATCAATCTATATTTATTGGCAGGTTTCAGATAAATACGCTGGGTGTCGCATAGGTATGGGTGAGGGCCGGTGAGTGAAAGGATGGCATTTAGCCGTTTGTGCTCGACGGGCCACAGGGAGTTTTCATGATGTCTAAAATACGTTCGCTTCTGGCGGTATTTTCTTTCTCCACGCTCAAAAAAAAGCTGCTTTCCCTGCTGATTGTCATGCTGATTATTTCGTCGGGTAGCACGCTCTACCTGCGCTCGCAATTCGCTGCCAGTATCCTTGCGGTTCAGGAGCAGGCGGAGGCACTTAAAACCTTCAACCTCGCCAACGATACCCTTACCCATTTCGAGCAGGTGGTATACTGGCTGACCGAGATGAGCGTTTCGCTATCGGCGGAATCCGAGAAAAATGTCAAAGCGGCGCAGGAGTCGCTGAAAAAAGACCTTGCGGCGCTGAAGCAGAAAAACCCCAAGCTGGTGACGCTGGTGGAAGAAAACATGAAGCCGATGACCGATGCCTATATGGAGGCATTGGATGCGTATTTCGATGACAACCGCGTGCTTGGCCAGCAGAAAATGGGGCAGGGACGTCTGGCGGCCAACACGGTCGAAGCCAGCATTCTGGCCCTGCGCGATGAGATGGGCGCTGCCGCCAATGAAAAAGGCGAAAGAGTGTCGATGCAATCGAAGAACGCGCACACGCTTTCGGGCATTCTGGTGCTGGTGCTGACCGGGCTGACCGGGTTTATCATCCTGATTATCCTGAAAGCCATCATGCGGCCATTGAACGAGATTACGCAAACCATGCTGGCGTTGGCGCATGACCAGCCTGTCGAGGGCATCCCGGGCCTTTCGCGCAGCGATGAAATCGGTAACATGGCGCAGGCGCTTGAGGTATTCCACCGTAACATCGAACTGGCCAAGGCCCTGACGCAGCAACAGCGCGACGAAGCGGCGGAAAAACTGATGCGCTCGGAATTCATCGAAACCGCGACAAAAGACTTCTCCGGGCATAACAGCGTGATTTCGACGAAGCTTTCCGACAGCGCCGAGGAAATGTTCGGCACCGCCACCATCATGCAGGACATCGCCGGCTCGACCCGGTCGAAGTCGGATGCGGCGGTGAAGCTGGCCGACCGCACCGCCGAAAGCGTGGATGCAGTGGCCGAGGCGATTGACCAGCTTTCGCTCTCGATTCAGGAAATCTCGAAGCAGCTGGCGTTGGCGACGCAGGTCACCAACCGCGCGGTCAGCCTCGCGCAGGAAACCAGCGGCACCATCGAGGTGTTGTCGAAAGATGCACTGCAGATTGGCGAGATTGTTAGCATCATCAGTGAAATATCCGAGCAGACCAACCTGCTGGCGCTGAACGCCACGATTGAATCCGCGCGGGCGGGCGAGGCGGGCAAAGGCTTCGCCGTTGTCGCCAACGAGGTAAAAAACCTCGCCAGCCAGACCAGCAAGGCCACCGAGGGAATTCAGCGCAGCATTGCCTCGATTCAGGGGGCAACCCAGAAAACCGTCGGCGCGATGGGGCTGGTTTCGGAAACAATTTCCGAGATCGACCAGATTGCCTCGGCGATTGCCGCAGCGGTGGAAGAGCAGGGGGCCATGACGTCGAGCATTGCGATGCACGCGCAGAGCGTCAGCGGCGACAACAAGCTGGCGCAGAAGAACATTCAGGAAGTGTGTGACAGCTCACTTGAGGCTGAGAGCGCCTCCGAGCGCGTGCAGAACGGCCTGCAGATGTTGCTCAGCCTGCAAAAAGACCTGCAAAGTCAGATCAATACTTTCCTTGATAACGTGAATATGGAATAGCGCTTTTTTTAGGTTCAACCTCTCCATTTTTCGTCATGGCGAGCGCGTGCGCGGCAATCCTGTTTGGCCACGCACCTTCCTTTGCTCCCCCCTCGCGGGGGAGCGGGCGTTGCACTTCGCAACGCCGTGGGGGCAATTGCACACCCCACCCGGTTATGCAATTTACCATGCCTATCGCGTCGCTGAAAATCCCCCCACCGAAACGCTCTCAAGAAGCGTTTCGACTCCCCCGCGAGGGGGGAGTGGGAGGAAGTGCCTCATGCGCAGAGAGTGAAGGCGCATCCATCGTAAGGCAGACCCCGCAATCAATGTGGGGTGACAGATGGTGGTTGGGGCTGGCGACACAGAGAAACAATTGCTTCGGTCGCAAAGCCCCCTCGCAATGACGGATGGTATCAATGCCTGTGCTTATGCGCCCGGTGTGGGGATGATTTGCCCGCCGCAGGCACTAATCAACTGCTCCACTTCGTTGCGTGCGGCATCGTTGCGCCTTGCATCCGGCGAGCGTAGCACCAGCGTGGTGGAAAGGTTGCCGCGCTCATACATCGGGTAGCTGCCGATATCCATAGTAGGGTAGCGGTTCTGGATATCTGTCAGGCCTGCCGCAATTGCGCCTTCAGGTAAATTGGTGGTAATGCTGAGGGAGAGCACTGTCGCGCCCCCTTTGAGCCGAGGCAGAATCGCATCGAGCATTGCCTGCATGATGCTCGGGATGCCCGCCATGACATAGACGTTTTCCATCCGGAAGCCCGGGGCGGTGCTGATGGCGTTCGGGATGAGTTCGGCGCCAAGCGGCACATCGGCCATCTTGAGGCGCGCTTCATTGATGTTCTCCGGTGCATAATGCGCGCGCAGGGCCGCTTCGGCCTCGGGGTGGCGGTGGACTTCAACCCCAAAGGCTTTGGCGATGGAAGCGGTGGTGATGTCGTCGTGCGTCGGGCCGATACCGCCGGTGGTGAAGACGTAATCGAACTGTGTGCGGCAGGCATTCACCGTTTGCGCAATGGTCGCCTCGATATCGGGAATCACCCGCGCCTCGCGCAGCTGGATACCTGCCTCGTTAAGTTTGAGCGCGAGATGCGCAAGATTTTTATCCTGCGTGCGGCCCGAGAGGATTTCATTGCCGATGATAATCAGGCATGCGGTGACGACGTTGGCCATGTTTTGTTCCCTGCTCATGCCGGATATTCCGGCAGGTCACTTACCTAACTCTGTACGGCGCTGCTTGCAAGCCCCGGAACAATCTGGCATGCAAGGGGGCATGAACCATACCGATATTGACGACGACGATTCCTTCCACGATGGCCACGGCATCCCCCTGCATGGCGCGGCGGATTTTGCAGCCATGCGCAAGGCCGGGGCGCTGGCGGCGAGCCTTCTCGATGATATGGTCGAGCTGGTGCGTCCGGGCATCACGACCGATGAGCTCAACGACATCTGCCACGCCAAAACCATCGCGGCGGGCGCGGTGTCGGCCCCGCTGGGCTATCGCGGCTTTCCAAAATCCATCTGCACCAGCGTCAACCACGTCGTCTGCCACGGCATTCCGGATGCGCGGCGGCTGGTCAATGGCGACATGGTGAACATCGACGTGACGGTGATTGTCGATGGCTGGCACGGCGACAGCAGCCGCACCTATTGGGTGGGCGACGTATCGACCCGCGCGCGGCGGCTGACGGAAGTGACTTACGCGGCGATGATGAAGGGTATCGAAGTGGTGCGCCCGGGCGCGACGACGGGCGACATCGGTCATGCCATCCAGACCTATGCCGAGAGTTTTGGTTATTCAGTTGTGCGCGAATATTGCGGCCACGGGTTGGGGAAAGTGTTTCACACCGCGCCGAACATTCTGCATTTCGGCAAGCCCGGCGAAGGCGTGCGGCTTGAAGAGGGGATGTTCTTCACCGTCGAACCGATGATTAATATCGGCAAGGCCGCCACCATCCTGAGCAGGCACGACGGCTGGACGGTCACCACGCGCGATAAGTCGCTGAGTGCGCAGTTCGAGCATGCGCTGGGCGTGACCGCCACCGGCTTCGAGATTTTTACCACTTCGGCCAAGGGGCTGCATTGCCCACCGTTTGGTAAATAGCTTATTGCGTGAAGCGGCACACCGTCGCCCGAGAGAATCCTATGCGCGTCAATCCCACCACCATCCTCATCACCGGCGCATCGAGCGGCATCGGCGCGGCGCTCGCGGTGGCCTATGCCGCGCCGGATGTCACCCTCGCGCTCGTCGGGCGGGATGCAATGCGGCTTGAGGCGGTGGCAGCGGAGTGCCGCACCCGTGGCGCAAACGTGCAGCCCGGCACGGTGGATGTCACCGACAAACTCGCACTCGCCGGGTTCATCGCGCGGGTGGATGACGAAACGCCGATTGATCTGGTGATTGCCAATGCCGGTATTTCGAGCGGCAGTTTTGAAGGCGGGGAAACACTGGCGATGGCGGAAAAAGTATTCGCGGTGAATTTCGACGGCGTCATCCACACCATCCACCCGCTGATTGAGCGGATGAAAGCGCGGCGCGGCGGGCATATCGCGATCATGTCCTCGCTCGCGGGCATCATCGCGCTGCCCGGCGCCCCGGCCTACAGTGCGAGCAAGGCGGCGGTGCGGGTATATGGCGACGCGCTGCGCGGCATGCTGAGGCCCTACGGCGTGGCGGTCAGCGTTATCTGCCCGGGGTGGATTGCCACGCCGCTGACCGATAAAAACAACTTCCCGATGCCGCTAATCATGCCGGTGGAGCGGGCTATCCACATCATTATGCGCAACTTGCGGAAGAAAAAACCGAGGATTGCCTTCCCGCTTCGGCTGTACCTGCCGTTGCGCGCGCTTTCGATTTTGCCCGTTTGCGTCAGCGATTTCCTGTGGCGGCAATTACCGAAACAGCGGCTCAAATCCTAGTGTTTTTGCCTGTTGCAAAAAATTACCGCCTGTGACTTTTTTGTTTTTGCGCGGGCATGAACGCAAAATGCAAGCAAAAAATACACGCGAAAAACTTGAGTATTCCGCCATTTTTTCGACTTTTCTTGTTTACAGCATATATGAATGGTGCTTAGTGTCGTCTCGCTAGTGACAAGGCAAACCCTCGGGTTTTAGGGTGCGCTGCAAGATAATGCCGCGAGGCATCGTTGCAGGGGATTCCGGGAAAACGAGGTTTCTGTCGCTTGGCACGACTTACGTTCAACCTTTCCACACTCCAGGAGTTTTTATGAATAAGAACGAACTGATCGCTGAAATCGCTGATAAGACCGACCTCACCAAAGCAAAAGCAGCCGAAGCTGTGGATGCATTCATCGAAGTTATCAGCAAATCGCTCAGCAAAGGCAAAGAAGTTCGCCTTGTTGGCTTTGGCACCTTCACCAGCGTGAAGCGTAAAGCAACCGAAGGCCGCAACCCACGCACGGGCGCGGTCATCAAAATCGCCGCTTCGGTTCAACCGAAGTTCAAACCAGGCAAAGCCCTGAAAGACACCGTGAACAAACGCAAATCGGCGTAGTTTCGGCTGTCGCTGCGCGAAAAATATTCGCGCATGACCCAATGAAAACGGCGTAGTCCACACGGGCTACGCCGTTTTTCTTTGCACGCCGCACTTACCGCTTGCCAGCCGGGTGGTTTCTGGTTATGACACGCACCTCCTTGATGGTTGCGGGGTGTGACACCCGCAGCAAAGGGGGCGATTAGCTCAGTTGGTTAGAGCATCTCGTTTACACCGAGAGGGTCCGCGGTTCGAGTCCGTGATCGCCCACCATTTCAAGAGAAAACACATGTGTTTTCTCGATGAAATCATGGAAGTCTTGGATTTTTCCAGCTGCATTTTATGCAGCGCCGAAAAAGCCCTAGACGGACATGGAAGTAGATGACGCGGATACAAGCGACTCACGGCCCGCTACTTACAGGCCTGTAATAAATCTCGCATACCATTGCGGGGGTGTAGCTCAGTTGGTTAGAGCGCCTGCCTGTCACGCAGGAGGCCGCGGGTTCGAGTCCCGTCACTCCCGCCACTCAAAAAGGCGCTCTGTAAAGGGCGCCTTTTTTAGTGGTGGCAATGGTGTGTACGAGAATCCGCCGGGTTCGACAAAACGCCAGCAGGCGTTTTGGACGGCGAGTGAAACGAGCAGCCCGAAGGGTGGAGGTCAGTAGACCGACATCAGTCCCGTCACTCCCGCCACTCAAAAAGGCGCTCTGTAAAGGGCGCCTTTTTTAGTGGCGCCATCCGGTCCTTTACGGGCTCTAAGCTCCCGGCTAATCCCCGGCGAGGCGGTCGATGGCTTCCATGGCGTCGTCATGGAAATGACGGGCGCGCTCGCGCATTGCCTCGGCGATGGATTGATGCTGCCGGGCCTCGCGCCAATAGGGCTCAAGCGCCGGGTGCTGGTTGCCCAGCGCCGCCGCGACGCTGCCGAAGCGCTTGAGCGTATCCTCCACCGCGCGGGTTTCGGCAATGGCTTGCTCGTATACCTGTTTGGCCTTGAGGGCGCGGGCCAACGTTTCCGACGTGGCTTCGTCGAGCGCTTTCATCACCCCGGTGTAATGGTTGACCACCTTGGCGTGGCGCACGGCAAAATCGTCGTAATCGAGCTCGGCCACGACTTCGTGCCCGCGTGGGGTGGTGAGCAGGACGGTATCGCGGGGTTGCAGCGCCATGGAATCCTCGTTGAAAAGGAACGTTAGCATGATGCTGGTTAAGAATGGATTAACGATGGATAAAATGCGGCGCAGCGCCGCTTACATCAGCCCGCGTGCCTTTTCGATGACCGCATCGAACATCGCCTGCGTCAGCCGCCCGGTGCTGATATTGTAGCGCGAGGTGTGGTAGCTATCGAGCAGACGCAGCCCTTGCCCCACCGTATGCACCGCGCCATGAGCGAATTTATGCTCCTTCGCTTTCAATTTCAGGGTGCGCAGCACCGCCTGATGTGAGGTCAGCCCGAGCGAGAGAATCAGCCTGAGGTTAGGCATCGCCGCCATTTCGGCGACAAGGAACGGGTTGCAGGCCCGCTCCTCGGCGGGCGTAGGCTTGTTGGCAGGCGGCACGCAGCGCACCGCGTTGGTGATGCGCACCCCTGCGAGGGTGAAGCCGTCGTCGCCCCGGTTCATCAGCCGCGCGGGGTCATACTGCCCGTGCGCGAAGCCATATTTTGCCAGCGCTTCATAGAGCACCACCCCTGCGAAATCACCGGTAAAGGGCCGTCCGCTGGCGTTAGCGCCCTTGAGGCCGGGGGCCAGCCCGACCACCAGCAGCGACGCCTCCAAATCGCCGAAGGATGGTACTGCACCATTGAAAAACTTGGGGAATTGCGCCGCATTCGCCGCGCGGAAGGCGACCAGTCGGGGGCAGAGCGGGCAATCGGCGGCGGGGGGCGTGAACATGCGTCCCTGTGTAAATCACCCGCCGCCAAAGCGCAATGGCCGAGCCTCTTGGTATAAAAATCTTCCCCACGAACCTTGACACCCCTGCCAGACCTGCCTATATGCCCTCTCGCTTCCTGATGCCTGCCGCAGAAATCCTTGCCCTTTCGGGCCTTCGCGGTAATGGAATTCAGGAATAAGAAATGCGCACCTGTTTAACTTTTGGAGGTTCTTATGACATCTGTTCGCCCATTGCACGACCGCGTGATCGCGCGTCGCCTGGAAGGTGAAGAAAAAACCGCCGGTGGGATCATCATCCCCGATACGGCGAAAGAAAAACCCATTCAGGCGGAAGTCATCGCCGTCGGCCCCGGCGCGCGTGACGATTCCGGCAAAGCCATCCCGATGGAAGTACGCGTCGGTGACGTGGTGCTGTTCACCAAATGGGGCGGCACGGAAATCAAGATCGACGGCGAAGACCTGCTGGTGTTGAAGGAAAGCGACATCATCGGCATCGTCGAAAAATCGAAAGCGAAAAAAGCGGCGTAAATTAAAGCTGTCATCCCGGGCTCGTCCCGGGATCCCATGAAGCGCACCGCGACCTTCTTTAAGAAGATACAGATCACAGTGTGTGGCGGAGATTCCGGGACAAGCCCGGGATGACGATATAATCAACAAACTTTAGGAGAAGAACCATGGCTAAACAAATTCGCTTCGGCACCAGCGCCCGCGACCAGATTCTCATTGGCGCTAACATTCTTGCAGACGCAGTAAAAGTCACCCTCGGGCCGAAAGGCCGCAACGTGGTGATTGAAAAATCCTACGGCAGCCCGCGTATCACCAAGGACGGTGTTTCGGTTGCAAAAGAAATCTCGCTCTCCAACAAGTTCCAGAACATGGGCGCGCAGATGCTGCGTGAAGTGGCGAGCAAAACCAACGACCTCGCCGGTGACGGCACCACGACGGCAACCGTGCTCGCGCAGTCCATCTTCTCGGAAGGTAGCAAAGCCGTGGCCGCTGGCCTGAACCCGATGGATCTCAAACGCGGCATCGACAAAGCAGTAGATGCTATTATCGAGTCGGTGAAAAAAGTCAGCAAGCCGATTAAATCGCAGGAAGAAATCGCGCAAGTGGGCACCATTTCGGCCAACGGCGACCGCACCATCGGCGATAAAATCGCCGAGGCGATGGAAAAAGTCGGCAAGGAAGGCGTCATCACCGTCGAGGAAGGCAAGGGCTTTGATTTCGACCTCGACGTGGTGGAAGGCATGAACTTCGACCGTGGCTACCTCTCGCCGTATTTCGTCACCAACGCCGAGAAAATGACGGTGGAACTCGACAACCCGCTGATCCTCATTTTCGAGAAAAAACTGTCGAGCCTCCAGCCGCTGCTGCCGGTGCTCGAAGCCGTGGTGCAGGCGCAACGTCCGCTGCTCATCATTGCTGAGGATGTGGAAGGCGAAGCGCTGGCCACCCTGGTCGTCAACAAACTGCGCGGCGGCCTGAAAGTCGCTGCGGTAAAAGCTCCGGGCTTTGGCGATCGCCGCAAGTCGATGCTTGAGGATCTCGCCATCCTGACGCAAGGCCAGGTGATTTCCGAAGACCTCGGCATCAAGCTTGAGACCGTCAATCTCAGCATGCTGGGTAAAGCGAAACGCGTCACCATCACCAAAGAAGACACGACTATTGTCGACGGTGCAGGCGCGAAAAAAGACATCACCGCCCGCTGCGCCCAGATTAAAGCGCAGATCGAGGAAACCACCTCGGATTACGACAAAGAGAAACTGCAGGAGCGCCTCGCGAAGCTGAGCGGCGGCGTGGCGGTGCTCAAGGTCGGCGGCGCAACGGAAGTTGAGGTGAAGGAGCGCAAAGACCGTGTTGATGACGCCCTGCACGCGACCCGTGCAGCAGTGGAAGAAGGCATCGTCCCGGGCGGCGGTGTCACCCTGCTCTACGCCACCCGCGCGCTCGATAAACTCAAGGCCCTCAACGACGACGAACGCGCTGGCATCAATATCATCAAGCGCGCACTGCAATCGCCAATCCGCCAGATTGTCGAGAACGCAGGCCTCGATGGGGCAGTAGTCGCCGGTAAACTGCTGGAGTCGCAAGACACCAACTACGGCTTCGACGCACAAACCCTCGAATATACCGACATGATTAAATCCGGTATTATCGACCCGACCAAAGTGGTGCGTTGCGCCTTGCAGGATGCAGCCAGCATCGCAGGCCTGATGATTACCACCGAGGCCCTCGTCGCCGACGAGCCGGAGGACAAAAAAGCTGCCGCTGGTGGCGCCGGTATGGGCGGCATGGGTGGTATGGGCGGCATGGGTGATATGGACTTCTAGTTCAGCCACGCATTTCGTTTCAAAAACAATCAAGGGCGGGGGGATTCTCCCGCCCTTTTTTGCATGGCGGCGATTCCGCCCCCCCAATGGAGATTGCTGAACGTGTTTCAGCGTCCAGCGCGGCACTCCACGCCGCAGATATTTATAGGAGAAGGATGCCAAATCACGTTTGGCATGACACATGGTGAGGTTGAAGCTGGTGGCTGGCAAGCCCCAACCCCGGCCCTTTCCCGCAGGCGGGCGAGGGGCGATTCCCCTTGCTTCACTTCCTTCTTTCTTTCTTCCTTCACTGGCTACTGGCTACTGGCTACTGGCTACTGGCTACTGGCTACTGGCTACTGACTACTGACTACCGGCAACTCCTTTTACCGCTCTCGACTCTATCCTGCCGCTTCGACATATTCGGCGAGGATTTTTTTGACCCCCGCATGCTTGAAGGCGATTTGCAGATGGTCGCCCTCGACCGCGAGAATCACCCCGTTGCCGAATTTCTGGTGGAACACCCGCGCGCCTTTGCGCAAAAGCGCGCTCCCGGCGGGCGGCACGGGTTCTACCGCCACGCGCCCGCCCAGAATCGCCTCGACCTCGCGCTGAAAGAGCGCCGGGCCGCTGGCGCGCCGTGCATACGGGCCACCATCGAGATATTCGAGGGTTTCGGCGGGGATTTCCCCCAGAAAGCGCGAGGGAATGTTTGATTGATACTGGTTGTAAATGCGGCGGTTGGCGGCGTGGCTGATGGTGAGGTGCGCCCGCGCGCGGGTGATGCCGACATAGGCGAGCCGGCGCTCTTCTTCGAGGCCCTCGGTGCCCAATTCGTCCATCGTGCGCTGGCTGGGGAAGAGGCCTTCCTCCCACCCGGCGAGGAACACCGCGTCGAATTCCAGCCCTTTGGCGGCATGCAGGCTCATGATGTTGACCATGTCGCCGTCCGCCTGCTGCGCGCCATCGGTGACGAGGCTGACATGTTCGAGGAAATCGGCGAGGGTGGCAAAGTCACCCAGCGCGCGGATCAACTCGCGCAAATTGTCGAGCCTGCCCGCTGCTTCGGGCGAGCTGTCGGCCTGCCACATCGCGCGGTAGCCCGATTCTTCGAGCACCAGATCGGTCAGCTCGGCGAGCGGCATGTCGCTTAACCGCGCGCGCCAGCTCTCGAACTGCCGCAGCAGCCTGTCGAGCGTTGTGGCGGTTTTGCCCTTCAGCTCGCCCGTGGCAAGCAGGTGTTCAATCGCCGGGTAGAGCGCGCTGTTGCGGGCGCGGGCGGCGATATGCAACTGCTCCAGCGTCGCCTTACCCAGCCCACGCTTGGGGGTGTTGATGATGCGTTCGAGCGCCAGATCGTCGTGCGGCTGGTTGATGATGCGCAGATAGGCAATCGCATCGCGGATTTCCATGCGCTCGTAGAAGCGCAGGCCGCCGATGACCCGGTAAGGAATCGCCAGCGTGAGGAAACGCTCCTCGAAGCTGCGGGTCTGGAAGCCCGTGCGCACCAGCACCGCCATCTGCCTGAGGGCGACGCCGTCGCGTTGCAGCGCCTCGATTTCCTCGCCGACGAAGCGCGCCTCCTCGGTGTCGTCCCACACCGATTTGATGCGCACCGGCGCGGTGTCGGTGTCCTCCGTCCACAGCGTTTTACCGAGCCGTGTTTTGTTGTTGGCGATTAGCCCGGATGCGGCTTTGAGGATGGAGGCGGTCGAGCGGTAATTGCGCTCAAGGCGGATGATGCCGGCGCCCGGGTAATCATGCTCGAACTTGAGGATGTTGCCCACTTCCGCGCCGCGCCAGCCGTAGATGGATTGGTCGTCGTCGCCGACGCAGCAGAGGTTTTTGTGGTAGGCGGCGAGCAGCCGTAGCCAGAGATATTGCGCGACGTTGGTGTCCTGGTATTCATCGACCAGGATGTATTTGAAGCGCTCGGCATAGCTGCGCAGCACCTCGGGGTGGGTCTGGAAAATCACCAGCACATGCAACAGTAAATCACCAAAGTCGCAGCAGTTGAGGTGCTTCAGTCGCGCCTGATAGAGCGGATAAATTTTCGCCGCAACCTCGCGCAGCGTATAATTGCCCGCCCGCTCGTTGATTTTATCCGGGGTCAGGCCCCGGTCTTTCCAGCCCTGGATGACGTTCTGCACCGCGCGGGTGGGAAACTTGGTGTGGTCGATGTTATGGTCGGCCAGCAGCGCTTTAATCAGCCGTTGCTGGTCATCGTCGTCAAGAATCGTGAATTGCGGCGTGAGGCCGACCAATTCCGCATGGCGGCGTAGCATCTTGGCGCCGATGGAGTGAAACGTCCCCAGCCAGAGTGCCGCCGCTTCTTTGCCTTCCGCCTCGGCCCCGAACAAATGATGCGCCACCCGCGCGCGCATTTCCGCCGCCGCCTTGTTGGTGAAGGTGACAGCCAGCACCTGCCCGGCAAAGGCGCGCTTGCTGTGGATGAGGTGGGCGATGCGCGTCGTCAGCACCCGGGTTTTTCCGGTGCCTGCACCCGAGAGGACGAGCAGTGGCCCCTCGGTGGTTTCAACCGCAAGGCGCTGTTCGGGGTTCAGCCCGTCGAGGTAGCCGGGCGTGCCCGGAAAGGGGGGCATGTCGTGGTTTGTTGCCTGCATCATTTCGAGCACTCTGGTAAATCGGCATTGCACGGCGTGAAGCGGCATGACAATCCATCTCTGTAGGAGGGTCGTGGCAGGATGGATGTCTGGTTGGCTATACGCTTGCCCTGACGGAAATTGAGCTACACCCTAACCGGCCTGATTCGTTTCGCAAGGAGAGAGGCGTTGTCCACAGAGATAACCGAGAGAACCGGCATCGATGTGCGTGCCGCGCAGCCCGAGGATGCCGTTTCCATCGCGGCGCTGATGAGCGAGCTCAACCGCGACGAAGGGTATGACGTGCGCGCGCAGCCCCACGACCTCGCGCAGGCGCTGTTTGGCGAAGGGCGCGAGGTTGCCGTGCAGGCGCTGGTCGCGGTGCGTGCGGGCCAAATCGTCGGCGCGCTGCTCTATTACCCGGGCTACGATACGTTTTCGGCAAGCCTTGGTTACCACCTCGCGGATATGGTGGTCACCCGCGCGCACCGGCGTACCGGCGTGGGCAGGGCGCTGGTGGTAGCGCTTGCGCACCGTACCCTTGGCGCAGGCAAAGCGTGGGTATCGCTGACGGTCTTGCAGCAGAATGTCGCCGCGCAGGCGTTCTATACGTCGCTTGGCATGACGCGGGTCGGGGTTGACTTTTTTGCCATCGGAAAAAATGCGCTCATGCAATTGTGACTTACGCGCAAGTAAATCTTGCGGTGGCAGGGCTGTTTGTTACAAGCTGCTCTGGCTTTCATTACGACGAATAGGCTGCATTTTGTTTAAAACCCGCGCCATAGCGCTTCTTTTCGCGATAATTACCGTGGTGCTGTGTGCGGCTCCCGAGGCGGAAGCCAAAAAGCATCCGCGCAAACGCGCACAGACGCAATCGCGCAGCGTCGGCACCAACGATGCGCGCTATGCGGATATTGTGATGAACCCGGTGACGGGCGAAATCTACCGTGCCCGCAACGCTGACGCGCGCCGCTACCCCGCCTCCCTCACCAAAATGATGACGCTCTATTTGTTGTTTGAGGCGCTTGACCGGCAGAAAACCACGCTCGATGCGCGGCTCGATATTTCAGCACTGGCGGCGCGTCAGCCGCAGACCAACCTCGCGCTCGATGCGGGCGATTCCATCGAGGTGGAAACCGCGATTAAGGCGCTCGTCGTGCGCTCGGCCAACGATGTGGCGGTGGTAGTGGCCGAGGCGCTCGGCGGCGATGTCGATAATTTCGCGCGGATGATGACCGCCAAGGCCCGGGCGCTCGGGATGACGGGGACGGTGTTTAGAAACCCGAACGGCCTGCCCAACAGCGATCAATACACCACCGCGCGCGACATGGCGAAACTCGGCATCGCGCTCAAGCGCGATTTTCCGCGCTATTACCGCTATTTCAGTACCCTGCAATTCAGCCATAACGGGGTGACGTATTACACCCATAACCGCGTCATGCTGCGTTACGCCGGGGTCGATGGCATCAAGACCGGCTATATCGGCGCTTCGGGATTCAACCTCGTTAGCTCGGTGGTGCGCGGCGGCAGGCCACTGGTTGGCGTGGTGATGGGCGGTGCCAGCGGGAGATGGCGCGACGATCAGATGATTCGTTTGCTGGACGACACCTATGCCGTCGTTGCCAGACGCGGCGCGGTGCGTGGGCGCAATTTCCCCGCCAACCTGCCGCTTTTGCCCGGCGGAAAACGCGCACAGGTCGGTGCGCCGACCGCCGGCGCGGCTGTTGAGGCCGGCAGTGCTCTTGCCGCATCGCCCGCGCCCGAGGGGGCAGAGGTTATGGATGCCGCCGCCTCAGCTTCTGGCGATGCAGCAGTGACCGCGCCATCGGAAAGCATTTCTACGCCGCCAAGCCCCTTTGCCGTGCCCGAGGCGCAAGGAGCAGGGGAACGCGGCTGGGGAATTCAGGTCGGGGCGTTTTCGACACAGGCGCTGGCCATCGCTGCCTCGCGCAGCGCATTACAAATTGCTGACAAGTCATTGATTTCAGCTAAAATAGCGGCGGCTGACCCGGCGAGCGGCACGACCCCTGTCCACCGGGCGCGGCTCGAAAACCTGACGCAAAACGAGGCGCGCAAAGCCTGCGAAATGCTGATTGCCAATAACTCTCCGTGTTTTATCTATCAGGCCGCACCGTAGCTTCACCCGCAAGGGAAGAGTCGAGTGGTGTGGCAGGGGAGCGGGGATGCAGGGGAGCAGGGGAGCGGGGATGCAGGGGAGCGGCCTTTACCTCTCCCTTGGGAGAGGTCGGCGCACCACATCCTTCGTGGGGTGCGACGGGTGAGGGCTTGGTAGCCAAGGAAGAGTCGAGCGGCGAGGGTCAAGAGTCGGGTGGTAAAGCCGTGTGGCGCCACTCTCGCCATCGTCGTTGCGAGGCATGACGAAACTATGCCGCGCACCCGCACGCTGAAAGGCCGAAGCAACCCCTCCTTCACTCCCAGCGCATGTGGCACTCCCGCCCACTCCCCCCTCGCGGGGGAGTCGAAACGCTCTCTTCAAGCGTTTCGGTGGGGGGATTTTCAGCGACGCGCTAGGCATGGTAAAAGTTGCATAACCGGGTGGGGTGTGCAGTTGCCCCCCACGGCGTTGCGAAGTGCAACGCCCGCTCCCCCGCGAGGGGGGGAGCAAAGGAAGATTTGTGCCCAAACCGGAGCAAAGGGAGCACTGGACAGTTATCCGCTGTCCCCGGTGTCCTCCGGTGCCGCGATTCGACGGTAATTGTCACCGTATCTTAACATTAGTTAATTATTCCCTGTGTTAGGCTCTGCTCATTGTTCATTGTTGCTTTGTGGGCGCGTCGAACGCAACGTAGCACAATGGATTTTTGATTAAAAATCATGCAAAACAAGCAGTAAGGCAGAGGCAATGGCGAGTGTGGACTGGACAGGGATAGGGGAGGGAAGCCAATCAGAATCTCCGTGGGGAGGCCCCCGGGGGATAAACAGAGATGCGCCCAATTCTCCTGCGCGCGCGGGAACCTACGCGCGCAGGGCCAAGGGTGGTTACTCTCGCAATAACGTCACGCATTCGGGCGAAGTAACCGTTTCCGGCGCATCTATCCATTGGGAACGCTCGGGCAGCGGCGAAATCCTCTTCGCGCGCGGCAGTGGCGAGCCTGCGAGTTTTAGTGCGCTGAATCTGTCGGCCAATGATGAGCTTGCCCTCGTCAATTACTTGCTTGCGCATTACCGTCCGAGCGCCCTTCCGGACGCGCAGGGGTATTATGCTGCATCCGCAGGAATTACCGTTGGCGGCCAGCTTTTTGTCGGGGTGAATAACGAGCAGGCCATTAAGGATCCTTTCGCCGGGCGCGGCTGTGCGGAAACCTCGGTTCTGCAGCAAATGCAGCAAGCCACGGGTGATAAGGATGTGCAGATCGCAAAAAGCTACCTGATGGCAGGTAAGGCCGTGCGCAGGCAGGATGGCACGTTGCAGGAGGAGGCGCCGGGCCATCTCAGTTGCCCGTGCGGCGAATGCCGCCAGAATTACCGCGCACATAGTAAGGATGCGACGTTTTTTATTATCCCGACCAATGACGGCACCGCGGATTTAACCATTAACCAAACGGCAAAATCGAGCAGTGAACTCCAAGAAAATGAGGTCTGGGCGATTGGCCATAATACGCTTTACCCATGGCCCGAATATAAGCATCTCGCCATTGATAATAACGCGGTGGTGCGCGACGGTTATCTCTACATTACCAATACGAAAACGCCCGCCGTTCCGCTAGAGACCGGTCTGCCGGAGATTAGTGCAGAGGACAGGCAAAGGGGCTTTATCGCTATCGCGCCTGCGCAGTATGAGCGGCTGAAAAATGCCTATGTAAAACCCGATTTGGCGCTGCCTGCTCTGAAAGACAACCCCGGCCTTGAGAACATCAACCGTGCGATGCTCGGACTGATAAAGGAGGCCTACGCGGCGCATACAAATAGGAAAAATCTCGAAGTGACGGTGATGCTGGTTCAGAATAAACAAGGCGATTTTTATGCCTCGGTGAACATCAAAGGGGAGGGGTTGCCCGCGAAAGCGCCCCCTGCGCAGGCGGCACTGGCGAATGGACTCAATCAGATCGGCATCCGGGCGGCGTATATGATGACGTTCAACGAGGCGCAAATCCTCGGGGAAATAAACGCCGCAAACGGTGCAAGCGCAGAAGGCCACCGGCTGAAAATGCCAAATCCCGCTGATTTAGGCCGCTTAATCAAGAATATGAACGGGGATGACGACGTGAAGTTAACCGTTATTCCCATCAATAATGGTCGGCTCACAGAAGCAAAGCTGGAAGAAATTTCCGATCCTATCCCCCTGCGTACGGCGTTCAGCCCGGCTTTCACCAGCCCGAAACAGATGAACAGCCATGACTGCGCGAGCCATGGCGGGTGCGGCGGCGGCTGGGGGCGTTAATCCCCCGTTCGTGGGGCGGCGGCGTAATTTCGCGCTTTATTTCTTAAAAACCATCGCTATAATGCGCGGCCATCGCTACCCGCGCGCCATGCGCGGCGTAGCCTCACCAATTACGATAAGGATATTCATCATGGCTGTTCCAAAGCGGAAAACATCGCCGTCGCGCCGTGGTATGCGTCAGTCGCACCTCGCGCTCAAAACCAACGCGGCGATTGCCGAAGACGCCACGACGGGCGAGCTGAAGCGCTCGCACCATGTGTCGGCGGATGGGATGTATAAAGGCCGCAAAGTCACCACCGCCAAAGTCAAAAGGTAGGTGTCGGGGTTCCGTCGCCCGGTGCCGGTTTTTCGCCGGTGTCCGGCCATGGGGACCCGGCATCCCTCCGAAGGGGGCGTATGGCGATTTATCTCCCGATAGCCCTCGATGCCATGGGCGGTGACAAAGCCCCCGAGGCGGTGATTCAGGGCGCGCGCCTCGTGCTCAAGGAGTTCCCCGCCGCCCGCTTCATTTTTTTTGGCCGCGAGCCGGTGATTGCGCCGCTGATTGCGCGCAGCCGCACGCTTGCGCGCGCCTCGCAGGTGGTGCATGCCGCCACCGTCATCGCGATGGATGAAAAACCCTCGGTTGCCCTGCGTCAGGGGCGCGAATCGAGCCTGCGCGCGGCGGTCGATGCGGTCGCACAGGGCAAGGCCTGCGCGATGGTTTCGGCCGGCAATACCGGCGCGCTGATGGCGACCGCCAAAATGGTGCTCAAAACCCTGCCGGGGATTTACCGCCCGGCAATTACGGCGACAGTGCCGTCGCGCCACCGGCCGGTGGTGCTGCTCGACATGGGCGCAAACCTCGAATGCGCGGCGGAGTATCTCGTGCAGTTTGCCATCATGGGCGATGCGTATGCCCGCGCGGTGATGGGCATGGCGGCGCCGCGCATCGGCCTGCTCAATGTCGGGTCGGAGGAAATGAAGGGCCATGACGAGGTGAAGGAGGCGCACCGCCTGCTGCGCTCGGGCAATTACCCGATCGAGTATCACGGCTTTGTTGAAGGCAACGACATCCTCGAAGGCACGACCGACGTGGTGGTGACGGATGGGTTCACCGGCAATATCGCCCTTAAAACCGCCGAAGGGGCGAGCCGCCTGATTTACACCAGCCTGAAATCGGCAATCGAGCGCTCCTTCACCGCCAAAATCGGCTATTTGCTGGCGCGTCCGGCGATTCGCATGGCGATGAAGCGGTTTGATCCGCGCAAGCTGAACGGCGCGATCCTGCTCGGGTTGAACGGCATTGTCGTCAAGAGCCACGGCGGGGCGGATGCAAAAAGTTTCGCCAACGCTATCAAGGTTGCGATGGCGATGGCCGAAAATAATGTGAACGAAAAAATCATCGCCGAACTCGGGCGCGTGGTGCCGGATAAATCGGCCACCGTCGTGCCGCTGACGGCAGAAACCTAGGCACCATGCAATCCATCATCACGGCCACCGGCAGCTACTTACCCGAAAAAATCCTCAGCAACGACGACCTCGCAACGATGGTGGACACCAACGATGCGTGGATCCGCGAACGCACCGGCATCACCCAGCGCCACATCGTGGCCGAGGGCGAGCTGACCTCGCACCTGGCGGTGAAGGCCAGCCGCCGCGCGCTCGAATCCGTCGGCTACGATGCCGCAAAAATCGACGGGATTGTGGTCGCCACCTCGACGCCCGATAGCACCATGCCCTCCGTCGCCGCGAAGCTGCAGGCGGCGCTGGGCATCACTCGCGGCCCGGCGCTTGATGTCGCGGCGGCCTGCACCGGTTTTATTTATGCGCTCGGCGTCGCCCATGGCTGGATTCAGGCGGGCATTGCCAGCCGCGTGCTCGTGGTCGGCGCCGAAAGCATGAGCCGCATCGTGGATTGGAGCGACCGTGGCACCTGCATCCTGTTTGGCGACGGGGCGGGAGCGGTAATCCTCGAAGCCAGTGAAGAAAAAAATCGCGGCATCCGCAGCATTGAATTACAGGCGCAGGGCGCGCACGCGGATCTGCTCGGCACCAGCGGCGGCATTGCGAGCACCCAAACGGCGGGGACGCTGTTTATGGAAGGGCAGGAAGTGTTCCGCCACGGGGTCGATAAAATGTCGGAGATTACGCTTTCGACGCTCGCCCGCGCCGGGCTGACGCTCGACGATATGAACTGGCTGGTGCCGCATCAGGCCAATGCACGGATGATTAAACGCATCGCGCGTCAGCTCAGGCTCTCCGAAGATAAATGCGTGGTCACCGTGCCGCTGCATGCCAACACGTCGGCGGCCTCGATACCGCTTGCGCTGGACGTCGCCAACCGCGATGGCCGACTGAAAAAAGGCGATATTATCGCCATGCCTGCACTTGGCGCTGGACTCACATGGGGCGGTTGTGTAGTTTCATGGTAAGGCACAACGCTAGCTGATGTGAGGATCTATGTCGCAAAAAACCCTGACCCGTGCGGATTTGTCCAACTCCGTCTACCGTGAAATCGGCCTCTCGCTTTCGGAATCGACCCAACTGGTCGATGCGGTGCTTGAGGAAGTCGCCGCCGCGCTGGCGGATGGGCACGCCGTGAAGCTCTCCTCGTTTGGCACCTTCAAGCTGCGCCGCAAGAAAGAACGCATTGGCCGCAACCCGAAAACCGGGGTCGAGGTGCCGATTACGCCGCGCACCGTGCTGTCGTTCAACGCCAGCAACATTTTAAAACAGGCTGTGAATAAGGCGTAGTTTTCGCGTGAATGCTGCGGCGCGACTTGTTACGACTGACCCCCTCGACGTTATTAAAAACATCACCACCGAACACGGGGTTATTATGGCAAGTACCGATGCATCGCTGTTTTCCTGCGACATAAGCGATTCGAAAAAAGAAAAATCCCCGACTGCCTTGCGCACGATTAGCGAAGCTTCCGAGGTGCTCGGCGTGCCGCAGCATGTGCTGCGTTTTTGGGAAACGAAATTCACCCAGATTAAACCGCTGAAACGCAACGGTGGCCGCCGTTTTTACCGCCCGCAGGATCTGGATATCCTGCAACAAATCAAGCACCTGCTCTACAGTCAGGGCTACACCATCAAGGGCGCCAAAAAAGCGGTAGATGCGTTTATCCACGCCCGGGCTGAAAATAATGTCAGCGCCAGCGAGTGGATGGCTGCGATTCCTCCGGCCAGCGTGAACGATAATTTTGTGCCTGCCGAGCCGGAGGATATGCTGGCCGAAATCGCGCAGGCATTGGCCGAGCCGGAAGTGCAGGCGCAGGTGGAAGCGGCGGTTATCGCTTCGCCTCTGCCGCGCGAGAAACTGCTCGCCATGCGCGAGGAGCTGATGCAATCCCGTGCGGCGCTGCAGGCGCTGGTGCCCGCCCTCGCGGCGTAAGCGGCGTTGGTAATTCTTCTCCGCCGTTGGTGTGCGGGGTGGCGGGGTAGCAGGGTAGCGGGCTGTAGGGCGCCGCGCATACGAAAGCCGATGGGCCACCCACCCACCCGCGCCATCGTCATGCCACCCACCTGCGTCATCGTCATGGCGAAGGGTAGCGCGGCAATCTATTTTGGCCATCGTCCTTCCTTTGCTCCCTCGCGGGGAGGCGTTGCCTGAAGCCACGCCGTGGGGGCTTTTTGCCCAGTAATCTGCCGTCGCTATCAACCCGAAAGAAATCCCCCTACCGAAACGCTTAAGGAGCGTTTCGACTCCCCCGCGAGGGGGGAGTGGGAGGAAGTGCCTCAGGCGCGGGAGGGGGCAGCTATCCGGGTGGCAGGTTATGCACCTGACGGCTAGCGAGCATGAACTTTCGCCGATGCAGCCAGCGGCATTGCGCCCACCAGTTTTTCATTTAGGAAGGCTTGCAACTCCCCCATGCTTCCGGGCGCTGCGGCAATGTTGATGGTGCCTGCATTTCCCGAAAGATCTTTCGGCATCTCCACCGGATTTTCAGGGTGCGCCGTGTTATAGTCACCAAAGACATTCCGCACTGCTTCAGGCGCATAAGGCCGCGTGAAATTTATGGCAAGCCCACCTTCTTGAGAGGCTTTGATCGTCACTCCCCGCCCACTGGAATCGCCGCGCGGCGTGGGCGATGGAGGAGGCGCTTCAGGAAGAAGGAGGAGGCTGTAGTCCATATGCTCGCCCATACATACCCCCTCCAGCGCTTCGCTGAGCGTGCGATTGCCTGAGAAACCATAGTCTTCTGCAATTAAGGTCTGGACCTGCCGGTTAATCGACTCCTCACGGGCGATCGCCCGACAGGTAGATTTGTGATCCTCATCATTAGAATGCATGAGATTATTTTTCATTTCTTTAATAATTTCGCAGGCTTCCCCTGCCTCTTTATGCAGCGCATTGTAGGCGGCAAATCCCTCAGGATTGCCAAAAATTGCGAGCATATTATTCAGGCTTTTTTCGTTGATTTCTGGAGGAAGCAAAGTGAGCTCCCCGTCGGGACCTCTCCTTTGTTCGGGAGGTATGGATGAGGGGGAATAGGAGAACAATGTTTCTGAGGTCGTTGTATCGTCGAATATTTTCCAAGGTGCGTATGGCAACCGGAAAGTATTGGATCTATGCGATGGCTGACTATCTCTAATCGCTTTCGAAAGGGCATCGTTAATTAGGGCCTCACTCCGTGCTGATTGATTCTCCGCACGATACTGAAGCCCTTTTGTACCATCGGGCGCGATGGTCAGGTTCACATCAAAAACGTTCTCCAAAGCAATTGTTGATTCCTCGATAAGGTTTTTAAGCGCTTCTCTTCTTTCATTAACTATATCCCAATAAGCGCTGTCCTGCAGAACGGCGTCATCGCGACATAATGGCTCTTCGGGTGTGCTGTCAGGTGAAGGAAATGAAGTATCTTTTGGCACAAGTCGCTTCCATGAATAGAGATTTCTTGGCTATAATTCCAATTATTATGCCGTGCGATTGGTTAACGCCCGGTTAAGAAGGCGAGGCGAAAAGATTCTCCGTGGGTGGGGCATAAAGCACTTGAAAGCCGCGCCTTAAGGGCCTAGAACCCATCCACCTTGCGGCACGCGTCGCAGAGAGCATGGCGGAGTGTAGCGCAGCCCGGTAGCGCACTAGTCTGGGGGACTAGGGGTCGCAGGTTCAAATCCTGTCATTCCGACCATTAAAAAAAGCCATCCAATCGGGTGGCTTTTTTAATGGTTTGACGGGGATAGCACTGCAGGAGAGCCGCCTAATTGCAGCTACCTGCGCCCTGAGGCGTCCACGCACCCGCGTCGCAAAGGAAGTTCTGCGAGCCGGTGTTGGGGGCGGCCCCATCACTCACATTTTTCACGATACCGCTGGAGGTGATGCCCGGATTGCCGCTGCAGGTTTTTCCGCCAACCGTCCAGCTTAGTGTGTAGTTGAGGCAGGACGCATCGGCGTTTGGTTTGCAGCTATTGAGCGGTGGGGGGCTAGCATGGGTCCACGTATCGTTGAAGCAATCGTGAACAAGGCTGCCGATAAGGGGAGCGGTATAGTCGGCGGCGAGTTTGGAATCACCGGAGTTGGCAGCCGGAAGGTCGCCCGAACAGGTGCCGTTGGCGGTGGTCCAGCTCGTGGTCGTCGCCGCACACCCGACGCAGGCCTGCGAACAGTTCTGGTTAGTGTAGCTGCCCGAAAGGGTGCCGTTGGTGCAGCTGCGCGTCTGGCTGGTGCAACTGCTGCCGCAGGCGACGCTGCTGGTGAGGTAGGCGGTGACGCTGCTGCCGCTGGCGAGGGTACCGCCCCATGGCAGGGTGCAGGAAGCGCAGGCGCCGACCGAGCAGCTACCGTTGGTGTAGCTGCCCGAAAGCACGCCGTTGGTGCAGGTGCGGGTTTGGCTGGTGCAAGAGCTGCCACAGGCGACGTTGCTGGCAAGGTAGGCGGTGACGCTGCTGCCGCTCGCCATGGTGCCACCCCACGGCTTGGTGCAGCTGGCGCAGGCGGTGTTAGCTTTCGCGCAGGTGCCCGAATCGGTGCCGCCATTGCTGCCCGCGCAGACCCATTGGCGGGTCGTACCGCAGGCGGTCAGGCCGTTATCGGCGGTGGCGGAACCCGCCGTGCAGCCGAGCGCGACCGTGTTATCGCACACACCGTTGACCGGGGCGCAGGGGTCGTTGGCTTTGGTGCAGTCGGTGGCATCGGTGCCGCCGCCGCTGCCAAGGCAGCTCCAGGTGGCGTTGCCACCGCAACTGCCCGCGACGTTGCTGGCGCTGGTGCCAGCCGAGCAGGCGAAAATCGTGGTGTTATCGCAGACGCCATTGACCGCGCAGGGGGCAGTTGCCAATGTACAGGCGGCATCGCTGCCGCCGCCGCTGCCAAGGCAGTTCCAGCTATCGTCACTGCCACAGGCGCCCGCGACAAAACCGCTTGCCGTGCCCGCGTCGCAACTGTTCGAGCTGGCACCACAGATGCCATCCACCGCCCATTGGGGTTTGCCACCAAAGACAATCAGGTCGTCGAAATAATCAAGCCCCGCGTTTTTGCCGTTATTGAAGGTCGCCCCGGCCACCGTCGCGCCCGCGAGGTTGCAGTTGAGGTGCTTCAGGTCGCCCCCGGCGCACCAGCCATGCCCGGCGGCGCTGTAGTTGAGTTTGACTGCGCCGAGCGCGTCAGCCCCGTGACTGATGACGGCATAGGCAAGGTCGGTGGCTATCGTGCTGGTGGTGCTGCTTTTCAGGGTGATGTTGCCACTCACCGCATTATCGGGATAGCCGCCCGAAGCGGCATTGGTAGTTAGCGCGGTGGTGACGGCATAAGTAAATTTATTGCCCCAGCAATCGCCTGCGTAGCTGGCGTTAAGCCCCAGTGCCTGAAACGGCAGTGCGCCGAAGCTGGCGCCGCCGATCGCATCAATCAGCGCGGGGCTGGCGGCTTCGCGGCCATAGGTGACGGCTTCGACTCCGGCATTGCGCGCGGCAGGCAGCGGCAGGCGCTCGTTGGCGCGGGCGAAGCCCTCAATCGCGCCACGGATGTCCTGAAGCTGGAGGCGGCTTGAGGCATAGCATTCCGTCGCGGTGCTGGCCTTCTGCGATTGCAGCACGAAGCCGACCATCAAGCCGCTGATAGCGACGACCATCGCCAGCTCGACCAGTGAAAATCCGCGTGTGCGATGCCGCATGCTGCTATACCTTGCTATCAACTTAGGCTGTCTCCCCGCTAAAGGGTCTGTGCTACAGCTTTAAGTTTAGGATGAATCGATTAACAAGCGATAAACAATCGCTCAACTTCTAGGTATATTTTGCGCGGAGGCAAGTTTTTATGCCGATAACACACGGGGCGAGCGCGCTTTCCGGCGACAGCGTGATGCGTTGCACACAATTCTGGCCTTTTGCCGCGCTTTCGATTACACCCGCGCCCATGAACCATGACCCATCCCTCCCCCGCGCGGGGCATATTGCCTTGATTGGTGCCCCGAACGCGGGAAAATCGACTTTGCTCAACCGCATGGTCGGTGCCAAGATTTCCATCGTCACCCCGAAGGCGCAGACCACGCGGGTGCGGGTGACGGGCGTCACCATGGAGGGGGAGGCGCAACTGGTGTTTGTCGATGTGCCCGGCGTGTTCGATGCCACGCAGGGGTTCGAGAAATCCATGGTTTCTGCGGCGTGGAATGCCGCCCGCAGCGCCGACGTCATCCTGTTTATCCACGATGCGCGCAAGAAACCGACCGAGGAGACCGAGGCGGTGGTCGCCCGCATCCGCGACCTGGGCAAGCCCGCGATTATCGCGCTCAATAAAGTCGATGCAGTGGCCGATAAGAAAGTGCTGCTCGAACGCACGGTCTGGTTTAACGAGCGGCTGGTCTGGCAGCATATTTTCATGATTTCGGCGCGTAAAGGCGAGGGGGTCGATGATTTGCGGGTGGAGCTGGCGAAAATGATGCCCGAAGGCCCGCCGCTCTACGATCGCGACGCGCTGACCGACATGCCCATGCGCCTGCTCGCCAGCGAATTAACCCGCGAGCAATGTTTCCTCAAATTGCAGGAAGAGCTACCGTACACGCTGACGGTCGAGAACGAAAAATACGAAACCCGCGTGGATGGCTCAGTCGAAATTCACCAGAACATCATCGTGCAGAACGAGCGGCAAAAAACCATCCTCATCGGCGCGGGCGGGGCGATGCTCAAAGCCATTGGCGAACGCGCGCGGCACGAAATCGGGCGTCTCGCTGGCGGTAAATGCCACCTCTATCTGTTCGTTAAAGTGCGGGCGGATTGGAAGGACAAGCCCGAGAGCTATAGTTATCTCGGGCTGGAGTTCGAGAAGAAGTAAGAGAAGAGTCGCCAGTAGCCAGTAGCCAGTGAAGGAAGTGAAGAAAGTGAAGTGAATAGAGGACGGTGGCTGACGAGGGGAGTCGCCCCCTCTCCCGCCTGCGGGAGAGGGCTGGGGTGAGGGAAGCGGCGAAGGAAGAGTCGAGTGGTGAGAGTCGAGAGTCGAGTAGGCAGTGTGCGCGGCGGCCTTTACCTCTCCCTTGGGAGAGGTCGGCGCACCATGGGGTGCGACGGGTGAGGGCTTGGTAGTAAGAGAAGAGTCGAGTGGGCAGTGCCAGAGCGCGCTCTCCCGCTGAAAAGTCGAAGCAACCCACCTGTTGCTCTCACTCGGCCACGTCCATGTCTTTACATCAACGACTTCCATCCCATACCCAAGCTGGATTGCCGCGCTTTGCTCGCAATTGTGCGGGGTGAGGCTGGTGGCCTACGCTTGCGTCTGTGCAACTTACAGCCTAGATGTAGCCTCTCAATAGGTTGTTCATAGTAACCGCCAACGGCTAACCGCTCATGCTCACGTTCACTGATGAAGCGCTGATTCTGGTCGTCGATAAGTTCGGCGATGCGGATGCGATTGTGCAGCTATTCACCCCTGCGCACGGGCTGTGTCGTGGGGTCGTCAAACGTGGCCTGACCGGTAAAAACCGCGCCGATGTCCAGCCCGCGACCCTGGTCGAGGCGACGTGGAAAGCCCGCATGCCCGAGCATCTGGGCACCATCACGCTTGAGGCGCGGCACAGCTATGCGGCCCGCGTTATGCACGACGCGCTGCGGCTTGCTGCAGTCGGCAGCGTCGTGGGAATGATGGCGGCGAGCCTTGCCGAGCGCGACCCCCACCCCGAGCTTTACGCGCAGGCGGTCAGTTTCCTGCAGCATGTGGCGGCAGGGGTTGAGCCGCTCATCTGGCTGGGCGAATATGTGCGGCTGGAGCTGGCATTGCTCGAATTGGCGGGGTTTGGGCTGGATTTAAGCCGCTGCGCCGCGACGGGGGAAACGGCTGATTTGGCCTATGTTTCGCCCAAATCGGGCCGGGCGGTGGGCAAAGTTTCGGGGCAACCCTACCATGACCGCATGCTGGCTTTGCCCGCGTTTGTTAAAGACGCGCAGGATAGCCCCGAATCCATCGACGAGGTGCGTTCAGGCGTCGCTTTGACGGGGCATTTCCTCGAAACGCGGCTGCTGCCCGCCCTGCACCGTCGCCCACCCGCCTTGCGCACGCATTTTATCGGCCTGCTGGCGCGGCAGAACGCTTCGTAGGTCCCGTGGCCGGATTGCCTGCCGTTGCAAATCTTCACAGACTTGTCATATTTCCCGGCGGTGGTTGTGCTATCATTCAAACATAGAGGTAGCATGAGCGAGAGCAAAACAAAAACATCTGACACGTCGGAGAAGCCGAAGGTTGATGCACCGGCGGCGGAAGAACAGTCGCCGGCGTTCAAAGAGGGGCGGGCGGCAGGTGATGCCCTGCTTAAGGGAGCCACAGCGGCCAAAGAGGAAGTTGCCCCCGAAGCAGATGCCCCCGAAGGCGCCGCGCCTGAAGGCGGCTTGGCGCGGACAAAAAAAGCCTTCAGCGATTTTTTTGCTAAGGGCGGCGTTGGGAAAATTATCGGCGGGCTGCTTGGGATTGGCGGGGCCTGGTTCCTCGGGAGTTTCTTCGGCGGCGGGGTTATGTCCACTATCCTGACCATCGGGCTGGCGATTCCCCTTATGATGATGGGCAGCAGTCAACTTGGCGGGAAGATCAATGGCTTGATGGGGAATGCGCCTGAAGCGAAGGCAGCGGCGGAAAAAAGTGAAGCCCCGGCAATCGCCCGCACGCGTGAAGCAGTAACACAGGCTGCTCCCGGGCCGGTGCTGACCTTGAGTAACGAGGAAATGGCGGCGATGGTTGCCAGTGTCAACCATGACCGCGACGCGTCGAATGATAACCGTATGGGGCGTGTAAGTGTCTATGTAACGGAAGGCCCCAATGGCCACGCACTGCAAGCGCGCTCCGTTGCTGATAGTGAGGCCGTTGCTCCGGGCCTTATTACGCTTGAGGCACTGCGGGCCATGGCGCAGGCGACAGCTGCCGGGCCGATAAAAGGCATCAGCTTTGCGCTGGTCAATAATCAGAATCTGAGGGTGACAGGCGCGACGATGCGTAGCTTGCCCAACTCGCCAACCGGGCAAGGCCGCCGATAAATTCTTGCAATCTTCAGCCTATCCGCTAGTTTCGCGCGCCTATGGCGACTGCAACCCCCTCCCATCCGATTGAAACCGTTTCCTTTAAGGACGCGCTGGGCGAGCGCTACCTTGCCTATGCGCTATCGACCATTACCGCCCGTTCGCTGCCCGATGTGCGCGACGGCTTAAAGCCCGTCCACCGCCGGTTGCTCTATGCGATGATGCAGCTTAAGCTCGACCCCGCCTCGGGCTACAAAAAATGCGCGCGCGTGGTGGGCGATGTCATCGGTAAATACCACCCGCACGGCGATACGGCGGTCTACGACACCATGGTGCGGCTCGCCCAAACGTTCAGTGTGCGCTACCCGCTGGTCGATGGGCAGGGGAACTTCGGCTCGATTGACGGCGATAATGCGGCGGCCATGCGTTACACCGAGGCCAAGCTGACCGATGCCGCCATTCTCCTCATGGAGGATATGGATTCCGGCACGGTCGATTTTCGCCCAACCTATGACGGCACCGAGAGCGAGCCGGTAGTGATGCCTGCGGGCTTCCCGAACCTGCTGGCCAACGGTGCGGAGGGGATTGCCGTGGGCATGGCCTGCGCCATTCCGCCGCATAACATCCTCGAACTGTGCGACGCGCTGGTGCATCTCATCAAACACCCGAACGCCAGCATCGAAACGCTGGTGAACCATGTACAGGGGCCGGATTTTCCGACCGGCGGGCTGCTGGCCGAGTCGCGCGCCACGCTGGTCGAGACCTACACGAATGGGCGCGGAAGCCTGCGCGTGCGGGCGCGGTGGGAGAAGGAACAACTCAGCCACGGGCTGTATCAGGTGGTGATTACCGAGATCCCCTATCAGGTGCAAAAATCGAAGCTGATTGAAAAAATGGCGGAGCTGTTCCGCGAGAAAAAACTGCCGCTGCTAGCCAACATTCAGGACGAATCGACCGGCAACGTGCGCATTGTGCTTGAGCCGCGCAGCAAGAATATCGACCCGGAACTGCTGATGGAAGCGCTCTACCGCGCGACCGACCTTGAGATCCGCTACGGCGTCAACATGAACGTCCTCGGCGCCGACGGTATTCCGCGCGTCATGAACCTGCGCGAGATGCTGCAGGAGTTCCTGAATCACCGCCACGAAGTGCTGGTGCGCAAATCGAAAAATCGTCTCGAACAAATTGCCCGACGCCTTGAGATTGTTTCGGGTTTTATCACCTGTTTTTTGAACCTCGACGAAGTCATCCGTATTATCCGCGAGGAAGATGAGCCCAAACCAGAACTCATGCAGGCGTTCGACTTAAGCGAGTTGCAGGCGGAATCGATCCTCAATATGCGCCTGCGCCAATTGCGCAAGCTCGAGGAAATGGAGCTGAAACGCGAACATAAGGAGCTGAAGGCCGAGCAAAAAGCGCTCAACGCCCTGCTCAAGAGCGATGCCGAGCGCTGGGGCAGCATCAGCGAAGAAATCAAGGCCGTCAAAAAACGTTTCAACGGGCAAAAAACGCTGGCCGCCCGCCGCACCGAGCTGACCGAAGCGCCGAGTGCCACGAACCTCAGCCTGGAAGCTTTCATCGAGAAAGAGCCGATTACGGTGGTCTGTTCGCGCCTGGGCTGGATTCGCGCCTTCAAAGGCCATTACGACGATTTGCCTGATTTGAAATTCAAAGAGGGCGACGGCCCCGCCTTCCAGATGAAGGCAAAAACGACGGATAAATTACTGCTGTTCGCCACTGACGGAAAGTTCTTCACCTTGCCATGCGATAAGCTGCCCGGCGCCAAAGGGCAGGGCGAGCCGGTGCGGCTGATGTGCGACCTTGATAACCAGCAGGACATTGTCGTCATGCAGGTGCATGAGCCGAGCCGTAAGTTGCTGCTCGCCGCCGATAATGGCAAAGGCTTCGTGGTCGAAGAGGCGGATGTGCTGGCGCAGACGCGCGGCGGCAAGCAAGTGCTCAACGTGGTTGAAGGCAGTAAAGCGGTTGTCTGTGCGGATGCCAGCAACGGCGATCATGTCGCTGTTATTGGCACCAACCGCAAATTGCTGGTGTTCCCGCTCGAACAGGTGCCGGTCATGAAACGCGGGCAGGGCGTGGCCTTGCAGAAATATAAGGGCGCCCATCTGGCCGATGTGCAGGTGTTTGCGAAAAAGGACGGGCTGAGCTGGATCATCGGCGAGCGCGTGCGCATGGAAAGCGATGTGAAGCCGTGGCTTGGCGCGCGCGCCGGGCAAGGCCACCTGCCGCCGGTCGGCTTCCCGCGCAGCAATAAGTTCAGCGGCTAAATTATTTCCGGGTTAAGCCTCTCCGTTTTTCGTCATTGCGAGCGCGTGTGCGGCAATCCATCGTGGCCGCACGCCCTTCCTTTGCTCGGGGGAGCGGGCGTTGCACTTCGCAACGCCGTGGGGGGCTCTTTGCCCAGTAATCTGCCGTCGGCATCAACCCCAAGAATCCCCCCACCGAAACGCTCTCTTCAAGCGTTTCGACTCCCCCGCAAGGGGGGAGTGGGAGGAAGTGCCTCATGCGCGTTGGCTGCCGCACAGGTGCGGGCTAGGCTTTCGCTCGCCAATGTGTCAATGAAAGGCTCTAAAGCACCCGCAGCGCCGGGAACTTGATAATCACCACACTGGAACGGTCGGCGGTGGATTTCATTTCGAGCGTGCCCTGATGCAGCGCAATCAGCAGCCGCGCCATGGCTAAATCCAGCCCCTGCTTGCTGCGGGTGCTGTTCGCCAGCCCGTGATTGCCGGTGTAGGAAAAACTGAGCGATAATTCCTGCGCCTTGAGGCTGCTGGTGATGCGGATGGTGTCGGCGGTGGAAAGCTGCTGGCCGATAGCGTTGAGGATGCTGAGGATGAGCTGCTTGACGCGCAGTTCGTCGCCGCGCACATGCGGCAGGGTGTGGTTGATGTCGATCTGCGCCTCAATGCCCCCGCCCGTTTTTTCGCGGAAAATGCGGATGGTTTTCTGCAGGACAAAACTGAGGTCGATGTCGCTTTCGTTGAGCGCAAGTAATCCCGTTTCAGCCCGGGAAATGGCCTTGATATCCTCGAGCATCGCCATCAGCTGGCCGGTCTGGTGATGGATGTCGGCGGCATGGGTGAGGTATTTCGGGTTGCCGATGGGGCCGAAATGCTGGTCTTTGAGTGTTTCAATCTGCTGCATGATGGATTCGACCGGTTCGGTCAGTTCCTGGCCGACATAGGCGAAAAAGTCGGCCTTTACCTGATTGGTAATCTGCGCCGCTTCCTTGATGCGGGTCAGCTCGGCATTTTTTATCCGCAGCTCGGCCTCGATCCGCCGCCGTTCGTTGATATAATCGTAGAGGCGCTGGATTTCATAGGCCAGTTGTTCGATTTCAAGTGGGCCGCGTGTTTTATTGCCATCGAAGCCTTCGCCACGGACGATAGTGGCCGTTTGCTCGGTCAGCGCAATTACTGGGTGGATGATGCGTTTTCTCACCGTCCACAACACAAACAGCAGAAAGACGGCAATCACCAGCAGCTGAAACAGGCGCGGCATCAGCATTTTACGCAGGTCTTTGGCACTTTTTTCGGAGTCGATCCCAAGGAAAAGCACATAAGGATATTGGCTCGAACGCTCGAAGTAGGAATAAATCTGGTGGCGATTGAAGAGCGAGGCTTTGGAGTAATTGCCAATGCTGGTGTTCTCAAAATTCATTTTCGCGAGGCGGCGAACATCGAAATTATTGTTGAAAAATTCGATGGAGGCGGGGGTCTGCGTCAGCAGGGTGAGCGACAGGTTGGTAATGGCGAAATGGATGCTACTATCTTTAATCGAACGGCTGATGTTGTTGCTCAGCGTTTCGGTATCGAGCGCGACGATGACCGTGCCGAGATAAGTGCCGTTTTTATCGGTCAGGCCAAGGCTCAGTGGTAAAACCCAGCTCTGCGACAAGCGGCCCTCGATGGGGCGACCGATATGCATTTTCCACGGTTCGGCGATGGATTTCTTGACGTAATCGCGGTCGGAGACATCAATCGGTTTGTCCAGCACGCCGAGGTTATTGCTCACCGTAATCATCTGCTCTTTGTTCACCCACGAGAAGATGCCGCGCCGGGGCCCTTCCGTTTTGGCGAAGGAGAACAGCAGCTGTGCGATATTGCCCGAATTGTCGCTGGTGGCCTGAATCTGGCGGCCAATGGATTCGAGGATGTAAGCAGCGTTCTCGATCTCGACAATTAGCCCGCGATCGAGGCGCAGCGCCTCACGCTCCATCTGCTTGCTGACCTCTTTTTCGTAGTTGCCGTAGGTTTCAAACGTCACCCAGACCGAGGCCAGCACCAGAATAAAGATGATGAATACCGACAGCAGGGCGAAGTCGCGGCTTAAGGAAGGTTGTGTGCGGGTGTGGGTCATCCCTTCCTTTATACGCAGAAATTACAGCGCACGCAATCAGGCGGTGAGTTCAGCGGTCGCAGCGGGCGCAAAAAGGCGCTCGTGATGCGACGCCTGTGTCACATGATGGCGCGGGGCTGCGCTGCGTTCGTCGCCGGTTTGTGGCCCGCGCGCTTCCTCCTGCGTGGTGGCGGCGGGCTGCGGCGAAGAATCGGCGAGAACGGGCGGCGCCTCCTGCCCGGATTGCTTAGGTTTGTGCGTGTGTACCCGTGCCATCACGCGGCTCAGAAGGTAAAGGCCGGCGGTGGTGACGCCGGTATAAAATGCCTCAAAATAGACCGTTTTCACAAAATACGGGAAATGCACCTTGCCAAATACTCTTTCGATACCTGCCTTGAGTTTTGGCATGGTTTTTTCAATCTGCGCGCCGCGTATTTCGCCCGGAGTGTTGAAAAGCTTATCGTTGAGGATTTTGCCACCGATTTCGTTCTTGCTGAGAAACACGGCGGTCGGAACAACGATGAGGCTTGAAAGGAAGCGCCCTTCGAGGACGCTGCGCCAACTTTGCTTTGGTTCGGCCTCGTAGGCGGCATCGTCATTCGGACGAGTGCCGAGCGTTGTATCAATTGCTTTGGCGATTTTTTCGCGGCGGTCCTCGAGCAGTTTCACGAAAGGGGCGATAAAGGTGCCATCGAAGAACGAGAAAAACACCATGCGCGCCATGCTGGCGTTTTTGTGCGACCAGCCTCGACCCTCAAGGAATGCATCGACCTTTTTGCCGCGGCTCTGGAATAGGTCGCCGATTTTTTTTCGCCAACTGCCAAGCTCTTTGCCGCTGGCGGGCTTCGGCCAGCCATGCTCGGTCAGGTAGGTGGCGCCGACGGAAATAAAGAAAACGCCGAGATAATTGGTGAACGGATAAATAATCGCATCCACCAGCCACAACCCTGCTGTGCGCTTGGGCTTTTTCGGCGCAGCGGCGGCGAGCGCATTTTCTCCTGCCAGAGGTACGCTTTTGGGCAAAGCGACATCCGGTTGCAGGTTCTCTGCTGGTTTATCTGTGGTTTCCTGGCGCACAGCACTCCTTCATGATTCAACATGTAGTCTAACACGGCCGGGGTCGAAGAAATGTGAAGCTTTTATGAAGGTTGCGGTGCAGCATAGCCTTTTTTCGTTGCGTTTGCCTGCGTTTCCCACCGAAGAATACGTAAGCAATGGGGTATGTGAAGCGGTGTCGCTGCCTGTTCTGTGTGCCGACGCGGCAGCATCGCGGGAAGGTGACGGTGGCCGCCGCAAGGTTTCACACAACTGTCACACACGAAATCGCTGCGTCGGGCTATCATGCGAGATGAACCATTCTCTCTTGGAGGTAACAATGAGCACCACCAACCCGGCACCCCAAACGGCAGAAGCCCAGGCACCCACGGCAGCGGTGGATGCACCTGCAGCGGCGGAAAACCCGGCTGTTGCGGAAGCGGCAAGCGCACCCCTTCCCCCCGAGCCTGCCGCCCTCGATGCCGCTGCTGCGCGTGTTGATGTAAAACCACCGGAAGCCGGTATAGCCTCGGAAAGCGCCGCCATCCTGCCTGCACCGACGATGAAACTGCCCGAACCACCGCAAAGCGTTGCGACGGCGCCCGAACATTCCTCCCCCGCACAAGCGGTGGCAGGCGGCCTCATTATCATGCCCGCCGTGCTGGCTGAGGCGGAGAAGCATCTGGCAGCGTATATTGGCAAAGCGATTTCCCCTCAGCTTGAACCCGGCCTGATGTTAAGCCTGCAAAGTCTGCCCGATAAAGGCGCAACCAACCTCGTGCTCGCGTTTACGGGTGAGATGGTGGCGGCCAATGCGTCGCTGCTGGGCGAGGAAGTGGTGGCTGCACTCCGTAACGCGCCGCAGATGAAAGACCTTCTTGCCCATCAGCATACGCCGCAGGTGCGCTTGCATGAAGGCAGGCTCGAAGTGACTATTCCCCATCTGAGCACGGCGCAGTATGCCCATCTCGTTCAGGCCCTCGCCGGCGGAATTGCTGCGCCGGAAGCCGAAAAAAATCATACCTGCACTGGCGCAGGCTGCCCGCAGTGCGGTGCCACGAAGGATGCCGCGCCGCCCGCCGACGCCCCGGCAGGAGCCACGCCGGATACGGCGCAACAGCCCGCGCCTGCGGTCGCGGAAGCCGCCACTGCGCCCGCCATCGCCGCAGAAGTGCTTCAGCCCCCGGTGGCGGCTGCACCCGCCGTCGCGGCGGAAACGGCCACATCGCCATTGGTTGAGCAGCCCGCGGCATCCACCGTCGTGCCGGAGCTGGCCGCTGCGCCCGCCGCCGTGCCGAGCACTTTGGTGGAAACACCTGCGGCGAATGAGCACACCATGCAGCCTGCAAAAGCGGCGGGGATTGCGAGCTAGTGTCGCTCGCTCCGAACAGTTCGCTCTTTATGTTGAAGGCGCAAGGAGCGCTGGCATCGGTGCGCGAGCGTATACAGATGCTGTTCGGCTATACGGATTTTTCGCCCGAGGAGGCACTGGCAGCTTCGCCCAATATCGACCCGCGCTTCATCGCCCAAGCGCCGATGAGCAACGCCAATATTGATGTGCATGTGCTTGGCCAGCTCGGAAGTATTGGCCTCAAGCGCGGCAAGGAAATTACCGCTACGAGCCATCCCGAGCTGTACCATGCCTGGGCAACGATGAGCGCGCGGGCAGGGCTTACGCCGCCGCCACAATTGATTCTTGCCGAGAGCAAAACCATCAACGCGCTGACCCTCTCGCCGCAGGAAGTGGCAGTGACAACCGGGCTGCTCAAGCTGCTCAACCTGCGGGAAGTCGCCGCTGTCCTTGGCCACGAATTGGGGCATGGCAGCAGCAATCACACTACGCCACGGGTGGCTGCAAGTGCAATATTCGGCGGGGCAGGTCTCGTGCTGGGCGATCACTTTGCTTATTATGGAGGGCTTGGGCAGCACCTCAAAGCGGATGTGGCCAATCCCAGTTTCCTGCGCCGCGCGGCATTGGGATTGTTTGGCAATGGCAAGGCGCCGCTATCGTTCCTTGGTAGCGCGGCTTCGGTCACGGCGGGCGGCGCGCTCGGGATGATGGTGGCCAATCAGGTTTCCGTGCGCCCGACCGAGCTGGATGCTGACCGCAAAGGCGCACTGATTTCAGGCGACCCCGAAGGGCTGATTTCAGCACTCAGTAAGTTGGATCGTAACCGGAAATCAAGCCCCATCCGTAATTTCTTCTCCTATCTGCAATCCGGCTATCCCTCGATGGAAACGCGCATCCGCCGCCTGCGTGAGCTGGAACAGCACATGCCGGCGGAATCACCCGCCGCGCCGATGGAGGCCGTTGCCCCTGTACCCGTTGCGCAGGCCGAGGCGGCGATGGTGATGCCAACCACCGAAATCCGCAATGCCGTGCAAGCCGAACGCGTGGGCACGCCTGTCGCCCCGGCGCTCGCGAACGTCTAGACATTTTCCGCATCTTTTGCTAAACCGCCGCGCATGCACAGCGAAACCGTCACCGTCAGCACCTTTTACAGCTTCGTAACGCTGGATGCGCCGCAGCACCTGCGCGCGCCGATTCTCGAACGCATGCGCGCGTTGGGCATCCGGGGCACGATTACGCTGGCGGGTGAGGGTATCAATGCCACGGTTTCGGGCGCGGGCGAGGCGATCGAGGCGCTGATGGAGTTCCTGAAAACGCAATTCGCCTTCACCACCCCGACCTTCCGCGAGAGCTATTTTTCAGCGCAGCCGTTCAAACGCAGCAAGGTAAAGGTCAAGCGCGAGCTGATTTCCATCGGTGTGCCGACCTTTCCGGCGCAATGTGTGGGGCATTATGTCGCCCCGGCGGATTGGAACGCGCTCATCACCGCGCCGGATGTGGTGACGATTGACACCCGCAACGATTACGAATTCACCATCGGGCATTTCGCCGGAGCGGTCAACCCCGCCACCCGCAACTTTAAGCAGATGGTGGCGTGGACGCAGGCGCATCTGCTGCCAGAGCTTTTGGCCAGTCAGCGCGGTGAGTGTGCAGCGCCACGCATTGCGATGTATTGCACGGGTGGCATACGCTGCGAAAAATACTCCTCCTACCTGGTCGCGCTGGGCTTCCCGCATGTCTATCATCTGCATGGCGGCATCCTTGCCTATCTCGAACAGGTTCCCCCGGCGCAATCGCTCTGGCGCGGCGGCTGCTTCGTGTTCGACGAGCGCACGAGCGTCGGCCACGGGCTGCTGCCGGTGCCCGCCATGCCGCTGGCCGCCTGAGATGGCCGCCTGTCCGATTTGCCAGAAACCGGCGACATCTGCGGAAAAACCCTTCTGTTCCGCCCGCTGCCGCGCGGTGGATCTGAACAAATGGTTCACCGGCAGCTACGCCGTCGCTGCGGTTGAGCTGGACGATGTGGATGATGCGGGAGACACCCACCCCGAAGCTACGGAGAAGTAGCACCTAGGCTGATAAATGCGCCAATGCTTGCTCAATTGCCTTGGGATTGGTGGCAATGACGGACAGAAGAATGCGTGTCGAACGCTCCGGCGTTCTGCGCCCTTGCTCCCAATCCTTTAGTGCGCTGAGTGCAAACCCAAAATGGTCGGCGAATTCCTTCTGGTTATAACCAAGATGTTTGCGGATGGATGCAACATCAACCTCATCGGGCGGCGTTACCTTACGCGTCGGCAGGGCAAGCTTGCCCCGACGGTGCGCGGCCATCTCGCGGGCGGCCTGGATTAAGTCATGTTCTGGTGTGCGTGCTTTAGGCATGGTCACCTCCTTTGAGTTCTTTAATAATTCCTTTCAGCACCTTCTTTTCTGCATCTGAAAGGTTTTCTTTTTCGTTCTTGGCATAAATATCGAGGAGATAAACCGCCTCTTCATTGAGCCAGAAATAATACATGATCCGCACCCCGCCGCTTTTGCCAGCATTCCCTCTGGCAGCTCTGGCTTTGCGGATACCGCCTGTTCCTGAAACCACCGGCCATTTTTCAGGGGCTGCGGCGATTTCATTCTCTGCAACCAACGTCTCCGCGCCACTCAACAGCTTGGCGGCTTTACGTTCGTAAATGCGGGTGCGCACAATTTCCACGCCCCAATGGTACGGCATTGCCGCCCTAAAGTCAAGGCCCTCTAACCCAAAGCGTAGGGACACAATGAAATCATCGTGTCCCTTTTTTGTGATGGATGCTGAAACAAGTTTGGCATGACAGAGGGTGAGGGTAGGCGCTTGGGGCTGCACGACACATGGCGAGGGTAGGCGCTGTCGGCTCTGGGGCTGTTTCCTTCACCCCGACCCTCTCTCGCGGGCGGGGGAGGCAAAGGCGGCGGCCTCGCGCACCGCTTCCCTCGCGCCGCTTGATTCTAACCGCTCCCTTATTGCGTTTTACTTAAAAACCGCGCTTGCAACCGCGTAACGCTTTGGCTATAGCACTGCTTCTTCACGCGTGCGCGTCGTGTGGCCAGATAGCTCAGCTGGTAGAGCAGGGGATTGAAAATCCCCGTGTCGGCGGTTCGATCCCGTCTCTGGCCACCATCCGCCCTCGCGGTTTGCCGTGGCGAATGTAGCTCAACTGGTTAGAGCGCCGGTTTGTGGTACCGGAGGTTGCGGGTTCGACCCCCGTCATTCGCCCCACGCCACCCTATCGAGATTCTCACCCGCAACTGGTTTTGCTGGTGCAGCACCCCTGCAAGCAGGCCTCTGCACGTGGGTTCGACCCCCGTCATTCGCCCCAGCGCTTTGCTTGTGCCGCTCACCCGCAACTGGTTTTTACTGGTGCAGCACCCCTGCAAGCAGGAAGCTGCCTGCGAGATTGCGGATTAATGCCGGTGTTTGCGATGCGCGGAATAGGTCAGCACACCGATGACGGGAATATTGAGCAGCGCAAAGACAAATAGCACCTGCAGGACATTGAAACTGGCGGCAAATAAGGTCGCAGCGAAGATGGAGGCGGTGGCGATAAACAGCGCATTGATGACATTGTTGCTGGCGATGGTGCGGGCGCGTTCATGTTCGGGGCTTAATAGCTGCATCTGGGTATAAAGCGGTACAATAAACATGCCACCACAGAAGGCCATAAGGAACAGGTCGAGTGCGAGGCGCAAATGGCTAAACGAAGCGGTGAGATAAGTGACAAGGCCGATCATCTCATCGGGCGCGGGCGGGGCGGCATGGTATCCGACCAGACATAAATCAAGGCCGAATAAAAGCACACCCGAAAGCGCCATCGCCGAGAGATGCTTAGCGCGCGCCCCCAGCCATTGAATCGCCAGCGGTGAGTAGAGCGAGCCAAGGGCAATGCCTACTGTGAACACGCCATTGAAGAGGGTGACCACCTTTTCATCCGCCCCGATGATTTCCTTGGTGAAAACGGGAATCTGCGTGAGGTAGGTTGCGCCGATGGCCCAGAACCACGAAATGCCGAGGATCGGAAAAATCAGCCCCGGGTTTTCGAACGCATGCCGCACCATGCGCCAGGTGCTGACAAAAATGTTGTAATTGATTTTTAAACCGCTGCTTTTGACATGCGTCACCGGCACGCGCCACGCCGCCCACAGGCCCAGCAGGCTGGCTGTCAGCAGGATGAACGAGACAATCTCGATGCCATGCGGGCGTAGAATCAGCAGGCCACCGACCAGCGTGCCAAGCAGGATGGAAAGGAACGTGCCGCCTTCGACCATCGCGTTACCGAGCAGCAATTCCTCCTTGCGCACCAGTTCGGGCAGGATGGAGTATTTCACCGGGCCAAACACCGCCGCCTGCATGCCCAGCATGAAGAGGGTGAGTAGCAGCGCCCAGGTATGTTGCGAGAACAGGGCGGCGATCGCCATCAGCACCAGCACCAGCTCGGTGGCCTTCAGGATGCGCACCAACCGGTGCTTGGGCACCCGGTCGGCGATTTCCCCCGCAATGCCCGAGCAGAGAAAAAACGGCAGGATAAACGCCGCCGCCGCGACACTGAGCAACGTCGCCGGTTCGACCCCCATTTTCGCCGCGAGCGAATAGGTGGTGATAATGACCAGTGCGTTTTTATAAAAATTGTCGTTGAACGCACCCAGCGCCATGCAGGAGAACATCGTCCCGAAGCGACGGCTGAAAAGTAGTTTGAGTGATGTCATGCCGCCCAACTTAGGCAGCGCGGCGGCGAATGTCTACCGTGAAAGCGATGCACTAAGCAGCGTTGCTACGCGTGGAGCCATGCCGTAGCTGATGAATCACGGCCTCCGCCACTGGGATGGCCGATGCCGGATTTTGCCCGGTGATGAGATGGCCGTCGACCACCACATTGGCGGAAAACGGCAGGGCGGAAACAGCCGTGCCACCCTGTGCGCCGAGGCGCGATGCGAGCAGGAACGGTACGTTTGCTTCCAGCCCGACGAGCCGTTCTTCCTCATCCGTAAAGCAACTGAAGCGATGGCCTTTTATCATCGCCTCGCCGTTGGGTTTGCACGCGCCGACAAAGCAGGCGGGGCCGTGGCAGACGGCGGAAACCGGTTTGCGTGCGGCATAAAACGCCTCGATAGCTGACTTGACCGAAGCATCCTTTGGGAAGTCTTCCATCGTACCGTGGCCGCCGGCGAAAAAGATCGCATCGTAATCGTTTGGCTTCAAGCTGGCGAGTTTCGCCGTGGTGCCAAGCGCCTTCCGCGCGGCGGTGTCGGCATCGAAGCGGCGGGTCGAGGCGGTCTGGTTTTCAGGCAGGGTGCTTTTCGGGTCAATCGGCGCGGCGCCACCTTTGGGCGAGGCGATGGTCACCTCGCAATGCGCATCAAGGAAGGCGTAGTAAGGTGCGGCGACTTCCTCCAGCCACGACCCAGTCGCTGCGGGGGATGTGCTCATCCGTGCGGCGCTGGTGACAACAAAAAGAATGCGGTTGGTCGGCATGGCGCGGTTGGGTTTCATGGTGAACTCCCTGACGTATGAAAGTTCAGGCCGGCATGGGCCTGCGTGGTCAAAAACCACGCGCGCATTATAGCTAAAACGGGCGGCGGTGACCAGCGAAAACTAGCCGGAAACCGCCAGTAACGGCGCACCAATCCAGGCGTAAAGCAGGAGGGCGGCAGGCACTAAAATCACGAAAGTCAGCGTGCAAATCAGCAGCTTGCGCCTGAGTGGCAGGCCCGGCACCATCAGCACGGGGACAATAATCAGCAGCACGCAACTGAGGCAGATATAGAAAGCGAAGGTGACAAACGCATTCATGGGCGTCCTCCCTGAGGTGGTTGTGTGGCGCGCCGGAGCAGCAGCCCGCCCACGGCCAGCAGCAGCAGCGGCGCCAGCCACAGCAGCCAGGTCGATGGCCGGAGCGGCGGTGTGAGCAGGATGCTGTCACCGTAGGCCTCGCGGAAAAAGGCGAGGATTTCGGCCCGTGATTTGCCCTGCGCCACCAGCGTGCGCACATGGATGCGCATCTGTGCGGCGAGGGTGGCGTTCGATTCTGCGATCGATTGCCCTTCGCATACGACGCAACGCAACTCGCGGAAAATACGCCGCGCAGTTTGCTCCTGCGCTATGTCGGGCAGCATGCGTTCGCTGCCGCTGTCGCCGCCGGCGCGGGCGGCACCGACTCCGGCCACCACCAGCACCACCAGCATCAGCAGCGAGACGAGAAAGCTAGTGCGCACCGGCGGCCTCGGCAAGCAGCGTGGTCAGCAGCGGCGCCAGTTCGTGTGTGCGCCGCTCGGCGGAAAGCCCACCCACCAGGCGGTAGCGCACGATGCCCTGCGCGTCGATGACGAAGGTTTCCGGAATGCCGCGAATGCCCAGTGCCATGGTGGCGTTACCGGTCTTGTCGAGCCAGACATGGTCGAACGGGTTGCGATGTTCGCGCAGCCAGCCATGCAGGTTTTTTGGCGTATCGTTCCACGCCACCCCTTCGAGGCGCAGGGCGGGAAATTGCTTTTTCAGCGCCGCCAGTTCGGGCATTTCGCGCGCGCAGGGCGTACACCAGCTGGCGAAAAAATTCAGCACCGTCACCTTGCCGATGAGGGCTTCGGGTTGCCACACCGCGTCGCCATCGAGCGCGCCGAGGGTGAGGGCGGGCATGGGTTTGTTGCTGGCACCCTGAACCCCGCCTGCCGGGCCATAATGCTGGAGCAGCAGCACCCAGAACAGGTAGGCCATCAGGGCAAAAATCAGCAAAGGTAAGCGGCGCATTCAGGCATCTCCTTTTCGTGGTATGCTGGCGATAATGCCAAGGATGCCGCCCAGTGCGGCGAGGATAAACCCAAGCCAGACCACCTGCTGGCCGGGGGTGACATACATCCGTACACCGAGGCGTGCCTGCTCGCTTTTTTCAGCATAGCTGGTTTCGCCCAGCACCACATAAATATCGTGCAATGGGGTGGAATAAAGCGCCGCTTCTGCCGTCTGGGTGGTGCGCACGGGGTAGTAGCGCAGCTCGGGCGCAAGCGTCGTAACGACATGCCCGCCCCGCGCCACTTCGAGCGTCGCCCGTCGGCGGATGAAATTATTTTCTTCGCGGCGGTCGGCGGCAATCAGCCGCAGGCTGTAATCGCCCATGACCATCGGCGCGGCGGCGGTGAGCGGCGTATCGTAGGTTTGCTTGAGGGTGGCGGTGAGCGCCATGCCAAGAACAAACAACGCAAGGCCGGTATGCGCCGTCGCCCCCGCAAGATGACGCAGCCCCACGCGCGACAGAAGGCGCACCTGCGCCGCCCGCACGCGCCCGACGTAACGCAGACTGCCGTAAAGCAGCCACGCCGCCATGGCCATGCCCAGCGCCAGCAGCGCATGGGGTGGCGTGAGCAGCGCCAGCGCCACCACCAGCCCGACCAGCAACGCGGGCGCGAGTTGGCGGAGAAGGGATTTTAACTGTGCCGGGGATGTTTTGTCCCACGCCATCAGCGGCGCGAGGGCGGCAAGGATAGGCAGCGGCGCGGCGATGGGCAGAAACGTGCGGTTGAAATATTCCGGCCCAACCGAGATGGCGGGCAGCTTCAGCAATTCGAGGGCGAGCGGGTAGAGGATGGCCAGCAGGATAATCGCCGCCGCCACCAGCAGCAGCAGGTTGTTGATGAGGATGAAACCGCTGCGCGACAGCAGGGCAACGGGCTTGCCCGTTTTCATTTCGGCGGCGCCATACACCAGCAGCGCCGCGCCGCTGACCAGCACAATATAGCCAAGGATGAACATGCCGCGCGCCGGGTCGGCGGCGAAAGCGTGGACGCTGGTAATCAGCCCCGACCGCACGATGAACGTGCCGATCAGCGACAGGGTGAAGGCGAGAATGGCCAGCAGCGCTACCCAGCGCGCCAGTTGCCCGCGCCGTTCGAGCACGCGGTTGCTGTGAATCAGGGCGGTGCCGGCCAGCCAGGGCAGCAGCGCCACATTCTCGACCGGATCCCAGAACCACCAGCCGCCCCAGCCCAGCTCGCGGTAGGCCCACCAGCTCCCCGCCGCGATGCCAAGCGTGAGGAACGTCCACGGCAGCAGAATCCACGGGTGGACGGCGCGCGCCCAGTCGCTGTCGATGCGCTTGAGAAGCATCCCCGCAATCGCGTAGGCAAAGACGACGCCGAAGCCGACATAGCCGACATACAGCGTCGGCGGGTGGAAGGCGAGGCCGATGTCCTGCAGGATGGGGTTGAGGTCTTCGCCGTCGGCCGGGGCGGGAAAGACGCGCAGAAACGGGTTCGAGGTGAAAAGGATAAAGGCCATGAAGCCGGAGGAAATCAGGCCGAGTACGGCGAGGGTGGCGGCCTTGAGCTGCGCGTCGCGCGCGGGCATATAGGCGACGAGAAAGCCGCAGGCGGCCAGCACCCACATCCACAGCAGCATCGAGCCTTCATGGTTGCCCCAGGCGCCGACGATTTTATACAGCATCGGTTTGCTGCTATGCGAGTTGAGGATCACCGTCAGCACCGAGAAATCGGACACCACATAGGCATAAATCAGCGCGGCAAAAGCGCCGCTGAGCAGCAGCAGCAGGAGTGCCGCGGTGGGTTTGACCAGATGCAGCAGCGGGTAGGGCCGGTGGAGGCGCTGCAGCAGCGGCACCCCCGCCTGCAGCAGGCTGACAAGCAGCGTCAATACGAGGCAGAGCTGGCCGAGTTCGGCAATCATGGCGCCGCCTTGCCATCCTGCCAGCGCCCCGATGCCTTGAGCTGTTCGACCACTGCACGTGGCATATAGGTTTCATCGTGCTTGGCGAGGATGGTCTGTGCGGTAAGCACGCCTTCGGGCGTAAGCCTGCCCTGGGCGACGACGCCCTGATTATCGCGAAACAGGCTGGGCACCAACCCGTGGTAGGTGACGGGAATATCGTGCGAAAGATCGGTAATCGTGAAGCGGATGCCGCCTTGCGCAAGATTGGTGATGCTACCTTTTTTAACCAGCCCACCAATCCGCAGGCTGTTTTTGGCATGAAAATCGGCAGCTTTTTGTTTTTCTGCCAGTTGGGTCGGGGTATAGAAAAAAATCATAGTATCACCGAGGGCGCGAAAGACCACCGTTGCTGCCAGCGCCATCAGCGCGAGGCTACCAAGGATAAATAGCAGGCGTGAATGTTTGGCTTTCATGGGTCGCTTCGTTCGCGCAATTGCCGGCGGGTGCGCATGGCGGCCCGCCATGTCGCAGCGCAGAGCAGCAGCAGCAGCAGGCCGGTCGCGCCGTAGGCAGTCGTGATAAACAGTTCCTGATTCATAACGAGCGTTTATCGCATCGCAGGGGGGAGGGGCCAGAAAAAACGCCACAGTTTCGACAGATAAAATAGATTACAGCGGGCGCGTGGCGATTTTATTTGTGCAATGAGGACAATATGCGTCTAGAATAACGGGAAATACTTGGAATTAACGCTGTATCCTCGGGAATGGGAGAGGAATGACCACGGACGATTCATCCGAAGGCGATTTTTTATCGCAATCGCGCAGTGCGCCAGCAGCCGGGCAGCCGTTACCGGCGGCGGTGGTTCTGGCGGCAGCGCCTCCGCCTGCGATGATGGCCGATAACCCGGGCGAAAGCGGGTTGGGAAAAAAACCGGCAGAAGCTAAACCGATGCGTATTGGTGAAAAACTGATGGCATTGGGGCTGATTTCGAAAGACCAGCTCGAAATTGCGCTGCGCGAGCAGGCGAAATCCAAGAAATTGCTGGGGTCGATTCTCATCTCGATGAACTTTATCACCGAGAGCGCGCTGGGCGAGGTGTTGGCGGAAAGCTCGGGGTCGGAGCGGTTCGATGCCAAATCCACCATGCTCGACAGCAACCTGTTGGCGATGGTGCCGCGCGAAGTCTGCGTGCGCAACAAGGTGATTCCGGTCGAGCTTTCGGGCACGACCGTCAAGCTCGCGATGGTTGATGTTTATAACGTGCTGGCGATTGACCAGGTGCGTCGCCACCTCGACAAATCCATCAAAATCATTCCGATTTTTTCGACCGAAACGGAAATCAATGAACTGATCGAGCGCTACTACAACTACGATTTGTCGATCGACGGCGTGCTGCGCGAAATCGAGACCGGCATCCGCGACAAAACCCAGCTCGACGGCCGCGAGGAGGGCTACATCAACCCGACGGTGCGCCTTGTCAACGCCCTGCTGGTGGATGCAATCAAGCAGGGCGCATCCGACGTGCATTTCGAGCCGGAAGGCTCTTTCCTGCGCCTGCGTTACCGCATCGACGGTGCGTTGCAGCAGATTCGCAGCTTCCACCGTGATTACTGGCCAGCAATGCTGGTGCGCCTCAAAATCATGTCGGGGATGAACATTGCCGAAACCCGCAGTTCACAGGATGGACGGATCAGTATGGTCGCCCTCGGGCGCGAGGTCGATTTCCGCGTCGCCACCCAGCCGACGGTGCATGGCGAAAACGTGGTGCTGCGGATTCTGGATAAATCCAAGTCGCTGGTGCCGATAGAAGATCTAGGTTTTTCAGAGCATAATGTCGAACTATTGAAGCGATGCCTGAAGCGGCCCGAGGGGATTATCGTGGTCACCGGGCCGACCGGATCGGGGAAAACGACGACGCTTTATTCCATCCTCGGTTTTATTAATTCAATCGACGTCAACATCATGACGCTCGAAGACCCGGTGGAATATCAGTTGCCGCTGATTCGCCAGACTAACGTGCGCGAAGGGGTGATTGATTTTCACTCGGGGATTAAATCGCTGATGCGGCAGGATCCCGACATTATCTTCCTCGGTGAGGTGCGCGACGAAGAAACGGCGGTGATGGCCGTGCGCGCGGCGCTAACCGGGCATCAGGTGTTCACCACCCTGCACACGAACGATGCGCTGGGCACCATTCCGCGCCTTTCGGATATTGGCGTGCCGCCGCATTTGTTGGCGGGGTCGCTGATCTGCACCATGGCGCAGCGGCTGGCGCGCAAGCTGTGCGTTGCGTGTCGTAAGCCGCGCCCGGCCACCGACGAGGAATGTCGGCTGCTGCATCTCGATAAAGGCAAATCGCCGACGGTGCATGAAGCGGTCGGCTGCGAGAAATGTGGCTTCAAAGGGTATAAAGGCCGCGTCGGCCTGCATGAAATCCTGCGTATCGACCACGGGATGGATGAGCTGATTGCCACCAAAGCCACCCGTAACCAGATGCTCGAATATGCGATGCAGAACGGATTCGTGCCGATGGTGCAGGACGGCATCAGCAAAGTGTTGGCGGGCATCATCGATATCCCCGAACTGATTAATACGGTAGACCTGACCGACCGTTTGTAATAGCTTCACTTAAAATAATTTTACGCGCCGATTGGCCGCGTGTTGTGTGGAGTGTTATGGCCCAATTCACCTATAGCGCGTTGAATGAGCGCGGACGTAGGATCAGAGGGTCGATGGTCGCCGAAAACGACATCGACCTTGAAGCGCGCCTGAAAGAGGTGGGGCTGGATCTCATCACTTACCGCGAGCAGAAACACCACGCGACCAAAAACGCACGCATTAAAATGAAGGATATGATTATCCTCTCGCTGCACCTCGAGCAGCTCAGCCGCGCCGGAGTGCCGATTCACGAAGCGATTGCCGATGTGCGTGACTCTACCGAATCGACCAAAATGCGCGACATCATGACCGACGTGCTGGAAAAAGTGAAGGCTGGAAGCTCGTTCTCGGCGGCGCTCGCCAGCTATCCGCGCGTGTTCAACGATATTTTTGTCGGCCTTGTCGCGGCGGGTGAAAAGAACGGTAATTTAACCGAGTCGTTTGTCAATATCGGCAACCACATGAAATGGACGAACGATCTGCGCCGCAAGGTGAAAAAAGCGATTACCTACCCTGTTGTTCTGCTGGTGGTGATGTCGGCGGTGATTGCCATCCTGATGATGGCGGTGGTGCCGAAACTGTTGAAGTTCATTACCGAGCAGGGGTTTGCAATTCCGCTGCATACCCGGGCACTTATCTTCACGTCGGAGGCATTCCAGAGCTACTGGTACCTGATTTTCGGCATCCCGATTGGCCTGTTTATCCTTGGCCTGAGCCTCTACCGGACGATGGAGCCGTTTGCCTATAAGATGGATGGTCTTTTTCTCAGGATTCCGGTCATCGGGCAGACATTGCGGAAAATCGATCTGGCGCGCTTCACGCATTTCTTTTCGGTCATGTTCAAAAGCGGCATTAACATTCCTGAGGCGTTGCTGACCGCGCGCAATGTGGTCAAAAACCGCGTGATTAAGGAATCGATTGATGTGGTTCACCGCAGCATTGTCGAGGGGAATAACCTCACTTCCTCGCTGCGCATTTCGAATCAATTTCCCACCATGGTCATCCGTATGTTCAAGGTGGGCGAGGATTCGGGCAGCATGGGCGAGGCGATGGGCAACATCAAGTTCTTCTACGACCGCGAGGTGAACGATTCGGTCGATGCGCTGGTCGGGATGATTCAGCCGATTCTGACGCTGGTAATGGGGATTCTGATTTTTTGGGTGATCGCTGCCGTATTCGGGCCGCTGTACCAATCGTTCTCGCAAATGAAATTCTAGGGATGGCATGGTAGGGGCGCTTCACAAAAAAGCAACGAAACAGGGGGCAACGCCGCCCCGGCCGCCGCGTCGTGAGGCGTCACGCGGGGGCAATTCTGCCGACAAGGAAACCCGCCGCAACGCCAGAAAAAAGCGCTTCATGTTGCTCATCGGCGACGAGGGGGCGATCCTTGTTTTTATGCAGGGCAGTAAAGTGGTGCGCCGCCTGTTCGCGCCTTCCGCGCAGCCTGCGCACAGCGAGGCGATGGTCGAAATCATGCGGGCTAACCCCTCGGTGCCGCTGACGCTGCTGGTCGATGTGATTGACCAGCAATATGTTTTGCAGACCTTCCCGCCGGTGAGCGCCCTGTCGGTCGGCGGGTTGGTAAAACGCCGCCTCGACCGCGATTTTCAGCCGGATGACCTGACAGGTGCGTTGCGGCTCGGGCGCGATAAAACTGGGCGCAAAGAATGGAAATACCTGCTGGTGGGGCTCGCCAAAACCCCGCTGATTGCCGAGTGGCTCGATGTCGTGCTCGATTTGCCTAACGAAATGAAAGGCATTTATCTGGTGCCGATTGAGGCGGTGCATTATGTCGCCATGCTGGGCAGAAAACTGTCGCACGACAAGGCGCGGCCCTGGCAATTGCTGATTTCGCACAACAAAGTGTCGGGCTTCCGGCAAGTGGTGATGCATGACGGCAAGCTGATTTTTACCCGCGTTTCACAAGCGATGGATGACGCCATTCCCGCCGTGATTGCCGGGAATGTCGAGCAGGAAATCATCAACACGATCGAATACCTGAAGCGGCTTGAGTTTCACGACAATGCGGAGCTGGATGCGACGATTATCATTTCTCAGGATGTGATTGATTCGCTGGATCTGCGGCGCTTCAATTTTGGCCGGGCGACGGCATTAAGCCCGCTATCGGTGGCCGAGGCTCTCGGGTTCGAGCAGGCGGCACTTTCGGCGGATCGCTTCGGCGATGTGGTGCTGGCGGCGGCGTTCGGGGTGAGCAGAAAGCGCCTGCTGCGTTTTTCGAATGCGTATATCGACAAACTGACAAAGCTGTATCAGGCGCGTATCGGTCTGCAGGTATTTGCGGGGCTGATGGCGCTGATATTCCTTGGGCTTACTGCCGGTACGCTTGCCACGACGATTGAAAACGCGACCAGCATTGCCCAGATAAAAACCAGACAGGCGGCGCTTCAGCCCAACCTCGAGAAAATGCGGCGTTCGGTCGACGGGCTTAACAGCGACGTGGCCTTCAAATCGGTGTTTGTTGCAACCTATGACGCGTATCTCAAAAACCACCCCCGCCCCGAAGACTCGATAACGGCCATTGCTGCGCTTATGTCGCCGCAGCGCCGCGTTCTCGACATTGCGTGGGACATCAGCAGCGCGAATATGCCGTCGCCGGGCGCGGGGGGTAATGCGCTGCCGCTGGCGATAAAACTCAGCGTCGATTTTTCTCCGGCGGGGGCGACGGTCGATGTGGTCGAAGCCGAGGCCAATAACCTGCTGGAGGCCATGAAAACCGATTTGCGGCAATACGAGGTGATGGCCGAGGCATTCCCGTGGCGCAGGGATGAGGTGCAAAGTGAAAAAATTTCACTGGATCAATCGACGCAAAAACTTTCTGCTGTCCAGAACGCGGTGGTGGTCTTTCACCTTAAGGGCCTGAAGCCGCTGCCTGCAGCAGCTCCCGTGGCAGGGCAGGGGGCGCGATGAATAAATACCAGCAGTTAATCGGGCAGACGGTCAGGTATGCGATTAAGGTGGGGGCGCTGGTGGCCGGGGTTGGGGTCATTTATTCCGCCGTCTCCCTTTATGCGGATAATGTGGCCGGGGAGAAAACCGGGCTGGAGGGAAAACTCGCGCAGGACAGCGCCTTGTTAGCGAATCTGCGTAGCCAGATGGATAAATCCGGTGAGGCGGAAAAGCGTTTCGTAGAACTGCAAGGCAACCGCACCACGGATGAGTTGGTGGCGACTTTCGAGGGGTTGCAGATTTTTCTGCGCAACGCAGCGGCACGCTACCGCCTGTCGGATACCCAGATAACGCTGGCTAAAGAGGTGCCAACCGACAAGGCCGAACTGAAAAATTTTACCTACGACGTGCTGTTGCGGCCACGTCTTGGATTGACCTTCAGGGCCATTTCGGATGCGCATGTGTTCTCGTTTGTCCACGACCTCGAACATGCCGCGCCGGGCCTGATTCGTATTGATAAGGTGGAGCTGAAACGGGCGAGCAGGCTGGCCGACATGACCGACAATACCATCAATAAGCTGAAGCAGGGAACCTCGGAGCTGCTGGTTGAAGGCAGTATCGAGCTGACATGGATTCGTTTCGCACCTCGTGAGAATAAACCAGGCCCCACCACTCCTTCCACCGCCGCCCCATAGGATATGCCGCAATGCCGCGTATAAAATTACAGTGCCTGCTGAGCTGGGTGGTCATGGCCACGGTGGCGGTGCCTGCGCCTGCGCAGCCGGTGGGGCAGTTGCCGCCCTTGCCTGCTGTGGCCCTGCCGTCGCGCGTTGCCTCTCCACCACCGCCAGTTGCCGCCGCTACGCCGGTAGTCGTCGCGCCTGCCACCACACCTGCTCCCGCACCGGTAGAGGCGACCATTGTTGCAAGGAGCTATTCCTACGGTGGCTCGAATCTGAGCATCCTGTTCCTGCCGTCGCAAATCAGCCGGATGCAGGAGGCCATCCGCCATTTTGAAGATTCGGGGCTGGATGCCGCCCCGCCGGTGCCGGTTGTCTTGCAAACCACGGCGGCGCCGGTCGAAGAAAAAATCGAGGATCCGCTGGAGTATCCCGTCTTTTACCTGGCGAGCATTGCCTACGACAAGCCAGGCGAATGGTCGCTATGGGTGAGTGGCTATAAAATCACCTCGCATAAGAATGAGACGGATGTAACCGTAGTAAACGTCACCCCCGAAAGCGCCACCTTCTCGTGGACGCCGAGCTTTGCTAAAGCGCTCCTGCGCCGCCAGCAGGAAGATTTTTTCGCTTCGGCGGATTTGTTGAAACACAGGCTGGCCGGAATACAGCGGGCGAACATCAACGAAAAAAGCGGCGCCGTCACCTTTACGCTGAAACAGAACCAGTCCTTCGCGGCGGGGTATTTCCGCATCTTCGAAGGGTATGTGGACACCCCGGAGCTGGTGGCGTTGCCGCCGCTCATGCCTGCCGAAGCTATGCCCGAAGCGATGGCCGATGCCCCGCCGTCACCTTCATCGCCGCTTCCCGGCGCGGATGCCGCCCGTTAGCACCTCGACCGTTTATGGAGCCAGCATTGTCCAGCATTTCGAGTATCCCCCTGCAGGTCGAGCATATCGGCAAATCCTATGGCGCGCACCGGGTGCTTGAGGATATTTCGTTTGCCCTGCAGCCGGGGGAAATTTTCGGCCTTGTCGGCCTGAATGGGGCGGGGAAAACTACGCTGATTAAGCTGCTGCTCGATTTGGCGCGGGCGGATAGCGGTTCGGCGCATATTTTCGGCAAGCCCTCAACGACGGTCGAGGCGCGCGCGCAGCTTTCCTACCTGCCCGAGAAATTTTCGCCCTCGCGTTACCTCAAGGGCTTCGAGCATCTGGCGCTGGCGCTCTCCTATTACGGCAAGAAGCTCGACCGCGAAAAAGCCCGCGCACTGGCGCGCACGCTCGACCTTGACCCCGAAGTTCTGGATGGCAAGGTCGGCGGCTATTCGAAGGGTATGGGGCAGAAACTCGGGCTGATGGGCGCGTTTATGGTCGATCAGCCGTTCATGATTCTCGATGAGCCGATGAGCGGCCTCGATCCGCGCGCGCGCATTTGCCTGAAGGAGGCGATGCTTGAGGCAAAACGCGAGGGCAAAACCTTGTTTTTCAGCTCCCACATCCTCTCGGATATTGATGAAATCTGCGACCGCATCGGCATTATCCACGCGCGCAGGCTGGTCTATCTCGGTACGGCGGCGGCGTTTAAGCCAACTTTCGGCGGCGAGAGCCTGGAGCGTGCGTTCCTGAAAGCCATCGGCGCGGAAGCGGCCTAAAATTCGGAGCCGACAATTTTCGGCACGGCCTGCACGCTGCGCAGGCCGAGGCTTGGGTCACGCCCGTGCGTTTTTTTGTTCTGAATCATCAGGCGCAGGTTGGCGACACTGTCGGATTCGGCGAGGGCGACTTCCTCGCTGATGACGCCGCGTTCGTAAAGCCTGAATAAATGCTGGTCGAAGGTCTGCATGCCTTCGCCGGTTCCTTTTTCAATCATCTCGCGCAACTGGCGGATTTTTCCCAGTTCGATATGTTGTTTAATCAGGCCACGGTTGAGCATAATTTCGAGTGCGACGGTGCGCCCGCCCTCGAGCGTGGGCAGCAGGCGCTGCGAGAGGGTGGCGCGCAGGTTGAGCGACAGGTTGAGCAGGATTTGCGGGTGCCGGTCTTCGGGGAAGAAGTTGATGACGCGCTCGATGGTCTGGCTGGCGTTGTTGGCATGGATGGTGGCAATGCATAAATGCCCGGTCTCGGCGAAATAAATCGCCTGTTCCATCACTTCGCGGTCGCGCACCTCGCCGATAACCACAAGGTCGGGCCGCTGGCGCAGGGCATTCTTCAGCGCCAGCGCGTAGGAATAGGTGTCGAGCCCGACATCGCGCTGGGTGATAATGCACTGGCCGTGCTGGTGTACGAATTCGATCGGGTCTTCCACCGTGATGATGTGCCCCTGGCCGTGGGCGTTGCGGTGGCCGACCATCGCGGCGAGTGAGGTCGATTTCCCCGAGCCGGTCTGCCCGGAGATGAGAATCAGGCCGCGCTTTAACATCGCCAGCTCGCCATAGAGCGGCGGCAGGCTGAGCGATGCAATGTCGGGGATGGCGTTTTCGATGCGGCGGATGACCAGCCCGTCATGCGCCTGCTGGCGGAAGACGTTGACCCTGAACCGCGCGGAATCATTGAAGTTGAGCGCCACGTTCAACTCGAACGTCGAGCGGAACTCGTCCTGCTGTTCGGCACTCAGGAGCTGGCCGATATACTCGGCGATGTCGGTGTCGTCGAGCGCATCGCCCGAAGCGGGGAGGATGGCGTCGTCGATGCGCAGGGTCGGCGCTTTGTCGTAAGTGAGGTAGAGATCCGAGGCGCGGCGCGCAATCATCTCCTCAAGAAGCGTATGGATGTGCGCGAGGGTCAAGGCATCCTCCTAGAATGAACTGCTGCTCGAGGAACTCAGGCGCTTGCCTGCCGTGGCGGTCATTCCGCCGGATTCTTCCTCGGATTGCGCGCCGGTCATGAGAAGCTCGCGCAGCGTTTCTGCCGAAATCTCGCCATTTTCATAGAGGCGGTTGAGCGAGTCGCGCATCAGCACCATGCCCATCTTACTGCCCATCTGAATCATGGAGGTGATTTGCGGCACTTTCGCCTCGCGGATGAGGTTGCGGATGGCGGGCGAACCGAGCATGATTTCGTGGGCGGCGATGCGGCCCTTGCCGTCCATGCGCTTGATGAGAGCCTGCGTAATCACCGCTTCAAGCGAAACCGAGAGCATAGCGCGCACCATTTCCTTATCGTCGGCGGGAAAAACGTCGATGATGCGGTCTACTGTTTTGGCAGCCGAACTGGTATGCAGCGTGCCCAGCACGAGATGCCCGGTTTCCGCCGCCGTCATTGCGAGCTGGATGGTTTCAAGGTCACGCAGCTCGCCGACCATAATCACGTCCGGGTCTTCGCGCAGTGCCGATTTCAGGGCCTTTGTAAAGGATTTGGTGGAGCCGCCCACTTCACGCTGGTTGATGAGCGAGCGTCGGGGGGTATGGACAAACTCGACCGGGTCCTCGACCGTTAGGATGTGTTTGTTGAAGTTCTGGTTGATATAGTCAATCATCGCCGCCAACGTGGTCGATTTCCCCGAGCCGGTTGGCCCGGTGACGAGGACAAGGCCCTTATGCAGGTGGCAGAGGCGTTTGAGCACTTCGGGGGCGCCCAGCGCATCGAGCGAGAGGATTTTCGTGGGGATGCTGCGAAAGACGGCCGCTGCACCGTGGATGGTGTTAAAAGCATTAACGCGGAAGCGGATTTCGCTGGCAAACGCCATCGAGAAATCAAGCTCGAAGTCGCGCTCATAATCGCTGCGCTGCTGGTCGGTCATAATCGAAAACAGCATGCGCTTCACTTCTTCAGCATCGAGCGCGGGCATGTCGAGCGGCAGCATGTCGCCGTTCACCCGCATAATCGGTGGGTTCTTCGCCGATAAGTGAAGATCGGACGCCTTGTTTTTGTGGGTTGCCATTAACAGGTCGGTGATTTCCATGGTCGAACCTCAGGATTCAGCCTGCACATCCTAGCGAACAGACGTAAAGACTTCGTTAATGCTACCGCTTCAGCTACCTGCGACTGGTGTAGGTGCGGCTTTAGCGGCAATGAAATTAAGCCGTTTTTGCAACGTCTCAAGCGGCGCCGGTATTTTTTGCCCCTTGAGCGCGGCATCAATCAGCAGGCGGTAGAGGGCGCCGGCATCGGCGTAGTTGCCCTGCGCATCGAGCATGACGGCGAGGTTGTATTTGTAGGTGAGGTTGTCGGGGGCAAGTTCAATCGCGCGCAGCATTTTTTCGCGCGCCTGTTCGGGGTAGCCGCTTTTGTTGAGCAACGCCGCCTGTTGCGCAGGGATGGGGCTGAAATCGGGGTTGCGTTGCTCCAGACGTTCAAGCTCGGCGAGGGCTTCCTGCGGCGCTTCGGCGCTCATGAGGGCGAGGAAGTTATTAAGCCCCTCGCGATGCCCGGGGTTGATTTTCAGCAACTGGTCATAATAGGAGCGGGCGCGCGCCAGCTCGCCGAGGCGGTGGTAGGTCACGGCGAGGCCGAACAGGGCGTCCTCATTCCCCGGCTCGGCAGCCAGAATGGTTTTATACGTTTCGGCGGCAAGCGCGCTGTCGCCATTGCTGAGGGCTGTATAGGCGCGGTTCAGTTCAAAATTCGTATCGAGCGCCTGACGCTGCACCTTGATGCTCAGGCCCACCGCATCGTAGCTTTCGATTTTCGGGGTGGGCGTGGCGAGTGCTTTGACCTCGGGGCTTTGGCGCTGGATGGCAACGGAGGTCTTTTTGCCGGTGGCGGGCGGTGTGCTGTCAAGCCGCGAGGGGAAGCGGCTGAGAATATTCCTTGAGGCATCAGAAAGCTGGCGCGGCGCAGGTGCGGTGGCCGGGGCTGCAATCAGCGGCGGATTTTCCGCTGGCCGTTGCAGGCTATCGGCAGTGGCAATCAGTGGAGCCGGGGCGATAAAACCGGTCTGCGGGGCGACGTTCAGTGTGGTGGCTTTTTCGACCTGCCCGGTGACGCCTAGCTCCTGCGCAGCGCGTGCGGCGGTGGCGGCATCCACCGGCGGGAATAGCGGTGCTTCGGCGGGCAGGGGCTGCACAAAGGCTCCCGGCGGCGCGGTGATGGAAGTGGTGGCTGGCACAGAGGATAATGGCGGGAAAGCAAGCCTGGGCATCGGGTCGATCAGTGGCGCGGTCGAGGGCAGGCGCGCCGATGTGCGCGGTTTGCTGACGGGAGGGGCCTCGGCCCCTTCGTCGGGGTTGAAGGCATGGGCGAAAAAAGGGGCGGCGGAAATAGCGACAAGGGTAGCGAGGGCCGAACTGCGTAAGCCGTGACGAAAAATACGAAGATGCGAAGCCATGTGCCGTAAGCCCGATGCGGGTGAATTAGCCCCTAAAAAGACAGTATTTAACGGCGGTTGTAAACAGATTCCTCGTGCGGGTGGATAAGTCGATTTCATTTGCTAAAACCGGGGTAATTCCTTCATGGCATCGCGCAGGTAAAAGGCGTACAATGCGAGGATGATTCATGACGATGCAGATGACGGTGAGGATGCGTGAGGCGTAGCAATATCTTTCTGGTGCTGACGTTGCTAATGCTGCCGCAGCTAATGCTGCCGTTGGCCGTCACGGCGGCGGAGCTGCTGAAGCCCGGGGCGCCCGAAGCGCCGGTGAAGCGGTTTTTCCCGCTCGGCGCGGCGCGTCAGGGCGCCGGTGACGCGCGAGTGGGCATTCCCCTTACCCGCGCCAAAACACCGATGCCGCTGCGTAGCGATCAACAACAGATGCATCAGGGATTCCTGCGGATTGACCGGGCGCGCAGCGTCGCGATTCCGTCGCAGCATGCGTTGCCCACGCAGGCGGCGGGGGTAAAAGTGGCGTCCCTCCCGGCCACTGCCGCGATGGATACGGTCGCGCAGATGCCGGAAGATACCGACGTTGAAAGCGAAGAAATCATCGGCAACCGCGAAGCCATCGATCCGGTGCTGGTGCTGTTTGATTCCGAGAGCAGCGGCACCTTGCCGTCATTCCGGGATGTGATGCGCGGGCATGCCGGAGGGGCAGGCGGGGCGCGCCATCCGTTCTGGCCGGTGCCGCTTACCGCACGGCAGTATGTTTCCTCGGGCTACGGCCTGCGCGCCGACCCGTTCCATGGCCGCCGGACTTTCCATGGCGGGATTGACATCGCCGCCGACGAGGGAACCTCGGTGCTCGCCAGCGCAGAGGGCAGGGTGACGCAGGTGGCCAATGACCCGCGTTATGGCCGTTATGTCACCTTGCAGCATGCGGATGGCACGCTCAGCCGTTATGGGCATCTGAGCCGCCAGACGGTGCGCGAAGGCCAGCATGTGCGCGGCGGGCAGGTCATCGGCGCGGTCGGCGCAACCGGCCGCGCGACGGGGGCGCATCTCGATTACCGCGTCAGCCGGAACAACACGAAGTTTGATCCGCTGGCTATCCTCACCGTGCCGGCCGGGGTTGCTTTCAAAGGGGCGGCCTCCGCGCCGGTGGCGGGCAATGTCAGCCGCGCGCCGCGTATCGCCAGCAACGTCCTGCCCCGGCGACCGATGGTGATTCAGGTGCGTTAACCGTGTCGAGTTACCACTTCACATTCGGTCAATGCCGCGCTAGACCCGCCGCATGACCCTCTATGCCGCTTTGCGCCCCGCCTTGTTTCTGTTGCCGCCCGAAAAAGCGCATCGTGCAGCTATTTTTGCCCTTCAGCGCGGCTGGGTGCCGCATTCCAGCACTGCCCATCCGAGCCTTGCGACGACGGTGGCAGGGCTTTCTTTTGCCAATCCGCTCGGGCTTGCACCGGGATTCGACAAAAACGCCGAATGCTTTGAGGGCGCTCTCGCAGCCGGTTTCGGCTTTGTCGAAATCGGCACGGTAACGCCGCGTGCGCAGGTGGGTAATCCATCACCGCGTCTGTTTCGGCTGGTGGCGCAGGAGGCGGTCATCAACCGCCTCGGTTTTAATAACGAAGGTGTGGAAGCGGCGGCGTGGCGGTTGGCGCGGCGTAGCGGTCGCGGTATCGTCGGCGGCAATATCGGTAAAAACAAAGAGAGCGGCGATGCGCTGGCCGATTATGTCAACGCGATGCGCGCGCTTTACCCGCAGGTTGATTACATCACTGCCAATATCTCCTCGCCCAACACGCCGGGCCTGCGCGCCCTGCAGGCGGCGGATACGCTGGCGGCGCTGATTACCGCGCTGCATGCCGCGCGCGCGGAGCTGGTGGCCGCCGGTGCGCCGCACCGTCCGATTTTTGTCAAAATCGCGCCGGATTGCGACGATGCTCAGCTCGAAGCCATCGCAAAAACAGCGGTCGCCACAAAGCTCGACGGGCTGATTATCAGCAACACCACCCTCGCGCGCGAGGCGGTGGCAGGTAGCCCCCATGCGCATGAGGCGGGCGGCTTGAGTGGTAAACCACTGTTTGCACCATCGACCGAGGTTTTGAAAAAAATATACCGGCTGACGCAGGGAAAAGTGCCGCTCATCGGGGTTGGGGGTATCGCGAGTGCCGCCGACGCTTACGCCAAAATCCGCGCCGGGGCCTCGCTGGTGCAGCTTTACACCGCGCTCATCTATCAGGGGTTCGGCCTTGTCGGGCGCATCAACGATGGGCTGGCCGAACTGCTCGCGCGCGATGGGTTCGCAACGATACACGATGCGGTTGGACGCGACGCTTAAACCGCCAGCACCCGCTTCAGAAATTTAACGGCGATGGCGACGCCTGCTTCGTCAATCCCGTGGCCGAGGCCAAGGCGCGCGTGGGTTTCGGCGGCAATTTCGGCATTTTCAAGCGCGCTCTTTGCCACCGCCATGGAGGCAAACGGCACCACCTCATCCGCCGTGCCGTGGATGAGGCAGACCGGCGGGCGCGAGCGGATTTCAGCGGCAAACAACGGCGGTTCCATCAGCGCGCCTGAGAACCCGACGACCCCGGCGAGCGCCTCCGCGCGGCGCGGCGCAACATGCAGCGCCATCATCGTGCCTTGTGAGAAACCAACCAGCGCCACGTCTTTTGCGGCGAGGTTGAAGCGCGTCATCGCGGCGTCGATCAACGCATCGAGCGATGGGGTGGCGGCGGCAATTTCCGCGACAATGCGCGCGGGGTTGCGATCGCGCAGCGAGAACCATTGGTAGCCGTAGGGCGCCATGTCGCAGGGGAAGGGCGCGTTGGGGGCCATGAAATGCGTGTCGGGCAGGTCGAGCAGCGGCGCGAGGCCGATAAGGTCATCGCCATCCGCGCCCAGCCCATGCAGGAAAATCACGAGGCGCCGGGTGATGCCGCTTGCGGACGGGAGTTCGGGGCCTTTGAGCGTTGTGGGTGACATGGGGTTTATGCTTTCTAATGTAGCGAGTGTCGTTATGCTGATGCCAGTTTTTTAATTGTCATGCCAGCGAAAGCTGGCATCCAGCTTCTTGAAGGAATATCGCCCTGCCGACGCATGGCACTGGATACCAGCTTTCGCTGGTATGACAAACGGAGAAGTTATGCAGTCATTGCCACACGAACACAACACACCCCGCCTGATTCTGGTCGATGGTTCGGGCTACATCTTCCGCGCCTATCACGCGCTGCCGCCGCTCACCCGGCGCGACGGCACGCCGGTCGGCGCAGTCTATGGCTTCACCACCATGCTGCTGCGCCTGCGCGAAACCTATAAGCACGACAGGCTCGCGGTTATTTTCGACGCGGGACGGGCCACCTTCCGCAGCGAACTTTATCCCGAATACAAAATGAACCGTAGCGAAACGCCCGAGGATTTAATTCCGCAATTCCCGCTCGTGCGCGAGGCGACGCGGGCGCTGAACATCCCCGCCATTGAGCTTGAGAATTACGAAGCGGACGACCTCATCGCCAGCTATGCCGCCGCCGCGCAGCGCGAAGGCTGCGCGGTGGTGATTGTCTCCTCCGACAAAGATTTGATGCAGCTTGTCGTCGATGGCGAAGTCAGCATGATGGACCCGATGAAAAACAAAACCATTGGCAGCGCGCAGGTGATGGAGAAATTCGGCGTCATGCCCGATAAGGTTGTCGAGGTGCAGGCGCTGATTGGCGATCCGGTGGATAATGTGCCCGGCGTACCCGGCATCGGCCCAAAAACGGCGGCGGAGCTGGTGAATGCTTATGGCGATCTTGAGGCGGTGCTGGCGCATCTGGCTGATATCAAACAGCCCAAACGGCGCGAAATGCTGACCACCCACGCGCAGGCAGCACGCCTTTCGCGCAGGCTCGTGCAATTAAAAAACGATATTCCTCTGCCCGCACCACTTACGGCGCTGGAAACCACGGGCTTTGACCCTGCGGTGCTGGTTGCGTTTCTGGAGCAACAGAACTTCACCTCGCTGGCAAAGCGAATTAGCGGGCATTCGCCCTCCACCGCCCCTGAGAGAAACGCGCGTTTTGTGGCTCCCTCCGTTGACCCCGCCTCGCAAGTGGAGAGGGCGGCACCCGTGGCGACCGCTTATGAAACCGTATCCGACGAAGCGGCGCTTATGCGCTGGATAGAAGAAGCTACCGCACGCGGCGTAGTTGCGATTGACACCGAAACCACCTCGCTTCATGCGGTGGATGCCGAACTGGTGGGGATTTCATTGGCAACAGCGCCGGGGCGCGCTTGCTATATTCCGTTGCAGCATGTGAGCGCGATGGCCACCGTCGCGGCTTCGCAAAGCAGCCTGTTCGATGCCCCGGCGCCTGCCGAAAAGAAGCTGATGGCAGGGCAATTGCCGCTGCCGCGCGCGCTCGAATTGTTGGCGCCGCTGCTAGAGAATCCGGCGGTGCTGAAAGTCGGACATAACATCAAGTATGACCTTGTGGTGCTGGCGAAGTATGGCATCCATACCGATACCGGCTCAGCCTGTCACCCCGTGCTGGTCACGGGGTCCGACTTTTCGGGCAGTCACCCGGAAGATGGACCCCGTCATAAAGACGGGGTGACAACAGCGGAAGACGGGGTGACAACAGCGGGAGATTCAAGGGAGCCACGCATGCTAATCGCCCCCATCGGCGACACGATGCTGATGTCGTATTGTCTCTCGGGCGGGCTGCACGCGCAGGGGCTGGATTTCCTCGCCGAGCGGCATTTCGGCCATAAAATGATTAGCTTTTCCGAGGTGTGTGGCAGCGGTAAACAGCAGAAGAACTTTTCCGAAATCGCCCTCGATGTTGCGACGAACTACGCCGCCGAGGATGCCGATTTCACGCTGCGGCTCTACGAGGCGCTCGGCCCGAAACTGCGGGAAAGCCGGGTCACCGGCGTGTATGAAACCATTGAGCGGCCACTGATCCCGGTAATTGTGGCGATGGAATGTGCGGGCATCACGGTCGATACCGCGCTGCTTAAGGGCCTGTCGTCGCAATTCGGGGTTAAAATCGACGCGCTCGAAAAAGAGATTGTCGCGCTCGCAGGGATGCCGTTTTCGGTTGGCTCGCCCAAGCAGCTTGGCGAGGTGCTTTACGATAAACTCCAACTGGGTGGCGCTAAAAAATCGAGTAAGACCGGCGCCTACACCACCGATGCGCAAACGCTCGAAGCGCTGGCCGAGGAGGGGCACGAAATTGCCGCAAAAGTGCTCGAATGGCGGCAATACAGCAAGCTGCGCAGCACCTATACGGACGCCCTGCCGCGTGCGATTTCGCCGCGCGACGGGCGAGTGCATACCAGCTACGCCATGGCGCTGACAACAACCGGGCGGCTGTCGTCGAGCGACCCGAACCTGCAGAATATCCCCATCCGTACCGAGGAGGGGCGACGCATCCGCAGCGCGTTTGTCGCGCCCGTGGGGTTCACGCTGCTGTCGGCGGATTACTCGCAGATCGAGCTGCGGCTGCTGGCGCATATGGCGGAGATGGAATCCCTACGTCGCGCCTTCCACGAAGGGGTGGATATTCATGCGCTTACCGCCAGCCAGATGTTCGGGGTGCCGCTTACGCAGATGACCGGCGAGTTGCGCCGCCGCGCCAAGGCCATCAATTTCGGCATTATTTACGGCATCAGCGCCCACGGCCTAAGCGTGCAGCTTGGCATCAGCCGCGCCGAAGCGGCGGAGTACATCGCCAAATATTTCGCGCAATATCCGGGCATCCGCGAATATATGGAGAAAACCATCCAGTTCGCGCGCGAGCACGGCTATGTCGAAACGCTGTTCGGCCGCCGCGTGCATGTGAAGGATATTCACGCGAAAAACGGGGCGTTGCGGCAGTTCTCGGAACGTGCGGCGATTAACGCGCCGTTGCAAGGCACGGCGGCGGATATTATCAAGCGGGCAATGGTCGAGGTGCATCAAATCCTGCCTCATGACGTGCGGATGTTGCTGCAGGTGCATGACGAACTGGTGATTGAAACCCCCGTCGCGCAGGCGGACGCGGTGGCGCATGCGGTGAAGCGGGCGATGGAGCAGGTAGTGCAGCTTTCCGTGCCGCTGACGGTCGAAGTCGGGCAGGGCGATAATTGGGGCGCGGCGCATTGATGAATTTTCATGGTAATTGTTGAAAAAGCCATTATATTGGCAGGCCATAGGGAGTCGTCGCCGCGCATGGCCAAAAAAATTCTCATCGTCGAAGATAACGACCTTAACCTGAAATTGTTTCGCGATTTGCTCGGCGCGAACGGCTACCTGACATTTGAAACTAAAGAGGGTATCGAGGCCATCAGCCTGACGCGCAACGTCATGCCGGATCTCATCGTGATGGATATTCAACTGCCCGAGATTTCCGGCCTCGACATCACCCGCAAAATCAAGGCGGATGGGGCAATCCGCCATATTCCTGTGATTGCAGTGACCGCCTTTGCCATGAAGGATGACGAAGAGAAAATCCTCGCCGCCGGCTGCGAGGCTTACCTCAGCAAGCCGATTGCGATTGACGTATTCCTGAGCACGATCCGTCGGTTTCTCGAACCTCACATAGAGATGGCATAAGGGGTATTGCGTGACCGGTCTGGTATTAGTGGTGGACGATGTGCCCGCAAACGTGAAGCTGCTCGAAGCCAAGCTCACGAACGAATATTACGACGTAATCACCGCCAAGGATGGCTTTGAGGCCATCGAACAAACAAAGGCTAAAAAGCCGGATTTGATTCTGCTCGACGTGATGATGCCGGGGATTGACGGGTTTGAAACCTGCCGCCGCCTGAAGCAGGATCCCGAAGTGTCGCATATTCCGGTGGTGATGGTGACTGCACTTTCCGACCCTTCCGATCGGGTGGCGGGGCTTGAAGCCGGGGCGGATGATTTTATCACCAAGCCGATTAACGACACCGCGCTGTTCGCCCGCGTGCGCTCGCTGGTGCGCATTAAAGTGCTGATCGACGAACTGCGGCTGCGCGATAAATCCGGCAGCCAGCTGGGCATGAGCGCGAGTGATTTCTCCCTCAACCTCGACGTGAGCGGCTCGACCCTGATGCTGGTGGATGACGACGTAGTGCAGGTGCGGCGCATCAGTGAAAAGCTGGCGGCGGGCGGCTACAAGCTGCATCATTTCAGCGAGCACCAGAAAGCGCTCGATTTCGCGCGTGAGGGCAATACGCTCGACCTGATTCTCATCTCGACCCAACTGGCGGATATTGACGGGCTGCGCCTTGCGACGCAGTTTAAGGCCATCGAGCAGGTGCGCCATGTGCCCATTATCATGCTGGTGGACGAGGACGAGCAGCACCTGATGTTGAAGGGGTTGGAGCTGGGCGTGAACGATTACCTGCTGACGCCGGTGGATTTCAACGAAATGTTCGCGCGAGTCAAAACCCAGATTCGCCGCAAAAAATATCAGGAAACCCTGAAATCGAATTATCAGGAATCGGTCTCGATGGCGGTGACGGACGGGCTGACGCGCCTCTATAACCGCCACTACCTCGACACCCACCTGAAAAACCTGGTGCGGCAGGCGGCTGAGCAAAAGCGCCCCTTATCGCTCGTGATTATGGATATGGATCACTTCAAGAGCGTCAACGATACCTATGGCCACAGCTCGGGCGACGAAGTGCTCAAAGCCTTGGCGGAGGTGATTGTGCGCACCATCCGCAGCGCCGATCTGGCCGCGCGTTACGGCGGCGAGGAATTCGTGGTGCTGATGCCCGAGACCGACGCCGTGCGCTGCTACGAGGCGGCGGAGCGCCTGCGCAAAGGGGTCGAGGCCACGCCGTTTGTGATTCCGCATCCTGAAAGCCCGATTCGTAAAACTATCAGCATCGGCTGCGCGACCATGCAGCCGAATGACACGCCCGAAAGCCTGCTCAAGCGCGCCGACGTTGCGTTGTACGAGGCGAAGAACTCGGGCCGCAACAAGGTGTTGCCGCTCGCCGCTTCGGCGTTCGAGCTATCGCCCAGCCGCCAGACCGCGCGCGAGGAGTTGAGCTACACCACCATTTCCAGTAACGACGCGCCGATGAAACTGGCAGTCGCCGGAGCCAGCGGCACCTTGCCTGCACCCGAAACGGCAAAAGAGGAAAGCGACTTCCCCTTCGTCGTGCGCTTCAAGGATAGTCAGTAGCCAGTAGCCAGTCGCCAGTAGTCAGCGCCAGCAAGGGGAGTCGCTCCCTCTCCCGCCTGCGGGAGAGGGCTGGGCAAGAGGAAGAGTCGAGTGGTTAGAGTCGAGAGTCGAGAGTCGAGAAGTGCGCGCACCAACCACAGCTTACACACCCAATCTACACCCTACAGCCCACAGCGCCCAAGCCTCACCACCTGTCATGCTGAAGGTGTTTCAGCATCCATCACGATGCGTCTGCACCGCGAGATTTTCCTGAAAGGCGCGGGCATAAAAAATCTGCCGCAGCTAAAGCATCAGGGTCGCCACCACCGGCGCGTGATCGGAGGGTTTCTCTTGCTGACGCGGGGTTTCGTCGATGCGGCATTCCGTCAAGCAGTCTGCGGCCATAGCGGAGAGCAATAAATGGTCGATGCGCAAGCCGTGTCCGCGCTCATAGCCATTTCCGCGATAATCCCACCAACTAAATTGCTGTGTGGTGGGGTGGAGGGTGCGAAATGCATCATAGAAGCCCAGATGCATGAGTGCACGCAGGCGCTCGCGTTCGGCGGGGTGATAGCAGACCGTGCCGTCGAGCGCGGCAGGGTCGTAGACGTCGATCGGCATCGGCGCGCAGTTGAAATCGCCGCCAAGCACGGCCATTTCGTGGTAGGCCAGGCGCTCAGCCCAATGGGCGCGCAGGCGTTCGAGGAACCGCAGCTTGTAGGAAAATTTATCGGAGCCGATCTCCTGACCATTAGGCACGTAGGCGCTGGCGATGCGGATGGCGCCGTTGGGAATGCTTGCCACCGCTTCGATATAACGCGCCTGTTCGTCGCTGGGGTCGCCCGCAAGGCCGCGCGTGACATCATCGAGCGGGAATTTACTGAGGATGGCCACCCCGTTATAGGTTTTTTGCCCATGTCTGGCGATGTTGTAGCCGCGCTCCTCGATTTCCATCGCAGGGAAGGCCGCATCGAGGCATTTTAACTCCTGCAGCAGGACAATATCGGGGCGGGCTGCGTCCAGCCAGACGAGCAGGTTCGGCAGCCGTGCCTTGATGGAATTGACGTTGAAGGTGGCGATAGAAATGGTGCCCATGCGCACACGGATACCAGCTTTCACAAGGATGACAACCGCTAAAGCGCCACCGAAAAGCTGTTGCCGCAGCCGCAGCTGCTTTTGGCATTGGGGTTTTTAATTTCGAACGCGCTGGCATCCATGCGTTCGACATAATCGAGCATCGAACCGGAAAGAAACGTGAGCGAGGTTGCGTCTACCAGTACCGGGGCATTCGCTGTGCCGAACAATGTATCGTCTACCGCTGGTGCGGCGTGCTCGAAATCGAATTTGTACTGGAAACCCGAGCAGCCGCCGCCATCGACCGCGACGCGCAGGCGCGTGCCAGCGGGTTCATCCCTGAGTAGGTGCGTAATGCGCGCGGCGGCGGAATCGGAAACGGTGAAAGCTTCGTTCATGAGGATAATGTAGTGCAGTTCTTGGTGAGGTGCAATGGGCGCAATCATTGCCGCTCCTCCTTAATGGTAAGCGGGTGTTACTGGTGGCACCCCTTGCGTCCTCAATACGCATGCGCTACGGTCACGCCCATGAGCGCGACCGCACATGCTATTCTTGCCCCGTATGCCACCCACCCCGAAAAAACCCGTGGGCGCCTTGTGCCTGAGGATGAGTGCAGCATGCGCACCCCGCATCAGCGCGACCGCGACCGCATTATCCATTCGGTCGCCTTCCGGCGGCTGGAGTATAAAACGCAAGTATTTGTCAACCACGAGGGCGACCATTACCGCACGCGGCTGACCCATTCGCTCGAAGTGGCGCAATTGGCGCGCGGTATCGCCCGCTGTCTGCGGCTGAACGAGGATCTGGCGGAAGCGCTGGCGCTGGCGCACGACCTTGGCCACCCGCCGTTTGGTCATGCGGGCGAAGAGGGGCTGAATGAGGCGATGCAAGGTTTCGGTGGGTTCGACCATAACGCGCAGACCATCCGCATTGTCACCCATCTTGAGAATCGCTACGCCGATTTCGACGGGCTGAACCTGACCTGGGAAACGCTCGAAGGCATCGCCAAGCATAACGGGCCACTGAGCGGCCATGCGGGCATGCGGCCACTGCCGCGCGCGATGCTCTATTACGCGCAGCAGCAGGATCTGGAGCTTTCGACCCATGCAAGCGCCGAGGCGCAAGTGGCTGCCATTGCTGACGACATCGCCTACAATAACCACGATATCGATGACGGCCTGCGCGCCGGGTTTTTTACGCTCGATGCGCTGGAGGGATTGCCGTTGCTTGGCGAGATTATTGACGAAGTGCGCAGCCGGCATCCCACTCTTTCGGTGCAGCGGCAAAGCCACGAAATCATCCGGCGCCTCATCAACCGCATGGTGGCGGATGTGCTGGCGACCACGCAGGCGCGCATCGCGGAATATGGTATTGGCTCAAGCGACGACGTGCGACATCTTGGCCGGCAACTGGTGCAGTTTTCGCCCGGGATAGAGCAGGCGCATAAGGCAATTAAATCTTTTCTTTTCAAATATATGTATCGGCATTTTAAAGTAAACCGTATGACCAGCAAAGCGCGCCGCGTGGTGGGGGAACTGTTCCGCTTTTTTCATGCGGAGCCTAACTGTCTACCGAATGTCTGGTATGCACAGACCGATGGCGCCGAGAGCTTGCGCACCGCCGAAGTCATCGCCGATTTTATCGCTGGCATGACCGACCGCTTTGCCCTAGAGGAGCACGCACGAATTTTTGACCCGATGAGCAGAACTTAATGAACCTCTTTGAAATCTACCGCACCCATGTGCTGGCCGCCGTTGAGGCGGTGCTGCCGGGGGTTAACACCGACGCTATCACCCTCGAACCGCCGCGCGAGGCGGCGCATGGCGACCTTTCGACCAACGCGGCGATGGTGCTGGCCGGGCAGGTGAAGGCGCAGGGCGGGAAAGCCAATCCGCGCGAGATTGCCGAAAAACTGGCTGAAAAACTGCGCGCGGTCGAGGGGGTTGTTGAGGTCGTCGTTGCCGGGCCGGGATTTATCAACTTCACCCTCGCGCCGGACGTGTGGCAAGCGGTTCTCCCTGTGATTTTATCGGCGGGGAAAAGTTACGGCAACTCGCGCATCGGCGCCGGGCGCAACGTCAATGTCGAGTATGTTTCCGCCAACCCGACGGGGCCGCTGCATATCGGCCATGCGCGCGGCGCGGTCTATGGCGATGCGCTGGCGACCCTGCTGCTGAAATCCGGGCATACGGTCACCAAGGAATACTATGTCAACGATGCGGGCGCGCAGGTGGAGGTGCTCGCGCGTTCGGCGTTGCTGCGCTACCGCGAGGCGCTCGGCGAAGATATCGGCGCAATTCCCGAAGGTTTGTATCCGGGGGAGTATCTGAAATCCGTCGGCGCGGTGCTTCAGGAAATGCATGGCGCGCGGTTGCTCGACTTGCCCATGGAGGAGCAGATTGCGCAGGCGCGTGGGGTGGCGATTGATGCCATGATGGCGCTGATTAAATCCGACCTTGCCGACATGGGCATTCATCACGATGTGTTTACCTCCGAGGCACGGCTGCACCGCGAAAACAAGGTCGATGCCGCGATTGCCCTGCTGACGAAAAAAGGCCATGTCTATCGCGGCGTGCTGGAGCCGCCAAAAGGTGAAAAAGTCGAGGATTGGGAGCCGCAGGAGCAATTGCTGTTCCGTTCCAGCGCCTTTGGCGACGACGCCGACCGCACGCTCGAAAAAGCGGATGGTTCGCGCACGTATTTCGCGGGCGACCTCGCGCTGACAATGGACAAGGTCGAGCGCGGGTTCGACACGCTGATCTACATGTTCGGCGCCGATCACGGCGGGTATGTCAAGCGGATGGAAGCCAGCGCCGCCGCACTCTCGGATGGCGCGGTCGCGGTCGATATTAAGCTGTGCCAGCTTGTGCATCTCACCAAAAACGGTGAGCCGGTGCGCATGAGTAAGCGGGCGGGCAATTTCGTCACTGCGCGCGACGTGCTCGACGAAGTGGGCAAAAACATCCTGCGGTTCGTGATGCTGATCCGCAAGACCAATCAGGATATGGATTTTGACCTCGATAAGGTGAAGGAGCAGTCGAAAGACAACCCCGTATTTTATGTGCAGTACGCCCATGCCCGCGCCAAATCGGTGCTGCGGCTGGCGCGCGAGCAGATGCCGGAGGCGTTCGCTGCTTCCGAGAAAGCGGCGGATTTCTCGTTGCTTTCGCACCCGGCGGAGCTGACGCTCATTAAGTTGCTGGCGGGCTGGCCACGGCTGGTCGAGCAGGCGGCGGTGGCGCACGAGCCGCACCGCATTGTCTATTATCTACAGGAGCTGGCCGCTTGTTTTCATGGCCTGTGGAATGTTGGCAGCAAGGATGCCGATATCCGCTTTGTGCAGGCCGGGCAACCGGCGCTGACCACCGCGCGTTTAGCGCTTGCGCGGGCGCTGGCGGTTGTTGTAGCGTCGGGGCTTGATGTCTGTGGTGTGGAACCCGTGGAGGAATTGCGATGAGACCGGATATGGACGATTACGCCGAACTCGATGAGGGAAAGCCCGTGGGCAGTGCGCGGGCGATGTCGTGGATGGTGCTGGCGGTGGCTGTCGGCGGTTTTGCGGCGCTGGCCTATTATGCCTACCATTCGGGCAGCCAATCCATCGCCGGGGATGAGGCGTTGCTGATTGAGGCCGATGTCTCGCCGATAAAAGAAGCTCCTGTGGACGCGGATGGCGAGCAATTCCCCAATCAGGATAAAACGATTTACGACGTGATTTCGCCCGCCGGCGAGGCAAAAACGGCGGAAAAACTTCTGCCCGAGCCGGAGCGCCCAGTCAGCGCCGCCAATTTCGAGGATGCTGAAGAATCGTCGGTAACGCCGCCTGTGGCCGCGTCGCCCGCGCCGGTAGCGGTGGCGGCTGCTGCGACCACAACATTTATTGCCCCGGCGGTTACGCAGGCGGAAAAGGCGATCGAGAACGCACCGGTGACGGCGCCCACCCCCACGCCCACCCCGGCAGTGCCGCCGGTCGTGGCCGCAGTCAAAAAATCCTTTGCCAGCCCCGAAATGGTCAATGAAAAAACCCTGACCGGCGCGAAGGAAGCGGTGGAAAAACCCAAAGCTGTTGCCGCGCCTGCGGGCAGAGAAATGGCAGGCGGGGCCTATAAAATCCAGCTTGGGGCGTATCAGTCGGAAGCGGAAGCGCAGGCAGCGTGGAAGAAAATCAGCGCTGCGCATGCGCAGGTGCTTTCCGGCGCGCCGACCGTTGTTAAGGCCGAAGTAAAAGGCAGTACCTTCTACCGTTTGCGCGCGGGTAGCTATGCCTCGGCGGATGCGGCGAAGGCGGCCTGCGCCAAGCTCGGTGGGCAGGCATGCTTTCCGGTGAAGTAGTGCGATCCGATGATTAAATCCTTTATCTGCGGTGTGTCGGGTGTGCGCCTGACGAACGAGGAGCGTGAGTTTCTTGCCGTTGAGCAGCCTTATGGCGTGATTCTCTTCGCGCGTAACATCGAAAGTCCGACGCAGGTGGCGGCGCTTACCGCTGAAATTCGCACTGTGCTGACGCATCCCTACGCGGAAATTCTGGTCGATCAGGAAGGTGGCCGCGTGGCGCGCCTCAGGCCGCCGCACTGGCGCGCTTACCCTTCGGCACAGACGCTTTCACGTATGGCGGATGCGTCACGCGCGGTCTATGTCAACGCCCGCCTCATCGCGCAGGAGCTACGCGCAGTCGGCATCACCATGGATTGCGCGCCGGTGGCGGATGTGCTGGCGCCCGAATGCCATGCCATCATTGGTGACCGCGCTTTTGGCGAAACCGCCGAACAGGTGGCGCGCCTTGCCCGTGCACAGTCCGAGGCGCTGCTCGATGGTGGCATTCTCTCCATTCTCAAACATATTCCCGGCCATGGCCGCGCGACGATGGACAGCCACGAAACTTTGCCTGTTGTCAGTGCGCCGCTCGCCGCGCTTGAGGCGTGCGATTTCGCGGTGTTCAAAGCGCTCAACGACCTGCCACTGGCAATGACGGCGCACATCCTTTACCCCGCGCTGGATGCGGCACAGTGTGCCACTTTTTCACCGATAGTACTGCGTTATATCCGTGAAGAGATTGGTTTTTCCGGCCTCATCATGAGCGACGACCTTTCGATGAAAGCCCTCGGCGGCAGTTTCGCCGAACGCACCGAGCGTTCGCTTGAAGCGGGCTGCGATCTGGTGCTGCATGGCAATGGCGCGCTGGTCGGCGAGCCGGTGCGCGACCTCATGGCCGAATTGCGCGCGGTGGCGGCTTCCTCGGTGGCCATGAGCACGCAATCGCTCGCCCGTGCCGAAGCGGCGGCCAATCAGCGTCGCACGCCCCACCCTGCCGAGGAGGGCGCGCTCCTTGCCGAGTGGCAACAGGTGCTTGCTGTCGCGTAAGGGAAGTGCTAGCAAGACTAGCATTCTATTTCATTGGCATTGCTTCGCTACGTGCTGGCAGTGACGGCTTATACGCGAGGATTTATGCTTAGCTTTTCTCACATGCTGCTGGTGTTGCTGGTGGTGCTTATTTTCTTTGGCGCAGGCAAATTGCCGAAAGTCATGGGCGATATCGGCAAGGGCGTTAAAAACCTGCGCGACGAATTGAACGGCGACGAAAAGGGCAAGCAGGAAGTCCTGCCGCCTGAAGATAAAAAATAGTGATGCGTGACTGGCCTTTTCCTGATTCGGGCGTGCGGCCAGGCACCTGACACTCACTCCTGAGCACGTTATGTTGGACATCGGATTTTCTGAACTGCTGCTGATTGCCGTGGCGGCGCTGGTGATTCTTGGCCCGAAGGATTTGCCCGTGGTGCTACGCCATGTGGTAAAATTCCTGCGCGAGATGCGTAGCCTCTATGCAGGGCTCAAACACCAGATGACGCAGGTGATGGAAGAGGTCGGCCTGAACGACGCGGCGCGCGGGATTGGCACGATCATCGACCTTGAGGGCAAGCCGCGACAGGCCTACGATGTCACCGCGCTCGACGCGCTGGCAGCCAAGCCCACCCATGATGACGCGCACACATCATGAGCGCGCCAACACCCCTTCTTTCCCATCTCATCGAGCTGCGCGGACGGGTGATGCGCGCGGGTTTGGTGTGGATGCTAGCGACTGGCCTGTGCTACCTGTTCGCGGCGGATATTTACCAGTTTTTCCTGCGTCCGCTGGTAGGTGTTCTGGGCGAAGATAGCGCCCATCGTCTGATTGCCACCTCCCTTCCAGAAACCTTTGTCACTTACCTGAAACTCGCGCTTTACGGCGGGTTTTTCGTCGCCTTTCCCTATATTGCGGCGGAGGCCTATCTGTTCCTTGCGCCCGGCCTGTTCAAGCATGAGCGCCGCCTGATCGCGCCCTACCTTATCCTCGCGCCGCTGCTGTTTTTTCTCGGCGCGGCGATGGCGTATATCTTCGTGATGCCCAAAGCCTTCGCGTTTTTCCTCTCATTCGAGGTGCCGCGCGGCGCAGACGGCGCGCTGCCGCTGGTGGTTGAGGCGAAGGTGAGTGAATATCTCGGGCTGGTGATGCATCTGGTGCTGGCGTTTGGGCTGGCTTTTCAGTTGCCGATTATCCTGACGCTGCTGGTGCGTTTCGGGCTGATGCGCACGGATACCCTCGCGCGCGGGCGGCGTTATGCCGTGGTCATTCTGCTCACCATCGCCGCCTTTATCACCCCGCCGGATATTTTAAGCCAAGTCCTGCTTTTCATTCCGCTGTATGCGCTTTATGAAATTTCCATCCTTATCGGACGGCTCATCGAGAAACGGCGCCGGGGCGAAAAGGTCAGCGAGGTTGAGCCTGCGGCAGGGTTGCCCTGAGTTTGTCACCCCGTCTTCATGACGGGGGCTATTGTGAAAGAAGATGGACCCCGTGGTCAATACGGGGTGACAGGCCGGGGGTCGCTGATGCCTGAGAACAGGGCAGGGGATACACAGGTTAAAAGATAGGTAGTTTATGCATGATATAAAATCCATCCGCGAAAATCCCGAGGCGTTCAAAGCCGCACTGGCGCGCCGTAAGGGCGAGGTCGATGTGGAAGCGCTGCTGGCGCTCGACGTCGAAAAACGCGCACAACTGACGGAGCTGCAGGCCCTGCAGGCGCGCCGCAACGAGGTGGCGAAGGCCATCGGTGAGGCGATGCGCAGCGATAAGGCGAAAGCCGAGGCACTGAAGGCCGAAGCGGCGGGAATCAAGGAAAAGATCGCCGCGTTCGAGGCAGCACAAAACGAGGGCGGTGCGCTGGAGGATGCGCTCGCGCGCATCCCCAACCTGCTGGCCGAAGATGTGCCCGAAGGGGCGGATGAAAGCGGCAATGTCGAAATCCGCGTGGTGGGCAGCAAACCCGCGATTGCCGCGCCCAAAGACCATGTCGCGCTTGGTGAAGCCCTCGGGCTGATGGATTTTGAGGCCGCCGCGAAATTATCCGGTGCGCGCTTTGTGGTGACGCGCGGCGCGCTCGCACGGCTGGAGCGGGCGCTGGCCGCCTTCATGCTCGACCTGCATACTGGCGAGTTCGGCTATACCGAGCATCAGGTGCCGTATCTGGTGAAAGATAATGCGTTATTCGGCACCGGCCAGTTGCCGAAGTTTGCGGAGGATTTGTTCCGCACGACCGGTGAGCACTGGCTCATCCCCACCGCCGAAGTGTCGCTCACTAACCTTGTGGCGGGGGATATTCTTGACGAAAGCAAACTCCCGCTGCGCCTTACGGCCCATACGCCGTGTTTCCGCAGCGAGGCAGGTGCGGCGGGGAAAGATACGCGCGGCATGATTCGCCAGCACCAGTTTTCCAAGGTCGAGCTGGTGAGCATTACCCGTCCCGAGGATTCCGCCGCCGAGCATGCGCGTATGCTGGGTTGCGCGGAGGAGGTGTTGAAACGCCTCGGCTTGCATTACCGCGTGCTGCTGCTCTGCGCGGGCGATACCGGCTTTTCTGCACGCAAAACCTACGACATCGAGGTCTGGCTACCGGCGCAGGATACCTACCGCGAGATTTCAAGCTGCTCCAACTGCGGCGATTTTCAGGCGCGGCGGATGAAAGCGCGGTTTAAGCGCGCCGGCGCGAAGGAAACGGAGTTTGTGCATACGCTCAACGGCTCGGGTCTTGCAGTCGGGCGCACATTGGTGGCGGTGCTCGAAAACTATCAGCAGGCCGATGGCAGCATCCGCGTGCCCGACGCGCTGGTGCCCTACATGGGCGGGCTTACGGTGATTCGGTAGCCAGTAGCCAGTAGCCGGTAGCCAGTAGTCAGTAGCCGGTAGCCAGTAGTCAGTAGCCAGTAGTCAGTAGCCAGTAGCCAGTAGCCAGTAGCCAGGGAAGGAAGTGAAGAAAGAAAGTGAAGGAAGTGAAGTGAATAGAGGGCGGGGCCAACGAGGGGAGTAATCCCCCTCCCGCCTGCGGGAGGGGTTAGGGGAGGGAAGCGGCAGGAGTCACCCGCCACCAAATAACCCTTCATCAGTTACCAGTTGGCAGCCATCCCATCCCTTGTCATGCCGTCTTTATGACGGCATCCATTTTAAGGTGGACCCCGCAATCAATGCGGGGTGACACGTGGGGTTGGGGTGCGGTCGGTTGATTGATGGCTGTAAGTTGCGGGCTGCCAAGCCCTCACCCCAGCCCTCTCCCAAGGGAGAGGGGGCGACTCCACTTGTCGGCTACCGTTCACTATCCATTATCTGCCATCCGTTATTTGTCATTCGGGTAAGCTCTGGAACTTATGCCTTCCACAGTGTATTCACCCTTTGACAACGCATCACGCACACAGGAACTTTATGACCATTAACTTAAAAACCGCCCGCATTCTCATCAGCAACGACGACGGGGTCGAGGCCGAGGGCATTGCCATCCTCGAACGCATTGCCCGCAGCATCAGCGACGATGTCTGGGTGGTGGCGCCCGAGCGCGAACAAAGCGGAGCCGGGCATTCGCTCAGCCTGCATAAGCCGCTGCGTGTGCGGCAAGTGGGGGAGCGGCGCTTCGCGGTCGATGGCACGCCAACCGATGCGGTGCTGCTCGGGGTGATGGAGGTGATGAAAGACAAACGCCCCGACCTTATGCTCTCGGGCATTAATCGTGGCAGCAACCTGGCCGAGGATGTCACTTATTCCGGCACGGTGTCAGCGGCGATGGAAGCGACGTTGCTCGAAATCCCCTCGATTGCGTTTTCCAATCAGGTCACCGGCGTGGTCGATTGGCGCGTGCCCGAGCATTACACGGCGGAGCTGATTCGCACGCTCGCGCATACAAGCATCGCGCATGACCGGTTGCTTAACGTTAACTTCCCGGCAGTGCCGCTGGCGGAAGTGAAGGGGGTGCGGGCCTGCGCGCAGGGCCGCCGCCGGCTGGATGATAACCTCGACCGCCGCACCGACCCGCAGGGCCGCCCCTATATCTGGATTGGCGGCCAGCGTACCGAGCCTTTCCGCGACCACCCCGAATCCGACTTAAGCAAAATCGCGCAGGGGTTTATCACCGTCACCCCGCTGAGCCTCGATATGACGGATTATCCACTGCTGGCGGCGTTGAGTGAATCCGTCGCGGGGATGGCATGAGGTAAGTGCGGTGCGGCGTTTCTGGCCTCATCTTTTCGGTGAAGAAAATTTCCCCGAGGGTGTGTGCGGCTGTCTTTCTCCGCGTTGATGTGTTTCGGCTTCTTTTGAGGCATCGGGTGTGGAGGGGGGTGCATCCCCTCTCTCTTTGCTAATGCGCGCCGTGTACGACCCGGGAGGTTGCGCCGATTCACCAGTGTTCACCCACTCTGCCGGGGGAGCCTTCTTAGGCGACGCGTTCTCCCTTTTTTCGCGCCAGTATCTTTTAAGGCCGTGCCCCGGCCTGTTTTCCGACGGTGTATTCGCGGGAGGGGATTTTTCGACGGCACGGACATCGGCTTGCGCCGGGGCGGTAGATGGCCAGAGAATTACGTCGGGTGGTTCGGCAGCATCCTGTTGCCGGGACGCTTGCCATGCGTGCGCCTGTTCAGGGGTCATATGCGTTTGCTTGTTAATTTTCAGCGAGGAGAGGTTCTTGGCATGTTCAAAACCCAAGATGCCGGTCAAATCCACGTTCCGGAAATCCGCCTTGTTCAGGTTGACGCCGCTCACATCAAGTCCAGTAAGGTTAATTTCCTTATGGGGGTTATTGCTGCGGTAGAGATTGAATAAGTTGATTTCCCCGGCGGCAAGCAGGCTCTTGATCTGGGTATCGGTGAGCAAGGCGCCGACGAGAACCGCGCCCATCCAGCTACGCATGTTTTCAAAATTAACGACCTCTCTAAGGTCGATCTTTTGGAAATTGACGCAGGATAACGGAGCGTTTCTGGCGTCAAACCCCGAAAGGTCGATGGACGCGTGAGGGTTCTGGGCGCGGTAGCGGTTGAAGGCGTCGATTTTTCCGGCTTTAAGCAGGGAGATGAGTTGCTCCTTGCGTAAGGTCGCGCCCGTAAGGTCGGCATTTTCGAGATAAGAAGATTCGATGTTTTTAACCCAGCTCAGGTCGAGATTACGAAGGTTGGCGCGGATAATTCCGTCCGGGGCATCCTCGGTAGGTCTGCCTTTGGTATCGAAATGCAGTCGCGTGGCATCAAGGCCCGAAAGGTCGATATTCTGATAGTGTTGGCGCAGTTTATTGAAGTCCCCAATTTTCCCGTGACGCAGGAACTCCTTCGCCGCCTCGGAGGGGGAGGATGTCTCTTGCGTACTGTGTCGTCTTTCTGGCATTTCGTATTCCTCATCATTCGTGGCTGATGCGCCTTAATATAGATCGCCGCAGAAAAATATAAAGAGTAAGCGAAGCGATATGTGTAAATATCGCGGCACCCTGCAGGTAAAAGTTTCTATTCGCGCGGTTTCCTATGCGCCATGAAAGCCGCAGGGACGGCAGATATGCGTGGACGAGGGCGCCTGTGCCGCCTTCGTGCTTGCGCTTTTTGGGGATTCGCGTTGCTATGGGGGCATGAAAAAGCCCCACCGTACGCCGCCCTTGCCGCCGGGCGCCCCGATTTCGGGCGTCCACCCGCTGCTGGCCAGCACGCAGGATGACTGGCTGGCTTCGCAAAAAATCCGCCTGCTGATGAGCCTGCGCAAGGCTGGCATCACCGATACGCGCGTGCTCGGGGCGATGGAGCAGGTGCCGCGCGAGCAGTTCGTGGAGGAAGCGTTTCGCGACCGGGCGTATGAGGATAATGCCCTGCCGATTGCGATGGAGCAGACCATCAGCATGCCCTCGGTGGTGGCGCTGATGACGCAGGCGCTGGATGTAAAGTCCACGCAATGCGTGCTCGAAATCGGCACAGGCTCGGGCTATCAGGCGGCGGTGCTGGCCAAATTGGCGCGGCGCGTCCACACCATCGAGCGCCACAAGCCACTGGCCGAGCTGGCGCGCAGCCGCTTTGCCGCCCTTAAGCTGCGCAATATCGATAGCCATGTGGGCGACGGCAGCAAAGGTTGGCCGCACGCTGCGCCTTATGAGCGCATTCTGGTAACCGCCGCCGCACCCGAGATTCCGCAGGCGCTACTGGCGCAACTCACTATCGGCGGGGTGATGGTGATACCTGTCGGCCTGCATGTCGCCGAGCAGTACCTCCTGCGGTTGACGCGCACCGCCGAGGACGAGGTGAGCCGGGAAGTGCTCGCCCCCGTGCGCTTTGTGCCGCTGGTGCGCGGGTAGGCGCCCCCCCCATCCTCTTCTTTGACACCCCCTTCATCGACTAAACAGGCGTTTAGTTAATCGTGCATAAATGCCACAGTTGGCGGTAAGTTTTTGAGGAATCGCGCGGCGAGCGTTTAATTGCCGTTGCGTTCAGTTATTCTGTGTGTTATCCATCATGAACCGCAGAAAAATTACGTGAAGTAATTGCGGTAATGGTCTATAAAAAGGGCATTTTTTAACAAGCCCCGAGTCGTTTTGGCAAGTATGTGCTTATACTCACTCCCAATCACGCTGAGGGGTTGCCATGCGCTTATCTGCTGTTGCGTTTTTAATGATATTGACCACCGTCTTTCTTTCGGGCTGCGACAAAGCCGAAATGGCAGCGGTGGATGACCGTAGCCAGAACTTCTATGGCCGCAATGGGGTGCGCAGCCTTGCGGCGGCCACCAGCGTTGCGTTGCCCGTCGAGAGCCACACAGTCGCCGCGCCGGTGATGGCGCAGAGGCAGGCGCCTGCAGTACCACCGATGGCTGCGACACGCTGGCAATGGCCGGTGCAGGGGCAGGTTGTCGAGAAATTCGGCCCGCAGTCGAACGGCGCTTCAAGTGAAGGTATCGTGATTGCCGCGCCGGAAGGTGCGCCCATCCACGCCGCGCAATCGGGCGAGGTGGCGTTTGTCGGCGAGGATGCCAGAAATTACGGTAATATCGTGATTTTGCGCCATGCCGACGGCACGATGGCTTCCTACGCGCATGCCAGCCGTATTGTGGTAAAAAAGGGTGCGCAGGTGCAGGGCGGCAGCGTGATTGCCTATGTGGGGCGGACGGGAAACGCCGCCGCGCCGCAATTGCATTTCGCCGTGCGTGAGGGCAAGAATTCCGTTGACCCGCTAAGCAAGCTGCCGCAACAAGTGGCGATGAACTACTAGCTGCCACGCCCCCGAACGCCCTGCTTGCGGTATAAGGTTGGTAGCGGTGTTTCCCGCTTAACCCGAACGCGAGCCAGCCATGCGGATGCCCGATTTTATCAGCGATACCCTCACCCTCGCCCGGCGCGACCCGTTATGGGCAGTGGCCTTTATCGCCTGCGCCCTTTTGCCGCTGATGCTGATTTATGCCCGCGCCGGGGCCGAGATTTGTGGCGCTATCATGGGGCTGACGTTCCTCTGGCGCAGTGCGCGTCTGCGGCAATGGCACTGGCTGCATGAGCCATTTGCGCTGGCCTGCCTTGTGGCGTGGGCGTGGCTGCTGCTGGTGGTGACGCCGCTGGCCGCTAACCCCGGCGCGGGGTGGGTTGGTGCGGCGATGTGGTTCCGCCTGCCGCTGATGCTGCTGGCGGCGCGCTATTTCGTGCTGCAACCAGCACCCGCCCGCACCGCTCTGGCCGTCATTCTGGCGGGGATGCTGGCGCTGGTGGCCTTCGATACATTATGGCAGCTGGCGCAGGGCGTTTCGCTGACCGGAAACCCGCGTATCGCGTATAGTCAGCGGTTGACGGGGCCGTTCGACTCTCCGAAGGTGGGGATTTTCATGGGCAGGGTGCTGCTGCCGATTATCGGCCTGTGCCTGATGGCGGCGCTGGTGCGGCGCTCGAAACGTGCGACGGCGGCAAGCCTCGGGCTGTTGCTGACGGTGATTGCCACCATCATTTTTACCGGCGAACGGGCGGCCTTCCTGACCACCGCGCTGGGCTGTACGGTGGCGGCCGGGTTGCTGATTGTCACCGAAAAGCGCCTGCGCCTGCCGATACTGGCGATGGGGCTGCTTTCCGTTGTGGCGCTGGTGGTTTTGTTTGAAACCGATAGCTGGGTGCATACGCGGGGGACAGAGATGCTCAACGTCATGCGCCATTACCCGCAAAGTGAATATGGCCAGCTGGTGCAGGCTGCCCTCACGGTAGGGCAGGAGCACTGGCTGCACGGTGTCGGGCTGCGCGGGTTCCGTGATTTCTGCCCCGAACTGCATGCGGGGGCGGGGGGGCCTGTGTTCCGTGGCCTGCACCCGCATAATGCCTTTGCCGAATGGTTCGCCGAAGCCGGGCTGGTGGGGCTGCTGCTCTTTGCAGGCATCATCGCGACGCTGCTGCGCGAGGCGCTGCGCCATCTGCGTGGCACGCAGGGGGTGGCGCGGCTGCTGCCGGCGGTGGCGGTCGGGGTGCTGGCGCAACATTTCTTTCCACTGATGGGGATGCAGAGCTTTTTCTCGAACTGGTCGGCGCTGCTGCTGTGGTATTCGCTCAGCCTGATGTTTGCGGCCTTGCCGCCGCGCACCTCTTTTGGCTTCCGCAGGGCGGGGGTTTAGCTACTGCCCTGAACGTGGCCGGTTTTTTTAGCAATAAATTGCATGAATCGGGGCTTGACAGGGGGCGCGAAATGCGCGAGAAAGCGCCCCTCAAACATTAGGGGGCCATCATGGCTAAAAAAGCAACAATACTGGTAAAACTCGAATCGACCGCCGATACTGGCTTTTTCTACGTGAAAAAGCGCAATCCGCGCAAACAGACCGAAAAGCTGGCGTTCAAGAAATACGATCCGGTCGCGCGCAAGCATGTCGAATTCAAAGAAACAAAGCTGAAATAATGCGCGCGCCTCTCGCCTCATTGCTGGTATTTGCTCCGATTTCGGCGTTCGCGCAGGCGACGGCGGATGCTACCGCCACTCCGCTGGGCAGTTCGCCGTTTGCGAGCGTCCTGCCGCTGGTGATGATTTTTGTGGTGTTCTACTTCCTGCTCATCAAACCGCAGCAGAAGCGCCTGAAGGAACATCAATCGACGCTGGCCGCCCTCAAAAAAGGCGACAAAGTTGTGACCGCAGGCGGCATTATCGGCAAAATCACCAAGCTGGGTGATGCCGATACCATCACGGTTGAAATCGCCGGTGGGGTTGAAGTCTCGGTGGTAAAATCGACGGTGAGCGGGCTGGTCGGCGCGCCGGTGTCCGCCGTCAGCGAAAAGAAAAAATCGTCGGGCAATAAAAACGATAATGCCGTCCCGAGCCGCGATAGCGTCGCCAACGACAACTAAACGCGGTCAGGCGCCCGGCGTGTGGCAATTATCCACCTGCATCTCATCCACACCTTTGCGCGGTAGCGCTTGTCAGCACGGGCAGATGCTGTATGGATGGGGCTGAATTTTTTCTGAGGTAGGTTCATGCTCGATTTTCCCCGCTGGAAAGTGGCGATGGTGATGCTTATCACCGCGTTTTTCATGCTCACGGCGTTGCCCAATGCCCTGCCGCCGGGGCTGCTGGCAAAACTCCCCGGGTTCCTGCCGAAAAACACGGTGCCGCTTGGCCTCGACCTGCGCGGCGGGTCGCACCTGTTGCTACAGCTTGATTTCGATGCCTATAGGCGCGAACATTTCGGTAACGTACGCGACGGCCTGCGTGAGGAATTGCGCAAGGCGAAGATCGGCTATACGGAGCTGCGCGCCAGCGGCAACGAGGTTTCCCTGCGCATCCGCCGGGAGACAATCGCTGCGGGCGTGAAGCTCGAAGATGTGTTCCGCAAAGTAGACCCCGATCTATCGACCGAAGATGCGAACGGCCTGACCCGCTTTTACTACGAGGATGCGAAGTTAAAGGCGCTGCAATTGCGCCTGCTCGAACAATCGATTGAAATCGTCAACCGCCGCGTCAATGAAACCGGCACCAAGGAGCCGATTGTCCAGCGTCAGGGCGGCGACCGCATCGTGGTGCAGGTGCCCGGCCTTGCCGACCCGGCGCAGTTAAAGCACCTGCTGGGTAAAACCGCGAAAATGACCTTCCATCTGGTGAACGAGGACGTCTCGCCCGATGCGCTGATGCGTAACGTGGTGCCTGCGGATACGATGATCCTGCCTTCGGACAAGGGACCCGGTGATGCGCCCACGGGTTACCCCGCGCGTTATGCGGTGTTTAATCAGGTCGCCCTTGGCGGCGAGCACCTCACCGGTGCCAACGCCTCGTTCTCCGAAGGGTTGCCGGTGGTCGAATTCCAGTTCAACACGCTCGGCGCGCAGAAATTCGGTGATATTACGCAGGCCAATGTCGGTAGGCGGTTTGCGATTGTGCTCGATAACAAAGTTATCACTGCACCGGTGATTCGCAGTGCGATTCTCGGTGGTCGCGGCATTATCGAGGGTAACTTTACCACCGAATCGGCGCACGAGCTGGCGTTGCTGCTGCGCGCGGGGGCATTGCCCGCGCCGCTTCACGTGGTGGAGGAACGCTCGGTCGGCCCTAGCCTCGGGCAGGATTCTATCAACGCCGGTACGCTGGCGGGCATTCTTGGCGTGGGGTTGGTGGTGGTGTTCATGCTGCTTTCCTATGGGCTGTTTGGGGTATTCGCCAATCTCGGCCTCGCGGTGCATCTGACCACGGTGCTCGGTGCGATGTCGCTGATGCAGGCGACGCTGACGCTGCCGGGTATTGCGGGTATCGTGCTCACCATGGGGATGGGGGTGGACGCCAACGTGCTGATTTTCGAGCGTATCCGCGACGAAATCCGTTACGGCAAAAGCCCGCTGGCCTCGATTGAGTCCGGCTTCAAGCTGGCCTTTGGTACGATTTTTGACTCCAACCTGACGACGCTGATCGCCGCCGGCCTGCTCTACACGCTCGGTGCCGGGGCGGTGAAAGGCTTCGCGGTGACGCTGACCATCGGCATCCTCAGTTCGATGTTCGCGTCGATTCTCTTCTGCCGCATGCTGATCGTGTTCTGGGCGCGCCGCACCAAGCCAAAGCGGATTCCGATTTAGGCGCGGTTAGCGGCGAAGGAGCGGGCGGCTGCAGGCAATAACACGGAGAGAACCATGCAGGACATCATGCCACAGTTGGGCGCGCAAGTGCAATTGGTGCGCTCCTACGGGGCGACGGGCTTTCGCATCGGTCAGGATAGTTACGAAAGTCACGTGCTGGTGCTGCCGACACGCACGCTGTCGTGGAGCGGGGAGCTTAGCCTCGCCGCACTTTTGCCGCTGTTGGAAGCAACGCCGATGCCGGAAATTTTTCTCATCGGCACCGGCGCGCGCCACGAAATGCTTGCGCCCGAACTGCGCCGCGCGCTGAAGGAGCGCGGTGTTGGCGTCGATAGTATGGATACGGGCGCGGCCTGCCGCACCTTCAACATCCTGCTGGGTGAGGAGCGTCGCGTCGCTGCCGCGCTGCGGCTGGCGGTGTAAATGTCATGAAACTGTAACAATTTTTTCATTCTTCCCGTGTTACTGTGAGAACATTCGGTCTTTTGACTTTAGGGTGCTTCAGGATGGAAAAAAATCCAAACGGTGATGTGGGATTGGATGCTAAAGTCCAAGCAATAGTTGAAAAAATTCGCCATTATGATGGGGAGGTGTGTAGCGTTCTCTATGAAGATGCGCGTAGAAATCCTGAAATCAGAGAGGCAATTGATGCCGTTGAAAAAGAAATTCTTCTTGATGGGGTAAAGCTGCGCACACCAGGAATCGGTACATTTACGCTCACTCAAAATGTGGCCCAGCGCGCGTATGATAAATTAGGGCGTGGGGATACGCTTGGCGCAATTGCTGATTATGCTGCAGTGGTGGCCATCGGGACAACCAGTGTTATTCCTTTTGGGGGAGATGCCACGATTGAGTTGCTCCGTGCGAATGGAGTTGTTTTGGAAGAAGCGCCTATACATAAGACCTATAATACAGTCGTCGGGCTTGACCATCTCTGTAATAATCTTGATGGTATCGCTCAGGCTGGGTCGCCCTTTGTGCCCAGCGGAAAAAATAACGCACAACCCACTTCCGTGCCACTTTCTGAAGGAGAAACAAAAGCTTTGTTAGCGCTGGCGAAGCGTGTTTACAGTCAGACACAAAGCAAAGCTGAACCCACTCCTGAGCTCACTTCCCCGCCACACTATCTTGCAACGGCTTATAATCCTCAAAACATTACGCTGCGATTTTAAACGGGGTGCCTGCGAAGTTGGCGGCGGCGAAATCCCAGTTCACGAGCTTATCGAGCACGGTCTGCACGAAATCCGGGCGGCGGTTCTGGAAATCGAGGTAATACGCATGCTCCCAGACATCGACGGTGAGCAGCGCCGTTTCGCCATGCGCCAGCGGCAGGTCGGCATTGGCGGTTTTGGTGATTTTGAGTTTACCGGCGGCGTCTTTCACCAGCCATGCCCAGCCCGAGCCGAACTGCGCCAGTGCGGCGGCCTTGAAATCGGCGGCGAATTTTTCGTAACCGCCGAGGTCGCTGTCGATTTTTTTAGCGAGGTCGCCGGTGGGTTTGCCGCCGCCATTTGGCGTCAGGCATTGCCAGAAGAAGCTGTGGTTCCAGTGCTGCGCGGCGTTATTAAACAAAGCGGCTTTGCTGCTGTCTTTCGCGGCGGCCAGAATAATGTCCTCAAGCGTGGCTTTTTCAAACTCGGTGCCTGCAATCAGCTCGTTGAGCTTGGTGACGTAGGCATTGTGGTGTTTGCCGTGGTGGAAATCAAAGGTCTGCGCCGAAATATGCGGGGCGAGGGCGTCCTTCGCGAAAGGCAGCGGGGGCAGGGTGAAGGTCATGGTGGCCTCTTGTAAAAGGGGTTGCGAGGGACGGTGGGTTCTGCGGCCATCCCAATCCGGGCAGGCATGATAGTCCAGAGTGGCGGCAAGTGCAAGCGGTGCCGTGCGGCCTGTCCGGGCGCATTTTTTTGCTGGGTGGCTGCGCGCGGTGATTGTTCGGCTTGCGTCACTTCACGCGCACAGATTGCAGCGGGCGGATTGCGATTGTTATCGTTTTCGCGCAGAAAGGCTGGGGCTGGTGTGGGAAGTCATCAAAGTAAATATATTGTAATGCGCATGATTTTGACGGGAGTTAAATTTTCTGCTACGAAGCTTAACATTCATTAATGATTTTGGATGAAATTGTTAATGGTTTCTGCGAATCAATCCCGTTCCGATAAAAAACAAAAAAAGAAGTGAAGTTCACACCAACTTTTTTGAGGGTAGGCAACATGAAAAACACGCGATTTGCAAAATTCTTCCATGAATTCGGGCGCAGCGAAACGGGCGCATCTCACCTTGCGGTCGGGGCGCTGCTGGTGGTTACGATTTTGTATGCGACGACGATTATTTAAGTCGCCGCAAGAAAATCAGCTTGCCCCCGCCTGTGGGGTTCGCCATATAGTCGCCGCCTATGTGTTGGAGCGGAGAGGCATCGGCGGTACTGGCATGTGCGGGGTTTGCAACCGCAGGCTATGCTGCCTATCAACGTGAGCCGGCGCCGTTATGGCTGGCGCTTTTCTATTTTTCGATGATGGAGGCGTTGCAAGCCTTCACCTACAGCGTGATTGATGAATGCGCGCTGCCCTCCAATCAAATCGCGACCTTGCTCGGGTATCTGCATATTACCTTCCAGCCATTTTTCATCAATATGCTGTCGCTGTATTTTGTGCCTGCCGCCGTGCGCAAAAAAATCGCCGTCTGGGTTTATGGCGCCTGTTTCATTTCCGCCATCGTGATGATTATCCAGCTCTTCCCGTTCGAGTGGGCGGGGCAGTGCGATCCATTGCGGCCTCTGTGCGCCGAGCGCTTATGCTCGGTCAGCGGGTCGTGGCATATCGCGTGGGAGGTGCCCGCCAACGGGTTGGGGAATTATCTCGTCCGCCTTTCGGAGCCGCTGACCGGCAGCGGTTTCCCAAGCTACGGCTACCCGACCTATGTGCTGACCTGGTTGGTGTTGCCGCTGCTCTATGGCTCGTGGCGGGTGACTCTCTTCCACTATGTGATGGGGCCGTTCCTCGCGCGGATGACGACCGATAATCTCAACGAGTGGCCCGCCGTCTGGTGTCTGCTTTCCATCGGCATCCTGATGATTGTGGTCAAAACGCCGCTGCGCGAGCGGTTGCATGTGCGTCGTTGGTTCTGGTGGCCGAAGGCGTGGCGTGTGCCGTTGCCGCGCTGAGGCGGGGCGTTTTTTCTCTTCCCATCACGGGCGTGCTCGGCTAATGCCGCGCCATGAGCCATGCTGTGATGATTGCCGATCTGCTGACCCCCTTCATGATCGAGGGCGCGCAGGTGCGCGGGCGGGTGGCGCGGCTTGGTGGCGTCGCCTCCACCATCCTTGCGCGCTACGATTACCCGCCGCCGGTGGTGCAGATGCTGGGCGAACTGCTGGCGGTAGCGGCGATGCTTTCCTCCAGCCTCAAGCCGGAGGGGATACTCACCATCCAGATTCGCGGTAAGGGGCTGGTGCCGCTGGTGGTGGTCGATGCGGTCTATGGCGGTGCGATGCGCGGCTATGCCGAGGTTTCCGACGAAGCGGCGGTTGCCATCGCCGCGCTTGCCGCGCCGACTCCGCGTGCGCTGGTGGGCGAGGGGGCGTATCTTGCCATCACCTTCGACCCCGGCGCGGGCATGCAGCGCTATCAGGGCATTGTCGAGCTGAACGGTGATTCCATCGCCGAGGCGTTCGGGCATTATTTTACGCTCTCCGAACAGTTGGATGTGGAGCTGCGCCTCGCCGTGAGCGTGCAGGCGCCGTGGAGCGCGGCGGGCATCATGGTCGAACGGATGCCTGAAGCGGGCGAGGCAGCCACGGAAGAAAACCTCGAAGCCTGGCGCTATGCCAAGGCGTTGCTCGCCACCGTGACAGACGAAGAATTGCTCGATCCGCTGCTGGACGCCCCGGCGTTGCTCTACCGCCTGTTTCACGAAGCGGGGGTACGGGTCTATGAGCCGCACGCGCTGCATGTCGGTTGCCGCTGTTCGCGCGAGCGCATCGCCGCGATGCTGATGGGGATGCCGCTTGCCGACCGCGCCGATATGATTGTGGAGGGCGCGGCCAGCGTCCATTGCCAGTTCTGCAACAAGGCGGAGCGCTTCACGCCGACAGAGCTTGGGCTGGCTGACCGGCAGTAGGGCAGTTGTTTTTTTGTACTTGCATTCAACGGAGCTTGCGCTAGAAATTGGTTGAACATATTGCCAATGAAATCAATCTCAGCCGGGGGTTTCCTATGTCACGGGCAAACGTCAAGGATAAGCGCAAGGCACAACTCATCGCAGCGGCGCTCGAATCCATCGCCAAACGTGGGCTGATGGAAACCACCATTACCCATATCAGCAAGGGCGCGGGTATGAGCCGCGGCATTATCAATTTTTATTTCACCAGCAAGGAAATCATGCTGCGTGAAACCTTGAAAACGCTCATCGAGGAATACGAGGCGGAGTGGGGTGAAGCATTTGCCAAAGCGGGCGACGAAGGCCGCGCGCGGGTGGATGCGCTGATTGCGGTGCATTTTGGCAAAAAGCTGTGCTCGGCACGCCGCCTGAACGTCATGTCGGCATTCTGGGGGCATGCGGCCACGCAAACCGCCTACCGCAACCAGCTTGAGGCGGCGGATGCTAAAATCGAAAACGCCCTGACGGCGGCGCTGGCGCAATTGCTCGGCGGTTCGCTTGAGGAGGCGCGCAACGCGGCGACGCAGCTGCATGCACTGATTCGCGGCCTGTGGCTGAACTTCATGTTGAACCCGAAAGATGCCTCGCGCGAGGTGCTGACGGCGCAGGCCGCAAGCTTCATCGACCGGCTGACGGGCGCGCCGGTGCGCATTGTGCGCGATCATATCATCGCCCGCCCGGCCAAGGCTGAAAGCACGGCAATGACCCTGAAGGCCAAGCCCGCACGCAAGGCGAAGGAGCCAGCGCAGCAGCAGCTCGATATCGAGGATCTGTTCAGCAACCGCGCTTAGTAGTCAGTAGCCGGTAGCCAGTAGCCAGTAGCCAGTTAAAGGAAGTGAATAATCGCCATTCGGGGAGTATCCCCCTCCCGCAGGCGTGAGGGGTTAGGGGAGGGAAGCGGTAGTAGCTCAGTCGCCAGCAAGGGGAGTCGCTCCTTCGTAAGCGCAAGCGTAGACCCGCACCCGCGCTGCCGCATCGATGATGCGGCGAGGCTTCGACTGGCCTCGCAACGACGTGCGGTGCGCAGGTGGTGCTACACGGCTTCACCACGCGACTCTCGCCGCTCGACCCTAACCGCTCGACTCTGTACTAGGAAACTTCGCGGTCAGCCCCGGTGGCGGAGGCGATGCGGTCGATTTTATCGCGCGTGGCGACGCCATTGAAGAACGAGAGCGTCATCGCCGTGCCGAGGACTGCGCCAACCGCGCCGTGGAAATAGAGGTTGGTTCTCGAATGTGGACTGAGGTTCTGGTAGCGGTCGAGCGCGCCCAGAAACATGCCTTTGCGCACCTTGTGATGCTTAAATACCAGGTCGTCGTATTCTTTGGCGATTTCGCGTTTAAGTTCACGTTTATGGGTCCAGTATTCGAACTTCGATGAGAAATTTTCCAGTTTGGGAGCATCAAGCTGGGCCTGCCTGCTCTCAAAATGTTCCTTAAAGGCAGAAGATTTTTTTATATCGTCATGGAAAATATCGCGGATGGATTTTGCCGCCGTCGCCAGGCCGCTGCCGAGGCCGACCGCCACCGACACCACGAATTCGCTGAGGCTGATGCCAAAGGCGAAATCGTCGCGCTTTAAGATCGGATGCGTCTTCTTTTCTTCCACGGGTTCCCTGCGGTGCGGGGTTTATTCAGCCTTCACCCTAACCCAGACTGATGACAGTTTGATGACAAAAACATCATTTTTGGCAAATATAGTGTCAATTCGCTTCGTTTGGGGATTATTCGCCTACGAGCCGGCCTCGGCGGCGAGGGTAATTTCCGCGAGGGTCGTGCCTTCAGTAACAAGGCCATCTATTTGCGCGTGATTCCAAATAAGCTTCCCCGTGAGATTGCCCGCACCCTCGATGTCACGCGCAACGCTTTCGCGGTCGGGCAGGCTGATGTCGTAGGAGCGTTGCGTTGAGATGGCAGCTTTTTCAACAGGATACTTAATTGATTTTTTGGCTTCTGATTTCTCGCTGCGGATGGCTTCAAGAATGATGACGGCGTCTTTTCCTATGCGGAGCGCGGTTTCATCTGCCGGATAATCGGCGGCGTTTGGCCATTGCCCCATCGCATGCAGCGAGCCTTTTGCGGCGTAGCTATCGGCGAAGATGTGGGAGTAAAGCTCCTCCGTCACATGTGGCACGAACGGCGCGTATAATTTCAAAATCCCGTCGAGCACGTAGGAGAGGGTGCGCACGGCGGATTGCTGCGCGGCGGGCGTGGCGGAGCCATCCTCATTATAGACGCGTTTCTTGATGAGTTCGAGGTAGTTGTCGCAGAAATCCGCCCAGAAGAAGCGGTTGGTGGCGTCGAGCGCGTCGGCATATTCGTAGCGCGCGAAGGCTTCCGTCGCTTCCGCCACGGTCTGGCTGAGGCGGCTTAAAATCCAGCGGTCGAGTGTTTCGGTGATGGCGCTATCCGTCGCGGCGGTGGTGGGCGCGTGCTCAAGCTTGCTTAAATGGATGGCGGCGAAGGCGGTCGCGTTCCAGAGTTTGCCGACGAGCTTCTTGCCGATTTTGAGAAGATCCGGCGAGAAGGCCGTATCCATCCCGAGGCGCGAGGTGCCTGCCCAGTAGCGCACCGCATCCGTCCCGCGTTCCTCGATGAGGGCGACCGGGGTGACGACATTGCCTTTGGATTTGCTCATTTTCGATTTATCTTCGGCCAAACACCAGCCGGAAATCATCAGGTTTTTCCATGGAATGGTATTTTCATGGAGATGCGCTTTTACGATTGTGTAAAACGCCCAAGTGCGAATAATTTCATGCGCCTGTGGGCGCAAATCAGCAGAAAATAACTGCTGGTGGCGCGCATAATCCACCGCAAAATCTTTATTGATGGCTTTCGATGAAAGTTGTGGCGAAACAGAGCTGGTCGCCCATGTATCCATCACATCCATATCGGGTGTTACTTCATCTTTCGTGTAGCCCTTTGGCAAATCAACCAGCGGGTTCACAGGCAGTTGGTCTTTATCAGCAACCAGAATTTTACCTTCTTCGCCTGCACGTTTTGAATACCACACCGGGAATGGAACACCGAAATAACGCTGGCGGCTGATGCACCAATCTTGGTTTAAGCCTTCGATCCATTGCTCAATACGCAGGCGCATGAACTCAGGCCGCCACACACACTGGCGTGCTTTATCAAGCAGTGCATCTTTCTTATCGCACACTTTAATATACCACTGCCATGTATCCATAATCTCAATCGGCGCACCGGAACGCTCGGCGCATTTCACGGCATGGGTGATTGGGTCTTGTTTCACGAGCAGGCCAGCTTCGCGGATAAACTCGATAATTTTCTGGCGTGCGCCTGGGTGTTTCGGGTCAGCGTTAGAAACTTTTAGTGAGTCGAGAGTCGAGAGTCGTGAGTCGAGTGGTTGCAGCCAGTCTTTATCTTTCAAGCGCATGCGGCCAAATTTATCGAGCACTACACGCATCGGCAATTTATGCTCACGCCACCATTGCTTATCGGTGTCGTCACCAAAGGTACAGCACATCACAAGGCCGGTGCCTTTATCCATTTTCACTGCCTCATCGGCAAGCAGTGGCACTTTCACATTAAAGAGTGGTGTAACTGCGAATTTACCTTTGAGGTGCTGATAGCGCGCATCTTCAGGGTGATAAAACACAGCAACACATGCGGGGATCAGTTCAGGGCGTGTGGTGCCAATAGTAATAGTTGCGAGTTCCGAGTTGCGAATTGCGGGTGTTTCCTCTTGCCACTCGCTACTCACCACTCGGAACTGGATATCATTCCAATGGCTGGCGATTTCTTTTTCTTCAATTTCTGCAGTTGCGATTGCGGTTTGATCGACTGGGTCCCAATAAAATGGTTCTTTTTTGCGATATGCTTCCTGCTTCTGATATAAATCGAGGAACGACATTTGCGAAATTTTGCGCGATTCAGGGCTGATGGTCTGGTATTCCTGCTTCCAATCCACCGAAAGTGCCACAGATTCAAACAAGTTGCGGAACTCAGCGCGTGCTTCAGCCGTGATTTTGTTACATTCTTCAATAAACGCTTCGCGCCCCAAATCAGTTGCGCGTTTTTTCAGGGTTTTTT